>JBJLEY010000013.1:0-39430 GCA_045565635.1 Coraliomargaritaceae bacterium
TTGAAATCAGAGATATTGATTGGCTCCCAAATTGGCCATGGAAGTATTGTAGTATGGGGAAGGGCAAGGAGTTTTGCCAATTCGGCTGATTGGATGATTCGTCTCTGTTCTAGAGAGTTTAGTTCATCATTAATTATACCAATTTCCACTTTCAGACGAAGCAAGGCATTGAGGTCTGCACCTCCTTCGACTTTTGATTGAACGATTGGCTCAATGTTTTTTAGAAAATCATAGTTTTTTTGAGCTAAGTTTGTCGCTTCCTTGGTATAAATATACTCAAAAAAGGCGAGGGATAGACGACGATTTAATGCAAGTTGTTCTGTTTGGTAGGCATACCATAAAGCTTCAGCTTCAGCTGTCCAAGTATCCTTACTTCGATTCAGTTTTCCAAACCAAGGTATCTTCTGGCTGAGGCTTAAGGCATTTTCTTGCTGCCCAGTTCGGGTTTGGATTGATTCAACAAAAGAGGTGATTTGAAGCTTTGGATCGGGCAGAGATGAGGCTTGTGGAATATGGGCAATGGCTGCTTGATAGCGCTTATGAAAGGCTCTGAGATGAGGGTTTGCTGACTGAGCTTGATTGAGATAATCGATGAGAGTGGCTCCTTCGCCGGTGAAGGCAATGGCATCAGTGGCAAATGTTTGATTCGCTAATGAAATTAGGGCAACGAGTCTTGTGATTTTGCCGATATCCTTGCCGATATTTTTAAATAGCATAATTTTAGATTTATAGAAGTCGCTGATAAAATCGATCTTTCATTTTTGAATTTTTCCCATTTGCATTAGCAAGCAAATCTTAAAACAGATTCATATAAACTATTCGCTTCATCGATGAATTCAAGCTAATATTTTCCCTGTGGAATAAAAGCCAAACGCTTTCTGCTTTCTGCTTCCCGCTTTCCGCTTTCCATAAGTTACATAAGTTTGAGCAAGATGCTTTGCTTGTCTGAGATATCTAAGCTTAAAGGCTTAAGGGCTTAAGGGTTTGGCGGAACAGTAATTTCGAGTAAGGAGGTTGTCTTTGATGTTAATTCCGTGATGAGTCTCGATTGCTTATCGAATTTAAGAGAGGTGTTTAAGTTTTATAGGTAAAGCTAATTGTCTTGCACTTATTGAAATCGTAGACCTAGTTGGAGCAATATGGATTCGAATTTTAAGAAGCTAGGAATAAGCGAAAGTTTATTAAAGAGTATAAATGATCTGGGTTTTGAATTGCCTTCTCCGATTCAGGAGGAAGCGATTCCTTTGGCTTTGGAAGGATTTGACATTGTTGGTCTATCACAAACGGGTTCAGGGAAAACAGCAGCGTTTTCATTGCCTTTGCTTCAATTGCTTGATTTAGAGCAAAGCCATACACAGGGATTGGTCTTGTGTCCGACTCGTGAGTTGGCAGTACAGGTGGCGGAGGAGATTCAGAGATTGGCTTCTCATTTGGACAATTTTTACGCGACTCCAATTTATGGGGGTGCTCCAATTGATCGTCAAATAAAGGCACTGAAGAAGGGTGTGCATGTTGTTGTTGGAACACCAGGGAGAATTATCGATCATTTGAAACGGAGAACTTTGAAGTTGGACCGTATTAGCATGATGGTCTTGGATGAGGCGGATCGTATGTTAGATATGGGTTTCCGTGATGAAATGGAAGAGATTTTAGATTCATTGCCAGAGGATCGCCAAACGATGTTTTTCTCGGCGACGATGAATAAGGCGGTGACGCATTTGATTAAGTCATACAGTAAAGATGCCAAGACTTTGAATATGAAGACGGCAACGGTTACCGTGGAATCGATTGATCAGTCGTATTATGAGGTGCGTAATCGTTCGAAAATTGAGGTTTTAAGTCGTTTGTTGGATATGCAGTTTAATTCAAAGGGGATTATCTTTTGTAATACTAAGCAGATGGTGGAAGAGGTTGCGGAAACCTTGACCTATCGCGGTTATATGGCCGATCGAATCCATGGTGATATTAATCAGTCGACTCGTGAAAAGGTAATTAAGCGTTTCCGTGAAGGTAAGATTGAGCTTTTGGTGGCAACAGATGTGGCGGCACGTGGTCTAGATATTGATGATATTGAATACGTTTTTAATTATGATTTGCCTTATGATCCCGAGGATTATGTGCACCGAATTGGTAGAACAGCTCGTGCAGGACGCTCGGGCAAATCAATTACATTTGTCTTTGGTCGCGATATTCATCGATTAGAAGCGATTCAAAGATACACTAAGCAATCAGTGAAGCGTTTGAAGATTCCGACACAAGAGGATGTGGAAGGTGCTAAGGCAGATACTCTACTATTGAAAGTAAGAGATGTTCTTGAAAGTGGTGAGTATGAAAATTACGAGACAGTTTTTGATCGTTTGTTGGATGCGGGGAATACTCCAAGCGATATTATGAGTTCTTTGTTTCATCTGTTAAAGGGTGATAAGTCTCGTGAAGTTCAATCAATTACAGAGGATAACGAAGATTTTAGTAATAAACCTAGATCTTATCAAGAGGGCGGTAATTCGAAGAAAAAAAGACGCTATGGCGGAGGCGGCAAGCGATTTTCTAGAAGAGGAGACCGTGGAGGTGATCGTGGTGGCGATCGTGGTGGCGAGCGTGGTGATCGAAAAGGCGGTGACCGTGGTAAAAAGAGTAATCAATTTTCTCGCTTTTCGAAAAGTCGAAAGAAAAAGCAATAAATTCGCACAGGCTCCAATCGGGTCCAATCGGGATGAGATGCTTTAAAAAGATAATAATAGCTTACACGTTTAGGTCGATCTTTTTAGGCTTTGGTGGTCTTTTTAAGCTTTGTTAATGGGCTGAGCGGGGTGAGCTGAGCGAGGTTGAACAAAAAAATGCTCTAAGGCTTTTGTAAAAATCAATTTTATTGATTAGCTATCAGCTATGCATCAAAGAAATACAGCCGAAAAAGTCTGTCCAGTCTGTGAACGACCATTCACTTGGCGAAAGAAGTGGGCTGCGATCTGGGATGAGGTGAAGTATTGTTCGAAATCGTGCAATGCAAATAGGCACAGCAAAGCTTACAAATTAAGGTTTGAGCGATGAGTAAAGTAACTCAAGAATTTCCTCCGGATGATTTGATCCGTATGGCTTTAAGCGATAAGGTTTCTTTTGAAGAGATTCATAAGAAACATGGCTTAACCGAAAAGCAGGTAAAAGTGATAATGAAAACTCACTTAAAACTCTCCAGTTATATAAACTGGAGAGAAAGAGTTAAGCAAAGACAGTACAAGCATCGTAAAAAACATGCTTCGTTAAAAGCGAATCGACGAGATTTGGACTGATTTTTTTAAAAGATTTTTTCCAGAAATCGGATAGATTTCTAAAATTAGTATCCTCTTGAACGTCTGTCGTTAGAGCCACGGTCGTTAGAAAAATTTCTACCTCCGCCATCTCTTCTTGGTCGTTCTTCTTTAGGTTTAGCTTCGTTGACAACAAGAGGTCTCCCTAAAAGTTCTGTGTCATTGAGTTGCTCAGTAGCACTTTGTGCAGCTTCAACTGAGTCCATTGTGATAAAGGCAAAACCTTTAGATTTGCTTGTAAACTTATCTTTGACGATAAAGATATCTGTGATCTCTCCATGTGCGGAAAAGAGTGCGCTTAAGTCGTCTTCTGAAGCTTTAAAGCTTAGGTTGCCTACATATAATTTTGTGTTCATTTTGTATATCGTTTTGTTTAATTAGTAGATTCGCTATAAAGCAATTCGATATATTAATCATATAAGAAACTAGTTTAAGGTAAATCTAGATAGTTACTAAAGATTAATTATCCAGTAATAACAACTAAATAAGTTAAGCACTCAAAGTTTGAGTCAGGTTTTGATTAATTTGCAGATTAATTTGCAGGAAATAGGTTCATTTTATCTGCTAATCAATTCAACTAATTTAATTGCGGAAATTGTTAATATAGCTTAAAAATTTATATTATACATCATCTTTATTTATATTTATGCTAAGCATAAGTTCATTATCCTACTCTATAATAATATTACTTTGTACTGTCCTCGTTTCAAAGGCAGAACTATCTGTACTTGATGGGATAGATTTCTCGAATGAGATGGTGGCAGTTGATTTAAGTGATTCAATACATCCGATTGAAATTTTAGAATACTCTGATGGCTTATCCGAATGGGTTCCTGTTTCAAGAAATTATGGAAAAGGGTGGGAGTCGGTTTTCCCTTTTGGATACTCTGTGGTTTTAGAGACACTTTCGATGCCACAAAGTAATCAAGGGTTTTTTCGCAAGTCGTATCAAGCTTCGGTAGCCAGTTACGAAAATAAAGAGTTGGCCAGTCGTTTTTTGAGGCAAGCGACCTTTGGGCCGAGAATTGAGGATATTAATAATTTTCCAAATGTTGATGGGGCTAATTTCTCAGATTCAGAGTATTCGGATTTTGAATTATGGATTGATAATCAAGTGGCGGTAGCACCTTTTTACCATCGGGCTTATTGGCGACAAAGGTCGAATCCTTCTTTTGTCGATACGAGTTTGAGTCTGCAGGGAAATAATATTTTAACCTTAGTCAATGAAGTCGGGCATGATCCTTCCTTGGGACACGTACTACCTTTTTACCTAAATAATATTTTGTATCGTTGTAATTGGGAATGTCGATTGGAAGGGCATGGGGGTTTAAATTCTGATGGAACCATAATTACCGATTTTTCTGACTATACTGAAGATAAGAATGGAAATGGCGTGCTAGACGCAGGGGAAGATGTGGGTTATTTGTATGGCCCAAATTCGGCAATCGGTAATGGTACTTTAGATGCGAAAGTGATCACTTATTCAAATGATGGCATTCCCTTTATTGGATCTCACATTGAGGATGCCGAGGCACAAGGAATGAACAAATGGGATTTAAATTGCGCTGCTTCAGATACAAAGCGAATTGTTTGGTATGAAGCGGCAATCAATGGAGAGGATCAATTAAGGCAGAGGCTTGCCTGGGCGCTGAGTCAATATTTTGTCGTAGGAGAGGCGGGAAGTGTTCAATTGGGTTTTCCTGAACGATTTCTGAATTATTATGATATCTTTGTACGCCATGCCTTTGGTAATTTTAGAGATATTTTGAGTGAAGTTACATGGAGTCCGATCATGGGACATTACCTATCCTATATTAAAAATAAAAAGGCGGATGAATCCCTAGGGACCTTCCCTGATGAGAATTATGCAAGAGAGGTGATGCAGTTGTTCACGATTGGTTTGTGGGAGTTAAACCAAGATGGAACTTTTGAAACGGATTCCGAAGGGAATCTAATTCCCACTTATACGAATACTGATATTGAAGAATTTGCGAAAATCTTTACCGGGCTGATCAAACAAAACAAACGAACTAATATAGAAAATTCTTTTTCGAATGACGTTGACCCTTTACGGGTGCGTAATGATTGGCATGACATGTCGGGTAAGCGTCTATTGGACGGAAGTACTTTAGGCCCATTTGTTGATTACAATAATGAATATGATAATTGGGAAAGCTTTACCGATGCAAATGGTAATGGCTTATATGATACAGGAGAAGCTTTTATTGATACTGGTTATAATGATCCTGAACTCTATCTTGATTCGAATGGCAATGGTGCCTATGACGAAGGTGAACCATTTTCTGATTATAATGGGAATGGTGCTTATGATTTAGAACCGTTCAGCGAGGTTCCCGATTCGGTAACGGCGGTAGTTTTGGATATTGAAGGATTTCTCGACCATTTATTCTTTCACAAAAATGTGCCACCATTTATGGCTCGTTTTTTAATTCAACGTTTTACTGTTTCGAATCCATCGCCAAATTATATCGAGAGCGTGGCGAATGCTTTTAGGGATGGTTTGTACAAGGGTTCTGGTTCGGGTGAGCGTGGTGACATGTTGGCAACGATAAAAGCAGTCTTGCTTCATCCAGAAGCGAGAGAGCCTTCGCTTACAAGTGATTCTACTTACGGCAAACTGAGGGAGCCGATTATTCGTCTGATGCACTTGTCTCGTGCTTTTAATTTAACGTCTCTGAGAATTTATGACTGGATACTTTTTGACAAAATGGAAGATTTAATCAGCCAAGAGCCCTATATGAGTCCTTCGGTTTTTAATTTTTACCAACCTGATTTCAGTCCAAGCGGTGAATTTTCTAATATGGGTTATTATGCACCCGAATTTCAAATCACCAATGATACTACTTTAATTAGGCTTTATAATGCTTATCATACTTTAATCTATCATGGAATTAATGGAAATAGTAATTTATACAGCGGTAAGGGAGGGCAAATTGGAAGCAAGTGGTATTCTGAAGCAGTCCTTGGATTTAGTGATGAAATCAATCTATCAAATAATCTGCCCGAATTAATCAATTATTTAGATTTAGTTTTAACAAACGGGCAGCTACCAGAAACAATTAGGACTATTATTTTAAATGCCTTAAATGAATCACAACTTTCTGGGGAAGACTTAGTTAAATTAGCGATTTATTTATTCACGGTTAGCAATGAATTTAACATAATACATTAGATGGATTTAAGAAAAAAAATATCTCGAAGGAAATTTATTGAGCAGGCTAATTGTGCGGCAATTGGTTCAGTTTCTTTATTCTCATCATTGTTGTCGCTGAGGCTTACTGCGGGGTCTATCTCATCGAGCTCTTTCAATGATTATAAGGCAATCGTTTGTTTGTTTTTAAATGGCGGGAATGATTCATTTAATATGTTGATGCCTAGAAATGAGACTGCACATAATGAGTATCGGATTGCCCGAGGCGATATTTATAATGCTCAAAGTAACCCAGCGGGATTAGCTTATGACTTACAAACGCTAGAGAATATGGCGATTACCTCAGAAGGGCAGAGCTATTCTGAATTTGGCGTACACCCGGAATTGCCGTATTTGAGGGATTTGTATAATCAAGGAGATCTGGCTTTTGTGAGCAATGTAGGTTCTTTAATCCGTCCAACGACTTTGAGTGATTATGAGAATTCTTTATCTATTCCACAGGGGCTATTTTCGCATTCAGACCATCAAATTCATTGGCAGACATTAGTCCCACAGGTGAAGGGTACATCGCCAAGAGGTTGGGGTGGAAGAGTGGCTGAAATGATGGAATCTTTAGACTCAAATTTAATTAATAATATTTCAATGAATATTTCTTTAGCTGGATCGAATGTGATGCAGACGGGAAATTCTTCAGTGCCTTACATTACTTCAGATGCGGGTGCGGTTGAATTAAATAATTATGGTCTGGGCAATGATCCAATTATTTCTTCTGCGGTGAATGATATTATGAGCCATCATTATCAAAATATCTATAAATCAACTTTATCCAATAAGAAGCAAAATTCCATTGAAGCGGCAAATATATTTAAAGAGGCAATGGCTCCTTACATGGTAGAGAGCTTAGAAAATGAATTAGGTGCCAGTTATACGAAGACAAGTGCACAGCTTTCAATGATTCCGAAGATCATTCAAGCTAGTCAATCCGGTGCCACGTCTTCTTTGGATATGAATCGCCAAATCTTCTTTGTCGAACGAGGTGGTTGGGACCACCACCAAGAAGGAATCAATGCACAATCAAGTTTGTTCACTGAAATCAACAGCGCGATTGAATTATTCTGGGAAGAAATAAAGTCCTATGGTTTAGAAAATGACGTACTGCTTTATACCGCTTCAGATTTTGGAAGAACGCTATCGTCCAATGGAAACGGAACAGACCATGCCTGGGGCGGTAACCATTTCCTTATCAGCGGAAGTGCAAATGGCGGTAAGGTTTATGGACAATATCCCTCACTTGAAATTGGTAGTGGAAATGATATAGGACGTGGTCGTATTTTACCAACAACTTCTATTGATCAATACATGGCTGAAATCGTCAAATGGTTTGGAGTGCCTGCTTCAGAGCTCTCTACGGTTATTCCGAATATCGATAACTTTAATACATCACCTCCGCTTGGAATATTTAATTCATGAATAGATTCATTTTCTTAATCCTTAGCTTTAGTTTTTCCATGGTACCATTATCGGCTGTTAATTTTTTAGTAACCAATAATTTTTCAGATGGTTTCAGTGGTTGGATGCCAGACCATATTTGGGAAATTGGAAGCGAAAATGGAAATGATTATTTAAAAATGGATGTAGGTATGAATAGCGGAAATCAAGGTAGCCGTTTAGTTGCTTACACTCAGGCGAGTGATTGGACAGGAGATTATATTAGGAGAAAGGTTGATTCGATTAAGTTTGATTTCTTTAATAGTAGCACGTTTGAAACAGCAACAATTCGGCTCGCATTATCCAGTGCAGCAAGTCCTCAAGTGGCCGATAGTAATTGGTGGGTCAGCCATCAATCTTACCTGGTTTCTCCTGATAGTGATTGGGTGAACCTAACTTTTGCCATAGATGAGGACTTATTTTCTAAAGTAGGCATTATAAATGGCCAGCCTGGTACTGAGTCTTTTAATGAGACTTTTTCTAATATTTATACCTTAAGAATTATCTCTTCCACGCTAGGAGATATCGCAATAGGCGACGAATTTTATGGGACAGTGGGTATTGATAATGTTCAATTAATCGGAATCCCGGAGCCTAATATGAACTCTTTATTTATTGTACTATTAATTGCAGTTTTATCTTCAAAGCAAAAGAATTGGAGCAATTAAAATTAATATTAGTGAAAATTTCTGAATGCCCGAATGGTCACGGAAAAATCAAATCACCGATGTGTTGTGGTTTGGATATGTCTTGTGCCGTTAGCTAAATTGCTAAACAAATAAACAAGTCACCAGGCTTATTTTGTCTGGTCTGGTCGCTCCTCAAATGCAGCAGATATGATTGGGCCTTTTTTTCTATTAAAAAACTTATAGAGAAGCAATGCGCAGAGTGTCGAAAGAGCAAAATAGCTAGGAAAGGCAACTAGGCTCTTTTTAAAAACTTGATTGAGCGATGCTTGAATCATGTCATTTGAAATGGCGGCGACTAAGAAAGAGTAAAGAATACTAACAATGCCGTATTTAGAGAATGATAACATGCTTTGTACACTTAGGACAGTTGCCCGATAGGATTCTTCGCAAGCGTCATGTATATAGCATCCATTAAAATAAATGATAGATTGGTAGGTGCAATAAAGTAGTATCACTGGAAGTATCCCAATATAAGGTATGCTTAGTGCAATTAGCGTGTAAGCAATAATAAGGTTTAAGTAGCAGATGGAAAAATTGGTTTTAAACTGAAAGCGCTTAAAGCAATATTTTCCAAGTGTTGGTACTAATGAAGCAAAGAAAGCTAAGCCTGATCCAATGATCCCATAAAAAAGTATCGGGATATCAATAACTTTCCAGTATTGCTGCATCAAAGTTAGAAATTGGAGAATTAAGCTTTCTGAAAACATCACAATTAATAAAAGAAGGATGACAATTTTTGACTTCTTGATCCATTGAATCGAAGTAAAAACTTTTTTGAATGAATCACGAAAAGCTTCTGAGATCTTTGCGGATTGTTGCCATGTTTCCTTAAATCTCAGGGCATTGATTAAAACAAAAACAGCCGCAATTTGATTAAGGATGATTGGAAGTTTTATGCAGTTTTCCTGTGAGATGCTTCCTTCATAACCAAAATATTGGGTGATTTTTCCTATGACATTTGGATCATAAATCATGGCTCCAACGAAAAGCACAAACATAAAATAGAGTGAGGTGTAGCGTTGAGTTTTTTCTAAAGTTTCTGCCCAATCATCCTTTAAATTTGCCTTTTCTAAAGAATCATAAACCAAAGCTTCATCGGCGCCACTAGAAGCAGCTTCACAAAGCCCACTTAAGATACGGTTGACTAAAAAGAAAATAAATAAGGTATCTCCTCCATTAATTGGAGCAAAAAGCCAGACGAGAAGTTCGATATTTAATAGTATGGCGGATAGGATAATAATTTTCTTCCGACCAATGGTATCGGCGAGTCCACCTAAGGGAATTTCAAAGAGAACAATGGTAAGTGCCCAAACAGAATTTAGGATGGCAAATTGCGAGAGACTGAGACCAAAGTCTAGAAATAGAAGAGTGAAGACTGGATAATAGAAGCGCGCACGAAAAAGAATCCGATAAAGGATGAAGGTTCGAGCATTGTGTTTCGCAATTGTCTGTGGATCCATTATATTTGGGTGATTTGGATCGATTTATTGAGCCCATTCGGGACGTTCTTGCGAAGAGATTTTTTTGGAATAACGATTGGGTGTGATTTCTAAAGTTTGAGAAAAGCTCTCTGTGTATTGAAGTAAGGACTGTACGATATTGGGAAATTGTTCAGCTAGATTTTGGCTTTCTTCAGGGTCTTTTTTAAGGTTATAAAGCAATGGTATTGTGTTTTTGATAATAGACTCTGGCTTGCTGAAGTCAGGGGCTAGGCTTGTGTAGAAATGAGCTTTCCAATCACCTTTTCTCACGGCATAGATGAGACTTCGAGGTGGTACAAATGAACTAAAATAAAAGAAGTCGGGACGTGGGCTTATTGATTTTTTGAATAAAACGGAGCTGAGGTCGTAAGAATCTTGAGCAAAGAGGGAAGGTTCATTGATTCCGCTTATAGAGATAAAGGTATTAAAGAAATCTAGAGTGCTTCCAAGTCCATTTATAGAACCTCTTTTAATGGTGTCGGGCCACCAGAAGATGCCTGGTACTTTTTGTCCGCCCTCAGTAGCAAAACATTTAGAGCCTTTGAGGGGAAAGGCAGAACCGCCTTTAGGTTCGAAGGTTTGGTTGGGCCCATTATCCGAAGTGAATATGACTAAGGTATTTTTATCGAGACCCTTTTCTTTAAGGGCTTTCAGTATCTCTCCAACGGAAAAATCAATCTCGCTAACCGCATTGGCATAAGGGTTATTATGATGCTTGTTTTTAAATGGCTCAGAAACAAAAATAGGAATGTGAGGCAAGTGATGAGAGAGGAATAAGAAGAAGGGTTGCTCTTTATTTTCTTGAATGAGTTTTATGCTTTTTTCGGTGTAGCGTTGGGTCAGCGTTGTTTGGTCTACAGGATATTCAATAATTGCATCATCCTGCATCAGGGGTACCCAGTGGTTAACTTTATTACCTTTGGTACGCATTTTAGACAAAGTCATGCCTTCTCGAAAGTATACATTATCAGCAACTTTCATTTCTGGGTCGACTCGCATATCATTAGAATACGGGATCCCATAAAAACTATCAAAGCCTTGGTCGGTTGGTAAATATCCTTCTTTATGCCCTAAGTGCCATTTGCCCACGAGAAGTGTTTTGTAGCCATTCCCCTGAAGTACCTTGGAGATGGTTTGGCTATCTTGAGGAAGCCCTTCAGCTGACCACTCAAAGAAAACATGTGAACTAGTTCCGGTACGTACAGGGTAGAGGCCGGTTAGGATGGCAGCACGACTTGGAGAACAAATATGAGAAGCGGCATAAAATTCTGTCCATTTTTGACCTTCCATAGCCATGCGATCAATATTAGGCGTAGAGTATTCGGTATTTCCATAACAAGATAAGTCGCTATAGCCAAGATCGTCAGTTAAAATGAGTATGATATTGGGTGGGCGATCACCGAAAAGGCTTAAGGTACTAAAATAGACTAAGGCGATTGAGTAGATTAGGCGCATGATTAAAAGCTAGGTGAAGAATTAGGTATAAAAATCACCTAGTGTGATCGCAGATTGTGTTTCAGCCGCTTCCATAATGCAATTGAGTAAGTGAACATCTCGTCGTCCCATTTCACCTGAAGTTATATTAGCACTTCGTTTATGAATCGCAAGGCATTGACCGTCAATTTGTAGTTTTTGTTGGAAAATATGAGTGAAATCCATTGGACCCTTAGGTGTACTGCCTTTTAGTTTTTCATAACTATATGCGGGTTCAATTTCCAAACGGCCACCTTCGGTTTCTAAGCGTAAGAAGTTTTCTTGTTTACCATAGCTTGAGCTATGCTGGCTGGTAATTTGGTTGGGCCAAGTAAGCTCCCATTTCCAATGTTCTGGAATATCTTTAAATATTTCCGGGCGATCTGTGGAGTGTTGAGCAGTGACGAATAAAGGCAGCATCTGTGAAGAGTAAAATGCAGATTGAGCGACATAGACACCGACATCAAATAAGGCACCACCTGGGTTCATTTTTGAATTCATTCGCCAGTCGCCTTCTTTTGCGAAATTGCCATGATTATAAGAAAAACCACCTTGCATGCCCTTGAGTTGGCCAAATTCTTTATTTTTCATGGCATCCATAATGCGAATGTTGAACGGATCCCAATAGAGACGATAGCCAATCTGTAAGGTTTTATTGGCAATTTTTGCCGCTTGTATCATGCGATCACAATCAGCAACCGTAGGGGCCATTGGCTTTTCGCAAATGACGTGTTTTTTGGCCTGAAGACTTCGTATAGTGAAATCAGCGTGAGTCCCAGTCGGAGTTGCGATGTAAACACAATCAATCTCCGGATTATTAACGATTTGATCTAAGTTTTGGTAATTATAGATATTTTCATCTTTAATGGAGAATCTTTTCTTCCAAGGTGCTATTTTTTCTGGTGATCCAGTAATGATCGAACTCACTTGTGCATATTCGGCCTGCTGAATAGCGGGTGCGATCCAATTTTTAGCATAGCTTCCAAGTCCTAGGAGGGCGATTTTTATAGGCTTAAGTTTCATATGTTTTTGAACTCCTTTATCTAACCAAAGACGACCCAGTAAATTTTGGCTCATTGCAAGGCTTAGTGATGCACAAGTGCCAACTTTGATTAAATGTCTCCTTGATAGTTTCATCTTAGCATAATTGAAGTTATTAGTGTCATCTTTACTATTTGATAAATTTTGGTATTTACAAATATAATATCAACTCTGTTATGCCTACTTTCTTACCTTATTTCATTCTCTTTAATTTGCTTTTTTTCGTGCATACGATTTGCGCAAATCCTGCCCCTGATTTAAATACAACAGTATGCTTCAATCTAAATGTAGCACTAAGTGATGGAACCTCTAGCTTTGAAATAGAGTTATTTGATCATAGTGCGAGTAATGTCGTGCGCACCACGCCAACTACCGCAGCCAATTTTTTGACTTATATTGAAGAGGGGCTTTTTGATGGGACAATTTTCCATCGCTTAGTGCCTGGATTTGTTCTTCAAGGAGGTGGATATACCTGGCCGAGTGTCAACCAGTTTCAGGCGGGCGGGGTGCCTTTACCTATTGAAAAGTATGCGCCGATTATTAATGAGCCAGGAAATCTGAATCTAGCTGGCACACTTGCTATGGCTAAAATAAGTGGAGATCCTAATAGCGCAACTTCTGGATGGTTTGTGAATTTAGTGGATAACCCAGAATTAGACACACAAAATGGTGGGTTTACTGTGTTTGGTCGAGTTACTTCAGGGATGGAATTAATCAATCAGATCGCCACGCTTAACCTATATTCTTTATCGGGAGTATTCTATTATAACCCTCCATTTACGGACCTTCCTTTGCAGGGAACTTTGGAGTCTATAGTATTAAACAATCAACAGTATACTTTACTACAGCCTTTCAATTATATTGCAATTGTATCGGTTGAAATTCTTAACCGAAAGTCAGGGCAGTTAAAAGTTCTAAAAAGTGAAGATCTTTCAAATTGGTCGGAAGTGAAAACAATCAATTTTCAGAATTTAAATCCCAATACAGTTTTTTTGAAATCCGAGCTCATACTTGAAGATTAGAAAAAATGACAGGATTTAAACTTCTAGGGTAAGCTTATCAATTGCCTTAATGCTTGCTTCTGAAAAATCTAAGTTGTCTAAACTTTTTAGGTTTTCTTTAATCTGAGCAACTGTGCTAGCTCCAATTAAGACACTCGTTACTTCAGGGCGACGCAAACACCATGCAAGTGCCATTTGAGCGAGTGTCTGGTTTCGTTCTTTAGCGATTTGATTAAGTTTCTTAATTTTATCAATGTTAGCATTAACAGTATTATGTTCTAGGAATGGTGATTCTTTATTTCCTGCCCTTGAATCTTCTGGAATGTCTTTTAAATAACGGTCACTGAGTAAGCCTTGAGCCAATGGAGAAAAGACAATCGAACCGACACCTTGATTGTGAAAATCTTTAAATCTGGAATTTTCCGCTTTTCGATCCAATAGATTATAATGAAGCTGATGAATTAGGCAGGGAGTTCCTAGATCTTTGAGTATTTTGAGTGCCTTGAGTCCGTCATCTGAACTGTAATTTGAAAGTCCTATGTACAAAGCTTTTCCGCTTCTTACAATGAGATCTAGAGTAGCCATTGTCTCCTCGAGTGGAGTTTCAGGGTCTGGCCTATGGTGGTAGAAAATATCCACATAGTCGAGTTGCATTCGCTTAAGGCTTTGATTGAGGCTTGAAATTAAGTTTTTTTTAGATCCCCAATCGCCGTAAGGACCATCCCACATTTGGTAGCCTGCTTTTGTTGTTATAATTAATTCATCACGGTATCTTGATAAATCATTTTTAAGAATCTGACCAAAGTTTTCTTCAGCTGCTCCTGGAGGTGGCCCATAATTATTTGCTAAATCAAAATGCGTAATTCCGCAATCAAAGGCAGATTTTATGAGTGAACTTTGTTTGTCTAAAGAATGACTGATTCCAAAATTATGCCACAATCCTAGCGTTATTAATGGCAACTTCAGGCCACTTAAACCACAACGTTGGTAAATCATTTTGCTTGAATAACGAAGTTTATTGGGCGTGTAAGGTGCTGCTTTATTCATTTAAATAGCATCAAAAATCTTAAGAGAAAATTAAAGAAAAAAAGGGAGCTATTTAAATAGCTCCCTAGTATTTAGGTTACAAATAACAGGGTTTAGTCTGATAATAAACCTAGCACAATAATGCCAGCAATAACACTCACCAATGATGCTCCGCTACCGATGAAGCCGTCAAGTAATGCAGTAATGTTTCCGATTACATCGAAGCCAGTGCCACCGATTACAATTTGAGCTATGATTAATAAACCAGCTGCAGAAATCAGAAGACCTTTAAGTCCACCGATGATTGAATTTACGAGATTTGTAATGTTGTCCATATTTTTATAGTTAAGGTTATAATGTTAATGTGTATTTATATATGTCGGTTATTTTCTTAATAATCCAACGATTAGTAGAAGGGCGATAAGCCCTACGAAACCATTTTCTCCGCCAATCGAACTAACGATTGATGAAACATTAGAAACCACACTGGTTCCTAACATAGAACCTTGGCCGAATATAATTTCGACAACGATTCCAAGTGCAATAAAACCAATACCTAGTTTAGTTACTGTTTCGATTACACCATTTATTTGTGCTGTTATTCTTTCCATATTTACTTTTTAGGGTTAAACAGAGGCTTATGTACCGTACCGGTAAGAATTACCGCTATGGAATAGCCAATGAAAAAAGTAGTAAAGTTTTGATAAATTATCGCTCTCGATTGGGCGATTCTCCTGATTCATTTTATAAGAGGAGATAGCGATGCTTACTGGTTGTGCTTTGGAAAAATTACTTGGGGAAAGCATTAGCATCTAATAAAGTTTCTTTATTTATACAGCATGTTTTGAATTTTAAAAGAAAAAAATAATCTAATTTAATTTAATTCATTTAGAGCTAAATCTCCCCATTAATCCTTAATATATAACTACTTAAGGAAGATATTTTAATGTAATTGAATATGAATAAATGATTTTTTGCTTATTGTTTTCTTGAACAAATACATTTTTGAGGAATATTTCATTATCCAGTGTCTCTAATATATTAAATAAGCAAGTGAAGCTTAACTTCTAAGAATCCCCTGTTTTCGCCAAGCAGTTTAATCTTTCATAATGTTTTTAAAATTTCTATTAGAGAGCCGTTGCTCGATTTGTCATAAATTAGATCGGAGCCAATTAAATACGAACCCTGTAGCAAAAGATAATTTTTTTAGTGAATTAATTTGTACCTGTAGGGAATTTCAGGGCTTTTATTTTTCCTCAAAAAAACTTTTTAGAATCATTCAAACTATAGTCTTAGTTGTCTTATTTACAGCAACTGTTTCTACTTTATTTTTAGTACGAAATTCCTTTTTTTTGAATACCGAGATAAGTGCAATTGTTTCTGGATATGCTGATTCTCAAAAAGGGCTTAAAGAAATAAATTCTCAAAAAGTACAGGAGCAATTTGCAAAGCAGATTATTTATTTAGATCGTGATTCAAAATAATACTGGATTGATTGGTCTAAAGTATAAAGGTTTTACTACTTTATTTTAAGCTTAAATTTTCAAGCTTTTTTCGTATTCTTTGATAAGGATATTCTTACAATAAATCCTTAACATTTTCTTTTTCCATTCTGAGTTCCTCAATGGATAGGCCAATTTTTTCTTGGCTAAAAGAATTTAATTCGATCCCTTGCACAATAGAAACTTGTTTACCATCGCTAGTACATGGAAAAGAAGCAATTAAACCATTATCAATTCCATAGCTTCCATCAGAATAGAGGCACATACTAAACCAATCGCCTTTAGGCGTAGGGGTGCTAATATTTTTAATTGAATCAATGATTGCATTAGCTGCTGAGGCTGCAGATGAGGCACCACGTGCTGCAATGATTTCAGCACCACGTTTTTGAACCTTAGGTATAAATGTATTTTCTAGCCACTCATTATCATTGATTACAGAAGTGGCATTCTGGCCGTTAATTTTTGCGGAATAAAAATCAGGGTACTGAGTTGCAGAATGGTTACCCCAGATGGTCATATTGGAAATAGAGGCAATAGGTTGATTTGCTTTCTCTGCTAATTGTGCCTTGGCTCTATTTTCATCAAGCATAGTCATGGCAAACCAACGATCTTTAGGAATAGATGGAGCATTCTCCATAGCGATTAAGCAGTTTGTGTTGCAGGGATTGCCAATTACTAAAATGCGGACATCGGAAGCAGCATTTGCTTCAATGGCTTTGCCTTGTGCGGTGAAGATACTACCATTAATATTTAAAAGGTCATTTCGCTCCATGCCCTTTGATCTTGGAACAGAGCCTACGAGAAGTGCCCAATTAACATCTGCAAAGCCCTCGTCTAAATCTGTCGTGGCTACAATTTCTTCAAGTAGAGGGAAGGCACAGTCATCGAGTTCCATGATAACGCCTTTCAGTCGATCTAGGGCATTAGGAATTTCAATAAGGTTGAGTTTAACTGGTTGCTCAGGGCCAAAAACAGCGCCTGATGCGATACGAAAGAGAAGAGCGTATCCGATTTGGCCAGCAGCTCCAGTAATTGCGATGCGAATTGGTTTTTTATTCATTTAATTAAATAGATTAAAATAAAGGTTCTAATTTTTTATAAGCGTCTTTTAATAATTTTTCTGTGGTTTCCCAATCGATACAGGCATCAGTTATCGAAACACCATATTGTAAATTTGCTTTATCTTGAGGGAATGTTTGTTTTCCGGAATTGATATTACTTTCAAGCATTGCACCGATTATTTGTTTGTTGGTGATGCTTTGGTCAACTACTTCGTGAAAAACAGATGCTTGTAATTCATGATTTTTGTTACTGTTAGCATGGCTACAATCAATCATAATAGCAGGCTCTAAATTTTCTTTAGCAACTTTTTCCATAGCGTCTGCTACATGAGAAGTTGAGTAATTAGGACCATCGGAACCACCTCGTAAAACAATATGGCAATTTGGGTTACCTTTAGTTGTTATGGCATTCGCTTGTCCGGCATTGTCAATTCCTAGAAAAGTTTGTGGCTGGCTAGCTGCTTGTATTGCATTAATCGCTACTTTAAGATCACCGTTAGTCGCATTTTTAAATCCGAGTGGCATAGAAAGTCCCGATGCCATTTGGCGGTGTGTTTGACTCTCTGTTGTTCGAGCACCGATAGCAGACCAACATATTAAATCAGCTATATATTGAGGCGTAATTGGATCTAGCAACTCAGTTGCTGTTGGTAGCCCCAGTTCCAGTACTTCGGTTAAAAAAGAACGGGCTATTTCAAGTCCTAAGGGGATATCTGAAGTTCCATCTAGTTTGGGATCCATGATGAGTCCTTTCCATCCGACGGTTGTTCTCGGTTTTTCAAAGTAAACACGCATGACGACAAGAAGACGATCTGATAAGTCTTCGGAGAGCTTAGCAAGTCGTTCTGCATACTCTTTTCCGCTTTTTAGATCATGGATTGAGCACGGACCAACGATCACAAGTAATCTTGGATCATCGCCAAATATGATTTTGTTGATTGCATTTCTTGTCTCAACAACAAATTGTTCAACATCGGAACTTCGTTTGATTTTATTACAAAGTTCGACTGGAGTCGGTAACTGTGTTTTTGAGGTGATATTAATATCGGTTATTTTTTTCACGCTTTTTGGATAGATTAAGCTTTTATAAGTAACAAGTTATTAATTAATATATTTTCAATTATTAAGAATAAATTAGGAATTTTTAAATGAAAGGATTTAAATGAAAGGAGAAAAAGAGTTATTGAAAGCTTATTTGCATGAGATGCGGTCTTGTCTTCATGTTTCGGGTGAGGATGCCTATTCATTTTTACAAAGTCAGTTTTCAAATGATTTGCCGAAGGGCGAAGTTTCGTTTGAGCGTTATGGTTTATGGCTCAATGTAAAAGGGCGAGTTCTGGCAGATAGCGTTATCGTTCATTCTAAGGATGAAAATTATTATATTTTCAGTGAAAATACGGAAGCATCCTTGATTAAGGAAATTTTAGAAAATCATATTATTGCTGATGATGTGGAGATTGAATCGATTGAACTGAGTGGTGCAATACTTGTAAATACTCTGGGGTCTAATTTATTGTGCCGTAAATTAGGCATTAGCGAAAGGAAGGCTGATTTGGAGATACAGGCTATTTATGAGGACTTGAATCTGGGTGTCGTCTTTCCATCAAAGCGTTTGGGCGAAAATGGGTTTATCTTTTGTTTTCTGAATGATGCTAGCTATCACTTAGGGAAACAAGCCTTAGAAGAGGCCTCTGTTCACTGGATCAGTACAAATGAAATGCATCTAAAGCGATTGGCTTTAGGGATGCCGTTGGTGCCCGAAGAAATTGGGCCAAATGATTTAGCAGGTGAGGGAAATTTAGTGCCTTCGGCAGCATCATTATCGAAGGGTTGTTATTTAGGGCAAGAAGTGGTGGCTCGTTTATATCATGTGGGCAAACCACAAAGGCAGTTGTTTGTGATGACTTTTCATGGATTAAGTGAGAGTGACTCAATCGAACTCCCTTTAAGTATAAGTATTGAAGGTCGTTCTTTAGGGGAGTTAAGAGCTTTATATCAGGATGTGAATGATTCTAATAAATGGTATGGAGTTGCTTTGTTAAAAGTGCGTTATTTGGACTTGATTCATTCAGAGTTTAAATTGGAGTCTCATGCTTTTGACACTCTATCGCCACTGGCTGAATTTCCTCAAAATTTTAAATGATTATGGATAAAACGGAAAAAATGCTTCAAGAATTATTTAAGCAAATTGGTGCGGATGAATTGCAATCGCAGCGAATGGCTTCCCAGTTATTAAAACGGGCAAATCAAGTGGCAAAAGAAGAGTCGATAAGTGAAACTGAAGCACTTGAAAATCTGCTGAAAAAGATCATTGAAGGACAAAAATAAGGATTTTTGTTCATTAATTAGCTTTTTTTTTATTATTTATGCTTATTTGCAGTAAATTATATTGACGAAGAGTGAGGGATTCCCGATTAATAATGACTTTAACAATACATATTAACTATATATCTACTCACTTATGAACAAAGCAGAATTAGTTGCAGAAATACAAAAATCACTCGGTAAAGACACATCAAAGGCAGCAGCAGAGCGTTCGCTCGAAGCAGTTTTAGAAGGTGTTAAAAAAGGTATCAAAAAAGACAAGAATGTCCAATTAATTGGCTTCGGTACTTTTTCAGTTACTAATCGTGCCGCACGTGATGGCGTAAACCCTCAAACTGGAGAAAAGATTAAAATTAAGGCATCAAAATCAGTTAAATTTAAAGCTGGTGCAGGTCTTAAAGCTTCTTTGTAGAACAAAATTTTTTTCTTACTGCCCATCGCAATGCGATGGGCTTTTTTTTTTAACTAAATTGCTCACTAATAGGAAAATTATTGATTTTTCTCCATAGTTTAATTTTTATTTTGATTTTATGGGTAAAACTCTATTCGAAAAAGTATGGGATGCACACTCGGTAAAAACATTATCGAATGGTCAGACTCAATTATTAATTGGAACTCACCTTATTCATGAGGTTACGAGTCCTCAAGCATTTGGCATGTTACGTGAGCGAGGCTTATCGGTTCGCTTTCCTAAGCGTACTTTTGCTACAGTGGATCATATTGTCCCCACTAACGAGGCAGTTGAGCCATACAGTGATTCTTTAGCTCAAGGAATGATTGAAGAGCTGAGAAACAATTGTCTGGAAAATGATATAACATTTTTTGATACGAACACGGGTCATCAGGGGATTGTACATATTGTAGGGCCTGAACAGGGAATTACTCAGCCTGGTACAACAATTGCATGCGGAGACTCGCATACTTCAACTCATGGTGCTTTTGGTGCAATTGCCTTTGGCATTGGAACCAGTCAGGTAAGAGATGTATTAGCAACTCAGACGATAGCTTTAAATGAACTAAAGGTTCGCCGAATTAATGTGAATGGGAATCTGGCTCCAGGAGTTTATGCTAAAGATGTTATTTTGCATATTATTCGTACCTTGGGAACAAATGGTGGTACTGGCTTTGCTTATGAGTATGGCGGTGAAGTGTTTGATGGTTTCTCAATGGAAGAGAGAATGACAGTTTGCAATATGTCGATTGAAGGTGGAGCACGTGTTGGTTATGTGAATCCTGATGATGTGACTTTTGAATACCTTAAAGGAAGAAAGTATTGTCCCAAAGATTCTGATTTTGATCAAGCAGTTGAATGTTGGAGAGGATTTGCCTCAGATGCCGATTGTCAGTACGATGATGTTGTAACGATAAATGCCAGTGAGATTCAACCTACGGTGACTTGGGGGATTACACCCGGCCAGGGAATCGGTATCAATGAATGTATTCCTACTATTGAGTCAGGTGAGACTCAGTCGGCTAGAGCCTCTATTGCCGAAGCATTGGAGCATATGTCTTTTGAAGGAGGCTCTGAGCTTAAAGGTAAAAAGATTGATGTCGCCTTTCTCGGTTCATGTACGAACGGACGATTGTCAGACCTTAAAGAAGTCGCACATTATCTCAAAGGTAAAAAAGTGGCTAAAGGGGTTAAAGCAATTGTTGTTCCTGGGTCTCAAGTGGTTGCAAAGATCGCCAAATCATTAGGGCTCGATGAGATATTCATTGAAGCGGGCTTTGAATGGAGAGGTGCAGGCTGCTCTATGTGCTTAGCAATGAATCCTGATAAGCTGATTGGTAACCAACTTTGTGCTAGCTCTTCTAATCGAAATTTCAAAGGACGCCAAGGAAGCCCAACGGGCAGAACCTTGCTTATGAGTCCTATTATGGTTGCAGCAGCAGCAATTACCGGTGAAGTCTCTGATGCTCGAGAGGTTTTTGAATTTTAATGCCTACTAAGTATTATTTTAGCCAATTTATATTATGAACGAAAATTCTATTACAAAAATTGAAGGGAAAGCGGTCTTTGTACCGGGTGACGATGTGGATACAGATAGAATCATTCCTGCTCGATTCATGAAATGTATTACATTTGATGGTCTAGGTGAATTTTTATTTTATGATGTACGATACAAAGAGGATGGTTCTAAGAAAGAGCATAACCTGAATGATGAACGCTTTTCTGAAGCCACAATTATAGTTGGCGGGAATAATTTTGGTTGTGGTAGTTCCCGCGAACACGCACCTCAGTCTATTCAAAAAGCCGGATTTAATGTGGTAATTGCAGGTAGTTTTGCTGAAATATTTTTTGGAAATTCAACAAATTTAGGGGTCGTATGTGTGGTTGTTGGAGATGATGATCGTAAGCAAATAGCCGACCTTATCGAAAAGCAGCCAGAGCTTGTTGTATCAATCGATTTAGAAGCCCTCAAAGTAAACCTTGGTGAATATTCTTTTGATTGTTCGATTAAGTTAGACGCAAGAAAGAGCTTACTTGAGGGTAGCTTTGATTCCTTGAGTGAATTACTTGAAGGCAATTCTGAGGTCGACACGGTTGTATCTAGGCTTCATTATATTAATGAATAAATGGAATTCATAAACCAAACTGGAGTATTTTTTTTCCCGTTGTTACTATGCTCAATACTAGCAACCTTTATTTCGATTGAACGTTATCTTGCACTAAGAAATAAGGCTATATTTCCAGATGGATTTCTGGATGAAATAGTATCAGGAAATTTACATTCAGTTAATTATTCTAAGGATTCATTAGCTGGTCGCTTGCTTGAGTTTTTTTACAGTAAAGAACATGCTAAAGATGAAAAGATGCTTAAGTCATTTGTTCAACTTGAGATAAGGCGACTCGAGAGCGGTTTATTTATTTTAGAAGTAGTTACAGGTATTGCACCTTTGATTGGTTTGTTGGGAACTGTTTTTGGATTAACTAGTGTTTTCGGAACATTTTCCCCTGAATTAGAGTTTTCCGACCCTAGTTCATTTGTTAGCGGGATTGCTTTAGCACTTAACACGACTATTTTGGGACTGTTGATCGCCATTCCGTCCCTTGCTATGTATTCATTTTTCCAAAGGCGTATTGATGTGATCAGTCATCAGTTAGACTTATCAATTGAAAGTCTGCTTTATCAAGATCGAGTTAAATAATGTCTTACACGAAGCGCTCTCAAAGAAAACCCTACATTAACATTATACCTTTAGTGGATGTGTTAACCGTTTTATTGTTTTTCTTTATCGTAACCATGCAATTTAAACAATTTAAGGTCTTGAATATTACTCTGCCAGAAATCAAGACTGCAGGCATTAATCAAATCGAGGATCAAATTGTTTTGATGATCGATGAATTAGCCGAAACATACTACAATGGAGTTCCTGTTTCCATTGAGCAAATGAAGGAATCTTTGATAACTACAAGTGAAGTGAACTCTGACTTATCGGTTTTAATTATGGCAGATGAAGGAACTGAACTTAGGATAATTACGGAACTTATTGATTTATGCCGTACGCATCAATTTAATCAGATCCGTTTGCAGTCTCGGTAAGAATGATGAAAGACTGGGATAAAGCTTATCAAGAAGGTGTCACACCTTGGGATAAGGGCTGTGCTTCTCCTCCACTAGCTGAATGGTTACACGAGCATCGTCTAAGTGGAGAAGGCTTAGTCTTAGGTTGTGGTCTCGGACATGATGTGCGACTACTTGGAGGCTACTGTGATCGAGTCACAGGAATTGATATTTCTCAAACAGCTATCGATAAAGCAAAGAAGATAAATACGCTTAATAATGTATCTTATAATGTAGCGGATTTCTTCAATTTAGATGATGTTATTACGGAAAGCTTTGATTGGATTGTGGAACATACTTTTTTTTGTGCAATTAAACCTAATATGCGACAAAGCTATGTGAAAAATTTAATCAAGGCATTAAAGCCTAATGGGTATTTCCTGTCCGTATTTTTTTTGAAAGATGGATGTGATTCTAGCTCTGAAGGACCACCTTATAAAATAGATAAAGAAGCAATTGAGGTTTATTTTGGGAGCCATTTTGAAGTAATGACTGCCTACATTCCTCAAGTACATTATGATTCAAGACCGCATGGTTCTGAATACTTGTGTTTGATGCGTTTAAAGTAAGTAAAATAAGAAGAGCGAATAGATTATTCTTCTGGAGGTGAGGTCATTTCCTCAAAATTATCTTCCTCTTCTTCCTCCTCTTCTTCTTCCCATTTCATGGTTTCATCAGCCTCGATATCGTCTTCTAAATCTTCATCAATATCATTTAATTCTTTAAGTAATGGCTCGCTTTCGCTTGTTTCGGCATCTTCATTTTCATCACTGTCGAGTTCAAAGCCAGCTGGAAGATATTCCAAGATAGCAGTAATCTCTGAGAAAAAGTGAGTTGAGCGTCCCTCCATGTAATCTTTGTTTTGGGCTTCCCTTATGTCTTCTTCGAGCTCATCTATGGTTAATTTTTGAGCAACATCTAAGGATGCATTTAGCATTTTGATTCTCAATTTACTAATGTGATCTAAGAAATCTGCATATGGACCTTTTTCTTCATCTATAACATCGGGAAGGGCGAAGAATTGATCTTCACATTCAAGAATACTTTCTTGGGTACGTTTGAGATGGATGGTTTTATCCTTATCTATTTTTTCAATGATAAATGTATAAAATGCTTTGTCTAAAAATTCATTTAAAAAGCCGTAATCGTAGAGTGGTTCAACGAGATCAACAATATGTTGGAACTGTTTTGGATCAATAATGGCTAAGCCTTCTGTATCCCAATGAATGGAGTCACTTATCTCAGAAACCCACCAATTCATGTCGTTGCCTAACTTCGCTTTACACCAGGATAAATTTGGAGAACTTTTTGCCATAAATGATTCGTTAAATTATATTTTTATATGATTATCTATATCTATATATTTGGAAATACACAGAATGAGTTTTGTAAAGAGCATTTATCGTATTTTTTTAATTTAATTTTAGTTTTTTCTTTTGATTTAGATACTTAAGTACTTAATTTATTTCATTTAAATGTCATATATTTACAAAAATTTATTAAGGCCTCTATTTTTTCGGATGGAACCAGAGGAAGCACATGACTCAGCTTGCTATTTATTGAAGTTATTATCCTCTATGCCATTTGTTTGCAATACGATGAGGAATTACAATCAAATTAAGGGAGACAAACCAATTGAATTGTTTGGATTAGAGTTTCCAAATCGAGTAGGATTGGCTGCTGGTATGGATAAAGACGGGCAGTTTCCAAATGCTATTGAAGCATTTGGCTTTGGCCATGTAGAAGTAGGTACGGTCACTCCAGAAGCACAACCAGGAAATCCTCGACCTAGACTGTTTAGGGAAACTAAGGTTAATGGGCTGATCAATCGTATGGGCTTTAATAATAAAGGCGCAGAGGCAATGTTGAGATCTCTAGAGCAAGGATTTCCTAAAAATAAACGAAAGATACCACTTGGTGTGAATATTGGAAAAGCAAAGGTAACACCCCTTGAAAAAGCAGTGGAGGATTATTCAAAATCATTTTCCACATTATCAGACCAAGCGGATTATTTTACGATTAATGTGAGTAGTCCTAATACTCAAAATTTACGACAATTGCAGTCTCGAGAATATCTATCCGTCATTCTAGATACTTTGCAAAAGCAGAATTTGGATCTGTCTAAAAAGATGGGACGGTCGCCGCATCCTATTTTATTAAAAATAGCACCAGATTTAAGTTTCGAAGAAATTGATGTTATCTTAGAATTACTACTAGAATACAACTATAGTGGTATCATTGCTAGCAATACAACTATTCAAAGGCCAGAGAGCCTTATTCATGATGAAATGGGTGGCTATAGTGGAGGAGCTTTTATTCATAAGCTTTCAACCGAAGTTATTCGTTATATTTCCAAGGCTACTGAGGAAAATTTACCTATTGTAGGTGTTGGAGGTATTGACAGTCCTGAATCAGCAGGAGAAAAGATGGATGCAGGTGCATCATTAATTCAAATCTATACAAGTTGGATTTACAATGGGCCTTTCTTCGGAAGAGAATTAGCAAAGGCTATACAGGAAAAAGATAAGACCTGGGTATAGTATTATAGTATAGGATAGGGATAGGCGATAGTAGGGTATCCTCTAAAGTGTCGATAAGAGTGTCTTTCTTCGATTGAGCACATCGAATTTTTCGGATTGCTCTTCAGCATGATAAGAAGAGCGAATCAATGGGCCAGACTCACAAACACCATATCCTATTTCTAAAGCGTAGTCTTTCCATTTAAGGAATTCTTCGGGGGTTACCCAACGATCAACGGGTTCATGTTTGGGAGATGGTTGCAAATATTGCCCGATTGTTAAAATATCTACACCGACTTCACGCATATCATTGAGTACGGTTTTGATTTCTTCTTCGGTTTCTCCTATTCCGAGCATGATTCCTGACTTAGTGATAAAATCACGAGATTTAGCGTGATCTAAAACCCATAAAGAGCGATCATAGCGGGCAGTTTTACGTATAGGTCGTTGTAGGCGCTTTACGGTTTCTAAATTATGGTTAAAGATGTCGGGGCAAGCATCTAATACAATATCAAGGTACTCCTGCTGCCCTCGAAAATCTGCGGTTAACACTTCCACCGCACATTCAGGAATCCGATTGTGTATTGCACGAATAGTATTTGCCCAGATGGATGCGCCACCGTCTTTGAGGTCATCTCTAGCTACAGAGGTTATTACCGCATGTTTTAAGTTCATTTTAGCGATTGAGTCGGCAACTCGTGCTGGCTCGCCCATATCTAGTTCTGTGGGACGTCCGGTTTGGATTGCACAGAAGGAACAAGATCGAGTACAGATATTCCCTAAAATCATAACCGTAGCTGTACCACGAGACCAACATTCTCCCATGTTGGGGCATTGTGCACTTTTGCATACGGTATTGAGTTTATGCTCGTTAACAGTCTGCAAAGTTTTCTTATATTCTGCACTTGTTGGAAGCTTAGCTCTTAGCCAATTAGGTTTGTTTTTTAGCATATTTCCTGACTAAGTTCGTAAAAAACCGATTCAAATTCAACTACGAATCGTTCTTTTATTAATTTTTTTTCTGGTAGAGAAGCCATCTCTAGTTCCATAGAAGTGACTGAGCCATCGGTAATACCACAGGGAATGATACCTTTGAAATGCTCTAGGTCTGGGTTTATATTGAGAGCAAGCCCGTGATAGGTTATCCATGATTTAACTGCGACCCCAATGGCACAAATTTTACGATCGCTAATCCATATGCCTGTTTTGCCTTCTCGGGTACTCGCTTCTAAGTTAAATTTTTGTAATGTCTTAATGATAGCAATTTCAAGTTTTCTTAAATAGGCATGAAGGTCTCGGTCCTTTAATTGAATAATTGGGTAGATTACTAATTGTCCGGGCCCGTGATAAGTAATATCACCCCCACGATTGGTTTTATGTACTTTAACGCCTGTCTCTTCTAAAGTTCCCTCATCCCATAGTAGATGTCTTTCTGCACCGGATTTTGAGCCAATGGTGAAGATTGGATCATGTTCAGTAAAGATAAGAAGATCTGAAGAAGATGGGTCGTTTTTTTTTGCTTCAACTAAAACGATTTGTTCATCGATGGCTTTTGAATAGGGCTTTAGTCCCCAATCAATGATTTTCAGTGTATGTTCCAATAGATGTTATCAAGTTTTTGGATTTCTGACTACATTTCGTATACTATTTTTGGTAATAATATTACCGCCACTGTTTCTTCCCCTCAAGGTCTGCTCTGAGAAATCAACAATGATTTCTAGTTTTCTTAATCGAGGGCTCGGCTTTAAGTTAACCTTAACCGAGGGTGGTGTGCCGTCTTTACTATCGTATTCGGCAATGTAGAAAATTTTAGAACCTTTAGCACCTTTGCTCAGGTCATATTCTTTGTCACGAGTGACACCACCTATATTGAAGTGTTTTGCGAGGACTGGGCCCGTTTTTCCACTCCGATAAATAATACAGTAATTCTTATCATTAGGGTTTTTTCGATTGAAGGTGTCTATGTGTAGGATTTTTTTACCGAAATAGGCTTTTTCTGATATTTTCTTAATCATTAGAATGCCTTCTTGGTTGATGGATAAGATGTCACTGAGTTTTGAACACTTACAGACGGATTCATCTTTCTTCATAGAATAACCTGCGAATCCTTCATCTCGATTAACATAAAGTGTTTCGTTGGAAATTAAGACTTCTTGAGCAATCACTTTTTGGAAACTTTCTAATTGAGTTCTACGCTCAAAATGTTTACCGTATTGGGCTTTTAATTCCTTGTACCAGCGTATAGTACATCGGGTGAGTTGCTTTAAATTATTTTCAGTGAGCGCAATATTCTCTTCTAGGCCTTTAATTAATTCATCGGCTTTAATAGAATCAAATTTAGAGATACGTTTAATTTTGATTTCTAAAAGTTTTAGAATGTCATCTCTAGTAATAGGGCGGTTAAGTTTTTGGGCAAAAGGCTTGAGGTTTTTATCAACCGTTTCTATGACGCCTTCCCAAGTGGTAACAGTTTCAATCTTTCGATATATTTTTTCTTCAATGAAGATTTTCTCTAAAGAGCTTAAGTGCCATTTTTCTTGGAGTTCTAAGAGTTGAATTTCGAATTCTTCTTTGAGTAATTCTTTAGTCCTGTTGGCACTTATTTTTAAGAGCTCGGTAGCTGTTAAAAATTCGGGCTTATCATTTAAGATGACGCAAATATTGGAAGATATCGATAATTCACAGTCGGTAAATGCATAAAGTGCTTGGATAATCTGATCGGCATCCGACCCTGAGCTTAAATAAACAAGGATTTCCACATGGTCGGATGTATTATCTTCAACTCTTGAAATTTTAATTTTACCTTTATCATTTGCGGAGAGAATAGAATCAATTAGCGATGTGGTAGTCTTACCATAAGGTAATTCAGTGATCGCTAATAGGTTGTTTTTTAGCTTCTCGATTTTTGCACGAACTTTTACTTTTCCTCCGCGTTTACCGTCATTGTATTCAGATACATCAGCGGCACCTCCAGTTATGAAATCGGGGTAGAGTTCAATGGGTTGATTTCTTAAAGCGGCAATACTGGCATCAATTAATTCATTGAAATTATGAGGCAATATCTTGCATGAAAGACCTACGGCTATGCCTTCTGCTCCCTGAGCAAGTAAGAGTGGAAATTTAATCGGTAAAATTTCAGGTTCTTTGCTTCGTCCATCATAGGAGGCTAGCCAATTTGTTGTTTTTGGGTTGAATGCGACTTTTAAAGCAAATTTAGACAAACGAACTTCTATATATCTAGGTGCGGCAGCAGAATCTCCAGTATAGGTATTGCCCCAATTCCCTTGTGTATCGAGGAGGATCTCTTTTTGTCCGATTTGAACCATAGCATCTCCGATAGAGGCATCGCCATGGGGGTGGTACTTCATGGTATTTCCGATTACATTGGCGACTTTATTATAGCGACCATCATCAAGTTCTTTAAGGGAATGTAAAATACGTCGTTGAACTGGTTTCAGTCCGTCAAGTGCATGTGGTACAGCTCGTTCTAGTATGACGTAACTGGCATACTCCAAGAACCATTGGCTGTAATAGGTATCTAAGTGATTCGCTTTTATATTATCAATTAAATCTACAGTATCATCGATAGGAATATTTTTTGCCTCGTTCGATAAATTAAGTTCGAGATTATTATTGTCGGGAGGAGTGTTTTTTGACATAAATAAATTACTTAGATTCAATTAAGTATTATCCCATTCTAGCTTTGTCTATGAAAATTATTCAATTCAGCATTTATTTTTTAACATTAGGCTTTGTGGGGCCCTTATTATTTGGGCATTGTCAGGTACCCTGTGGGATTTATGATGATGCAAATCGAGTTCATCAGATGTTAGAAGATGTATCGACCATTACTAAAGCAATTCATCAAATCCATGAATTAAATGACAAATCAGATGTTCAATCTAAGCAGCAGTTGGTTCGTTGGGTGTATAACAAAGAAATCCATGCGGACAAGGTTATTGATACAATTTCTAATTATTTCCTCACACAAAGAGTGAAGCCTGATTCTGTGGATTATTTGACTCGCCTTAGCGATCATCACAAAGTGATCATACTTTCAATGAAAGCAAAGCAGAAAGCTGATGCAAGTACTGCAGAAGATTTAAAGCAGGCCGTGGAAGCCTTATCACAGTATTATCCTTAATCGAATTTCCGATATCCTTATGCTTCTATAAGTTCGGTAAGGTCTTTTTCCACGTAAAGATTATCGATGATAAAGTTTTGTCTCTCCTGGGTGTTTTTACCCATGTAAAATAAAAGTAACTCTTTGGTAGCCATGCCTTGAGGAATGATTACGGGATCGAGCTTTATATCTTTTCCAATAAAATGGCTAAATTCACTAGGGGAAATTTCGCCGAGTCCTTTGAAACGGGTGATTTCTGGATTAGTACCTAATTTGTTGATAGCGGATGTCTTTTCAGTCTCGTTGTAGCAATAAATAGTTTCCTTTTTATTTCTCACTCTAAAAAGGGGAGTTTGTAATATATATAAATGTCCTTTTTTGATCACTTCTGGAAAGAACTGTAAAAAGAAGGTAATGAGGAGTAAGCGAATATGCATACCATCAACATCGGCATCTGTCGCAATGATGATGTTATTATAACGAAGGTCTTCGACTCCAGATTCGATATTTAATGCATCTTGTAGTAGGTTGAATTCCTCGTTTTCGTAAACAATTTTTTTAGATAAGCCAAATGAATTAAGCGGTTTCCCTTTGAGCGAAAAAACAGCTTGAGTCATGATATCTCTAGCTTTTGTAATAGACCCGCTGGCTGAGTCACCCTCGGTAATAAATATTGAGGATTCTAAGCGATTATTTTTTTTATCATTCAGGTGAATACGGCAATCTCTTAGCTTTTTATTATGAAGTTTTGCCTTCTTAGCTCTTTCTTTAGCAATTTTTTGAATGCCTTTGAGTTCTTTTCGATTTTTTTCTGAATCGAGAATTTTCTCTAAAAGCTTTTTTGCAGTATTGGGTTCTCGGTGAAGATAATTATCTAAAGCACCTTTTAGGAAATTATTGACGAAGGTTCTTATGGTAGGGCCTTCGGGGCCGATTTCTTGAGAACCTAATTTAGTTTTTGTCTGTGATTCAAAGACTGGGTCCTCAACCTTTATGCTGATCGCTGCAACAATGGATGTCCTCATATCGACAGCATCAAAATCTTTTTTAAAGAAATCTTTAATAGTTTTACCTACTGCTTCCTTGAATGCATTCAGGTGGGTTCCACCCATTGTAGTGTGTTGTCCATTAACAAAAGAATAATAATCCTCTCCATAGTTTTCATCATGGGTGAAAGCGATTTCGATATCTTTATCCTTAAGGTGGATTATTGGGTAGAGTGGGTCGCTGTTGAGTTTATTTTGAAGCAGGTCCAGTAATCCGTTTTCTGATTTATATTTAGTTTGGTTGTAGTAAAGAGTGAGTCCGCTATTCAGATATGCGTAATTCCAAAGCATATCTTGAACGTATTCATTTCTAAAACTGAATTGATTAAATATGGATCTATCTGGAGTGAATTCGATTAATGTACCATTGGGGTTATTATTTTTATCTACCTTATCTTTGGTATCTTCTTCAATGGTTTCTCCTTTAGAAAAAGTAATTGAGCGAGTCTTACCATCTCGGAAAGCTTGGATTTTAAAATGACCCGATAGTGCATTGACTGCCTTGATTCCAACGCCATTGAGCCCGACTGATTTCTTGAAAGCCTCTGAATCGTATTTGGCTCCGGTATTAATTTTTGAAGCACAATCTTTAAGCTTACCCAAAGGAATACCTCTACCGTAGTCTCTGATGTAAACTGTTTGCTTATCAATTTGGATATCGATTTTCTTACCAAATCCCATGACGTATTCGTCTATGGAATTATCGATAACTTCCTTGATTAAGATGTAAATACCATCGTCAGCGGAACTTCCGTTGCCAAGTTTCCCGATATACATGCCTGGTCGTAGGCGTATATGTTCCTTCCAATCAAGAGACTTTATGTTGTCCTCAGTATATTCAGCAGACATTTAGGCTAGTCCAATTATTTTGTTAACGGGTCCCCCATATTCATGAGTGGTAGAGGAGCTGGGCTCTCACCATTGAGGAAATAAATTTTACTGGAGTCGTCTTTAGAAATTTCTTTGAGGGCTTCAAGTGCTTGAAGTTGAATGTATGCGGGATTCTTTGAAATCGATTCATTTAGTTTCGTGATTTCATAGGCTTGTGCATCAGCAAGGACACGTCTTTGTTGAGCTTCAAGTTCAGCTGCATCTCTTTCGGCTTGTGCGGCAGCAATCTTTTGCTGTTGCTCGGTTCTGAAGCGTTCGAGCTCTGCTTTTTGTTTTTCAACTTCCTGCTCGCGTTCTTTCTTTGATTCAATGGCACGAGTGATAAAAGAAGGGAGGTTAATATCTCTGATCAAAATATCTAAACAAGTAATGCCTCTTGGTGACAGGTAACTACTCATGCTGTCAAAAATTGCAGTTTGTAAATTCTCCTGAGTTTCTTGAAGGAAAAAATCTTCAGCACGAACAACGCTTTTACCTTGTTCACGAACTACAGAACGAAGTTTTGGTTGGATCTGTACTCGAATAGCATCTTCAAAAGTACCGGTATCTTGTAAAATTCTGGCAGCATCTTTACCATTGATGCGGAATTTAATACTAACATCAATTTTGGTGGTTAGCTGGTCCTGACTAGGTACGCCTGCAGATTCTTTTAATTCTTTTTCACGAATATCGTAAAAAGTAAAGTTGAAGAGAGGATTAACTGGAATGGTGAGGCCTTCTTGATAAGGTTTATCTTGAACTTCTCCAAAAAGTGTAGCCACTGCGACATGTCCTGCTGGCACACTGACAAAAAAGCGAGAACCAAAGAGTACGGCTACTGCAACGATAGCAAGTAAGATAGTTAAGGAAGCTGATTGTTTATTCATATATAATAAAATTAGGATTAACTATTGTTCTGGCGAGAGAAATTATAAATAATTTTTCAAATTAATGAGTACAAGTATTTTAGAGTCTATAAAAAATGAGTCTGAGGCCTTAGGCTTTCATAATTTTGGAGTGGCTAAGGTTCCAATGAATTTGAGAGTGGATTACTACAAGCAATGGATCAGAGAAGGTAAACATGGAACCATGGAATGGATGGAGAATAACAACGAACGTAGGTTAAACCCTGAAAGTCTAATGCCAGAGGCGCAAAGCATACTTGTTTTTGCCATGAATTATTATCAAGAAGACCCTGATCGAAATTACAGAATAGCCAAATATGCCTTGGGCAAAGATTACCATTCCGTTATTTATAAGCGATTGAAGAAAATTTGTCGTTTTTTAAAAGAGAATTATAATTCGGATCAAAAACCTTATGTGGATACCGGTCCCATTTTAGAAAAGCCAATTGCGGAAGCGGCAGGATTAGGCTGGCAGGGGAAAAGTACAATTTTAGTAGAAAAGAAAAGAGGCACCTGGTCATTTTTAGGAAGTATAGTTACAACATTGGATTTACCAGCTTCAGAAGCGGGCAAAGATTATTGCGGAAAATGTACTCAATGTATCGATTGTTGTCCCACTAATGCAATCACAGCTCCTTATAAGTTAGATGCATCGAAGTGTATCTCCTATTTAACCATCGAACATAAAGGGAGTATTCCCCTTGAATTTAGGGAAGCGATCGGGGACAGGGTCTATGGTTGTGATGCCTGCTTAGATGTATGCCCATGGAACAAATGGGCTAAGGCAACCCAGGAATCACAATTTGCAGTACGTTCACTACCTGATTTGAAAACAATATTAGCTTGGGATGAAGTTGATTTCAAAGCGAATCTAGTAGCCTCTCCAATCAAGCGGTCAAAACTAAATGGCTTGAAACGAAATGCGGCATTAGTTTTGGGGAATGTCGGGAATAAAACAGATTTGCCAGCTCTTGAGAGACTAGCTGGAGACGGCGATCCTGTCTTGAAGGAGCAGGCTGAGTGGTCAATTAAGGCAATTAAATCTAGAGAATGTACTTCTTTTAGTTGAGTTTTTTAAAATTCATGAATAAATCATTTAAGTTTATTTTTACATTATGAAAGAGCAAATTTTCAGTTCTCTTGGCACTATTGGCCCAATTAATTACTTCATCCGTATTTTATTGTTTGTTGCGATTCCTTTTATTGTGACTGTATTTTCGGTGAATTTCTTTTCTCATTGGCATCATGGAACGCACCTGCCTTTGGGGATCTTTATTGGATTAATTTTTACTTTGTTTAGTATTTTTGTGATCTTAATGCAGACAATCAAGCGATTGAATGATATTGGTAAACCACCAATTTATAGCCTTTTATTGCTTATACCTCTAATTAATATATTGTTTATCTTGGTTCTTTTGTGCCTTCCACGAAAACAATAAGACGACACCTAGATGAATGAAGTGAAGCCACTTCTTGCAATTACTATGGGCGATCCCGCTGGGGTCGGACCTGAAATTTGTTTGCGAGCATTGCATTCGAAGAAAATAAATGAAGTCTGTCGTCCATTGATTTTAGGTGATGCAGATACACTTTTGCGCGTTGGAGAAGCAACGAATCAAAACACTAATTTTCACCTTATATCATTGGAGGATTTTGAAAATATGAATCCCGATGAGATTAAAGAGCCATCAATAATCGATTTTTCAAATATCGATAAAGCGGATTTTCAGCCATCAGTGATCAATGCAAAAACAGGTAAAGCTTCTTATGAATACATCGTAAAAGCGATTGAATTAGCTCAAAATGGGCAAATTCAAGGAGTGGCAACAGCTCCAATTAATAAATACGCATTGAGTTTGGCGGGGATTAATTTTCCAGGACATACTGAAATATTAGAAAAGTTTACAGATGCGGACGATGTTTGTATGTTACTAACTTCAAAAAAGATATCTTGTGCCTTAGTCACGACGCATATTGGTCTACATGAAGTAGCCGATTCTTTGACTGAGGAGAAGATCACTAAGGTTATAGAGTTAACCGATAAAGCTATGAGTGATATTCTTGGCCGGAGTCCCAAAATTGCTGTTTTAGGATTAAATCCTCATTGTGGGGAATCTGGCTTATTTGGTCGTAATGAAGAGAGCACTATCATCGAACCAGCCGTTGAAAAAGCAAAGCAAGGCGGATTGAATATTGTCGGACCATTGGCACCAGATACCGCCTTTGTTGCTGATAATTTAGATGCTTACGATGCTTTTGTTTGTATGTATCATGACCAAGGTTTGATTCCTTTGAAAATGCTAGCTTTTGATTCGGCGGTGAATGTGACTCTTGGTCTGCCTATAGTACGAACTTCAGTAGATCATGGAACGGCTTTGGATATTGCGTGGAAGGGAATAGCAAAGAGTTCAAGCCTCGTTCAATCAATTTGCCTTGCAGCTTTAATCTGCCGATCCAAGTCGAATGCAGGTTGATTTTTCAAATGAGAACAATCTTAGGAAACTTGACCTAAGGATTTCAGGGAGTAGGTTGTAACATATGTCTGGTTTTGATGAAAATATAGTCAGAGAGTATTTTGAATTAAACGGTTTTTTTGTGCGACAGCTGAGAAAATACCAAGTGCAGTCTCGTAAAAAGCGATTTGATGAAGAAATTGATATGCTAATTTATAATCCAAAGGCGGATAAACAAATGAAGCCTTTAGGGTTTCAATTATTTTCAAATGACATTGTTAATATACATCAGGCGATTGTAGTCGTGAAAGCTTGGCATAGCTCTCGATTCACTCCTGCTATTTTGAGAAGTGGGACTAAGGTTTTCGATTTCCTAAAGAAAGACGTTTTAAATAAAGTGAATGATTATTTTGATTTTAATGAAATGGACCTAGGCAAAAATGATGCTGTTTTTAAAAAAATATTAATCATTCCCAGTCTTCCTTCTGGTGAGCCTCACAGAAGTGAAAGTATCACATTGCTTAAAGAGCAGGGAATTGATGGCATTATTTCATTTGCGACTATTTTAGAAAGTCTCATTAATAATATAGAGATAAATCATAGTTATCAGAAGTCGGATTTACTTCAATTAATTAGAATTCTAAAGATTTATGATATGATTAAAGAACCTCAAATGACTTTTTTTGATTAATGACTGCTGAAAGTAACATAGTAGCACGCTCAAACGTGCGTATCGGTAATGAAAATTTGATTAGAATTACAAGTGATGCTAATGAAAAATTAGTTGATTTGATAAAGAGAGAGCAATCGGGCGGGATGTTGAGAATTAAAATTGTCGGTGGCGGCTGCAATGGCTTGAGTTATAAAATGAAATTTACAGATGATACAAAACAAGGTGATATTTTTGTTCAGGCTCTTGACAGCCAATTATTAATAGATCCTAAAACAGCTTTATATATTAAAGGAACTTTGTTAGACTATTCGCATAATCTCGTGGGTGGAGGCTTTCAGTTTAATAACCCTAATGCGAAGGCAAGTTGCAGTTGTGGTGAAAGCTTTAGTCTTTAAAAAAATAAACTTATTGTTTGAATTTTCTAATTTATTGTATCAATAATGTATTTATAACTTTTTTACTAAGTGATTACGCATATATCTAAATCAAACACAAAGCCATTAATGGTAAGGCTTTTTTTGCGTAGTTTTACTGCTTAACTTCTTTGGTTGAAGTTTTCCTTATATATGGCTCCTTATCCTAATTCTCGTAATAAAAATTTTAATCGCAATCGTGGACCTAAAGGTCTTAGACGAAACGAACGAATAAAAGCTTCTCAGGTAAGGGTTATTGGACCTGAGGGAACTAATCTCGGAGTAATGCCTCCACATAAAGCTTTGAAATTAGCTAAAGATGTCGGGTTAGATTTAATTGAAATTTCTCCTCAAGCAAGACCCCCGGTATGTCGTATCTTGGATTTAGGAAAGTTTTTATATGAGGAAAGTAAAAAACAGAAAGAAAACAAGCCAGTTGGTAATAAGCTCAAAGAAGTGAAGTTTCGTGTATCAATTGATCAGCATGATTTCAAAACTAAGTTAAGGCGAGCAGAGCAATTTTTATATCGAGGAAATAAAGTTAAGTTAACTTTGCAGTTTAGAGGTCGAGAAAATGAGCACAAGCAACTAGGCTTTGAACGAGTTAAGCTAGCGGCATCCGAATTAGAAGGTGTGTCTTCTCCAGATAACCCAGCTAAATTGGTGGGTCGCCAGGTAACAATTGTTTTATCTCCTTTACCGTCTCAAAAGCGTCAACTTAAATTCAGTCTTCCGGATGATGAATTTGAAGATGTTGAAGACGGGGATTAGGCCTAATTTTAAATATTCTAATTTTTAGGTTCTTTTCTTGGAAGAATGCTCTTATAGTATCTTGATTCAGAAATAAATGAATCAGTTCAATAAGTTCAATAATTTCAATAAGAAAGGCTTTTTAGGATTAGCGCTCATAATATTATTTGCATCGAGTGCCTATGGATCCGCTGAAGATTATTCTATCGTAGATCAAGTATATGTCTTAGTGAACTTGGATAGCAAAGATTCTCAGGAAATTGCAAATTATTATACCGAATTTAGAGGAATTCCTAAATCAAATATTCTTTGTTTGAAAATGTCTCTTGCAGAGGAAATCTCTCTAGAGGAATACGTACGAACCATTCATAATCCTTTGCTAGAAATGCTCCTAGCAAAAGGCTTAGTGCAAGGTGTTCTTGATTCTAGAGTTGATAAATGGGGTCGAAAGAAGATGGGCGTAGCTTCGCATAAAATCGCTTATTTAGTGACGACAAAAGGGGTGCCTTTGAAATTCACTTTAGATACGGAAAACACGGGTGCCTATGATAGATCTTTAGAAAAAATTGAAGCTTCTGTGGATAGTGAGCTATCAACCATCTTACTTAATTACTATAGTTCGTTAATTGGGGCTATTGAAAATCCAGTTTTTCAAAATAAAAGTTACGATACTTGGAGGCACGCTCGTATTATTAGAATGTCACGACTGGATGGGCCATCTGTCAAAACGGTTAAGGGAATTATAAGGGATTCAATATATGCAGAAAATAATGGACTGCGAGGGAGGGCTTATTTTGATTTGGGTGGGCCTTATGAATTAGGGAACGAATGGCTTTTAAAGGCGAGTGAATTAGTAGAAGCTGCTTATTATGAAGTAGACTTGGAAAATACTAAAAATTTGATTGCTTACACGGATCGCTTAGATGCACCGGCAATTTACATGGGTTGGTACTCGAGCAGGGCTTATCAACAATGGCAAAACCCATTACTTAAAGCCCCAGTAGGGGCGATTGGTTATCATCTGCATAGTTTTTCTGCCAAAACAATAAGGGCTAGTAAAAAAGCCTGGATCGCTCCTTTATTGGAGAAGGGTTATGCGGCTAATTTTGGCTATGTTTATGAACCTTTTTTAGCCTTAACGGTTCGGCCTGATTTATTTATCGAATCATTGTTAGAAGGCAGATCTATAGGAGAAGCTTATACTTATTCGAATCCCGCCTTAAGTTGGCAATCGATTCTTATTGGCGATCCATTGTATCGCCCGTTCTTATTTAGTCTTAGCGATCAATTAGAAATGAATATAGGGAGTGATTTAGATAACTATATTTATTTAAATGAATATTATAAAAATAAAAAACTTCTTGGTGAGGATGAAGCTTTAGCCATAGCAAGAAGTCGTTTATTCCAAAGTCCTAATATGGCATTAATGATTACAGTGGGAAGAGCCTTGGTTGAGAAGAAAGATTTTAATTCGACAATTCGTATATTGAAACCGATTACTTTGGTTGGTGATTTTCATTTAGAGGATATAGCTCTTGTCGATGAAGCGGCTCAACTCTTATTGAAGGCAGGCGAAAGGAAATTAGCATTGAAATTATATAAAAATATATTGTTCAAAAATAAACTACCTGAAGCCCTTGAATTAAAACTCTTAGATCATGCCTTGTCTTTAGCTTATTTAAGCGGTGATTTAAGATTTTCATCAAAGATTAATAAAAAACTTCTCAAATTAAAGCCAGAGTAGTATTTCTGAATTCTTGACTAATTTTATAGATAAACTATCGATTTTTAAATCGTGAACAAAGCAAATAATATTTTTCCTGAATTTGACCGCATGCTTGGAAGAGATGTAAAAGAAGCTCAGCTTGAGCAGAAAGGACATGTTTTCTGGCTATATGGATTGTCAGGTTCTGGAAAAAGTACGATAGCAAATGCAGTTGAGCGTTCATTAGTCGCAAAAGGACATTTTGTTAAGCTTCTAGATGGTGACAATATCCGGACTGGCTTAAATAAAGATTTGAACTTCACTGATGAAGATAGAGCGGAAAATATTAGGCGAATTTCTGAAGTAGCTCGGTTATTTTTGGATGCAGGCTTTATTGTGATTACTTCTTTTATTTCACCGCTAAGAGAATATCGTGATCTTGCGGAAAGCATTATTGGTAAAAGTGATTTTACTAAAGTCTATATAAGCGCCTCATTTTCAAAATGTACAGAGAGAGATGTTAAAGGACTTTATGCCAAAGCCAAAGAGGGCGGTGTTGCCAATTTTACAGGTAAGGATTCATTATTTGAAACACCGAATGATTCAGACGAGGATTGGATATTGGATACAGAGGAATTTACAGTCAATGAAAGCAGCCAAGATTTATTAAATAAAATATTGCCAATAATTAAAAAGGCTTAAACAAACATAGTATGGATTATAGAATAACGCATCTAAAACAGCTTGAATCAGAGGCGATATATGTACTTAGAGAAACGGCAGCACAATTTGAAAAGCCAGTACTTCTATTTTCAGGAGGTAAGGACTCAATTGTTATGGCTT
>JBJLEY010000014.1:0-38050 GCA_045565635.1 Coraliomargaritaceae bacterium
ATGTAACAAGTGAATGATTTCTTGTCCTACAGCACCAGTTGCCCCTAATATACCAACTTTGTATGTCATTTGATTTAATTAATAAAGAGAAGCACCATCTTGAGCAAAGCTGTGAAGCATTGTCAATCCTACCTAGCCAACAGCAAATAATTATTTCAATAAAAAGACAAAGCTTATACCTTATTAATAAGGATCGGCTGATTAGGCAATATACAGTATCTACCTCAAAAAATCCGCCGTCTTGTTTAGAAAATTCTTATGGAACTCCACTTGGACTCCATTACATTGAAGACAAAATTGGAAATGCTGAACCTATTGGAACCGTTTTCAAAGGCCGTGTTTCTCAAGGCTATACCTTCGAAGATGCTCCTCAGCAGGAACAGATGAGAAATTTAATCACCACGAGGATTTTACGAATCAAAGGACTTGATCCACAATTAAATTTAGGAGATCCAAATGATAGCTATAAGCGCTATATCTATATTCATGGAACCAACCACGAAGAACGCTTAGGGAAACCCTTTAGCATGGGTTGTATTGAATTGTCCAATAAGGATTGCTTAGAGCTATTCTCACTCGTTCATCTTAATGACCTTATTTGGATCGAATGAAATTAATTCTCCAATTTAAAATTCATGATAAAAGTCTCTTTCTTACCACTCGGAGTTGGTTTAAATTGAGCAATTGTTTTAAAAACAGATAAAATTGAATTGTCGAAAATTTGATTTCCAGAAGATTTAATTACTTTGGCTGATTGAATGCGTCCGTCCGCAAGCACTAGAAATTGAACCTTTACCAAAAGATTGTTTCCTAAACTAGCACTCGGTTTATTCCATAGAGCATTCAGTTGTTGATACACATATCGCCCATAGCTTTCAAGAACAGTAGCGTTAGATGGCTGACTTGGCTTAACTATGGCTTGCGAATCAGGCTCAAGCTGAAACTTTGGCAAAGGTTTTACTACATTCTGCGAAGGTGTGACTGGAGAGCTTGGCTTCGACTTGGCATTTTCTTTTAAAAATTGCCCATAATCCATTCGCTTAATCGGTATCATTTCCTTTTTTTCAGGAATTGATGACTTCGGCTTAAGGGGCGACCGAACCTCTGGGGATACGGGTGATTCTTCAATAGTCTCCACCATTTCAAAGACATAGACAGATTTTTCTTTTGAGCAGGACTTAATGAAAAAAAATACGAGCAAGCCCCCAAAAACAAGCAAGTGAAATAGAATAGAAACTACTAAATCGGGGCGTGTTTTGAAATAATCACGCATCATCGAACTTCCGTGTCTAAACTAATTTTAACCAAATTATTTTGTTTAACTAGATCAATCAAAGCAATGACATGTTCATAGGCTAGTCTCTTATCGGCTCTAATTCTCATAATAGGAACATCTTCAGCCTCGGAAGCCTCCTTTAAAAGCATTGCCATTTGAGCTTGAGAAACTTGTTTTTCACCCCAGAACAAAGCACCTTGGCTATCAATGCTCACTACTTGAATTGTGTCCTTGATTTTACTTTGTGGCTTAGAGGCTTCACTTGGTAAATTAATGGGGATGGTTTGCTCAAGTAATGGTGTGGCTATCATAAAAATAATCAAAAGTGCAAAAGCTAAGTCAATCAATGGGGTTACATTGATCTCAGTTAAAGCAGTTAAGCGATTTTTCTTATAGAATTTTTGTCTAGTTCTCACAAAATAAATTTAGCTAATCTTTCTTGCTTCAAGCTCGATACGATCGGATATAGTACTGGCAAAATTCTCCAACTCAATCAGAGCAATCTTAGTATTTTGCAGCAAATAATTATAACCAAATACTGCTGGTATAGCTACGACAAGTGCTGAAACTGTAGTTAATAAAGCACCTGAAACCCCTGGAGCCAATGCTTGTAAACTTGCACTACTCGCTGAAGACATTGCTCCAAAAGCATCCATCACACCCCAAACGGTTCCCAGTAAGCCCAAGAATGGTGCACCTGTTACAATCGAGCCTAACAAAACCATCTTTTCTTCATATTTTAAACTCTGTTCCGCAACGGATCGCGCCACTGCATTATCGACATGACCCATCAGCAGATCCAATTCCGAGCGCGCTACATTATGACTTACTGATGCATAGCGCGCATATGCTTTTAAAGCGATTGTTGTAATTCCAGCATGAGGGCCTGACTGATTTGATAAATGCTCTAAATCAAGTTGAAGAACTCCATTGCTTTTATTAAGCTCAATTTGATGCCGCTTATTCATCTGCTCCAAGCGGCGAATTTGCAGTAATTTCCCAATGATCACTGACCATGCTAAAATACTACAAATCAAAAGAATGAATAAAATGAATTTGCCAGCCGTGTTTGACTGTCCAAAGTATTCAAACAATGACAATTGTACCGTAAAAACTGATTCCAGTTTAATAAAACTCATATATTCAATAAAACTCATAAAATATTCTCGATTTGTAAATAAAAGCTAAGCAAATTAGAAATAACATCTAATCATTAATATAAATATTTAAAAAAACAGTATGATACTTGAAGCATCAGTTAAAGAAGAAATTTCCAAGGCAAAAAAAAATGTTAAGGAATTAAACGCATTTGTAGGGTTTGACGGATTTATCGATAAAATCGTCTCACCTATTGATAAAGTAGATTATGAAAAAAATACTCGAAGCCTAATTCCGACCATCACTAATTTTGCTAATCGAGTGGGTTCAGCAGCGGGTAAAAGTTCAAATATCGAACTTTTTGAAAAAATGGAAAAACTAGGTGGCAATGGTCCCATCATGGCTAATGCTCAACTATCACTGGGACTTGGAGTTCGCTATATTGGAGCCTTAGGACATCCTGAAGTTCATCCTTTGTTTGAAGATTTCAGCAAAGCAACACAGGCGATATCCCTTACAAATCCTGGAGTCACTCATGCTTTAGAATTTGAAGACGGTAAGATTATGCTAGGAACGATGCAAAGCCTTGAGGCTGTAAATTACGACAACCTCATAGATACCCTTGGAGAAGATGGTATTTTAGAAATATTCGAAAAAGCGGATTCTATATCACTTGTCAGCTGGACGATGCTTACTAAATTAACAAATGTATTTAAGCAATTGACGGTCAATATTTTACCAAAACTTTCAAAAAAGAAATATTTTTTCTTTGATCTAGCTGATCCAGAAAAAAGAACCGATAAGGAGATATTAGAAGTTTTAAATTTGCTGAAAGATTTTGAACCATTTGGCAAGGTTGTCCTCGGGTTAAATTTGCGAGAATCTTCTCAAGTTGCAGATTTGTTAAAGATTGATGGGCAAGAAGAGGATTTGTCTCATAGAGCTAAAGCGATAAAAGAAGCACTTTCTATCAATTGTGTAGTCATCCATCCTGTGGAATCTGCTCATTGTGCCAGTGATGAAGGCACTTTTAATTTAGTCGGCCCTTATTGTGAAAAACCCAAAATCACCACTGGTGGTGGAGATCATTTTAATGCGGGATTCATAACGGCAAAACTTCTAGGCTTATCTGATTTAGCTTCACTTGCTGTGGCTGTATCTACTTCAGGATTTTATGTAAGAAATGCAGTCAGCCCTTCTTACGATGATATTATTACTTTTGTAAATTCTTATTAATTCATAATCTCTAATTAAGTGAGCGGTTATTTCATAACATTTGAAGGCAGTGAAGGTTGTGGTAAAACAACACAAATTGAAGCTTTAGCGAAGGCCTTTAACGCTATGGGCAAAACCGCAGTTGTTACTCGTGAACCCGGTGGCACTTTAATTGGTGAAAAAATTCGTAATTTACTACAAGACCCAAGCTATGAAAAAGAAATCAGCGATATGACTGAGCTACTGCTGTTTTCTGCCTCTCGAGCTGAACTCATTGCAAGTTGTATACAACCAGCTCTCGATAGAGGGGAAATCGTTATTTGTGATCGTTTTTATGATTCAACCTATGTCTATCAAGGTCTGGGACGAGCTATAGACATTAATGCAGTCAAAAAACTTAATCAAATTACAGTGGGTACGCTTAAGCCTGATCTTACTATCTTACTTGATTTAGATGCTGCGACAGGGATACAGAGAGCTAAAAACCGGCAATCAGGTGAACTTGATCGCATCGAAAATGAATCTTTAGACTTCTTTGAAGCGGTGAGAGATGGTTATTTAGAATTAGCCAAAGAAGAACCGGAGCGATTTAAGGTTATCGATGGTCAACTGAGCGTTGATACGATTAGAGAAATTATTTGGGATACCGTGCAAAATAAATTTTTAAACTAATTCTATCATGCGTCCATTAGAGGTTTTACAGAAATCAATCGAAACCAATAAACTGGGGCACGCCATCTTACTGGAAAGTAAAAACTCAAAATCACTGACTGAGACTGCAGAATCACTAGCTTCTAAAATTCTTAAAACCGACTCGCTTCACAGACATCCAGATTTTTTCACTCTGCGCCCTTCCGGCAAATCCCGATTTATCCGTATTGGAAAAAAAGACGATCGAAGTAAAGGAATGTTGCCGGAAAACACAATGCGTCGGCTCATAGATGATTTACAAAAGACATCGAATCAAGGCGGATACAAGGTAGCGATTATTTATGAAGCTGAGAGAATGAATAAAGAATCAGCTAACGCTTTCTTGAAAACATTAGAAGAACCTCCTCCAGAGACTATTTTATTCCTAATCACCCACCGCCCTTACGATTTAATTGATACAATAAAAAGCCGTTGTCTCACTTACCGCATACCCTCTGATACGGCTCTTGAATCAACTGAACTTTGGGAGTCATGGAAACGAAGTTATTGGGAATGGATTAGCTTACTCATTCAGGGCTATGATCGCTCTAAATTAGGACATTTGTTTTTCGGCTTTTACGGAATGGTGATTAAATTACAAAATACCATCGAAGACTACCGAGAAAATGCATGGAATTCGGAACAAGAGAAGATTCAAAGAGTATTAACAGATGAAGAAAAAACCGCTATGGAAACAGGCATTGAGCGAAGTGTTCGAGAGCAGCTATTTTCTCAAATTGCCGATTTAAATAATAATTTTGTAAAAGAAACGGCTAAAAACAATGATCAGAAATACCTAGTTTATGCCTTAGACGATATCATGAAAGCTCTTGAAAAAAGCCTTTCTTTGCTTCAGTTAAACTTTAATGCTTCATCTGCAATTGAATTATATTTCTTAAAGTCATTAAGAATATGGTCTAAAGCAACAAAAGGTTATCAGTAAACAATACTCACAATGTGCGGTCGCTATTCTCTCTTCTCATCCTCAAAATCCCTTTCACAAGAATTGGGTTTATCCATTAATATTGATTTAGAGCCCTCCTACAACATCGGGCCAAGTGACTCGGTATTGACGGTATACCTTAATAAAGAAACACAGAAACGTATGCTTGCATTTGCTAATTGGGGATTAAAGACCCCGCAAAACTTTCATATCAATTCTCGAATCGAAACTGTAGATACTTCACCAAGGTTTAGAGATGCATGGCAAGAAAGCCGTTCATTGATTCCCGCAAATGGATTTTATGAATGGTATCAAGATGGGCTAATTAAACAACCCTACTATATTTTCCATGAAGAACATAAGCCCATTTATTTTGGCGGATTAGACTATTCTCTATCTGAAGAGGAAAGAAGTGCAGTCATTGTAACGACTGAAGCGAACGAAAAAATCAAAGCAATTCATTCTCGGATGCCATTAATCATACCCCTAGAGCATCATGAAGCATGGCTTAATGGCGAAATGTCAAAAGAAGACGCGATTCATGCTAATCATGAAATTAAACTGGAAGCACATACTGTATCAAGTCGCGTAAACAAAGTGATCAATAATGATACATCATTAATTGAGGAAAAAGACCCAATTAAAGACGATCAATTACGCCTGTTTTAACTCACCTAAGTTGAACTAAGAGGTCTTTACTTTCAACTTGGTCGCCTATCTGAACTTCAAATTTATCGACTATACCATCAGCTAAGGCGTACACCGTGGTTTGCATCTTCATTGCTTCCAATACAACCAATTTATCGCCCTTCTTGACTTTCTGACCCACAGTCGCATTCACACTGCTTACCATAGCTGGTATTGGAGCACCGACTTGCATCTTGTTTGCTGAATCCGCTTTTTCTCTACGCTTAGTTGTCGATTTAACGGACTTATCTGTAATGACACACTCTCGTGCACGTCCATTAAGTTCAAAAGTTATACTAACCTTTCCATCTTCATTGGCTTTGCCTACATGAATTAACTTGATGATCAGTGTTTTACCTTCTTCAATTTCAACTGAAATTTCTTCGCCCACTTTCAATCCATAGAAAAATGCGGGGGTCGGTAACACTCTAGCATGACCAAATTTCTTGATGTATTGAATCATCGTTTCAAATACTTGTGGATACATGAGGTAACTGTACAAATCATCGTCATTAACCTCACCGGAGATTTTCTTAGTCAATTCTTTACGTGTTGCTTCAAGATCCACTTTACCTGCTTTGGCACCAGGACGGCCCGCACTTGCTTTTCTATCACCTAAAACAACTTTCTGCACCTTCTTCGGCCATCCGCCCTTAGGCTGACCCAAACCACCAGAAAGCATATCAATTACGGATTCAGGGAATGCAGTTCCAGGCTCTAGATTAGGCACATCTTTCGGCTCAATTCCTTTATTGAGTAAGAACATGGCCATATCACCGACAACTTTACTACTTGGAGTCACTTTTACAATATCTCCAAATAAGTCATTAACTTCGTGATAATAACGCACAACCTCAGGCCATCGTTTACCTAATCCTAAAGCGCGAGCTTGTTCTCTTAAATTTGTATATTGCCCACCTGGCATTTCGTGACGATAAACTTCCGCACTTCCAAACTTTGGACTCGTGTCGAAAGGTTCATAAAATTGGCGAACCGCTTCCCAGTAAATAGAAAGTGAATCAAAATAAGATTGATCTAATTTTGTATTTCTACGATCTCCCTGCAAAGCGTTTATGACAGAATTCATATTAGGCTGGGAAGTTAGCCCAGACAAAGATGAAATCGCTAAATCCACAACATCCACCTGAGCTTCAGCTGCTTTCATAATGGATGAACTAGCGATGCCACTTGAATCATGCGTATGGAAATGAATTGGCATCCCTACTTCCGAACGCAGTGCTTTGACCAGCTTATAGGCTGCATTGGGATGACATAGACCCGACATATCTTTAATCGCAAGCATATGTGCACCCATGGTTTCGAGTTCCTTAGCCATAGTAACATAATAAGCTAAATCATACTTGTCTCGTTTTGAATCAGTAATATCACCCGTATAACAAATCGTAGCTTCACATATTCTGTCTGTGTCTTCACGAATAGACTTCATCGCTACTTTCAGATTTGGCAAATAATTCAAAGAATCAAAGACTCGGAAAATATCCATACCTGATTCTGCACTGTGCTTGATGAAACCACGAATCACATTGTCGGGATAATTTGAATAACCCACTCCATTCGCACCTCTCAACAACATTTGAAAACAGATATTTGGAATCTTTTCTCTAAGGCGTTTAAGACGTTTGAAAGGATTTTCATTGAGGAAGCGCATCGTGGTATCAAAAGTCGCTCCACCCCAACATTCTAAACTGAATAAATTATGTGCATTCTGAGCGATAGAATCAGCAACAGCTAATTGATCAAAGCTTCGCATACGTGCTGCCAATAAAGACTGGTGTGCATCACGCATCGTGGTATCTGTGACAAGCAAGCGTTTCTGAGAAAGCACCCAATCACAAAACTTATCTGGCCCATGTTTATCTAAATACTGCTTAGTCCCCGCTGGTTTCTTCAATTTAGGGTCGTAATCAGGTAAAATCAGCGGCAAATCCATATTAGGAACACCCCGTCCTTTAACCTGGTCATTACCATTTACGATTGTTTCACCTAATAAATTCAATAACTTTGTCGCACGGTCTTTTCTTGGTTTGAAAGTAAAAAGTTCTGGAGAGCGATCAATTAATGTAGTGGTCGCATTTCCCGATTGGAAAGTAGGATGATTAAGCACATTTTCAATAAATGGAATATTTGTCTTTACCCCACGGATGCGCATTTCACGTAAAGCACGATTCATTCGCTGTATTGCTTGCTCAAAGTCTTGAGCTGAAGCAGAAATCTTAACCAAAAGGGAATCATAAAAAGGAGTGATCACCGATCCTGTGTCGCCCATAGCACCATCGAGGCGGATACCAAATCCAGCAGCACTTCGATAATTAACAATCTTTCCGTAATCCGGTGCAAAATTTTTCTCTGGGTCTTCAGTGGTCACACGTGCTTGTATGGCCACTCCATTTCTTGGAATTGCATCCTGTTTGGGAATGTTGACTTCTTTACCGTGCAACTTATGTCCTTTAGCAATGAGAATTTGGCTACGAACAATATCAATACCTGTGATTATCTCAGTAACGGTATGCTCCACCTGAATCCTAGGATTCATCTCAATAAAAAACCAATCATGGGAATCTAAATCCAATAAAAACTCAACGGTACCTGCATTGTAATAACCAATTGACTTAGCTATTTTCACCGCTGCTTCACAAAGTTCATTACGAACTTTTTCTGGCAAGTTCACAGAGGGTGCAATTTCAATCACTTTTTGGTAACGTCTTTGGATCGAGCAATCTCTTTCGTGTAAGTGAACCACGTTACCATGCTTATCTCCTAAGATCTGGACCTCAATATGCTTTGCTCGTCCGATATAGCGCTCTAGGAATACAGATGCATTGCCAAAGGCACGTTCTGCCTCACCTTGAGCTTCCTCTAGTTGTGATTCTAAATCTGCTTCTTTTCTAACGATTCGCATACCTCGACCACCCCCACCAAATGCCGCCTTGATAATTAGCGGAAAGCCGATTTTTTTTGCTGTCTTTAAGGCAATCTTACGATCACTAATCGCATCTTCAGTACCGGGCAAGGTAGGAACGCCTACTTCATCTGCAATCTTTCTTGCAGCTATCTTATCACCCATCTTAGAAAGCAAATCTGAGCTAGGCCCAATAAAAGTAATTCCATTATCTTCACAGGCTTTTGCAAAATTTGCATTTTCAGATAAAAAACCATACCCAGGGTGAATCATCTCAATCCCTTTGTCTTTTGAGAGATCAATTATCCCATCGATATCTAAATATGCAGCAACTGGACCTTTGCCCTCTCCGATTAAATAGGATTCGTCTGCTTTAAAACGATGAACTCCAAAGCGATCTTCATTGGCATAAAGAGCGACTGTTTGATAATTTAATTCGGAAGCACTACGAAATATTCTTACCGCTATCTCACTTCTGTTGGCTGCTAAAATCTTATTCATATACTAAGAAAACATATTTTTATTAAAAGGATTACAAAAAAGTAAGAGCGTTAGTCAACCTTCGGTTAAATTTATTTATAAAGATTTTCACAATTTAACACATCTCGCAAAAGCTATCCGCCAGAACGAATTAAGGTAAAACCCACTTTTTTTAAATAATCCTGTGATTGATTGAACTTATCCCCCTGTAATTCCATCGATTTACTTGTAGCTTTTATCGTGCCACCACAGCCAAATGATTGCTTCATTTTTAACAAAATTACATTGAGATCATTAACCGATATATGAGTAGGCCATTCATAAATTTCAGTCACAGGCTTTAAGCCCTTTCCGCTTTTTAACAAACGCCCCTTGATTCTATACTGCTTAGAAGGTTTTACTATGGAATCTCTAGAGGAAATCTCCTCCTTGGACACACTAGCCTGGCTTACGCCTCCCCAAAGATCGACCTTTAAGTCATTGCCACCTGAAAGCTGAACTTTTTTACCTTTTTTACCCATAGTCTAAAATTAAGAACCTAAGGTATCTAAGGTATCTAAAAAGTCCTGTGCTTTGTGATAACTCCTACGAGATAAATAATGCTGTAATTGTTTTGGCAAAGCAGTATCTTTGCTAAAAGCATCCATATTTTGAATAGCTTTCAAATAGGCCTCTTTATCAACTGTACCAATGCCAGAAATTGCTGTTTTCAAATCTTCTTTCAAAATAGTTAAGTCCATAAAGCCTATCAAAATGTTAGTTAGGTAAAATTACCAATAAAAAAGTTCAATATTCGTGTAATTAGATTTGAAAATAATTAAAGAGTGTTCAAACATTTTACTTAAATTATCTAATTTATGATAAAAAGTAATGCCACTAGTTCTTGGAACGCTGATTTAATCGATGAAATGCACTCAAAATGGATTGAATCACCTGATTCACTAGATCCTACTTGGAAGGCATTTTTTGAAGGCTTTGAACTAGGAAGCAGCATTGAACAAAAAGAACCCCATTCAGAGCAAGAAGAAGCATCGAGCCCACTTTCTAAATTAGAAGCCACTAAACAAGCTCGCTTCATTGGATTAATCTATGCCTATCGTTCTCTAGGGCACACAATAGCTAACTTTAACCCACTATCGATAGAAGCCAATTCCAATCCACGTTTAACGCTAGAGCGATTAGGATTTAAAACATCCGATTTAGAGGGTGTTTACGATAGCGGAAACTATATGGGGGGCATTCAATTAAGCCTTAAAGAATTAATCGATCGCTTAGAAAAAACCTACTGCAAAACCGTTGGCTTTGAATATCTTCATATACAAGAGACCTCTAAACGTAGATGGATTCAAGCACGTATAGAGCCTGAATGCTTTGAGCCACGCTTCTCTCGCGAACAAAAACAAAATATTTTAAAAAATATCATTGAAGCGGAAACCTTTGAAGAGTTTTTACAATCTAAATTTCTTGGACAAAAACGTTTCTCTTTAGAAGGTGCCGAAACATTGATTGCAATACTTGATAGTATCTTCCAACGATGTGAAAAAAATAAAGTCGATGAAATCGTTATGGGTATGGCTCACAGAGGTCGCTTGAATGTACTCGGTAATTTTCTCGGAAAATCTTTTGAATATATTTTACGCGAGTTTTCAGAAAATTATATTCCCGACACTATCTATGGGGATGGCGATGTGAAATATCACCTTGGCTTCGAAACAAAAAGAAAAACTACCGAAGGCCATCCAGTAGAATTACGCCTAGCGGCTAACCCTTCACATCTCGAAGCAGTTGACCCTGTAGTCCAAGGAAAAGCTCGTGCTCGCCAAAGAATTCGAGAAGACCTTGAGCGCAAAAAAGTGCTACCCATACTCATTCATGGAGATGCCGCCATCGCTGGACAAGGCATTGTTTCTGAAGTTTTCAACTTCTCACAACTTAAAGGTTACCGCACTGGTGGAACTATTCATATTGTGGTAAACAATCAAATTGGATTCACTACGGGCCCAGAAGACGCACGATCAAGCCGTTATTGTACCGATGTGGCCAAAATTGTTGAAGCACCTATTTTTCATGTGAATTGTAACGACCCATTGGCAGTTGTGGCAGCTGTAGAGACCGCTTTTGACTACCGACAAACCTTTGGCAGTGATGTAGTCATTGATATGTATTGTTATCGAAAACACGGACACAATGAATCTGATGAACCTGCATTCACCCAACCTGTGCTGTATCAAAAAATCAGCAATATGTCAAAAATCAGTCAAATCTTGGCAGAACAACTAAAAGCTCAAGGCGATGTCACAGAAGAAGAGGTAGAATCCATCAAAAAGAATTATTTGGATATACTAGAAACTGCTCATAATAAAAATTTAGAAAATAGTACTACAACAAAAGATCCATTTGCAGAATCAAATGCAAGAAAGCAACCACCCTATTCTTTTGAAGTTTTCGAAACAAAAGTTAACCAAGAAATTCTTGGGCATATAGTTAATCAGCATGCTAAGTTCCCTGAAGGTTTTCGTGTTAATCGTAAAATTAAAAGGCAATTAGAAGCAAAGATAAAAGCTTTTGAGACAGATTCTGGAATAGATTGGGGCTTGGCTGAATCATTAGCATTTGGAAGCCTCCTCATTGAAGGCACGCCCGTTCGTATCAGTGGGCAAGATTCAAAACGAGGCACCTTCAGCCATCGACACTCCGTTCTCTATGATACAGAAACTCGTGAACGCTACACAAACCTACTCGATTTAAGCGACAATCAAGCGCAATTCTGTGTACATAATTCCCTTCTATCCGAAGCGGCCGTCTTAGGTTTTGATTTTGGGTACTCTTTAGATTTTCCAAAGATGCTTTGCATTTGGGAAGCGCAATTTGGTGACTTTGTAAACGGTGCTCAAGTTATTATCGACCAGTTTATAACCAGCAGTGAATCCAAATGGGGGCGACTCAGTGGCATCGTAATGTTACTTCCTCATGGTTATGAAGGGCAAGGACCTGAGCATTCTTCTGCACGATTAGAACGCTTTCTTCAATCTTGTGCCGATAATAATATACAAGTCTGCAATTTAACAACGCCCGCACAATTATTCCATGTTCTGAGAAGGCAGATGAAACGTGAATTCAAAAAGCCTTTAGTTATCATGACACCCAAGAGCTTATTGCGACATAAAGAATGTGTATCAAAAGTAGCCGATTTTACCGATGGGCATTTCCAAAATATCATAGACGATCATAGTGTAGATAAAAATAGGATCAAAAAAATCATCCTCTGCTCTGGTAAAGTTTATTATGATTTAGAAAGTTATCGAAAAATTCGAGGTTATGAACATATTGCCATTATCCGAGTCGAACAATTCTATCCTTTAGATCGTGAACTATTTTCATCGATACTTAAAAGCTACCCAGATGAAGCTGAAATCACTTGGTGCCAAGAAGAACCTAAAAATATGGGTGGCTGGACATTTATTTTTCCATATATTTTAGAATTCACAGGCAAGATACCAAAATATGTCGGCAGAAAAAGCTCGGCAAGTCCTGCGGTAGGATCTTTAGCAATTCATAAGTATGAACAGTCCATAATAGTAAGCGAGGCACTTGATTCAAAATAACACAAAAAAACATTTCAAACTTCTGATTTGCCAATTACATTAAATCGCATCTATAAAATCTTTAAAAATTAATCATGGCTACTGAAGTAAAAGTTCCCTCTATGGGCGAATCAATAACAAGCGGAATCATTTCTGCATGGCTTGTTAAAGACGGCGATTTCGTTGAGAAAGAGCAGCCTATATACGAATTAGAGACAGATAAAATAACATCTGAAGCCACCGCTGAAGTTTCAGGGGTCATCCAATTTAAAGTCGCACAAGATGAGGAAGTTGATATCGGTTCAATTGTAGCCACTATAGATGAAACAGCTAAAGCACCTTCTAATGATAATACGCCTGAAATAACCAAAACTGAAGAGCAAGCGATCGAGCCCTCTACTACTGAAGTAACTGAAAGCCCAAAAGAAAAAGCTGAAAATGATGCTCAGGAGATAGAGCCCTCCGATAAAGAATTATCACCTGCTAGCAGAAAACATTCTATAGAAACCCAAGTAGATTTAGATACGGTCCAAGGCACTGGCAAAAATGGAAGAATCACAAAAGGTGATATATTATCCGCAAAGACAGCTCACTCTACTTCTGAGGAAGAAACGACCCCCAACAAAATAATCCCTCAGGCAAAAAGCTCAACACCGACCCCTGTTGATCCATCATCTCGTGAAACTCGCAAGAGAATGAGTCCATTGAGAAAGAAAATAGCACAACGACTCGTTAATGCTACTCAGGAAGCAGCTTTGCTAACCACGTTCAATGAAGTGGATATGAGTCGAGTCATGCAGCTCAGAAAAACTAATCAAGAAGCTTTTGTAAAACGTTACGGAATAAAACTAGGCTTCATGTCTTTTTTCACAAAAGCAGTAGTCAATGCCCTGCAAAGTGTACCAGAAGTTAATGCTCGGATCGAAGGTGATTCAATAGTTCAACAGCATTACTATGATATAGGAATCGCAGTGGGTACAGAAAAAGGATTGCTCGTTCCTGTAGTACGAGATTGCGAACAGAAGTCTTTTCAAGAAATCGAACAAAGTATACTAAATTTTGCCAAAGATGCTAAGGAGTCTAAAATCCAACTCAAAGATTTAGAAGGAGGTGTCTTCACTATTTCAAATGGAGGTATTTATGGATCAATGTTAAGTACCCCTATTATTAATTTCCCTCAACCGGCAATCCTTGGATTACATAACATCCAAGAAAGAGCTGTTGTTATTAATGGTGAAATTGTCGCCCGACCAATGATGTACCTAGCATTAAGCTATGATCATAGATTAATAGATGGCAAAGAAGCCGTTACCTTTTTGAATCACATTAAAAATGCAATCGAAAATCCAGATCGTTTGCTAGTAGGGCTATAAAAGACATTATGGGTGATAGTACAAAATTTGACATTACCATAATTGGCTCTGGACCTGCAGGATATGTTGCTGCAATCAAAAGCGCTCATCTTGGTTTTAAAACAGCACTTATTGAAAAAAGTGACTACCTAGGAGGCACTTGCCTGAATGTCGGATGTATTCCAAGCAAAGCTCTTTTGCATTCTTCCGAAATTTATCATACATTTAATCACAATGCATCTCAGCACGGAATTGAAGCATCTAACTTAAGTGTAGATATCAAAACGATGATGCAGAAAAAAAATAAAACGGTTCAGCAATTAAGATTAGGAATCGAGCATCTGATGAAGAAAAACAAAATTAAGGTTTTTCAAGGAACCGCTTCTTTTAGATCAGCAAACGAACTATCTATAGATAAAGGCTCGAATGATAAAGAAGCTGAAATAGTAAACTCGGATAAAATCATCATTGCTACAGGGTCGAGCCCCAAAGAAATTCCAAGTTTACCGATTGATGGAAAGAACATCGTCACAAGTGATCAAGCTATTGCCTTCACTCAAATACCCGAAAAGCTAGCCGTTGTAGGTGCGGGTGCAATTGGACTAGAGCTTGGTTCGGTTTGGTCACGTCTAGGCGCTAAAGTAGATGTAATAGAATTTCTTCCTCAAATTCTCGCTGGTTACGATAAAGATATAGCAGATCAATCACAAAAGATTTTCAAAAAACAAGGGCTGAACTTTTATTTAAACACTAAAGTTACCGAGTGTATAAAAGAAAAAACGCAGGTAAGTCTAAGTTTGGAGTCTAATGGGAAGACACAAAATCTAGAAGCGGACAAAGTCCTTGTTGCGATTGGAAGAGTGCCCAATACAGATAATTTAAATTTGAAAGCGATTGGTTTAGAAACTGATGCACAAGGGCGGATTGCTGTTAATCAAAATTACCAAACAGAAATAGATTCAGTTTATGCGATTGGTGATGTTATTAAGGGCCCAATGCTCGCTCATAAAGCAGAAGAAGAAGGAATCGCTTGTGTTGAGTTGATTGCCAATCAAGCAGGTCATGTTAACTATCAAGTCATCCCTAATGTTGTTTATACTGAACCAGAAATTGCTTCAGTTGGAATTACTGAGGCACAAGCGAAAGAACAAAATTTAGCCATTAAAATTGGAAAATTTAATTTGAGTGCTAATGGGCGTGCTATTGCCTCAGATGCAACAGACGGCAGTGTAAAAATTATTGCTGATGCAAAAAGCGATCGTTTACTTGGTATTCAATTAATTGCAAAAGGTGGATCGGAAATGATCAGTGCTTGTATCGCCCACATGGAATACGGGGGCTCTTCAGAAGATATTGCTCGCACTATTAATGCTCACCCTACTTTAAGTGAATCAATCAAAGAAGCGGCAATGAATGTATATGACCGAGCGATACACTCTTAAGCCTTATTTTTTTGTATAACGAAATACACTGAGTGAATTTGGAGGCAAATTAATTGAGATTGAGTTAGGGCGATCATCCCAAGCTATTGATTCAGAATCCACACCTCCGCTATTACCAAGTCCGAAGCCATTGTACTCACGAGCGTCTGTATTCAGTATTTCCTTATAGTACCCCTTTAGCGGTACACCTATGCGATAATTCTCTCGAAAAATCGGAGTAAAATGCGCCACTACCACTAAAGCGTCCGTATCGCTTTCACCCCAACGAATAAATGCAATAGCTCCACTTTCAGCATCTGCACAAGCAAGCCATTCAAAACAGCGTGAATCGACATCTCCACAAGCTAAGCCTGGGATAGTTAAATACAATTCATTCAAATCACGTACCACAGATTGTATTCCTTGGTGATCAGGATATTCTAATAAATGCCAATCTAAGCTTTGCGAATAGTTCCATTCTTGAGATTGACCGAATTCACTGCCCATAAATAAAGTCTTCTTACCTGGCCACAGCCACATGAAGCCATAAAGTGCTCTTAATTGATTTGCTTTAGCTGAAATAGAATCGCCAGGCATTTTTGAAAGCATTGAGCTTTTTCCATGAACAACTTCGTCATGAGAGAATACCTGAATAAAGGACTCACTGTACTGATAAAGCATACCAAAAGTTAAATGATGGTGTTCATACTTTCGGTGAATCGGGTCTTTTTGCATGTAATGCAACATATCATTCATCCAGCCCATATTCCATTTGAAGTCAAAGCCCAGTCCTCCTGATTCCGTATCTTTGGATACTCCGCTAAATGAAGTTGATTCTTCAGCAATCATCAATGCTCCAGGATAATATTTATGAACTTCATCGTTCACTTCTCGCAAGAAATATATCGCATCAATATTTTCCCTGCCTCCATATTTATTAGGAACCCATTCGCCTTCTTTTCGGGAATAATCAAGGTATAACATTGAAGCCACTGCATCTACTCTTAATCCGTCAATGTGGAAATGCTCAAACCAAGCAAGTGCATTAGAAATCAAAAATGATTTCACTTCACAACGTTCATAATTAAATATCAAAGTACCCCAATCTTGATGCTTACCTTGTCGTGGATCCTCATGCTCATAAAGTGCAGTTTCATCAAATCGGGCTAGAGCGAAACGATCTTCAGGAAAATGCGCAGGCACCCAATCCATAATTACTCCAATATCATTTTGGTGCAGCTGATCTACCAAATATTTAAACTCTTCAGGACTTCCAAATCGCTGAGTCGGAGCAAAAAAACCAGTGACTTGATAACCCCAAGAGCCATCAAAAGGATGTTCCGCTAAAGGCATAAATTCAACATGCGTAAATTTCATGTCTTTCAAATAAGGAATTAATTCATCCGCAATTTCTCGATAAGATAAAGGGCGATTTGCATCTTCAATCTTTCGTTTCCAAGAACCCAAATGCATTTCATAAATCGAACAAGGTGCATTTTTCCAATTAACACTTTTTCTTTTGTTGAGCCATTTTTCATCGTTCCAATTATAATTGTAAGTATCATAAACGATAGATGAGTTATGCGGCGGAGACTCGAAATACTTGCCATAAGGATCTGTTTTTAAAAAAGGCACCCCACTTTCGCCTAAAATTTCAAACTTATATTTTATCCCTTCAGATAGTCCTGGAATAAATATTTCCCAAATGCCCGAAGAGCCAAGCCCTCTCATCATGTGCCGGCGTCCATCCCAAAAATTGAAGTCACCTACAAGCGATACTCTCTTTGCAAAAGGTGCCCAAACAGAGAATGAGACCCCGCTGATATTATCAACTGTTTGAAAATTTGCCCCTAGCTTATTGTGAATAAAACGATCTTTCCCTTGATTGAATAGGTATAAAGATTCTTCTGAAATAGTAGGCAGGAAACTATATGGATCATAAAATTGCTGTGTCGTACCGTCATTATAGGAGACTTTCAGCTGATAAGGAAAAAATTCGCATTCCCCTCTTAATACACCCTCAAATACGTCGCTATTACCGAGACGAACTAAAGGAAATGAGGAAATCTCTTTTCTAGAGGATAATTGTCCTTTTTTAGCCAATTTGCCTAGTTTAACGACTGAACACTCTTCTGCATTTGGTAAAATTGCCCGAACAATTAATTCGTCTTCCCCCTTTCCAGAAGGGTTAGGCACACGATGCATCCCTAATAGTGAATGCGAGTTCGAACAATAAGTACCAATCAATGCCTCAAAATCATCTTCTTTAATCCGCATATCGTCTAATTATTCTATTCTATACAGAAGTCACTATTTAAAATCACATTATATTCATTTCTTTTAAATAAATTTCTTGTCGAAACTTTATGCTAACACATAAATAAAAGCGTGCTTTTAAATAAATTATACGTGGCGATTTTTCTTTACGCAACTTCAGCGATTGGAGTTTGGGCAAATCTCCCAGAACTAAGCTCGATCAATCCAATTGAGTTCGACGAAGTTTCACAAAAATTAGTCGCTAGCAACGAAGCTACTTTTGATTTTCAAAATATTCGCTTAAAGGCAGATGTTATTACTTATTACAAAAATTATAATTTATTAAATGCTCGTGGTAATATCAATTTCGTCTCCGATAATCATCGATTACTTTCAGATGATTTTGCCCTTAACGTAGAAAGCAAAACATTCTCCATTAATAATATAAAATACGGAGTATGGCCTTATTATGTAACAGCAAAAAGTGGCGGCGGCACCGAAGATCGGATTAAATTCAATCATGGAATTTTATATTACGGAGATCCCAACCCTCTGAGCCCCAATCTCAAAGCTGATACTGTCACAATTGTAAATGATACGAATGAGAAAAAAGATTATCTTTGAAAATACATTCCTGAGAATAGGGAAAATGCCCATATTTTACTTTCCTAAAATCAAATATAATTTAAAGCGAAACCCCTATTTGGCAGATATTGGTATTGGTCATGAAAGCGAATATGGCGCCTATCTAAAAACCATTTCGCTTTTCCCGATCTACGACTGGCTGAGTCTTGGCTTAAATTTAGACTTTTATTCTGATAGAGGCACCTTACTGGGACCAACTATTCAGTATTATAAAGCAGACCAAGATCATTTAATATCAGGAGCGATTAGCTCTGGCTACATCAATGATAAAGGAACAACAGGTTTGGATATTGCCAATAAGCCAATTGAAGAAGCGCGAGATTTCCTTTTAGCACAGCATAAGCAAATCCACAAAAATAAGTTATTTGTCACCCTCCAAACAAACAATTTATCAGATTCTGAAATCACTCGTGATTACAGAGAAAATCTTTATACTCAAAATCAATATCCACTTAATTTCTTTGAAGCATCTTATATAAGCAATAATTACGGCTTGAGTACATTTGTTCACTTTGAAAATGATAATTTTTCTAAAACACGAGAACGTCTACCTGAGCTTAGTTTAAATTACTTCCCAAATCAGATTTTTGAATCACCTCTATTTCATTATGCGAATATTACTTATTCTCAGATTGAAGAAAACTCCATCGATCCATCCATATATAATCAAATAAGCTCACTCGAATACGATGTATTGGATATAAATTACGGTATATACGATAATTATAATTATAAAAAATGGCTCAAAATATCACCAAAGGTAGAGTATCGAGGCTTTCAATATTCCACTAAGCTATCTTCTGATGACTCATCTCTTGACCCTTATAATCAAGACTACAATTTTATACTCTATGGTTTAGAAATAAGTAGCCAATACCAAGCAGTTTACCCCACAAGCAATAGATTATGGAAAATTAAAGGATTGAGGCATATTTTTTAGGCCTTCATTAAGCTTTAGTAGTATAAATTCGTCCGATAGCAGTAGTTTAAATGCATATTCCTCAAATGAATTAAGCCCCACTTTTCTTTTTTCAAAGCCCTCCACTTCATTAATTGACTATAGAAATTTAGATCAAATCAATGAGCTATCCCTAACCCGATTAAGTTTAAACAATTACTTTCAGACAAAGCGAGGTTCTTACGGATCAAGAAATATAATGGAGCTACACTTAATCAGCGACTTTTATCATAGGTACGAAAATCGTAATCCAAATGATACAGTATCTGAAAAAAATGCGTTGTGGGTAGAATTCAAAATCAACCCTGCACCTTGGCTAAAATTTGAAATGGCCTCACGATTGAAAAGCCAATCATTAAACTTAGTTGAAAACTACACTAGGCTAGTTCTAAAAAATAGCTTATTTTGGGAGTTAGGCATTAGTTCCTACTTTAAGGAAGATTACGCTGATCAAATTAGCCTTGATTATCTCTATAAAATCAATGAAAACACACATTTTACTACGATTCTTTGGGCCGATCTAAAGAATGACACCATCTCTAGATTTAAACTGGGGATTGATCGAATTTCCAATACTAGCTGGAGAACGACTTATTCAATCAATTATAGGAAAGATCAACGCCGGGACGAAGATCTCAGCTTTGATATCGGACTAGAACTCATTTCCTATTAAATATTATGCAAGACGCGCTCATTCCTGATCAAGATCATCTAATCACATTAAGTAGTTTCGAAGGGCCACTTGACCTATTACTTTATCTAATCAAAAAAGACGAAATTGATATCTACGACATCCCTATCGTATCCATAACCAATCAATATATCGCAAGTATCAATCAAATGGAAAACCTTAACTTAGAAGTTGCAGGCGAGTTCTTTGTTATGGCTTCCACATTAATGTATATCAAAAGTCGGTATTTATTACCCAAGAAAGATCGAGATACCTCTGAAATACTTGATGAAGGCGCAGATCCAAGGTGGGAGCTTGTTGAAAAACTCATTGAATATAAAAAATTCAAGACGGTAGCTCAACAGATTGAGTCTATGATTCAAAAAGCAAATGATTATCTGCCAAGAGACTTTTCTCAATCAAAGATTACTGACTCAGATACTGAACTAAAAACTGTTGATCGAGTGGAATTATGGAACGTATTCAATGCTGTTTTGAGAAGACTTACTGATAGAATTCAGGAAGGCGAAATTCACGAAGAGACTGTAACTGTTTCTGAAAGAATGACCTATATTATCAATTACATCAAAAATACACCTTCATTTTATTTTTCAAATTTATTTGAAGAAAAAACAACTTTGAATAGCATAGTGGCTACATTCCTTGCCATATTAGAACTGACCCGACTCGGAGAAATTACATTAACACAAGACATTGCATTTACAGATATACTTTGCAAAAAAGCTTAAATTTATTAGATTAAGAAAAATGGATAACAAGAAAAAGACACCATCTAAACTCTTAGGATTAGGACTGGATAATCAAGATGGTCATAAACGAATCACCGAAGCTGAGCGCTTTTCTATAGTTGGTGGCAACGAAGAAACCCATCAAACTCTTACTGAGGTTGCCATAAAAACCTTTGAAACTTTAGACAAAAAAGGCAAAACCTTAGACACAGTCAAAAAAGAAGAATTAAACGATATTATTCATAATTCATTGCAATGAATATTTAATATATGATTTAATCCCAAAATACTATCATCCATCACAAATAACAATTATGTCAGAAAATATTACAGAACTTGATCAAAGTAATTTTGAAGCCTTTATTGCTTCAACAAACGGAAGCGTTTTAGTCGACTTTTGGGCACCTTGGTGTGGCCCTTGTAAAGCAATTGCGCCTATCTTAGAGGAATTAGCCACTGAACTCTCCGATACAGTCAAAATAGGCAAAGTAAATGTCGACAATAACAGCGAATTAGCCAGCAAGTATGAAGTAAGGGCGATTCCTACTATTAAAATATTTAAAGACGGTAAGGTAGCCGATACAGTGGTAGGTCTATCTTCAAAAGAAGATTTAACCAGTCGCTTAAGTTAAGTAGCATTAAGCAAAAATACTTTATGATAAGCTCGTTAAATTCTTAACGAGCTTTTTCATGATCCCATCAAAAGACCCATTGGTAAAAAAGATAACCAATACTGACTGATTCTGTTGTTTCTTATCTCCCAAAAGCTGAACTAAAAATTCATACAATTCCTCATTTTTATCAAAATATTTAGCTACACGAGCGCTGTTTAAGCTTTTGATCGTCTCAACCATTTTAAGCTGGTCTAAATACGAATAATTAGATACTTCTTTTCTTTGATTAATCGCACCAATAAAAGTAACATCTGCTTTAGATAAAGCTTCGGTAAACTCAAACTGAAAAAGTTGGCTTTTTGAAGTATTGCTTCTGGGCTCAAAACAAGCGACTATTTCGTGCTCAGGATAAATTCGTCTCAATGAATCTAATATTTCAGAAATTGCAGTCGGATGATGGGCGAAATCTTCATAAACTACTTGTTTATCATTTTCGAAGAGCTTATCCTGCCTTCGCTTCACCCCTTCAAATGCCTTTAACGCCTCTAATTTTATTGATAAAGGATTTTTTGCATTAAATGAAAGTCCTGAAGATAAAGCAGCGATAGCCGCATTGCGTGCGTTATATAAACCTTGAAGCGACCACTTCACCTCAGTCCAAAATTGATTTTTAAAATAAAGTTTAAAAGACGAGCCCCAAGTACCCTCTGTAAAATCTTTAATCACCAAATCATTCTTTTTTCCAATTCCAACTTTCAATAGCGAGCAATAACAATTATCTAAAAGAGCTGTAATATTTTCATCATCTCCATTAACCAGCAAATACCCTCTTTGAGGGATCAAGCGAATTAGATGAGAAAAACTTCTCTGTATATCAGCAAGATCTCTAAAAATATCCGCATGATCCATTTCTAAATTATTTATACTAACAATGTAGGGATTATAATGGATGAATTTGGAACGTTTGTCGAAAAATGCAGAATCATATTCATCACCCTCTATTACAAAATTTTTACCCTTACCAATATGAGCTCCATTAGCTAAGCTCTTAGGAACGCCTCCAATAAACCAACCAGGCTTATCTTCATTAGCCTCAAGCAAATATGCCGCAATCGTTGCTGTAGTTGTTTTTCCATGTGTCCCCGTAATGACAAGCGTATCTTTATTTTTAAGCAGAAAATCATTTAACAACTGGGGCAAGGAGATCATTGCACAAGCTCTAGAATCTAAGAGCCACTCTAACTCGACATTGCCTCGGCTGATGGCATTTCCCACAACTACTAAATCAGGGTTCAATTCAAGCAAACGTTTCGCATCAAAACCTTGAAATACTGTTAAAGCTCCACGTTCCAAAATATCCGACATCGGAGGATAAATATTTTCATCTGAACCATACACCTCATGACCCAACTCTTTTAATAAAATAGCTGCATTGCCCATTGCCGTGCCAGCAATTCCTAAAAAGTAAATCTGCATACACCTAATCTTTAAAAACAAAAAATATTTACAAGCGGAATAATTAAACTGATAGTAAAATTAAGATTACGCATTAATACTCAAAACATGAATAAAGCACTCAATATACTTGTCATTGGCTCAGGAGGCAGAGAACACGCCATCGTTAAAAAATGTATCGATAGCCCCCTATGCGATCGCGTAATCGCTGCTCCAGGAAATGGAGGTATGGCCGAATTAATTGATTGTTTTCCTGTCGCTGCCGATTCTATTGATGAATTGGTCAGACTATCACAAAGTGAGTCTATTGATTTTGTGATTGTTGGTCCAGAAGTTCCTCTTTGCCTTGGTATAGTTGATGCCTTGAAAGCAGTCAATATTCCCGCCTATGGCCCAACACAAGAAGCTGCACAACTTGAGTCGAGTAAATCCTTTTGCAAAGACTTTTTCCACAGACACAATATCCCAACAGCAAAATACGCCACATTTGATGAAGTACCTTCTGCTTTAGATTATTTAGATTTAAACCCTGCACCAATTGTAGTTAAAGCTAGTGGACTTGCCGCAGGCAAAGGAGTAATTATCGCACAGACTACGGAAGAAGCTAAGAGTGCTGTACGATCTATGCTAATCGATAAAAGCTTTGGCACTAGTGGGACTCAAATCGTTATTGAAGAATTTTTAGAAGGCGAAGAAGTTTCAATTCATGCTATTGTCTCAAATGGTACCTTTGTCTGCTTAAGTCCCAGTCAAGATCATAAACGAATTGGCGAAAATGATACTGGCCTGAACACAGGAGGTATGGGTGCCTACGCTCCCACTTCAATGATGAATGATGAATTGCAGAAAATCATTAATTCAACCATCATCATCCCTACGATTAAAGGACTTGAATCAGATGGGATTCAGTACAATGGAACACTTTATGCAGGATTAATGCTCACTAAAAACGGCCCTAAAATCCTAGAATACAATGTGCGATTTGGAGATCCAGAGACTCAAGTTATGCTTCCCTTAGTTGAAGATGATTTCATCGCCCTACTCTATGCCTCTGCCACAAACCAGAATCTACCCGAATCAATTAAGCTTTCCAGCGATAAATGCATGACGGTTGTAATTGCTAGCCAAGGCTATCCAGAAAATTATCTTAAAGGCGACCTCATTACATTTCCATCAGACATACCCCAAAAAACAGAGATCATCCATGCTGGCACTCGACTTAAGGAAGGAAAAATCTATAGCAATGGAGGGCGAGTCTTAAGTATTACTTCCCAGGATGAAACTATCTTAAAAGCTAGAGAAAAAATTTACTCTCTATGTGAAGCGATTGATTATAAGGCAAAATATTATAGAAACGATATCGCCCATAGAGAAATGAAAAGACTGAATGATTAGATGGAATCTAAAAAAAATTTAGTATTAATATTATGCACAGGTAACACTTGTCGCAGTCCCATGGCTGAATGTTTACTCAATGCTTCATCTGAGCACTATCCTATATTAAAAAAATTCACTTTCCAATCCGTAGGGATTTTTGCACAAGATAGCCAACCTGCTTCCAGTAATTCTCAAAAGGTAATTGAGAGTAAATTACTATCCTTAGAAGAGCATCGATCTCAACAACTCAGCCAAGAACTCATTGATCAAGCTTATATGATCCTTGGTATGACTACTGCCCATATTCAACAACTCGAATTTCAGTACAATAATCTGCCTGAAAAAATATTTACATTTCGTTATTGGTTAAATGATAACGAGATTGATATTCCAGACCCTTTTGGAGGCAATATAGAAGCATACCAAAACTGCTTGGATTCGATTGAAGAATCAATCTCAAGCATTGCACAATATCTTGAGAGCCATTGCTAATATTAAGCGATTACTTTCTCAATATCCAAAAAACACAATCGTCCGAAAATTCACGCACAATCGCATTTTCATTAGCGATAATTGATCGTGGTACAACAATCTCTACCTTAAATCCAATATCTTGAACTATGGACTCTAATGTCGCTTGTTCTGGTACATGTATATAAAGATCACCCATATCAGTTGACTCAAAGCGATCTCCGAAATCATCTAAAGATTCCTTTTGCAAGCCCTCTGCCCAAAGTTTTTCTTGTTCTGCCCAATATTTTTGATGCTTTGCCTTGGACCTAAGATGCGAGGTGAATACAAACAGCCCATCTTTTCTTAAAACTCGATAGATTTCTTTAAGCGCCTTAATTCGATTAGATTCCTTGGGAATCTGCATCAATCCATTGAAGCCAAATATCGCTCCTTCAAACACTGAATCTTCAAATTCCAAATCCGTTGCATCACAAACTCGAAAAGGAACTAGATATCCCATCCGTTTACTTAAAGCTCTTGCTCTCTGAATCATCTTCTTAGCATAATCTGAAGCGAGTAAATGTTTATAGCCTAATTCATGTAGCCCAAAACTAATACGACCTACTCCACAACCAAGCTCCAAAATTGAGTCCTCTAAATTAAAAATTTCCTGAAATATTTTTTCTTCAGATTTCCATAAGCCAATTCGCTCAGTAGCTGACTCGTAATGATCTACGACTAAATCTGAATTGAAATAGCCCAGTACTGTTTCTTTTTCCATTGGTAAACCTTTAGATTAATTTAGATTAACCTTTAATGGCTGATGCTAATATAGTCTGAAAATACGGTTCTTCAGTCTCTTTCGAAACAATGTTGATATCGATTTGCTTAAAACCAGCCTCTTTTAATAATTGATAGAGTTTATTTTGAGAGAAACCGAGCCATACATCTGCATATAGTTCTCGTGCTTTCTCGAAATCATGCTCCAACAAATCAATAATAATAATTCGCCCATCATTCTCTAAAATACGATAAGCCTCTTCAATAGCTTTCGCTGGGTGATTGGCATGGTGTAAGGCTTGGCTCAATAAAGCAATGTCCACTGATTTATCATCAAGCGGTACATTTTCAATATCTCCAAGTTGATATTCTAAATTAGTCAGATCATTTTTTTCTGACAAACTTTTACCGAATTCAATCATTTTGGGAGCATTATCAATACAATATACTTTTTCTGCACCTCTTGCTAATAATTGAGAAAGCAAGCCTTCGCCTGCACCAAGATCAGCAATTTTTAACTTTGGCGTTAGATAAAGTAAAAAGTGACCAATTGCTTCCCAACTCCGACCAGGGCAATAGTTTTTGCCTAAGCGCCCAGCTAATGAATTAAAGTATTCTTCAGCTGCCTGCTTACGTTTATTTAAAACTCTTTTGAGGTTTTTCTGATCCTCTAAAACTCCAGTGTCTTCTTTGAGTATGCTCAAAACTGAATCAATCAACTTTGCCTTATTCGGATGACAGTTTAAATTAATTGAATAAAAAGTCTTTTTGCCTTCTTTTCGATCTAGCACTAAATCACCTTGTCGCAGCAAACTAAGATGCGATGAAATTCTAGACTGCCCCATATTCATCACCTCTTGTAATTCAGCCACAGATAATTCCTCATCATCTAGAATGATTAAGATGCGTGCTCGGGTTGAATCCGAAAGTAATTTTATAGTGTCCCAAAGTTCTGACATATCTTGATTTAAATATTATAAAATCAACTAAATAGAAATTTGAAACAAAAAAACCCTTATGTTTCCATAAGGGTTAAATTTTTATGATTGAGTCAACTACGAGTTATTTATTTCGTTGCTTCGTCAAGAATGTCACCAAGGCTGGTCATATCGCCCGATGTGGAGATGTTATCAAATGCAGCCTGCTCTTTAGCAAGGTCTTCCTCGCTGTAATTAGCGGCTTTGATCGACAATCCAATACGACGCTCGTTCTTATCAATTTTGATAACCCGAGAACTCACAGTATCGCCTTCGTTGAGTACATCTTTAATATTCTCAATTCGCTCTTCGCTAACTTGAGAAATATGCACTAATCCATCGATGTCATTATCTAACTGTACAAATGCACCATAACTAGTGATCTTAGAAACGGTTGCTTCTATGACATCACCAATTTTGAAATGGTTTTGAATTTCTTCCCAAGGATCAGTACTTAACTGTTTAACTCCAAGTGAAATTCTTTGAGAATCAATATCCACATCTAAGACTACCGCTTTGATTGGATCTCCCTTTATCAAAACTTCACTTGGGTGATTGATTTTACGTGTCCAAGAAATATCTGAGACGTGAATCATACCATCAATACCATCTTCAAGTTCAATGAAAGCACCATAGGTCGTTAAGTTTCTAACTTCGCCTTCAATCAACATACCGAGAGGATAGTTGATTTTAGCCGCTTCCCATGGATTCTCTTCAAGTTGTCGAATACCTAATGAAATCTTCTGTTCATCCTTTTGGATTCCCAAGACTACCGCTGATACTTCTTCACCGATCTTCATGACATCACCTGGTTTAGTGATTCGTTTTGTCCATGATAATTCGGTTACGTGAACAAGACCTTCAACACCTTCTTCAAGTTCAATAAATACTCCGTAAGGCACCAAGTTAACAACACGACCCGTAACTTTAGCACCAAGTGGATATTTATCATCAATCTTTTCCCAAGGGTTAGGATGTAATTGTTTTAATCCAAGAGAAACACGTTCTCTGTCACGATCAATTTCAATAATAACCACTTCAATTTCTTCACCCTGTTTCAGCATTTCACTAGGGTGTTGGATACGTCCCCAAGACATATCAGTAATGTGTAAAAGACCATCAAGTCCGTCCAAGTCAACAAAAGCACCATAATCAGTAATGTTCTTAACTTGTCCACGCTGACGATCGCCTGGTTTCACATCGTCAAGTAATGCACGACGTTTTTCAATTCTTTGTTCTTCAACAAGCTCTCTACGAGAAACAACAATGTTCTTTCTCTCAGGGTTGATTTTAACAACTTTAAAGTCGTAAGTTTGCCCAACGTATTGCTCTAAATTCTTAGGTGCTTGAACATCAATTTGTGAAGTCGGCAAGAAAGAATCAACGCCAATTGAAACAATCAATCCACCTTTAACAATTGAACGAACACGTCCTTGCACGATAGATCCCTCTTCACAGGTTTCAGCAATTTTCTCCCAATTCTTCTTCTGCTCTGCCTTATCAAATGAAATGACAGGATAGCCTTCCCTATTTTCGAGCTTTTCAAGATAAACTTCTATCTCTGAATTCACTTCTAACTCACTTGCGTCAACAAATTCATTAATGTGAACAACACCTTCTGATTTTCCACCGATATCGACAACAACTTCTGTTGGACGGATTTCCGTGATGATTCCTTTGATAACTGATCCTTCTTTGAGGTTATCAATTTGGCTACCTTTTAGTAGCTCTTCCATTAACTGACTCATAATATAATGTATGTCTTACAAATGTAAGACGGGTTAAGATTAATAATTTTTTCTTATAAACAATGGTTCCAACCATTAAAAGAAGCTTTAGAAAGTAGATCGCACTTACAATTAAGCAAGCATTATTATTTATAATAAGCTCTACTGAATTAATCCCGTTAAGAAAGTAGTAAAAGTAAATTAGGCAAAAAAAGGCGCATTCTCTACCCCTAAAGAATGCGCCACCATAATCTACTTTATTTTTACCCCAAACTCCTTTTCAGGAAAAAGATAATAATATACCTAAATGGTAATAATTTTGATTTGGCAAGTCCTTTTTTAATAAAATTGGAATAAATTTATGCCCTAACCGCTAAATCTTTAATTCCTTCACAGTAATTTAACTTTTGGATTCTTCCTAAAAGTTCATTTTTTTTGAAAATGATCTCAGATCTAAGTGTAGAATTAGTTACCGAAATGATTAAAGTACCCGAATCAGTTAACTTCACAGGATAACATCGTTCCGAAAAACTCCCAAAGACCACTTCCCAGGATTCAACTAAAATTTGCTCAGGCTTTGCTCTTTCCAAATCGTAACGGTTAATAAAATGTGTCACTAAATCTTCAATGCTAAGCGGATCTTTTTGAGAAAAATTACAATCACGGCCAGGAATCCCTAAAAACTCAGAAATGATTAGCTCGTGCTTCCTGGAAAATGAATGTGATGAATCTGCTTTAGTCATGAAATATTCCATTTTTTAGATAAAGCGTTTTATCGGTATATTTAGCAAAATCTGCATTGTGAGTCACAAACACTAAACTTTTTGCCTCTAACTCAACTAAAGATAATAAAAGCTTTAGAGTTTCTTTTGAGGATTGATCGTCTAAATTTCCAGTAGGCTCATCTGCAAAAATAATTGAAGGATCACTTATTAGGGCACGAGCGATAGCCACCCTCTGCTTTTCTCCTCCAGATAAAGTCATCACCGAATGTTTTTTTCTCTCTGTTAAATGCACTTTATCTAAATATTCGTCGATCCTAGATTCAATTTCACTGCCCCTGATATTTTTGCATCCAATTTTAGCGGACAAATACAAATTCTCATAAACGGTTAAATCTGGAACTAAATAAAATGATTGGAAAACAAAACCAATAAAGGAACGTCTCATATTCGACAAAGCACTTGTCGAAAGATTTTCCGTAGATAGCCCCTTCCATTCGAGTATGCCCTTATCCACACGATCCAGACCCGATAATAAATTTAATAATGTTGATTTCCCAGAACCTGAATCACCCATAATTGAAATACTTTCCCCTTGATTCAGGGAAAAATCTAAGCCTTGGATGATAGAGATTTTATCTTCACCACTTTTAAAAGATTTCCACAAACCTTTTGCTGATATCAAACAATCATTCTCGCTATTCATACCTTAGGGCCTCTGATGGTTTGAGCTTTGCCGCTCTTAATGCAGGAATCAATGCTGCAGCAAATGAAATGATGATAGATAAGATAAGAACCTGAATAAAGTCCTTCCATAAGTACTTAACGGGAATGGAATATAAGTCATAGACTCCAAGAAATTGAACGTCATTACTATTCATCAACCACAAATAAACACCAAATAAGATATCCCTATATTCCAAAACTAGGAAAGCAAAAGCAATTCCTGAGAGACTCCCCATTAATCCTATAAACAAGCCTTGCAAGCAGAAGCACAAGGCAATCTGCCAAGACTCGGCACCTAAAGCATTTAACAAACCAATCTCACGAGTCTTACGAATAACCGAAAGTGTTAATGCTACCGCTATAGAAAAAGAGGCTACTAATATAATGAAAATAATAATGAACGAGATTACCATCTTCTCTTGCTCTAAAATAAATAAAAAATCGGCATTCATATCCATCCAATTTTTAACAAATAATGAGTCTTCATAAGTACTAACTTGATTTTGTAATTGGCCCTTAATCAATTCAAGTACCCTTTCATCTCCATCCCAAAGATTAATAGTGAAGCCAGTAATTGCATTTTCTGCCTCTAATAAATCCTGTGTACCTCCAAGAGAACCAATGACCAAATTCTCATCCAGCTTTGGACTACCACTTTGAATTAAGCCTACTACCGTAAACTCTCTTGGAAATAACCACTCTTCTTCTTCTAAATACTCTAGAAGCTTAGGTGAATACAAAGCTACGGAATCACCGATGCCTACATTTAATTTGCGCGCAAGAGGTTCTCCAAGAAAAATGCTTTCATCATCCAAAGAATCATAATCACCCGCTACAAGGAACTCATGTAGTGGCAAAGCCAAACTATTTGAACTACCCTCCTGAACATGAATCCCGCGAATGTAAGGAAATGCGGTATCGCTCTCACTTTGTATCATCAAGATACTTTCTACATAAGGACTTATAGTCTTAATCCTTTTATCATGGGAAAGCTCCTCAAACAAAGTGTCCCAATCTTGAAGCATACCCTCACTCGAATAAATAATAATATCACCATGCGTTTTTGCTAAATGCCTGCGAATGTTCTCGCCGAAGCCGTTCATCACGCTTTGCACAATGATTAAGACACTCACACCTAAGGCTACTCCAATAATTGAAATCATTGAAAAGTATGAGATGACCCTCTTTGAGGGGAATATTTGCTTTAAAGCGTAATAAATATACCAAGGCACAGTTAGAGCATTTATAAAAATAACATTAAGGAAAAGTAAAAAAATTCATCAATTTAAGCATTCTAAACCTTGACCTTAATTTAGGAAAGCCTCTTATATAGGGCTTTATACAAATTAAATACGAAATTTAACATTAAAATATTATGCCAGTAGCAACACCAAAACAATATGCAGCAATGATTGATGCTGCTCAAAAAGGAAACTATGCGTATCCTGCAGTGAACATCACTTCACTTGCAACCATAAATGCATCGCTCAAAGCATTTGCTGATGCTAAGTCCGATGGAATCATACAAGTTTCTACAGGCGGCGGCGAATTTGCTTCAGGCCTAAATGTTAAAGATGCTGCTTTCGGAGCTATTGTACTTGCAGAAGCTACCCATAAGCTCGCTGAAAAATATGACATCTTAGTCGCTCTCCATACCGATCACTGTCACCCAGAAAAAGTCGAAGGTTTTTTAAAACCATTATTGGAAGCTTCAAGAAAGCGAATTGCTGAAGGTAAAGGACCTCTTTTCCAATCACATATGTTTGATGGTTCAATTCTTCCTTTAGAAGAAAATATGAAAATTTCTAAGGAGTTGCTCGCTGAATGTGCGGAACTCGATATCATTCTTGAAATTGAAGCTGGCGTAGTTGGCGGAGAAGAAGATGGACATGATACCTCTGGCATTCCTGCAGAGAAACTCTATACAACACCCGAAGACATGGTGGAAGTTCACGAATCACTCAACGGAATTGGTCGCTTCTTATTCGCGGCAACATTCGGAAATGTTCATGGAGCTTACAAACCAGGTGCCGTACAACTAAAGCCAACTATTTTAAAAGACGGTCAAGCTGCAGTTGAAGCAAAATATGGCGTAGAATCTCGCTTTGATTTAGTATTCCACGGTGGATCAGGTTCAGACTTAAGCGATATACGTGAAACTTTAGGCTACGGAGTGGTGAAAATGAATATCGATACCGATACTCAATATGCTTTCACTCGTCCGATCGTCACACATATCTGTGAGAACATCGAAGGTGTACTCAAGATTGAGGATGAAGTCGGAAATAAAAAGACTTATGACCCTCGTAGCTACTTGAAAAAAGGTGAGTTAAACATGTCTCTTCGTATGGCTCAAGCCTGCGAGGATTTATGCTCAAACGGAAATACTATTTTCGGTACGGTATAAGCGCACGAAGAAATTCGCTCACCAGTCAAATAATCGCCTATGCAGCTTCTGTCATTCAGAAGCAATTGCTTAATCGTAGTCTTTGCGCCCGTCAAAGGCACTTTTCAGTGTGCTGGCATCGGCGAAGGTCACCCCTCCACCACTCGGAAGGCCGAAGCCTACTTGCGTAAACTTAATTTCAGGGAAAGTTGAGAGTAAATCTTGTATATAATGACAGGTTGCATTGCCTTCGATATCATTACTCAAAGCAAAAATTACCTCGTCTATACAATCACGTCCAATGCGATCGATTAAACTTTTAAAATTTAAATGCTCTGGCAACACTCCATGAATAGGCGAAAGCTTACCAGATAAAACATGGAACATACCATTCCAAGTGCCTGATCGCTCTATTGCCATGAGATCAAGGACATTTTCCACAATACAGATAGCGTGCTTCATACGAGAAGGATTTTGGCAAATTTCACATAGCTTATCCTCAGAGAGATTACCACAATCTTCGCAAGCAGACAACTGAGTCTGAGCTTCTTCTAAAGCTCGGATTAAATCATTTCCTGATTGTTTTTTATCTGTCAGCAAATGTATCGCAATTCGTTCGGCAGAACGATAGCCTAATCCCGGCAATTTCCTTAAATGAGATAATAGCGTATCATAGGAATTATTCATTGATTCCTGAAATTAAAATAAGCCAGACATGCCGCCCATTCCACCTGAAAGAGAACTCATAATTGATTCATTTTTCTCTTTAGATTTTTGAGTCGCTTCTTGAACTGCAGCTAAGAGAGTTTCTTGAACAAAATCGGCATCTTCTTTTAGGAATTCAGGATCAATTTTAATTGATTTAAATTCACCCTGTCCTGTTATCTCAATCTCAATAGCACCACCGCCACTGGATACCTTCAATAGTGTATCTGCAAGTGACTCCTGTGCCGCTTGCATTTGCTTTTGCATCTTTTGAGCTTGTTTTAATAATTTTCCAACTCCAGCCATAAAAAAACCTTTGCAGAGAGTTCATTTCCGTCAAGGAGAAATCATAGAATAAATTAGGATAATTCTCCAATAATTTGAATATAGCCCTCTTTATAGCTTGGGTACCTAAGGCTCAATCCAAGCGCCTTTTTAATTTTAGCATTCGCAATGCGTCTATTTTTTGTTCGAGTTTTTCTTGATGCATGCCTTTGTGAAAATAATTCCTCATCGAAGCCTGGTGCCTCTATCCCTAATTTACCTGAAAGCCATTCGACTACTACTTCTTTTTTAGTAGGATAATCATCGCTTAAATTGTAAATTCCAGATGCCGATGCTCCCTTTACCTCAATCATTTTCATGATAACCAAGACAATATCATCCACATGAATCATATTCATGAAATTATCCCCTGAACCCGCAAGAACATTAGAAGATTGCATTTGGTTTAATAAGTAATGTCGCTCAGGCCCATAAATACCCGACAGACGAAGAATAAAATAATTTCCAAAATACGATTGGTTTGCCTCTATTAGATCTTCGGATCGCCTTAAAATCTCAGCTGCCTCAGAATGTGCCGCCTCTTCTTCGAGCGAATATTCTTCCACCCAAGCACCCTTATTTTCTCTATAAACCGAAGTACTGCTCGTATAAATATAGGATTCAATGGATTTCAGCTTGGATTTAGCCCATTGTATAATCGATGCCTGCCCTTGATAATAAGACGACTCATAGCCACTTAAGCCATTACCCGCAGAACTTACGCAATTCACAAGCTTTGTATAATCTGCACTGATTTGATCATGCCAGCTATTCGATTCTAGGCGAGCAACGATAACTTCTGCCATTCCCTTAGCTCGTAATTGATTTGCGAATAATTCATTCTTAGTCAATGCACCTACCTCATGACCCGCTTCGATTAAAGCATCCGCTAAACGCATACCCAAATACCCACAACCAAATATAAAAACCTTAGACATTTTAAAATAAATCTGAGACTTGTCTAATTGAAGATAAACTCCATTTTATAATCCATGTTAAAAAATTCACAAAGTGTTCGAAACTACTTCTTAGAATTACAAAACAAGATTACCGAGAAACTTCAAGAACAAGAAACGGTTTCATTCATTGAAGATAGCTGGAATCGAGAAGAAGGTGGTGGCGGACAATCACGCATTTTGGAAAATGGTGATTTTTTTGAAAAAGCAGGCATCAACTTTTCTGATGTCAAAGGCAAACATCTTCCTGCCTCAGCAACAGACAAGCGTCCAAATTTAAAAGATGCATCCTTTAGAGCGATGGGCATATCACTTGTTTTTCACCCCAAAAACCCTTTTGTCCCAACCTGTCATATGAATCTGCGATACTTCTCCGTGTTAAAAGAGGAAGAAGAAATTGCATGGTGGTTTGGAGGAGGCTATGACCTTACCCCTTATTACGGATTTGAAGAAGATGCCATCCATTGGCACCGTACGGCAAAAGACGCCTGTGATTCATTTGAACAGAGTATTTATCCCAAATTCAAAGAATCTTGCGATCGCTATTTTTACTTACCACATAGAAAAGAACCTAGAGGTATTGGTGGTATCTTTTTTGATGATTATAATGAGCAAGATTTTACCCATTCCTTCGACCTCACTCAATCTATTGGAAATAGCTTTATCCCTGCCTATATGCCAATTTTTGAAAAACGCAAAAATACCCCCTATACCGATAGCCACAAGCAATTTCAAAACTATCGAAGAGGACGCTATGTTGAATTCAATTTAATTTATGACAGAGGTACTTTGTTTGGTCTACAATCCAATGGTCGCACTGAATCCATTCTCATGTCTTTACCTCCTCAAGTGAATTGGACCTATGATTATAAACCTGATCCTAAATCCGAAGAAGCATTGCTTTACCAAAATTTCCTTATAGAAAAAGACTGGTTACAATAAACTATATTAAAAATAATATGAACTTAATATGAACTCAAGAGATCGGTTTTTAAAAGCAGCTCATTTGGAAAAGACAGACCGCCCTCCCATTTGGCTCATGAGGCAAGCGGGTCGCTATCTGCCAGAATATCGGGCACTGAAAAGCAAGTATGACTTCATCACTCTTGTTAAAACACCTGAACTCGCAACAGAGATCACCTTACAACCCCTTCAACGCTTTCCTCTCGATGCAGCAATTATTTTTTCTGATATCTTAGTCATACCCGAAGCACTAGGACAACCCTACAGCTTTAGAGACGGAGGTGGTATACAAATGCAATATCGCATCGATTCAAAAGCTCAAATTGAAGCACTCGATGATTCCGCTATAGTTGAAAAATTAAATTATGTGTCAGAGGCATTAAAATTAACCAAACAATCTATTAGTAACGATAAAGCCTTGCTAGGGTTCTGCGGTTCCCCTTGGACTCTCGCTTGCTATATGATCGATGGAGGCAGCTCAAAAGATTTTTCACGCACCTCCGAATTTGCTCAACGAAATCCAAAAGAATTTCCCTTACTCATGGAAAAATTGAGCTTATCGATTATACAGTACCTTAACATGCAAATTGATGCTGGGGTGGATTCCGTGCAAATCTTTGATTCTTGGGCTTCCGTATGCACTCCAGAAAATTACCATAACCAATCACTGCAATGGATAAAAACTATAATCTCTGGCTTAAAAAAACCAATACCAGTTATACTTTATGCAAAGGGCATGAATCATTGCCTCAAGGATCAATTAAAGACACAAGCTAAGATCCTTAGTTTAGATTGGACCATCTCGCTGACTGACGCTTGCGCTGAAACCGATAATCAATGTGCCTTACAAGGAAACCTAGATCCTATATTTTTGACCACCGATCCACAAACAGTAGCGGAAAAAACAGAAGCAATTTTAACAATGTCTGAATCACTCAATGGCTATATATTCAACCTCGGTCACGGGATGCTTCCTACTGCAAAAGTAGAGTGTGTCGAAGCACTCCTTGATACTGTGACAAATTATCGATATGGCTGAGATTGCAATATTGGGCGCTGGACTTCGAGGCTTATACATTGCCTATGAACTCGAAAAACAAGGGCATAATTGCACTGTCTTTGAATCCCTTTCGCATATTGGAGGTGCCCTTGTATCAAATCGACATTCCTCTGGATTCCTCACAGAAGATGGAGCGCATACCTTACTCATCAATTCAGAAAAGATTGAAAGCCTTATTCATGAATTGAACGGGCTTAAGCAAAACATAGTCCACCCTGACTCACAAAAACTCAATCGGTACATTCTTAGAAACGATCGACTGAATTCATTACAGCCCAATCCTTTAGCCCTTGTCCAAACAAGCCTGCTCTCCGCCAAAGCAAAATTTAGACTCTTTTCAGAGTCCTTAAGAAAGAAACAAACAATGGATTCCAATCTTTCTTTATATGATTTTTTTGCCGAGCATTTTGGCACTGAATGCTCAGATTATTTGCTCGATCCTTTTATCGCCGGGACATATGCGGGTGACCCTAAAAAACTTTCGGCAAAGCATACTTTTCCTAAACTAGTTAAAGCCAGTCAATCTAATGGCAGTATTATTCGATCTATTCTTTTAAATAAAAATAGTTTTAAGAATAAGATCGTTTCATTTAAAGAAGGACTTGTTCAATTACCGATTATACTTTCTAAAAGCCTGAAGCAAAAACCGATTACAGAAGCTAAATTACTCCAAATCACCCAGGAAAATCAAAGATGGAAGGTAGAATTTCAAATTAGAAAAGAGTCACAAGAGAGTAAGATTTTTGATGCAATCTATTCGACGATCCCAGCTCACAAAACGCACACCCTGCCTTTAGTTGATTCAATTAGAAATAGTTTACCTGATTTTAGTACTGTAGACCATCCTCCTGTAACCGTTCTTTCGCTTGGATTTCGCTCCGATCAATTTAAAAAACCTCTATCAGGATTTGGTTACTTAATCCCATCAAAAGAAAAACAAGATTACCTAGGTGTTTTATTTACTTCTGCTATATTTAAAAACAGGGCTCCCGAAAACCATAGCTTGATAACTGTATTTGTTGGAGGCTCGAGGAATCCTGATATGGCGTCTCTAAGTGAATCCAAATTGATTTCCACCCTATATCCCAAAATACAAAAATGTTTACAGATCGAAGGCGCTCCAGTCTTTAGCTATTCTCGCTATTGGGAACATTCTATACCTCAGTATCACACTAAATACGATAAAGTCATCGATCAAATTGAAGCCTTTGAAACTCAATTTCCAAATTTCCACCTTTCAGGAAATTATAGACATGGGATTGCTCTAGGTGATTGTTTCAGTGAGTTTAATTCACCGAATTAAACGTTTTCACTTTTAGAAATCTGACTTTCTATCCACTCGGAAGCACTCATTTCTCGCTCTTCCAGCAATTTAGACTTTAAGAGGTTTGATGCATCAATGAAGTTATCAAGTGTTTCTTTTTCTTGTAAATAAGGGGTAAATGACTCAATCACATTGTCCGCGTTCGCTTTGTCATCTAATAATTCTGGATAAATATTTTGATCCAAAATCAAGTTAGCCAAACCGATAAAACGCACTTTGATCAATCTTCTAAGCAACCAATAATTTAGCTTAGAAAAAGTATACATAATCACACCAGGAACTGCAGCTAATGCCATGCTAAGGGAAATTGTCCCCGAACTCATTATTGCCCCTTTCACTTTCAATTTGCCCGAATCATTCCTCTGTAAACTAATCTTATCAGCTAATGTGGGATAAGAATCCAAAATTGTCTCCAAAAATAGCTTAACTTTTTGGCTAGGATATAGAATAACGCCCATCAGCGAATCATCCTTAGCAGAAATACGTTGAAAAGAATCAAGGATAATGGGCGCAATCATTTCAATTGATTTAATTCGACTACCTGGCAAAAGTAAAAT
>JBJLEY010000015.1:0-37224 GCA_045565635.1 Coraliomargaritaceae bacterium
TTTAGGAAAGATGCGGGATCATTTCTAATATCCAAGGGGAATAAAGATTTTAATAGAAAAATATTTAATTACAATTGGGTTTTGGCTGACAATCTAGCGGTTAGATATATGCATCTTGATCATTATCAAGGCTATGAACACGACTACAAGAGTTTTGATATTAAATCACAGACACTCTTATTAAATTATTTACCAACAAATGACAGTTCGCTTAGAGTTCATATAGAAAAAGTAGACTCAAAAACTAGCTTTCCTACACTCGCAATGAGAGACGTTACTTATGCTGATGACTCATCAAATGATGACACAATGACCACGGGAGAAAAGTATGACGGATATTTAAGCGTCGAAGATAACTCAGACCAATTGTATGATTTTCATGTCCCGTTTAGTCCTGATTGGGTCAATTTTGCTCCCCAAGGAATGATAGACAATTTAATAACGCATACTCAAAATAATATAGACCCAACTAAAGTTAATGGATCTCTAACTGGAATTAATATATTAAACCGAGAAACTTTAAGAAATTACTATAGTTCTATAGACGAATCGAACTACGGGTATCAGTCTGGGCCAGACAAAAATAAACAGGTAGATGGTATATTTGGAACAATTGATTATCAAAAAATACTTTCTAATGACTTAGAATTAAGCGTAACTCTTAATTACCAAGAGAATGAAGGCGTTAATTTAGGAAGAGATCTTGATGGAATTACAAGAATTAGGGATAGCTACACATTTCCTTCTGCCAGTTACCCGAGAACGCATGAACACTTATACCATGACGTAAACGAAAACGGCCTACAAGATATTTTTGAACCTCAGGCAGTCTCACCTGAGCTTTACATTAAAACCAACTGGATTAAGTCAGAGGCTGAAGCGAAAAGAGGAGGTGCAAAGGCTACATTTTTATTAGAAAAGTCTATTGGAAACATAGAAAATAAGTTTTTGTTAGGTCTTGATTACGACTATATAGACAAAGAACAGATTAATTTTGATCAGACGCCATCGGATGCCCTTAATCCCGACGGATCATATCTTGCCCCTTATGTTAGCAGCATTTTCGAACGAAGTAAATGGGTTTCAAATAATCAAATAACTGACAGAGAGAAGGCATTTGAGTATATCATGCTAAGCAAAGGATTTGGACCCGACCGTTCAATAATTAGATTTAATGACGTTATAGAATCAGATTTTGCTTATTCTAATACCGGACCGTTCGCTTCTTTGCCTCCTGGCACAACAGGGACTGGCTACAGAAGGAATGATGCTAATTCTAATAACTTTGTTCCCAATAATAGCCTATTTACCTCGGATGGGGATACGGCTGTCAGAGACACGTCTGCAATATGGTCAGTTAATACAAAATTATCAGCTAAAATAAAGACTAAAAGCTTATGGACTGCTGCTCAAAGTAGTTTTCTTGATGGAAGATTTAGGACATTACTTGGATTTAGATTTGATAGTATTAACGTACACTCAAGGCTCAGAAAAGTTTCTTTGTTCGGTTTTGAGGACTTATCTACCCTCGTTATTGAAGACAATATTAGAGTTAATAATGCTGAAAATAAAACATATGATGAATTCAGTCCTAGTATTGGCGGACTCTATTGGGTTAACAAAGATATTGGAATTTTTGCAAATTATGCAGAATCTATAGAGACTCCTACAGGACAAGACCGCACTCCTATTGGTACTTTAGCCCCTCCTGAACTTGGAAAGGGTGTTGAGCTTGGGCTTAGATTCAGTGATGCTTCTAGTAAGATTGATGGTCAGATCGCTTACTATTCTATTGAGAAAGAGAACGACAATGAATTCAGGTATACAGATAATCAGCTTTACGAAATTTATCCTGGAGCGCAAAAGGATGAAAATGGTGTTTTTCTCCGAGATGAAAATAATGATCCAATATTGACTGAATACGGCATTGATTTTCCGGAAATATACAATTCTAATGGAACTAAGCTACTTAAATCTTCCCTTCCTGGGAGACGCGGTGTTGGAGATGTAACTCTTTCAGAAGGCTTTGAAATAGACGTTAATTATAATCCTACATCTGCGATAACAATCATTGGTTCGTTTAACAAAAATATTAACAATAAGATTTTAGAACTTGATGAGCAAATTACTAATCTAGGGCAGTACGAGCTATTTGGCAGACCGAAGTATAGAGCCTCTATTACTGGGAAATATTCTATAAGAAGTGGTTTACTGAAAGGTCTATCAGGTGGCCTAACTCAACAATATAGATCAGGCAGCAATCAATCTAAATTTACTTTTAATTTTGATGAAAATGGAGATTTAACCCAAAATTTAGATGAAGTAAGCTCAACAGAAACATATTATCTTAAATATGGTGCTGAACACAACACCATAGCATTTATGTCGTACAATGGAAAATTCGGGAAAGACAGTAACAAAATTAACTATCAGTTAAACTTTAGAGTTAACAATCTGTTTGATAAAAGAGATTTTGTTAGTAGAGGTAATTACGGTTTTTATAGGGAATCTCGATCTTACAACATATCTACTAAAATATTATTCTAATATTACACATAACATTAACTCATGAAATTTTACTTATTATTAACACTATTGATTAGTTTTTCAGTATTATCATTTGGGGAAAAACCTAATATAGTATTTATCCTAACTGACGATCAACGTTATGATGAAATTGCAGCGATTGGAAACTTTCCTTGGATGCAAACCCCTAATCTCGATAAAATGGTTAACGAAGGGATACATTTTGAGAATGCATTCGTTACTACTTCTCTGTGCGGACCCTCTAGAGCTTCTTTTTTGACCGGAGTTTACGCGAACCAACATGGTGTAGTCGTTAATGAGTATTTAGATTATGATAAAGCATTGCCCACCTTTGCTACTCTACTTAACAACGATGGGTACAAGACTGCTTATTTCGGTAAATGGCATCAAGCCATGCACAATCGACCAAGACCTGGATTTGATAAGTGGATGGTTTTTTGGGGACAAGGAAAATATTATAATGACACATTACTAACAGAAACAGGAGAGGACTTTTGTATACCGGAAGGAAAGTATCTAACAGACCAATTAAATGAACTTGCAGTTGAATATATAGAAACCTGTGCCAAAGAATCAAAGCCATTCTTGCTTTATTTAAGCCACAAGGCACTTCATGAACCATTCACACCTCCTCAAAGGCATAAAACTTTGTATTCCGAAATAGAGATTCAGTCACAAGATAATCTAAATGATAATATGTCAAAAAAGCCAGAATATATCAGAACTATGGCTGAAATGAATAGAGCACGTGGTGGCGGAATTGCACCAATCCATTGGAAAATTCCTGACAAAATGAGGACTGCAACTGCAGTAGACGAAGGAGTAGGCATGATATTTAAAAAGCTCAAAGATGAAAAAATTCTTAAAAATACCATTGTGATCTTTGCTGGAGATAATGGATATTTTGTGAGTGAACATGGGGGACTTCATGATAAAAGAAAAGCTTACGAAGAAAGTATAAGGATTCCTCTGATTATGTGGAACCCATTTGAAAATCAGCCAAGGAAAATTAAGGCACTCACTCTAAACATCGATCTCGCTCCATATATTTGTGATTTAGCCGGTATCAAAATTCCTGATCATATGAATGGAGAAAGTTGGCAATCAGTTCTTGATGGCACATCTGAAGGGCGTGATGGATTCCTATATGAATATTACAGAGAAGATCATTACCGGCCAACTGGAGGATTTGGAGGAACTCCAACCATTCTTGCGTACAGAGAGAAAGACTGGAAATACGTAACCTACCCAGAAGAGAACTTTATTTCCGAATTGTACGATTTATCAAATGACCCAGATGAATTATACAATCTTATAGATCATCCTGGCTTTGCTTCTAAAAGAAAATCCCTAGCTTTAAAACTTGAAGATACTTTAGAAGAAATGTCCTATATTGCTCCGCCGAGAATTAGGGGCAATTAATTATTTGCCTAAACCCTCATACCTAATATAATAAAAAAAATATGAGTAAAAAGTGCTCTTTATGTTTTATATTATGTGTTGTTAAATGTCTTTCAGCAGAACCTACTGTAACAATAATATCTACAGAGCCCATTGCATTTAATCAGACTATTGGACTAAACTTTCCTATAAATGGGTCTACCCAAGAGACTGATTACTTTAGTGCTCAAAACCTATTTCCACTAAGTGCAAATGGTCTCTATTACATGTACAGAAGAAGTACTGTTAATGAAAATAGTGATACGTCTACTAAGTGGGATTACAGTGATGAATGGCAAACTTTCGCCATAGAAGTAGCTGATTCATTCTCAAGTACAGCAAGATGGAGATATATGAGGCAATATCAAGGCACCTATTTCGCTTTTGGTGACTGGCAAGATTTAAATATAGGTAACAATACCCTGAATATCAGTGGCGTAAATCACCCACGGCAAATAGGTTTCCAAATTGATGGCAATGTTTCCTTCTCTAACCTAACACACAGTTACGAATCAGGATCTGATTCAATTTCACTTTCAAATCAATCTGATGATTCACAAGAAACAAATGATTCAGATAGTTCTGACGGATCTGATAACACACCGGGTTCAGATGGGACAGAAAATACCAATAGCCCAAATACCGACCAATCCCCGAACATCATTTTAATTATTTCTGATGATCAGCGTTGGGATGCTACAAGTTATATGCAGTCAAAACTCGCAAGTGAAGGCAAAATAGCACGATTTCCTTGGCTAGATACACCACACTTTGATTCATTTCAAGCTAGTTCAATCAACTTTATTAATGCATTTACCACTTTTTCCACTTGCTCTCCATCAAGAGCGACCATGCTTACTGGCTTATACCCTCATGAACATGGCGTAACGGATAATTCTACACCCTTCCCCGTCAACTCGATCACATTTGCTACTGAACTTAAAAATGAAAATTACATTACAGGTTACTTCGGAAAGTGGCATCATGGAAGACAAACTGAAAGACCTGGTTTCGATAAAGTTGTTACCTACCACGGACAAGGCACTTATTCAGATACGCACCTTTACGACGGGAATGGTAATTATATTAGGCAAACAAGCTCAAACGAATGGATAGATGACGTCTGTACCGAAGAAGCGATTAACTTCATAGAATCAAATGTTAATAATAAATTTTTGTTAGTTCTAGGATTTAAGACACCTCATGAACCATTCACCCCTCCCTCCCGAACTTCTACTGATTATTTTAATGAAATTGCTGAAACTGTCCCTAATTTAAATATAAATCCAGTAGCGCTTCCATTTGGAACTCCAAATTCTCAAACAAGGCATGAGCAAAACAGAAAATACATGAGAACAATTAAAGGGATTGATCAATGTATTGGTAATCTTTTTGAAAAATTAGATGAGTTAAATATAAGTGATCGCACTGCCATTATTTATGTAAGCGATAATGGATTTTTCAGAGGAGAGCATAAATTATGGGATAAACGTGCCGCATATGAAGAAAGTATTCGAATACCCCTAATCATAAAATATCCTAGGCATTACTCTAACGCTAAAGAAGTAAAAGAAATCGCACTCAATTTAGATATTGCTCCTACAATATTAGACATCGCTGGCATAGAAATTCCTGAAATTATGCAAGGAGAAAGTCTTTTAAAATTAATTACTGAAGAAGAGTCAGTAAATTGGCGTTCGTCTTTTTTTTATCAATATAATCACGATCCGGAGTTTCCAAATGCAAATGTCAGACCATGTATAGCCTTAAGACATGAAAACGGATTAAAATTAATCATTAATGAAGAAGACAGTCTTTATGAAGGAGATTGGAGAGAGCTCTATAATTTAAAAAATGATCCTTATGAAATTAACAATTTAGCTTTAGGTAATTCATACACTCTGAAAGAGATGCAAAAGATTCTTGAAAATAAAATCAACAAAACTGCATTCATGAAAGTCTTGGGGATAAATAAAGAAAAAGGTGTTATAAATTTAAAATTAGGTAAAAAATACAATTTTAGCGTAGACTTTTCTTATAACTTAAACGATTGGCTACCCATATCCGAAATAAGTCGCGGTAACAATTTGAGCGGAAACGTGAATATAGACATTCCCAATTCTAACAATAAAACCTTTATTAGGGTAAAATACGGACAAAATTAACTTTTAATAAAACTAGGAAAAGAAATTATTAGATTAGAAAATAGTTGATATTTATGAGCAATGAATTTTACTCCCATTGCTCATGAACACCAGAGAAAATAAAAATAATCAGCAACAAATTGCCAATAATTTAAATATCTCTCGCACCACAGTTTCTCGTTGTTTCACCAATCATTCGGGAGTCAACCCAGAAACAAGAGCCTTGGTATTTTCAGAAGCTGAAAAAATTGGCTACACTTACCTAAAGCCACGTGGCACCAAAAATGTATCCCAGAAAACAATTGGTGTGATTATTTGTACTGACCATGAAAATATACATGAAGACCATGAGCGAAGCCCAGGCTTTCACCTCATGCCTGGTATTTCAGAATTTGCTCTTATTAATGATATTATCGTAGACATTAAAATTATTTCTCCTCGGTTCACTGCGAAAAGCTCTGAATTTCAAGAACTTATCAAGAAAAATAGAAAGGTCTGGAATGGCGTTCTCCTCATTTACCCTTTCAAAACCGAGATCATTAAAGCTTTAAAAGAAAATTTTCCCGTTGTATCGCTAGTTGAGCAATTTGGCGGTCAAATCATCGACTGCGTGGATGTAGACCACAATAAAGGATTATCGACTATAATTAATAAACTGATTGAGAAAGGTCATAAACGGATTGGTTTCTTAACAAGAAGCTATGCCGTTCAGGCATGTTGGTCTTATCGCAGATTCAGCGCCTTTAACGATCAACTCATCCGTAAATCAATTCCACTCAGTAAAAACGATGTCGTGAATATATATCCTGATAGATTGTTGTCGCCCCAAGACTCAATCAAAGAAGCGATCAAACAAACCAAAGATGGAGTGACTGCTTGGTTCTGTGCTGCAGATCATGTGGCTTATGATTTAATCACGCATTTAGAATCTGCCGGAATTGAAGTTCCTAAAGATGTTTCCGTTGTGGGCTTTGATGGAATACCCAGTCCATTAAGAGCCCTTACGCTATCTACCATTCAGATCCCACATAGATCAATTGGCTACAATGCTACAAAGAGACTCTATGAAATCATTAAAAATCCTTATGATAAGACCCAATTGATTTCAATAAAAGGAGAATATTTAGAAGGAAATACTTTATAGTACTCCATAAATCATTGGTAGCTAATTCTTTAAGAAATTTCATAAATGTGCAAATTTACTTGACACAATTATGAAATTAAATGATATTAATGATAATAAACTATAATCTATATACCCTATGAAAACTATATTACCTCTAATTATTGCTGCGTCTATGCTAGTATCAACCGCTTCCGCACTCACACTCGAAGTATCTGCTCCAGCTGATGGTGCATTTGCTAAGTCAATTTCTACTAGTATCCCTACAGCAGGCGAATATGAAACTAACCCGCTCACACAAAGTATTTTTCAAAATCTAACAGGAGGCAATCTTGGAAGATCTGTGTATAAAGTTGGACACTTCAACTCTTCAAATGCTAATTATTGGGGTGCTGATTCGCAACTTGCTCAAACAATCTCACTCGATATTGCAGAGGTAAGTGAAATTCCAGGAACTCATGGTTCAAATGCTCGCATAAGAGTCGGAAGATCTAATGATGGTTCTGCGACACAATACTTTTACCAAGATTGGGTTGATCTTGATGTAGGTGTCACAACATTAAGTTTAACCGCTCTAGCGTGGGATAAACAAATTATCTTTCAACTAGACGGTGGAATTGTATTAAATAGCTTCACACACTCTTATGGTTCCACTACTGAATCTCTAACAGTTGTACCTGAACCATCTACTTATGCTCTACTTGCAGGTTTTGCAGCATTCTTGTTCGTTGCGATCAAACGCCGTAAATAATTTCAGATTTAATATATAATTTATTGAAAAGGTGAGGATTTTTCCTCACCTTTTTTTGTTATGAAAAACATCTCCCTTATTGTTGCAGTATTTTTTTCACTGAATCTCTACCTTAATGCGAACGACACACTTCCGAATATTGTACTAATATTTGTAGATGATATGGCTTACGCAGATGCCTCTTGTTATGGTGGTGACTTAATAGAAACGCAAAATATCGATAAACTTGCAGATGAGGGCATAAAATTTGATACAGCCTATAGCATAAGCCCAGTCTGTGGCCCAAGTAGAGTTGGCTTGCTTACAGGAACTTATCCAGGAAGGTCTGGAGTTTATTGGAATCCTGATATGGGAGGAGTTAAACTTTCAGATGATAGACCCATACTTCCGATTCAGTTAAAAAACGCAGGTTATAAAACTGCCATAGTTGGCAAATGGAATCTAGATAACCCTAGCTGGAATCCAATGCCTGTTGAGAAATATTTTGATCATACTGCGAACACGATGGTCTGGGAAGGCGATTATTGGCCTGATGCATCAGGGCATTATCATGGAGTCAATGATGACAAATACGGAAGTACCAAAACGAACAATATATGGGGACCTACTTCTAAAGGAGATATCTATCTTACTGATTTACTCACGCAAAGTGCCTGTGATTTCATTGATAAAAATTCCGATGCCCCCTTTTTCCTGTATCTTTCATACAATGCACCTCACAGTCCCCTGCAAGGAAAGCTCTCTCATAAAAAAAGATTAAGCCACATTAAAAGTGAAGCTCTCAAGCTGTATGCATCTATGCTACTTGCTGTAGATGAAGGTGTAGGACAAGTCCTAGATACTCTTGATAAAAAAGGTATAAAAAAGGATACTGTAGTAATATTTCTAAGTGATAATGGTCCTGCAAAAACAAATTTTAAAGGCCTGCCAAAAGAGTGGCCTAGAGGCGAAATGCTTGGCTCTACCAATGGACTTAGAGGTTATAAAGGAGAGTACTTTGAAGGAGGTATAAGAGTACCCTTCATAGTATCCTGGCCCGGTAATATTAATTTAGGTGAAACTTCTAACACCCCCATATCGTCTTTAGATATATATCCAACTCTATCTGCAATAGCTGGAATAGATTTACCAAATTCTGAACCATTTGAAGGAGTCAATCTGTTACCTTTATTAATGGATAAAGAGTCAGAAATTTCTAGGGATCATTTCTTTTGGGCAGGAGGAAGGATTGGTAAAAATACAGGGGCCATTCTAAAAGATGGCTGGAAGCTTGTAATAAATCATAAGGGCAAAGACTTTCTCTTTAATTTGGAAAACGATCCTAATGAGAGAATAAACCTAATTGCTAATTATCCGAATAGATCGAACGCACTAAGGTCAATTTTCAATAATACTCTAGATGAAATGCCGGAACCACTAACGGACCGCTCTAAACTAAAATAAACTTAATCGTATCGTTTAAAAAATTGTGTCTTCACTGCGCCGTGCTCACCGGGTCGTCCCCAAGTGAAACTACCTTCGGGAAGCTCTGCATCCACTGCGGTTAAATAATCGCTTAACTGTATTTCCAATTCTTGGACCTTTGCCTTATTCTTTTTAGATAGGTCCTTGGATTCACTGATATCTTTGGATAGATCAAATAAAAGTGATCGCTCCGAAGAATAAAATTTAACCAATTTATAATCTCCCATACGAATGGCTGAATGGGGTTCTTGCAGACCTACACTATTGTAATGTGGGAAATGGAAAATTAGAGCTTCATTGGCACGCTCCACAGGCATCGATCTGTCTTTCAGCGCAACTTGGGCAAAACTACCTCCATCAATGTCATCTGGTAAAGTAATCCCCTCACTTGAATTAGAGGCTTCCGCCAATTCAACTATAGTAGGAAGTATATCATAACCGATAACGGGTGTGTCTGAAACCACTCCCTGTGGAATATTTGGCCCAGCCATGGAAAAAGGAACACGAATCCCCCCTTCCATCAAATCCCACTTACCTCTCAACAATGGACTGTTCAGTCCTTGTTTATACGGTCGACCTCGATTCACTTGTATTGGCAAGACAGGCATACCTCCATTATCTGAAGTGAAAATGATATAGGTATTTTCGCTCAATCCCAATGCCTCATAAGCTTCAAGTAATTTTCCAATCGATTTATCTAAATCCATCACCATTGCTGCATAAGAAACATTTTTGTGCACACTTCCACTACCCTCTATCAGCATCTGCATGTAGCTATCTTGGCTATAGACGAGGTCAGAGTGAACAGCATAATGCGACAACTGCACATAAAACGGTCGCTCTTGCTCAAGAGCATCTTCAATAAAATCAATCGTACGATCCGTTAGTGAATCCACGCGCTTGGGATCTTCTTCCGCATAACCATTCCACTGTAACTTGTGATCATCGTTATGAAAATTGCCTTCCTTATTTTTAGTGATTCCATCATGCAGATCATACCCATAACGAGCAGGGTCGGCATCGATATGCCATTTACCCAAATGAGCACAAAGATATTCGGGATTGATCATCTTAAGGTATTGAGCAAGACCCACTTGATCATGGTCTGCATAATTTGGCCCTCGGGCAATGGTTCGTTTCACACGAGCAGCCGTTTTGCCAAACTGTATACTATAACGAGAAGGTGCACAGACTGGAGCCGCCGCATAACCATTTGTAAAGGATACACCCATTTGTAAAAGTGCGTCCATATTGGGAGTGATATGGTAATCACTTTTTGCTTTTGGAAAATCCGGATCAATTGCCGAAGACAACGAAGTCCATCCTTGGTCATCCGTCAGAATGAAAATAAAATTTGGCGATTCAGTTGCTTGCACTTTAATGCACACAATGCTTGCCAAGAAGAAAATAAAGGGAAAGTATTTCATAAAGGATCATTAATAAGACAGACAATTCCATTAAATGAAAATGAAAAAAATACACTTTTTTAACCGTATCTTAAAATGCTTTATCATTCTTGGCTTAATCGTCTTATCTCAATGCTTACATGCTTATAAATATAAGCAACATAAAGAGGATCGCCCCAATAGAATTATCTTTCTACTCAGTGATGATCATCGCTATGATTATATGGGATTCATGGACGCTGTGGAATGGCTCGAAACTCCAAATATGGATCGCCTTGCAAGAAACGGAGCGCATTGTTCAGAAGCTTTTGTAACTACGGCACTTTGCTCACCTTCTAGAGCCACTATCTTAACTGGGCTCTACACACACGAACACACTATTGTAGATAACCAAGCACCAAATCCAGGTATTCATACCTATTTTCCTAAACATTTGCAGGCAGCAGGGTACAAAACCGCTTTTTTTGGAAAATGGCACATGGGTGATGACAGCAATGCATCTCAGCCAGGATTTGATCACTGGGAAAGCTTTAAAGGGCAAGGTGTCTATTACGGACCCACCCTAAATATAAACGGCGAAGAAATCACCTACCCTAAGGACGTTTACACAACCGATTTGCTCACTCAGCATGCTATCGAATGGCTCGAACAACAGGACCCAGATCAGCCCTGTTTTGTCTATTTATCCCATAAGTCCGTCCATGCAGAATTTTTACCCGCAAAACGCCACGAAGGACTTTACGAAGGTAAAAAAATCAAACTCCCTATCTCTTATGAGCAGACAAAAAATGGCGAATACAAAAAGCTCAAGTGGCCCGAATGGGTTAAAGAACAGCGTATTAGCTGGCACGGAGTCGATTATATGTACCATAAATCAATCGACCTACATGAACAAGTCACTGATTACTGCGAAACCTTATTGGGTGTGGATGACAGTATTGGAGCGATGTTAGATTACTTAGAATCAGCTGATCAATCCGATGACAGTTTATTTATCTATATGGGTGATAATGGATTTTCTTGGGGTGAACATGGCCTAATTGATAAACGACACTTCTATGAAGAGTCCACTCGTGTTCCTTTATTGTTTTATTACCCCTCTGTAATTGAGCCTGGACAAGTGAATCAATCCTTAATCCTAAATACCGATATCGCTCCAACTATTTTAGATTATGCTCATGCAGATATACCCAGTTATTACGTGGGGAAATCGATAAAACCCTCTTTCAATACCGAAGAAGTTTACCAATTACGCGATACCGTCTTCTATGAATACTATTGGGAATACGATTTCCCAATGACCCCGACTACTTTTGGCGTTAGAGATGCCCAATACAAATTAATTCGTTATCACGGCATTTGGGATCGTAATGAATTTTATGACTTAAAAAATGACCCGCATGAACTTTACAATCTGATTGAATCGTCCGAACACCAAGAAAGAATTATAGCCATGACTGAAGCGCTGTATACATGGTTAGAAAATACTAATGGGATGCATATACCATTAAAACGAACGGTAAAAACTCGATGGGGTGATTACCGCCACCAAAATCAGTATTAAAGAATACCAACAGGTTAGATTCTAATAGATGAAATCACTTTTTACTAAGTGAGATGCTTTTATCAAATTGTCATCAGCCGAAGAGCCTCCAACCATAAAAGTAAAGTCACCCGCTTCCACTACTATTTTCATATCCGCATCAAAGTAAGATAGTGCCTCAAGAGGTATTGAAAATTCCACTGGTATACTCTGACCAGACTCAACAAAAACCCTTTGGTAAGCCACGAGTTCCTTCACAGGTCGAGTGATCGCACTGTATTCATCTCTGAAGTAAACTTGCACCACTTCTTCTCCATCGACTTCACTTTCATTAGATAAGTTTGCAGATAGCTTAATCACTGCGTCTTTGGTACTGCCATCTTGGGCTATTTTCAAATCCGAATAAACAAAGTTAGAATAACTTAAGCCGTGACCAAAAACATATAGAGGATCGACTGATTCAAACGCATATTTTTTTCTGTGATGAGAAGGCTTATGATTATAAATCATTTGCAGATGCCCAACCGAGCGAGCCACAGTAAGAGGCATTTTGCCACTAGGGTTTACCTCGCCAAAAATTATTTCTGCAACTGCCTGTCCACCAAAAGAACCTGGCTCCCATGCTTCAATCACTGCTGGTATGGATTCATAAATCCATGGCTCAGATATCGGCTTGCCGTTCACTAAAACAACCAGCATCGGTTTTCCTAAAGAGTATAAAGCCTGAGCTAATTTCAACTGTTCTCCAGCTAAGTCAAGTGAGGCACGGGCTACATTTTCTCCCGCTACTTTATTTTGTTCACCTAAATGGCGCATAGAATTATCACCCAGCACGAGAAAGATACTATCATATTTTTTTGCTTTCTTAACCGCTTTCTTGATATCGTAGTCAGTTATATTTCGCATATCTTCATTTGAGTCATGGAAATCAACTTGATGTCCGTACGACTCACCAAGTGCTTGTATCCCTTCATAAATCGTAGTCACGTTTTCCTCAGGTTGAGCCAAGGCCCAATCACCCAAAATTGTATTATTATTAGCATTAGGCCCAGTGACTAATATTTTTTGCTTTTTAGAGATGAAAGGAAGTATTCCATCATTCTTCAGAAGAACAATCGACTTACGTGCCATATCCAATGCAGTTTGCTGATGTGGTACAGTAAATATATTATCCTCAACGGCGTCTAAGTCGATAAACCGATTTTCGAAAAGCCCAAGTTTGAATTTCGCTAGTAAAATTTTACGACAGGCATCATCGATTCTTTCTGTTGGAATCACCCCTAGTTCATTTGCCTTTAAGACAGACTCTAAAAAGTCTGGTCCATGCATATGCATATCAGTGCCAGCGTTTACAGCTAAAGCAGATGCCTCATCTAAGTCTTTAGCTACTCGGTGTAAATCCGCAAGGCGTTCAATGTCTAACCAATCACTAACAAAAAATCCGTCAAAACCATATTCATCGCGAACAATCGTATTCATTAAATAATCATTCATCACACAAGGCACTCCGTTAATTTCATGGTGTGCTGACATGATACTATAGACGCCTGCATCAACTGCTCTTTTGTAAGGCTTTAAATAGATTTCTCTAAGATTTCGCTCAGAAATATCCATCGGGGAAAAATTTAATCCATTAACCGGCTCAGAACCAGCGATTAAATGCTTCGCACAGGCAATCACAGAATCTAATCCGGTAAAATCCTCTTGCTGAAATCCTTTAATCATATTTACGCCAAAATCACCGACTAACTTGGTATCTTCTCCGAAAGTTTCACCCACTCGACCCCAGCGAGGATCCCTTAAAACATCCACATTTGGAGTGAACGCCCAATGTGAGCCCGTAGCACGCATCTCTAAAGCCGTTTGTCGTCCCACTTGATATGCAAACGCTTCCGAAAAACTCGCAGCCATCGTGATTGGAGAAGGATATACCGTACAACCATAAACCATTCCATTCCCATGAATCGCATCGATCCCAACTAAAATCGGGATCTGCAAACGAGAACGAGTCGCTAATTCCTGTATTTGATTTGCCTCTTTAGGATCTAAAACATGAAGGAAGGAGCCAATCTCACCTGCTATGAGCATATCAGCTATATCACTTGTCACATATCCTTTATAAACCGCTTCTGAGTCACTATTAAGGATTTGTTCTGCAGTCATCCCTTTATTTGACCGCGCTAAATAATTAAAGCCGACATACTGGCACATCTGACCCACTTTTTCCTTAATTGTCATCCGCTCCATTAAGTCTTTAACACGGACTTCAGGGCTTAAAGCCTCATTTAGATAAGGCAACTTCAGCTCCGCGATCAGCAATATAGGCATTGCAAGGATGATTAGGAATAATTTTAAAGTATTAAGGGTGGACATAATTTTTGAACATTTATGTTGCAAGTAATATGTTAACTTTAATTATACAAACAAAAATTTTGAATATTTAGTTACACAGTACATTATAAAGCTAATGTATTCGCTCAAAAGGCTACTTAGTCAATGACGCGCAAATTCTATTGAAACAAACAATTAAAAAGCGACCAATAGATTTTCGTCACCCTCGCACCCTCACTAATATTCAATGGTGCACTGAAAAACTCATCCTTGATCTGTAACAAGAATGTTACTTTTGTTCTGTAGGATTAAGATTGTATTTTGAGCCAGCTTTTTGTTATAAAATTAGAACAAGTGCAAAATCCTCCAATACAGTTAAAGACACTCATTCTTTCAGATATCCATCTCGGAACAAAATACTGTAAGGCCAAGGAAGTCTTAGATTTCCTAAAAAAATGTCGCTTTCAAAAACTTATACTTAACGGGGATATCATTGATGGATGGTGTCTTAAGCGACAAGGTGGATGGTCTGAAAGTCATAGCCAAGTTTTAAATCAATTCATCCGCTATATCGACGACCCAGCGATTGAGGTTGTTTTCTTAAAAGGCAACCACGATGAGATGCTCGATGAAGTTTTAGATTTTCCGACCGAGAAATTAAACATGATTCAAGAACATATTCATGAAAACATACATGGAAATTATTTAGTCACTCACGGCGATGCCTTTGATACAGTCGCACAAAAACACAAATGGCTAGCAATATTAGGTGATATAGCATATCAATTTATAATGGGCGTGAACGCGATATATAACAAATACCGGACTTGGAGGGGCAAAAAGTATTTTTCAATCAGTAAAGTCGCCAAAGCCAAGGTTAAATCACTCGTGGGCTCATCAGATAATTTAGAAACCAAGTTAATCGATGCAGCGAAAAAAGCTAATTGCTCAGGTATTATTTGCGGTCATATTCATACTGCTATAGATAAGCAAATAGGCGATATTCATTACTTAAATTCTGGTGATTGGGTAGAATCATTAACTGCTATCGGAGAATACCCAGAAGGTCATTTTGAAATAATCAATTATCAAAATTTAGTATGATGCTTTGTTACAATCAGGTTAATTTTATGCAATACAATGCAATGATGAATTAAATTATCGCATTGTGTTATGAATTAATCATAAAAAATTAAATTATTATGAAATCAAAATATTTATTTAACTTTTGTCTACCCCTTGTGATGTTGGCCCTAAGTGTGAGTTTATTTGGGGAAAATCTTGTCAACGAGACACGCAGTACGATTGATCAATGGGTTGAGACCCGACAAATTATTTCTAAGGAGAGTTCTGAATGGGATATAGAAAAGGGGCTTCTTGAAAAGACTTACGCCTTGCTAACGTCAGAAGTCGCCCGACTCGATTCAGAATTAAAAGATTTAAAAGAATCTGCCAGTGCATCCGATGAGGAAAGAGGCTCACTAGCTGCTGAAAAAGAATCTTTAAAGGCAGCCTCAAAAGTAGTCGCTTCTTCAATTGGTTCACTCGAAAGTTCCCTAAAAGCAATCATACCATCTTTGCCCGCCCCACTGATTGAAAAAATTAGACCACTGATTCGCCGATTACCTGATGATCCACAAAAAACAGATCTTTCACTGGGTCAAAGGGTTCAAAATATTGTTGGTATCCTCAGTCAAACAGATAAGTTCAATACCACTATTACTGCTACAAGTGAGGCAAGAGAATTTGAAGAAGGAAAAGTAGTACAAGTCACCACCTTATATATGGGACTCGCTAGTGCCTACTATGTCGATGACTCTGGCAAATTTGCAGGTGTTGGAATTCCGACTGCTAGCGGATGGGAGTGGCCCGTAATAGACGGAGTCGGCTCACAAATTAAACAACTTGTGGATATTTATGAAGGGACAGGAGAAATTCAATTCATTCAAGTACCTGCACAAACTAAAACACTTTAAAAAAGCTCAATCATTATGCATCTTTTTAAATCTATAATTGTCATTTCAATCACCAGTTTAAGCTTCTGTTTTTCTCTATTGGGCGCAGAAAGTTTGAATTCTGCATCAAAAATAGCCACCTCTGACTTAACAACTTCACTAGAAGAATTGGCTGAAATTCGTAAAAATATTGCTACAGTAAAAGTACCTTTGATTAACGATGTAGCAGAACTTGAAAGTGATGTACGACAAAAACAAAGCAAAGTCGACCGTTTGCTTAGGCTCAGAGATAACAACGATATGGGCTTAAACCGACTACGCGACCAAGTCAAAGCACTCAAAGAACAAAACGATTACGCAGCTAGCCTATTAGACGAATTTGTACGTACTTTTGAATCACGAATCGACTTTAGTGAAGTCCAACTGTATCAAGATACGATTGATGAGGCACGACTCATTCTTGATGATTCTGATGCCGATCAAGCTGAACGTTTTGAAAAACAGCTCGATGTAATTTCTGTTGCTTTAAATCGCCTTAACCAATTGGTCGGTGGTTACACTTACGAGGGACTCGCATTAACTCCAGAAGGTGATATCATTGAAGGTACTTTTGCTGCATATGGTCCTTCAGTATACTTCAATGCAAAGGACTCAAGTACCCAAGGTATTGCAGTCACTCGATTAAATGCAGCAGAGGCAGCCATTGCATTACCTGGTAGCAATTACGAAAAAGGTCTGATTAACTTCATAGTAAATGGAGAAGGAACCATTCCTTTAGATGTCACTTTAGGTAAAGCCCTTAAAATCGTGGAAGGCAATGATACTCTCTTTGAACATTTAGCGAAAGGAGGCAGTGTCGGTGTCGTTATTATTTCATTGGGCCTTGTCTGCCTGATAATCGGAGGCTTCAAAGCTTATGAAATCACAAATTTCAAAACACCTTCACGAAAAAATGTACAAAAAGTAATCCAATCCATTGAATCAGGAAATGCGGATGAAGCACTGAGCCAAGCCAGTACTCTAGAAGGTGCAGGAGGCGATTTACTGGTCAGTGCAGTGGAAAATCACAAGATTAAGAGCACAAATTTAGAAGAAATCCTCTTCGAGAAAATTCTTTCAGCACAACCTACATTAGAGCGATTTTTGCCCTTCATGGCATTGACTGCAGCAGCAGCACCTCTACTAGGTCTTTTAGGTACAGTGACAGGTATGATCAAAACATTCACCTTAATCACCATCTTCGGAACCGGTGATGCCAAAAGCTTATCCTCCGGTATCTCTGAAGCACTTGTGACAACAGAGCTTGGCTTGGTTGTAGCGATTCCATCACTGATTTTACATGGCTTGCTTTCTCGTATGGCTAAACAAAAAATCGGTGATCTTGAACAAATTTCGGTGAGCTTTATTAATGGGATAACAGGTATTAAAAACTCTGATTCAAATTAATGCTTCTAATTATCACAGAGATTTTCAGTATTTGGGGCAGCGGTGGCTGGGTGATGATTCCCCTATGCCTATTAGCTATTTTGATTTATATTACTGGCTTTGAAATGTTTCTTTTTTTGAGAAGTTACGACTTAAAGATAAAAGCGAATCAAAACCTAAAATCATGGATCTTAGATCCTGAACAAGCTCCTAAGCAGGCCAAAGAAATCATTCGCTACACTCAAGAAAACGTCACTGCTTCAAAACATTTGAGAAGTCGCTTTGAAGAAGTTGAACAAAGCATACTGCATAAAATAGATCGTAAATTAATTTTCTTAAATACATTGGTTGCTTCAGCACCCCTTATGGGGCTTTTAGGTACCGTTATTGGTATGCTTGGAACTTTTTCTGCAATCTCTTCTGGTGGCGGCTCTGAAACTGTTGACATGGTGGCTGCAGGTATCTCTGAAGCACTGATTACGACACAAACTGGACTCTTTATTGCCCTACCAGGTATATTTCTTATCCTTGTGATTCGTAGACAAAAAAGCAGTATTGAATCAGCTATACTCCGCTTAGAATCTCATTCCCTTACCACTTTAGATCTCAAATAATTTTTCACATTCTCTCTTATATCATTAACCATTATGCTACGAAGAAAACTCAATTCAACCGACCGCGATGACGTAGAAATCAACCTATCCCCGATGATTGATATGGTTTTCATACTTTTGATCTTCTTTATCGTAACTACTGTCTTTGTTGAAGAGACGGGAGTTGAAGTCAATAAACCAGAAGCCGCTGCTTCTGTTCAGTTAGAGAAAAATAGTATCTTAATTGCGGTGACTAAAGAAAACAAAGTGATCTATGGTGGACGTGATATTGGCATCAATGGTGTCGGCGCTATTGTAAAGCGTTTGTTACTGAATGAAGATCTTCCTGTGATTATTCAGTCTGACGAAGGGGCAAATCACGGAACGTTTGCTCGAGTCTACGGAGAAGCTAAGCTTGCCGGTGCGAAAAAAATTAATTTCTCGACTAAGCGATAAAGCAAAAACTATTTCTCTTACACTTTATTGTTTCAATGGCTAAGACATTTAAATCCCTCAAAGAATCTAAAAAAAACAGAAACAACAGTATCATCATCGGTATTGCGGTTAGCTTTTTGCTTTTTTTAGCGATCCCTTTGACCCAGATTTTCAATGAATATAACAAGTCGCCTGAATCGATTGATTCATATGAAGTTGCTCCACCGCCGCCGCCACCTCCCCCTGAAGACCCTCCGCCCCCACCTGAACCCGAAGAGGAAGAGCCTCCGCCTGAGCTTGATTCACCCCCACCACCTATCTCTCTCGAACAACTCGACATGGCCTTAGAGCCTGGTACCGGAGGTGCCTTATCTGGAGATTTTGCCCTACCCAGCTTCGATGCTAGGAAAACAAATTTAGGAATGGATATTTTTGACATCAATGACCTAGAAAAAAAACCACAAGCAAGAAGGCTATTGCCCCCTCGCTACCCGGCTAAAGCTAAAGCGAGTAGCATCGAAGGCTTTGTCCTCTTAGAATTTATCGTCGACCAAAACGGAGATGTGGAATCTGTAGTGGTAAAAGATTCAAGTCATTCACTGTTTGAAGCAGCTGCAGTAGATGCCGTTCGCAACTGGGTCTTTACTCCTGGCGAAAAAGATGGTCGAAAAGTTAGAACACGTTGTCGTCAAAAAATACCATTCACTATACAATAATTCAAATTCACCCTTTCACACAAATGTACACTATCATGAAACAGATCTTAATTACACTCATCTGTACTCTCACTTGCCTTCCACTCATTGGACAATCCAAGAAGGGAAACCCAATGGCTGAGCTATGGAATGACCCTCAGTTCCAAAAAGAATTTACTGCCAGCTATGGAACACTCGCCGGTTATGAACCACCGATAAGTGAAGAAGAGAAAAGTACACTGCGCACCTTAATTAAAGTGATTAAAGCTAGACCAAAGCAGGCGATCAAACAATTGTCTGAACAAATCACCGCAGATGACAGTGCTGCCTTTGATTTCATCCTCGCAAATCTACATTTTCAAGAAGGCGATTTAGTTAATGCTGAAAAATTCTATGACCAAGCGATAAAAAAATACCCTGCCTTTCGTAGAGCTTACAAAAACCTAGGCTTTGTTCATATTCAAAGTGGCGATTATGTCTCTGCTATTAATTCAATTTCAAAATCGATGGAACTGGGTGACGTGGATGGTCGAGCCTATGGACTTCTCGCCTTTAGCTATCTAACTCAAGAAAATTACTATCCAGCAGAGGCTGCTTACCGACAAGCGATCCTCATGCAGCCAGAAACTGTTGACTGGAAACTAGGCCTTGCACGGTGTCTTTTAGAAATGGGACAATATTCTGATGCAGTAGCCATATTTGAAAGTTTAATTGCCGATGATCCTAACAACACCGATTACTGGATTTTACAAAGTAATGCCTATCTTGGTTTAGATGAAAGTTTAAAGGCAGCACGGAATTTAGAAGTTGTACAACGCCTAGACAAAGCCGACATTCAAACGCTCAGCCTACTCGGTGATATTTACATGAATAACGAAATGCCTGATCTTGCTTTAAATGCTTACCTACTTGCGGCAGAACTTGCTAAGGACGAAGACCTAGATCTACTTATCAAATCAGCAAAAGTACTTACGCTTACTGTAAATTATGACCAAGCAGAAACAATAATTACTAAAATACGGAATGATTTTTCCGAAGTTATGTCCGATGCTGATGATTTAGAATTACTGACTTATGAAGCAAAAATTGCTCGTGCAAAAGGCCAAGATGATTTAGCAGCCAAATTACTTGTTCAGATTATTGAACGAGATTTGCTCAATGGCGAAGCTATAATAGAACTCGCTAAATACTATGCGGATCAAGGAAAACTTTCTGAAGCAATTACACGATTTGAACAGGCTCAAAAAATTCGTAAATACGAAAGAACCGCACTCGTTGCCCATGCACAAACATTGGTTGATAATCGTAAGTATGATGAAGCCTTACCCTTACTGAACCGAGCACTTCGAATAAAATCCGATAGAAATTTAAAAGATTTTACTGACCGAGTCGAACGAGCTGCTCGCAAACAATAAATTAAATAATAGATAAGCCAGATCGATACGAAAGTTTCCGAAAGTGTTTCTCTTTTGTAACTTTAAATTCTCCGAAATGTAACCTTAGTGACTTAGTATGTATGCTTGAAAGCTCAATACATATTATACTCAGTCTTAGCTCTGTTTCTATCCACTCAATTAGCAGGATTTGACGACCGGTATATTGATCGTAAATTAGGGCACCTATCATTGAGCGCCATTGAAAAAGAGCTAATTTCAGATTATACCTTTAAAATGGGATCCTTTAGGAATTGGTCGAAAGTAAAGAGCCTTAAATTAGACGGTATAGTTACAATAAAGGGCAAAAGCTACAATTGTACCTTATATAAAAAATCGCGTAATAAGATTAAGCTCACCATAAGAGATTTGAACAATTCATTCACTAAAATAACGCAAATATTAAACGGGAATGAATCTTATTCCTTTACTGAGTATGAAGATGGTACTATCCGAGCAATTGAACCACTTTTTAATTTAGAAGAAGACAAACATCTAATGCCTAAATTAATGGATTTAATTATGCATGAAAGTTATGACATTTCCCTAATCATTAAAGCACAGGATGAAAAGAAGTTGCTGCAATTAAAATATACAATTGATGGACAAAAGACATATGAATTCGATATCGATAAGGAAACAAAATATCTGACCCAATATAGAATTTCAAATAAGCACAAGGATATCAGGATTACTCTAGAAGGATTACTGAAATCCGATCAGCTCAGTTATCCTAAAAAAATCACACTTTCAATGAATGGAGAAAAAGCAGAACTCTTATTCCATAAGTTCAGTCACAATCTTGGGCTTCCTCCTAAATTTTTCAATATTCCGGAAAATGTGCTATAGTTTATATTTGCTGAACTTATTTTCTTCTTTATCACTTATTGAATGAGAATATCGCTATTATTCATACTGCTATTATGCCTAATTGCCTCACGATTACAGGCGCAATCCGTTGATACAGCGGACTTTATTAAACAAAATAGTACTGAATCTGGCTTGATAATATCTAGTGTAATCAACCTAAACGGCCATTTTAATTTTAGTGTTTATGACGCAGAACTAAAGCGAAGATTTTGGATTCGTTCAGGAAGAACGTATAAAGATTATACTTTTTTAGAATACAATACAGACGATTCCAGCGTCAGCCTTATTAAGGACGATCAAATCATCCGTGTTCCTATAATAAAAGCAAATGATCGACCAATTCAGCTATCTAGTAGTAATCCATCAAAAAATAACTTAATCAAACAGATGTTTCCATCTACAGTTGAAATTGAAGCCTTTAAGCAGGATCAATATAAAAAACTACCTGCACCTGATACCCAGAATTATAAGTTATTAAGAAATTCGGCTGATAACCGAATCAATAATTTTGCCGCTACACCCATTGAAAATACTTTTGAGGAATCTGAGGATGATATATCGAACCGTTCCCTTGAATCAGTCTCTACTGGTGCTGGTGGAAGAACTCAAAAAACTAAAGTAAAAACGACTATTCACTCAAGTGTCTTTCAAGAATCTCAAAAACAGGCTGAGGATTAATTATCTTTGTTAAACAATAGTTGTTCCACTGACTCTTCACCGGAATGAATTGAGTTTATGTTATTTGTAGATGAGACAAATACTATAGCTGGCAGTTCACTCGCATTATCCAAATGATCAAAGCCCTTAACATATCCTTTGGATAAATACCATGGTAATGAAGAAATCGATAAGTCCAATTCTGCGCCTAACTTCTCTAAGTTCTGTTGATTGCCCTCTGTATCGATATATAAAAATAATGTTTTAGTCGAATCAACTTTAGCTTTTTCGCATAATTTATTTAGATCAATTAGCCATTTTCTAATATTTGAATCACTTGATGCAGCGTAAAAGAAAACCCACTGCTCATATTGATTGATCTCATCAAGGTGAATAAGCTTTTTCCAATTGCTTTCACCTGATGCTATTTTATTTCCAATAAAATAAGCTATTCTAGAGGATCCCTGATTAATTTTTTTCTGTTGCGAAATTAAATCTTTAATATTGGTTTTAGAAATGTGTATTTCATGAATACCCTTCCTAGAAAAATTACCCTTAACACGATCTTCTTCGACTCGTATTACAATAAATCGGGTTCCTTCTGCGATTCTATTACCCCCTAATTCCAAAGCTTCATTGATATTCGCATAATAAGGCACATAAACTAAATCCGACTCAGGCACTTCTGCTATAAGAATGCTACAGACAGTGATCCATGATAATAATAAAAATTTAATCTTTTTCATAACAAAAAATAACCCCCTCCTATATAGGAGGAGGTTAAATGTAATCCTATATAATTATAATTATTTACGATTACGCATTGCTCCTAACAAGAACGCAGCAAATCCTAAAATTAAAGCATATGTAGAAGGTTCCGGCACAACAGTACCAACCACTTGGATGTTATCGATACCGAATCCATTAGCAGAGAATGCATAACTAGATTCTCCGGCATCAACGGAAACAGTTTCAACTGCCCAACTACCACTAGTTAATTTTGCATAACTAATAGTACCTGTATCAACTAACGCTGATCCCCAATCGATAGTTACCGTACCAGGGCCAACAAAGTTAATACCTTGTTGAGCTTCACTTGGAAGGTCGTTTCCAGCGAAACCAAGATGTCCAGTTGTTTCATCAGCTCCTAGATTGAAGTTGATTCCAACAACAGCGGAATCATAAGCACCGTCAATCTGATAATCAGAACTGAATTTAACTGGAATATTAATACCTTCGTGATCATAACTAAGAGTTGAACTTTCAGTTCCCCAATTAGAAGTATGAGATGTTGCTATTGAACTTACACCATCGAAGTCCCACCCTGCAAGAAATGACTCAGCATTTGCACTTACAAGTAAGCTGAATGATGTGATTAATGTAATGAATAATTTCATATTAGTTTTATATTTATTGAAAATTAATTACTCTACGAAATAGCCAAGTTGTGAACCTACAGTCCAACCTGCTGTCCATGCTGTAGCAACTGGGCTAAAAGCACCTTTATATGTCACTGCAGTAAAGAAATTACCGGTGTAAGGCGCTAAGTTTGAAACAACTGCTGGAACCTGAGATGGTTTCCATGTAACACCATTTTGAGCATCACGTGCGAGTGTTGATAAGTTCAAGTAAGCAGCACCACCCATGTAAGGATTCGCTGTTACATTGTTAGCACCAGAAGGTAATGTTCCTTCAAATACCGCTGTACCGCCAGAAGCATCAGATGAATCAGCACACCATACATTGTTGTCAATCTTAAGAAGACCCGCTGCTTGCATTGCTGCAGAAGAAGTGTTTATGTCCATTACAGTTGTAGCATCAACAGAAATTGAATTGTAAAGGTAACCACCAGCATCTTTATCATAGTCGATTTGACCATTTCTACCGCCAATTACAGTCATGTTGTAAATTGCTGGAACAGCTCTTGGAAGTGCGCCTGCTTGGTCATCACCATCAAATTCGCAACCCTTGTCTCCATCAACACCGTTGTCACACTGTACAACTGCCCAGAATTGACCCTCTCCGCTCCAACCTTGATCATAGTCAAACGCATCATCATTATTATAGGCTGAGAGGCAATACTTTAGGCAGACAGTACCCCCGAAAATCTCGAACCCATCGTCTTGTCCAGCTACAACTTCAATGTACTCAATTTCAGTGCCTCTTCCGACTCCTGCTAAAGTAAGACCGTTAATTTCGTTATCTGCACCAATTTTGAAACCACCATTACGGATAGAAACATATTTCATAATACCGCTGCTATCGTTTGGATTTTGACCTCCGTACATACCTCTTAAATCAGGATTTTCATCATAAGGATTTGGCTCAGCAATACCTTCAATAGAATCAGTACCTGGTGTTTTAAGGGAATTAGAACCAGATTCATCATTATTTGTAGGAGCATTTCCTAGGATAATGATACCACCCCAGAAACCAGTGTTGAGAGTGCGATTCGCATCTTGTGTCATTGGTGTCGTTGGGTTATTAACAGGATCTGCATCAAACTCATAAGTAAAGATGATAGGTGAAGCAGGAGTTCCTACTGCATTAATTTCACCAGATTTGGTGATTACGAGTAAACCAGGATCTTGTAGATTGCTGAGATCATCTGAAGCACGAACACCTTGACGGCCACGAATAACAGTTCCAGCTGGTATTGTAAGCACTGCATCAGAAACATAAACAATTTCAGTTAAAAGATATTCTTTAGATGAATCTAATGTAGTATCTGTATTGATAGGGTCAGAGATTTCGTAAAATCCAGAAGCGTTGGTGGATGAACTTACGCCTGCATAAGCAGAAGACAAAATAAACAATGAAACAATTAAAATGAATAAAGGCATAATTTATCTTATAGAACATCAAACTTAATTTCAAGAGTAAATACAATTTTTACCTAGATAAGAAAGATGCCTCGTTATTATTACGTATAATGTTGGGTACAGTCAGTAAACCTACTCCATTCTGCCTCCCTAAAAGCACCCCAAATGCTACCCCCTAAATATATTAGGGTTGTCAGAGAAAAAATAATTACTTAAATAATTTATATGAAATTTTTATGGTGCTTATTAACATTCTTATTTCTGAATGCTTGCGTTACAACATCACAGGAAAATAACTACAAGGTTTTGCCGATTACATCTGAAGCCTTAAGCTCTAAGACTGTAGTAAATGATGGTCTATTTGCTGGCGTTAATATTCTAGGTAAAATCCCTAAAGAATTTAAACCCGCTAAGGCAGGTAAATTTATTAAAAACTATATTGCAGAAAATTACCTAGGCTATGATTATGTGATTCTTTATTGCGGAGACCTTGGAAATGATTCTGAAAATAATGACCCTCGAGTCCTTGGTATTAGAATGTATAAAAATGTTGGTACCCCTCCCTACAGAGGAGAAATTCTCTCAGAGCATAACAAATTTGTTAAAAAGATTTCTGCAAGAACTAAGACTTCACCATCAAAACATTTTCAATATGATAAACAGGGCCTTTCCTACTGGAAAGTCAATTCACCTGACTACTATAAAAATAACCCAAAAAAATTTAATGAAAATGTCGCTGTTAGCGATTTTATAGATGGTATTTTTTTAACTTGGAATGATATGACAACTATCGGTAATCAAAATACTTATATGATGGTAATAGAAATTACAAATCCGAGATTAGACTTCTTGAAAAAGCTAGAAAAAGAAGATATCGAAGCTTCCAACATTTTTTAATGAATTCATACTCATACTTACTCTAGATTCGGAACTAAAGCTTTTTTATAAAAGTCTTTATAAAAAAATAAAAAAGCCTCAAGGAAATTCCAAGAGGCTTTGTGTTAACTTAATGCAACAGATTAAAACGGGTCCTCGTAAGAGTAAGGTCCATTACCCGTGGGTTTACCGTGGGTTATCCCATCTGTTATGTTCAGTTCAGTTAAGTTATGTTTATTATGTTCCCTTTGGTTAGGTTCCATTACATTATTTTCAATAATGTTTTTGTTATGGTTTCCTTCAATTAGGTTTCGTTCCCATTCACTTAAGTTACTTTCAGTTTCTTTATCTTCAGTTAAGGTTTTCTTCCGTCCACCTTTCCTTCCGTTCTTTCTGTTAGATATTAAGTTAGCATTCTGTTCCTCCCAAGTGATGATTCTATATCCATCATCCTCCTTGGTCATTATCCCAGAAGATAGAAGCGCATCCTCAAGATGCAGCGCTTCTATATCTTTATAGGAGTCAGCTCCGGACATAAGAATAAGGTCCTCTGGGTCACTAGTCCCCAGATGCCCCGTATCCTTCTTATTCTTCCTTGTAATGCCTTCTAGCTCACAGCCAAGGGCAACATATAGCTCCATTGCTGCTGGGTGATTGAGGGCATTCTTGAACTTCTTCCATTGAATGGATGTTCTGAATTCCGGTACTATGTTCATTCTTGCACCTCCTTTTGGTTGATACCATAGAGATGTTTGGTAACAATTTCTGGATTGTAGAATACTCTTCTGCCATATTTAATATGCGGAAGATTTCCTAATGCTTTTTGTTGCATCAAGAATCTTTTAGAAGGAGCACTTTCTTTATCAAAAAGGATATCAATTAGCTTATTAATATCCACGAGTTTATGTTTGTATGAATTGTTTATTATTTTCATACCGCTACAATACAGTGCATAAAAAGAATGTCTTCTGTTTCGTCTAAAACAGCTAACGATTCTTTGTTTTGTAGGTATGTTTCTTCTTAATTATCCTTATTAGGATACATTTGTGCTTTTACCATAGGTTTGATAGGTGTTCCTTCTATTTTGTTAACTCTCTTATTGATAAATTGTTTAAGTTCATAAGAGGGGACACCTAATTTTTCCCAAAATTCTAACTTTTCTTTAATGTGCTCTTCTGGCATTCCAAATTTCCTAAATTTCTTTCTGAAAGTATCTTTCCATTGAGAGTCACCATTATAAGTAAAGCCCATATGCACTAGGGCATCACTTAATTTATATATATTAAAGCAAAGTGAATCAAATCTAAGCCCATCAATATTTTTATCCTTCTGTTGTTCATTTACAAATTCTATCCCTTGCATCCAAGCCTCATAGGCGGAAGCAAAATCTAGTTTCCCATCTTCTGTTCTTTCAAGCTGTGCCGCAATAAGAGCCAGCTTATATCCATCATTAATTGCTTTATCATTTGGTTGAATTAATTCTTTCTCTATATCATCTAAGCTCATAATTTTTAGGGTCTAATGTTCCAAAATTCTTGGGAGTTTTCTTCTGTCCAAAATCCGAGATAATGTTTTCGAATAATGCTTTCACTATTTCCAGTCTCCAGTGCAGTATCCCCAAAATTCTTAAAAACATTATAGATGCCGGTTATTCCAGTATGCCTTAAACCATCATAAGGAATCTTAAAATTTAAATGCTTTTTAAGTTTCTTGTAATTGTAATCATTCATTTTAGGTTTTTCTGGAAAGGCTCTTAAGAAAGCTTCTAATGCGGGTCTTATTATGATATTCCTTGGGGTTCTGCCTTTTGTTATATTGGAAGGCAGTTTAATCATTTTTGTCCCAAGGTTAATGATAGTTTTTAAATTATCCTTATTTGATAGCCTTCGCATCTCATCTGGTCGGATAGCCCCAAAAATACTTAGTGCAAGGTAAGCAATACATTCATTGGGTAGTATTTGTTTAGCGGTTTTAAATAGTTCTTTAACTTGGGTAGGGGAGAGAATCTCTGGTGGATTTGTATCTACCTTTTTGCTTTTGATTTGTTCAAATGGGTTCAGTTTTATCCAGCCTTTATCTTTTAGGAAATTTAGAAAATTACTGAGCTCCCTTCTTCTGTTATTGAAATCTGAGGGGTGCTTAAATTGAGACATAAACTTTTCAACAGTATCATATCCTAAATCAATAGTTTGGGCTTCCGGGAAGAAATCAATTAGCCTCAAGGCAGTTTGCTTATATTTGCCAATGGTCTGGGCTCTAAGCCCCTTTGATTCAATATGCTCTAAATAGTGCCAGTATGCCTCTTTAAGGCTTAGGGCATTGGTCTTATCAACCCAATGCTTCAAAGCAATTCTAGCCGAATCTCTGAGGCTTAATCGGCCTTTTATTTCCACTATTGCTGCTTCCGCATCTCGAAGCTGTTCCGAAGTTAAAAAGGTCTTTCTGTAGGTTTCTTCAGAATCCCCGAATATGGTTTCTTCAATCTCTATCTTTAGGGCCAAGGCATCATCATAGTTCTTTCTGAACTTTTCTTTAGGCTTGCCTTCAGCAGTCCATCTTACTTTATATCCCTTCTTACTTCCAGTTTTAAGCTCATTGATATGTACCTTCATCTACATTCAATTAAGTGCATAACTTAGTAGAAAGTCAATCATATCTGGTGACTAAACTGGTGACTTTTGGTGCCGGGCCTGTAGCTCAGTGGTTAGAGCAGGGGACTCATAATCCCTTGGTCGTGGGTTCGAGTCCCACCGGGCCCACCATTGTTTTAGGTTTCAATATTACTTAGTTTCTCTCTAGAGAGCTTAAAACAGACAAAAAAGTGCTGAAAGAAATTTGTATGCTTGCTTGACAGTGGCTGAACAATCTTTTTTATCTCTTTTTCTTTCAATCAACTTGACCACTTATTATGAAACCGACTTATCGTCCTTCAAAAATCAAAAGAGCTAGAAAATTTGGCTTTCGTGCACGTAATGCGACTCGTAGTGGACGAAAGATCCTTGCTGCCCGTCGTGCTAGAGGACGTAGTCGCTTAGCCGCTTAATATCGGTCTTAATTTCATGGGCATTCCTAAGGAATTTCGCATTAAAAATAGTAACGAATTTTCTTCAATCCGTCGTCTTGGCTTACGTCGTGTAATGCCTTATTTTATTACGCAGTTGAAGTTTTTAGAATCCAGTGATGCGAGTGCAGAATCTAAGCCATTAACGCGATTAGGTATTATTGCTAGTCGTCGTGTCGGTAATGCAGTTATACGCAATCGAGGTAAGCGAATTTTTAGAAGACTTTTTTACAAACATCAGTCGCTTTTGCCAGAGGGGAGTCAATTGGTGGTTATTTTGCGTTTAGGTTTTAACAAAATGAGTTTTTCTCAATTGGAAAAAGATTTTTTAGAAACGTGTACTTGGTACCAAAAAAAATTCACTCAGAGCGAAGCAGTAGGATGAAATCATTTGTATCAAGACTGCCGGTATTTGTATGCGTTTTGTTGATAAGAATGTACCAAGTAATCATTTCACCAATGAAATTGTTTCTTTTTGGGTCACATTCATCCTGTCGCTTTTACCCATCATGCTCAAGTTACGCCAAAGATTCATTTTTACGCTTTGGTGTTGTCAAGGGTGCTTATTTATCAATCAATCGTGTGTGTCGTTGTCATCCATGGAACAAAGGGGGAGTAGATCCTGTACCTAATGAAGGATGTGACCGGTGCTAGTTTAATTCTAAATTTTAAATAATGGATACAAAAAATACAATTTTAGGTATATTTTTCATTGCTGCAGGAATGATTATATTGTTCATGCAATCGAAGTCGATGGAGGAGTCTCAGCAGCAGGTAAATATGGCAGAGTCGCAAAGTGTGATTGACGGTGAGAGTGGCTTGATCTCTGAGGAGAATTCTGAAATTTCTACTAATGATTTTACTGAAGTATTTGAAGTCGCAGAGACTGATGAAGGATTGGTTGATGAAGTAGACAGTGCATTAGTTAAAGAAAGCACGATATACACGATCTCCAATGATTATCTTGAAGTTAAATTGACTAATATAGGTGCGGCGATTCAAGAAGTTCGTTTTTTGAAGGCTAAGCGTGGCGAACCCGATAGTTTTGTATTTAATAAGAACGGACAGCTTCCTTCTTTAGCTTTGAGTTTTGAAAAGAGTGGTCGTTTGAAATTATTAAATGTTCATTATCTAGTTGAGCGACTGAATGAAGACCGAATTGATTTCATCTATGAGTCTAAAGATGGCTTAGTTGTCCGAAGAAGTTTTACTTTGAATGAATCGAGTGACGAGCCCTATCTTATAAAGCATAGCTCAACGATTCGGAATGACAGCGATCAAGATCTAAAATTTAAAAATTTATATTTAAATCTTGGTACAGTATTTCCTTTGAATGATAAAGAATTTGAGCACTTTTTAACAGTTGGTGCTTTCGATGGAAATAAAACTAAATTCACTCCAATTAATAAAGTGAAAGACAGCCGAGCTTTGTCGGCGACTAATTTTGGTGATTTGAATAATGGGCTGATTCAAGAAGGTCGTTTTGATTGGGTCTCTATCCAAAATCAATATTATGTCGGTTTATTATCCTCATCTATTTCTGCAAAAAGAGTCCAAGTATTGCCTGTCTATAATGAGAACGAGCAAGAACTTGGTATTTCCAGTAATGTCGCTTTCTCCTTTGATACGATTGCTTCTAAAGATAGCCGTTCTTTAGAGACGGAGTTTTATGTCGGACCCAAAGAGTTTAAGCGTTTGCAAGGGCTTGGGAATTATCAAGACAAGGTTATGCAATTTGGTTGGTTTGGTTTCTTCAGTAAACTCTTATTGTATTTCATGACAATAATCCATTCTTTTGTCCCGAATTGGGGATGGTCGATAGTGATCATGACAATCATCATTAAGTTGGTCTTTTGGCCTTTAACAGGCAAAGCAGCTGAATCCCAAAAGGGTATGGCTAAGATTCAAGCTCCAATGGCTGAATTGAAGAAAAAATACGAAAAGAATCCACAGAAATTACAGCAAGAGACGATGAAATTGTTTCGTGAGCATGGAGTGAATCCACTCGCGGGTTGTTTTCCTGTATTGATTCAAATGCCAATTTTTCTCGGACTTTTTTATATGTTGCGTACAGCGGCTGAATTGCGATACGAACCATTTTTATGGGTCTCCGATTTATCTCAGGCAGATACGATTGCTGTTATTGCTGGTTTCCCGATCAATCTTTTCCCTATTCTTATGGGAATAACGATGTTTTATCAGATGCAAATCATGCCTGTCTCTCCAACTGCTGATCCGTTGCAACAAAAGATTTTCAAATTTATGCCGTTCATATTTTTGGTATTTTTATATAACTTTTCTTCTGGATTAGTTATCTATTGGACGACCCAAAATATCTTAACAATCATTCAGCAAAAAATGATTCACGCTAAGAAAGAAAAAGAGCCTGTTGAAGTGGATGACAGTCGAGTGCAGAATGCACAATCGATTAACGCGAAAGTGAGTACTCCAAAAAAGAAATCTCGCAATTAATTATGAAATGTTTGTACTTTAGATCTTTAACTAAAATATAAACTTTAATTAATTTTAATCATGTCAGGACATAGTAAATGGGCGACTATCAAACGCCATAAAGCGGCAGTTGATGCCAAACGTGGTAAAATTTTCAGTGTGATCAGTAAGGAGTTAACGCTTGCCGCACGTGATGGAGGCGGAGATGTAGAGTTTAATCCTCGTCTCCGAACTTTGGTTCAAAAAGCGAAAGCGTCAAATATGCCAGCAGATAATGTTGAGCGTGCGATTAAAAAGGGCACGGGTGAATTGCCAGGAGTTGTTTATGAAGAGAATTTATATGAAGGCTATGGTGCTGGAGGCGTGGGCTTTGTTGTAGAGGTGACTACAGATAATAAAAATCGTTCTGCTTCAGAAGTACGAAGTACCATGAGTAAGAATGGAGGTAACTTAGCAGGTGTCGGAGCAGTTGCTTTCCAATTCGAGCGAAAAGGTCAATTTCTTATCGAGGTAAGTGCGATTGATGAAGAAAGTTTAATGGAAATTGCTTTGGATGCAGGTGCTGATGACATCAAAAATGAAGAGGATCATTTTGAGGTGCTTTGTGCAATTGGCGATTTTGATAATGTTTCACAATCACTTTCCTCAAAAGAAATCCCCTGTATCTCTTCAGAATTGGTCTATTTGCCAAAGGTGAATATGCCGGTAAATGACATCGATACTGCGAGAAAGGTCCTTCACTTAATTCAGGTACTAGATGATTTAGAAGACGTAAAGGCGGTGCATACAAATATGGAGTTAGCCGAAGGGCTGACTATAGACTAAGTATAATCGGTAGCTATTTTTATTAGATAGGGGCCTTCCTTGATTGTATCTTTTATAAAAAGGCAGGATGAATTTTTATAATGCAATTCAACGTTTCGAGTTTTTTATCAACCCAAGCCAAGAGAAACCCAGAGGCTAAGGCTATCGTCTATCCTTTTAAGCCTTATTTTTGGGCTCGCAAAAGTTATGCGGATTTAAGTTTTAGTGAGTTGAATACTCGGGTCGATGCACTGATGCATCAATTTTTGTCTTCCGGTGTAGAACGGGGGACTCGTGTTTTGTTAATGGTAAAACCAGGGTTAGAACTTATTCAAATTGTTTTTGCTTTATTGAAGTTAGGGGCGGTGCCGGTCGTAATTGATCCAGGGATGGGTCTAGGACGTTTTTTTGAATGTGCTAAACAATCAAAGGTCAGAGTGATCATTGGCGGGACGATTGCTATCACCTTGGCAAAATGGTTTTTGCGAACACATGCATGTGTAAAGAATGCGATCACCGTAAATGCAAAATTCAAACGTAAGCTAAAAAAGCATTTTAGGGTGCACAGTTATGATGCCTATGAAGCAGGGGCGGACGATTTAGCAGCGGTTTTGTTCACTTCGGGTTCTACGGGAAAAGCTAAGGGTGTGTGTTATACACACAGTATGTTTTTTGCTCAGATTCAATTAATCAAAGAAGAATACAAAATAGAATCAGGCGAAGTGGATTTACCGATGCTGGCAGTTTTTGCCTTATTTAATCCAGCTTTGGGGATGTGTACCGTCGTGCCTGAGATGAACCCTAGTCAGCCTTCTAAAATAAATCCAAAAAAAATCGTTGATAGCATTTTAAAAAATCAAGTTACTAATAGCTTTGGCTCTCCAGTTATATGGTCGATTATTTTGAAATATTGTCAAGCTGAACAGATTGTACTTCCATCTCTAAAGCGAGTGATCATGGCTGGGGCTCCAGCTCCACAAGCATTGCTTGAGCAACTCAAAGAGTATATGCCTAATGGTGAGATTTTTACGCCTTATGGGGCAACTGAAGCTTTGCCCGTGAGTTCTCTATCGGCGACAGAGATCATTGAAAAGCAGGTAGGTGAATTAGCCTACGGTCGCAAGGGGAATTGTGTCGGTCGGGCTATGCCTAATACAAGGATTCAAATCATTGAGCCAGATGAGGGTGTGATAGGCTCAATTGCCAATGTGAAAGAATGTGTCACAGGGGAGATCGGAGAAATTATTGTGTCTGGTCCGACTGTGACTCAGATGTATGACGAATTACCTGAGGCAACCAAGTTATCTAAAATAAAAGATATTGATTTCTTTTGGCATCGTATGGGAGACATGGGTTGGGTAGATGAGGCTGGTTTTTTATGGTTTTGTGGGCGAAAGGCAGAAAGGGTGAAAGCAAATGAGGGCATCTTAGAGACTGTTTGTTGCGAGGCTATATTTAATCAACTAGAGTGTGTATCAAGAAGTGCTTTGATTGATTTAGGTGAGGGTAAGGCCGGCATAGTGATTGAACCTGAAGCAAAGCTTTATCCTAAAACACCCCTTGCTGTACAATCATTTAAAAAGATCTTAAGAGACTGTGCTTTAAGTGATCCCCTTACTGCGTCTATAAAGGATTTCTTTTTTAGAAAACAATTTCCTGTGGATGTCAGGCACAATGCAAAAATACATCGTTTGAGCTTAGCTAAAGAAATTAGAAAAGAGTCGTAAAGCTCAGTAAGAAGATAACCAATCGATTATTTGGTATTTTCTTTTTTTTGTTTAATTTGGTCAGACAAAACTAACATAAACATATTACAAGCGAACCAGAAAGTTGTGGCAATAGGGACAGCAGCAAAGCAAGCTTGTATTTGAGCTATTGTAGGATCTGGAGAAAATGTAAAAGGCTTAAGTATGATTGACATTAAAATGAATACTCCGATGCTCAAAATGATCCCTATGATGATTTGAGTCTTGCTTAGCAGTTTTTGGTATGGAAGTTGTCGCATTTGAAAACTGAAATTCTTTATTTACTATCTGTCAAAGCGAAATTCGTGAATTATATTTAAAATTAAGCTCTTGAAATAAAAACAAATCCCGTTCATCTATTATACTTAAACAATTTAAACATGAGTGCACTATTTATCAGTTTGTTAACTTTAGTTCTAATATTAATTTCCGTCTTTGTCGTTTTTTTAGTCTTAATGCAAAAAAGCCAAAGTGGGGGAATGGGATCAGCTTTTGGTGGAGGCATGGCTGAATCAGCTTTTGGCTCCGATACGTCAAATGTTTTAACTCGAGCCACTATTTACACAACAATTGCATTTTTCATTATCGCTTTAATTTTATATCTTATGTACCAAACAAACGCATCTGATCAAGAAATAGGATTAGATGTTGAGTCAATAACTCCAATAGTTGAAGCTTCCCCTGTAGAAGCCACTAGTGTTGAAGCGACTGACGAAAGCGATGTTGAATAAATTAGCCACTGAGCGAATTTAACTATGTGTAAGGTATGTGATTGGATTCGAATCACGTTTATCTTATCAACTTGTGCCTTCTTATGTTTGAATGATGCTCAAGCATTAAGTGTACATTCGAAAAAATCTACAAGTGCATCTCGGTTTTTAGAACCATTGTCGCCCAAAGAAGCAGATGCGCAAATCAAGTTGCTTCGATCGCATCAAAAAATCGAATCCTGTAAAATCTCTTTTGATTTTATTCATCGAGCAGAAGAAAATATTCAGCCAACCAAAACCCAAGGTGTCTTGTTGATTACTTCAATGAATCAAAAGACTTTTAAAAGACTATTTCTAATAGATGAAAAAGAAGAAGTTCTCGTTGATTATATTTTTCATGAGGGACAGGTGAGTAATGTCTGGAAGCGATTAGGCACGCAAAGTAAATTTATCTTATTGGACGAAGACGAAATGTTTTCACCATTATTTGATGGAATTTTATTCAGACCAGTTGATGTAATAATGCCATATATAGATTGGGAAAATTATAGCTATGAAGGGGTCGAAGCTTTAGGGATAGGTAGTATAGTACATAATTACTTATTTAGTACTAAAGATGAAATCGCCTTTTTATCTCAGGGAGTTTCAGCAGTTAGGTTATCCATTGACTCTAAATATAATAGTGTTCGAAAGATTGAATACTCAGACAACACAGAGGTACTGAATCAGTTGCATATTGCTGGCGTTAAAAAGTTTGAAAACTTATGGATTATCAGTCGTTTAGTCTTTAAAGGAAAAAATAATAAAACAATTTTTAGAGTTAAAGAAGCAACTATTTTAGCAGAAGATAATCAGGCTCATTTTTTTGATCCAAGTTTTGAAAAAATTATGAGTAGAAGTCTTTTTTTTGATTAACAATAAGACTCGCTTTCTTAATGAATTTTATATTGACGAAATTAGGACTTAACCATAATCCATATACGTTAGTTAAGCATTTTTATTTTTGTTCTTTTATAAATTTTTAGTTTAATACTATTACAAATTGTAGGCACTATAATTCGATGAATCAGTTGGGACACTTTTACTTTTATATTTTAAGTATTCATTGAAAAAAATTTCATTCCTAAAATTTTGGATACACTTTAACCACTACAATTTACTATAACTATTATAATAAAAAAACTATCACTTACGGTACGCCATGTGTTTTACTTGGAGGCTGTATGTGAAATTTGTTAATAACCAAATTAAAATTATGCCTAAGAAAAAAACTACTACTAGAAAAGCGCCTGCTAAAAAAGCGGCGAAAAAACCAGTTGCCAAAAAAGCTCCTGTAAAAAAAGCAGCAAAAAAACCAGTTGCTAAAAAAGCGGTTAAGAAAAAAGCACCAGCTAAGAAGAAAGCACCTGCTAAGAAAGCAGTGAAAAAAGCACCAGCTAAGAAAAAAGCACCAGCCAAGAAAGTAGCTAAAAAAGCGGTTAAAAAGAAGGCACCTGCTAAGAAAAAAGCGCCAGCTAAGAAAGTTGCTAAGAAAGCAGTGAAGAAAAAAGCGCCAGCGAAGAAAGCAGTGAAAAAAGCGGTTAAGAAAAAAGCACCAGCCAAGAAAGTAGCTAAAAAAGCGGTTAAAAAGAAGGCACCTGCTAAGAAAAAAGCGCCAGCTAAGAAAGTAGCTAAAAAAGCGGTTAAGAAAAAAGCACCAGCTAAGAAGGCGGTTAAGAAAAAAGCAGTGAAGAAAAAAGCGCCAGCGAAGAAAGCAGTGAAAAAAGCAGTGAAAAAGAAGGCACCAGCCAAGAAAAAAGCACCTGCAAAAAAAGCGGTAAAGAAAACAGCTAAGAAAAAGAAGTAATTTTTTAAAAGTTTTTTTCTAAAATTCTTAGGTAAAGCTTGCCTTAATTGAGGCAGAAATTTCAATCAGCGTTCATAGGAAGATTTATTTCTACCTA
>JBJLEY010000016.1:0-146530 GCA_045565635.1 Coraliomargaritaceae bacterium
TTAAAAACTTGGTCTTTTATTGCTTACTTATTCATGATTAATACACTTTTTTATATTTTAGCTTCGCTAATGCTGCTATCGGCATTGGTCATGGTTTTGAATAAAAATGCCGTTAATAGTGCTATGTGTATGATTGTGACCTTGGTATCTACTGCAGGTTTATTCATTTTATTAGAAGCTTATTTTTTAGCTATTTTACAGGTCCTTGTCTATGCTGGTGCTGTAATGGTACTCTTTTTGTTTATCATCATGCTTCTAGATGTGGATAAAGAGAATGATTATGAATACCTAAAGCATAAATTCTCTCTTGTTGCACAATTGCTTGGTTTTAGTTTGTTGTTTTTCCTAGTCTTTAATAGTTTCTCTGAACTTTATTTGCCGGCAACAGAGTTGGTTCAAATTTCCAATGTAGGTGAGGCTGAAACAATAGCCTTCAGTAACACAGCAAAATCATTTGGACAGATCCTCTTCACTAAATACATGTTGCCATTTCAAATAATCGGTTTTCTTCTTCTTGTGGCTATGATCGGTGTAATTGTCATCAGTAAAAAACAAGGTATCGATACAGATAAATAAAAGTATCTTAAATAATTATGACAATTGGAATTAATGAATTTGTTATCGTTTCGAGTCTGCTATTTCTTATAGGATTCCTGGGTGTAATTTTTCGGCGTAATACCATCATCATTTATATGTCGATTGAACTTATGCTTAATGCAGTAAATTTAGCACTAGTCGCATTTTCTCGATTTAATAATACCATGGATGGGTCAATTTTTGTGTTTTTTATTATGACAGTTGCGGCTGCAGAGGTTGCGGTAGGTTTGGCAATTATTGTTATGATTTACCGACAAAAGCAGACTATTTTAGTGAATGAATTAAATCAACTTAAGGGCTAAGCATGGATATATTAACGAATCTCTTCAGTCTTTTATTTCTGCCTTTAGGAACTTCCATCCTAATCATAGCCTTGGGCAAGTATAGGAAACAATATGCTCCCATAGTCGCTTTTGTGAGTGCCTTAGGTGCATTCAGCTTATCTTATCTATTGCTAAATAATTTACCTGAGTCCGTTCATTTTTCTTGGGAGTGGCTAGCGTTTGGAGACTCTAAGTTTTATATTGGAATATTATTAGATAATATTGGAGCTACAATGTTAGCAATGGTTTCGATAGTATCACTTTGTATTGTTACATTTAGCATTGGATATATGTCAGATGATGCTGCTAAGGGGCGCTTTTTTGCTGGGGTTGCTTTTTTTATGTTCTCAATGACTGGGATCATATTAGCAGATAATTTAATTATGATATTCCTCTTTTGGGAATTAGTAGGCTTTAGTTCTTATTTATTGATTGGGCATTATTTTCAGAAGGAAGAAGCTAAATCAGCTTCGCAAAAAGCTTTTATTGTAAATCGTGTCGGTGATTTTGGATTTTTAATCGGGATTATTTTAACCTATTGGCAGTTTGGTACAACAAACATAGAATTACTGTCAGTTCAAGCGGGCTTAGACCCTTCTTTGATAAGTACTTTCATTGGGTTCTTACTTATCTGTGGCTTTATCGGTAAGTCTGCTCAATTTCCTTTGCATGTATGGTTACCTGATGCGATGGCGGGACCTACTCCAGTCTCAGCTTTGATCCATGCCGCAACAATGGTCGCTGCAGGTATTTATCTTTTAATACGAATAGATTTTATTCTTACGTCTCAAGTGCTTTTATTTATCGCTTATTCAGGAACTTTTGTCGCCTTATTTGCTGGTTTTTGTGCCTTTGCTCAAGATGATATTAAACGAATTTTGGCCTATTCAACATTGTCTCAATTAGGCTATATGGCGGCAATTTTTGGTATGGGATATTCTGGAATTGCATTATTTCATTTGATTACACACGCCTTTTTTAAGGCTTTGCTTTTTCTAGGTGCGGGTGCGGTGATTCATGCCTGTCATCATGAACAATCCATTTTTAAGATGGGTGGATTATTTAAGAAAATGCCAATCACTTCGGTTACTTTTGTTATTGGGACCTTAGCACTATGCGGAGTATATGGCTTCTCAGGATTTTATTCTAAGGATGCAATTTTAATCGCGGCTAATGATTACAATAGTACATTGTTTTATTTTCTAGTCTTTGGAGCTTTGATGACCTCAGGCTATATGGGTCGATTGATTTGGATTGTTTTCTTTGGAAAGGCAAATTCTGAAGCGGCCTCATCAGCTCATGAAGTCAGTCCAGTTATGACAGTGCCTTTAATTTTGCTTAGTGGTTTTGCTATTTTTGTTGGGCTAAATGAATATTGGCCCTACGGATTGGGTGCATCGATTGTTTCTGACTTAGATTTCTTGCATCACCTTTCTGGCTATAAGGAAATCCATAAGTGGGTGCTTATTCTTGGTTCTGCAGCTTGGGTAGTCGGTATTGGCGTCTCATTGATCTTTTATGGAAGAGGGTCAAGTGAAGATAACTTACAACGAAAATTCCCAAAGGTATTTGCCTTTCTTAAAGGGCGCTTATGGATGGATGAATTATATCATTTCTATGTAAATCATATTCAGAAGCCTGTGGCTGAATTTTTATCGTTTATGGATGAGGTGATTTTGCGAGGAATGATCGTGCGTGGAAGTGCTGGATTAGTTGGCATTTTAGGAGTGGGCTTTCGTTTACTTCAAGTAGGCAAAATAAATAATTATGTTCTTTGGTTCTTTGTCGGCTTACTACTTTTTTGGTTATACGGGATCGATTTATTTTAACGACTTTTTCTATGATGTATTCACATTTGTTATTTAGTACTATTTGGATTCCATTCATTTGTGGACTTATTTTTTTAATCTCGGTTAGAGATGTTAAAACATTAGGGGCACGCCTATTAGGTATTTGCGGTGGAGTATTGCCTTTTATTTTTGCTTGGGTGCTTTATTTTAACTATGATTCTAGTCTTATAGAGGCATATAATTTTGAGCTAATTCTGCCAGCAGGTCTTGAATCCTTGGGGATATTTTTACATTTAGGGCTTAATGGGATTTCCCTACCTTTGTTTATTTTATCAGCAACAGTAGGCTTATCCGCTATTGTTTATGCGCTATTTTCAGATGCTAAGCGTTTAAATTTATATGTGGGTTTACTCTTTATCATGTTTAGTGGTTTGATGGGTACTTTCGCTTCGGTTGATTTATTCTTCTTCTATTTCTTTCATGAGTTTGCATTAATTCCTACCTTCATAATGATCATGATTTGGGGTGGATTTGCTCGTCATGCCGTAGCTTTAGAGATGACAATTTACCTTACTCTTGGCGCACTACTTTCACTTATTGGTTTGATTGCCTTATACCAACAGAGTGGGGCTGAAGCTTTTAATATGATTGCTTTAAAGAATGCTTTGCTGGAGCAACCAATCTCGGAAGTGCTACAGAGTAATATTTTCGCGCTTTTATTCTTCGGTTTTGGGATTTTAGTATCCTTATTTCCTTTTCATACGTGGGCGCCAAAAGGTTATGGGGCAGCTCCTACTGGTGCGGCTATGCTTCATGCGGGAGTCTTGAAAAAATTTGGACTGTATGGGCTGTTACAGATTGCCATTCCCTTTTTGCCGGCAGGTTCAGAGGCATGGGGATTTTGGTTATTATTATTGGGGCTAGGAAATATTTTAGTGATTGGCTTAGTCACTCTTGCGCAAAAAGACCTTAAGCAGATGATCGGTTATAGTTCAGTTATGCATATGGGTTATGCTTTTATAGGACTAGGAACATTTTCAATTTTGGGTGCGGGTGGTGTTCTCCTACTTCTAGTGGCTCATGGACTATCTGTGGCTCTATTGTTTCTATTATCGACCTGCATTTATAAGCGTTTCTCTACATTTAATATGAATGAAATGGGTGGACTTGGGCAGATAGCACCGAATTTATCCGTTTTCTTTGCTTTGGCCATTTTAGCAAGTATAGGATTGCCTGGGTTTGCTAATTTTTGGGGTGAGTTTATTATATTTACAGCACTAGGTGAATCTGAGTCTACTCGATGGGTATTATATTTAGCTGCTTTAGGAATTATTATTTCTGCAGTATATGGCTTAAGGGCAGTTGGAAATATTGTATTTGGAGTCGCTAAGGAAAGTGTTACCCACATAAATACTTCTTCTAGAGTGGGCGATATGAATTCAATCGAGAAATTTTCGGCAACTGTATTATTGGGAACTCTATTATTGATTGGAGTTTATCCAAAAATATTCAGTGATTACTCAAATGAGACACTTCGGAATATATATTCAGATACGGCTCATGTATTAAATGATGAATATGTTGGTGATTTTAAATTAGAAGGAAATACAAAATATGAATAATTCATATACCAGTTTTTTAAGAGAAATTAGCCTAACCAATGATTGGGTGCTTTTTATGCCTGAGATTATTTTGGCCTTAATGGCCTTTGTAATATTAGGAATAGATTTATTTCTGAAGTCTTCAAAAAAAGTATGGCAAGAAAAGTACCTAATGCCAGTTACCATATGCGGTTATCTCTTTGTTTTAGGTATTCTATTTTTGTATAAAAGTACTTTTTATATAGGGGAGATTTCTCATTTTGGAGGATTGATTGAACAAACGGATGGCAATCAATTCATGCGTAGCTTTTTTGTATTTACGTCTCTTTTTGTAATTTTGATCAGCGGGCAATTTTTATCTAAGAAGTCTTTACCCAAGGCAGAGTATCTACATTTGATATTGCTTTCATGCTCTGGGTTTATGCTTTTAGTGCAATGCTCACACTTTATCTCTCTCTTTGTATGTCTTGAGTTGGTTACAGTGGCCTTTTATGTTTTAGTGGCCTTTCAACGAACGAATGTATTATCATTAGAAGCAGGTTTGAAATATTTAACCTTGGGTGCATTGAGTTCTGCATTTTTATTATTTGGAATAGTTCTTTTGTATGGAATTTCCGGAAATCCTGAAATGAATGGATTTATCAACGATGGATTTCAGTTCCAAGCATTGCAGTCATTTATTGGGTTAAATCCCGATAATTTAATTGTTCACTTGGGAGCCTTATTTGTATTAGCAGGCATCAGTTTTAAAATTGGCTTAGTTCCATTTCAAATTTGGGTGCCAGACGTTTACCAAGGTGCGCCTACACCAACAATGTCTTTTCTAGCCGTTGCTTCAAAAGCTGCGGGTATTTTTCTGCTTATTCAGTTATTACAGGGTCCATTTTTAGCGCTGGATACTTTTTTAATCCCAATCTTATCCGTTCTTTGTGTATTGACTATTTTATTTGGAAATATTTCAGCAACTGGACAGTCTAATATTAAACGTCTAATTGGCTTATCTGGAATTTCTCATGCGGGTTATTTATTACTTGGAGTTATTGCGAGTTATACAATTCCACAAGCCTTAGATGTGGTTTTATTTTATCTCTCTCTTTATTTATTAAGTTCCTTTTTAGTTTTTGCATCACTTGCTTATATGAATGAAGAAGATGATTCATTGTTAGAAACTAAAAATTATCAGGGACTTTATAAAAGGAATCCACTACTTGGTGTCGCAAGTTTAATAGGAATTGCCTCTTTAGCAGGAGTGCCACCACTTGGAGGGTTTATAGCTAAGGTATTATTATTTATTGTGGCTTACCAAGCTGGCTTGTATGATTTGTTAGCTGTAGCTATAATAGGAGTGGTAATTTCAATTTACTATTATTTTGCTTGGATTCGCTCAATCTTCTTTATTCCAAATGGTGATAATAGAGACTACGAAAATGATACAATCGACTTATCGGCTTCTCAAAAAATTATACTAATAATATTAATAGGAGCAGTTTCTCTAGCTGGATTATATCCTAGTTTATTGAACTATTTCATCTAGTAAATCTCTGGTTTTTCTAGCATTCCAATATAAGCCTTGAAGCTCAAAAAAGTTAGCTGCTTCCTCTAAAATTTTTGGGTCTCTAATTTCATCCTGATTTACGATTATTTCGTATAACTTTCGGGCATTATCCTCTTGTTTATCCTTAACGTATAAGCGAGCGAGAGTTATTTTTTGTTCGATATTCTCAGGGGTCTTTTTGAAAACAAATTCCAATAGCTGAATATGGTCATCAATATCATACTTCATGTAACCATTATTAATAAAGTGATCGCTCAACGCGTTCTTAGGCGTTACCGAATCACTCCAGGTCATATTATAATATTCCCACATTTTAAGTGGTTTACTGTAGAGTAAGCTTCTGCTGAAAGTAATGCTAGTTGATATAGCAATTAATATTCCTACTAGCGAATACCATAAGATTTTGAATTGTGGAACCTTATGCACGACCAGTGCATTAATTGAGCTAGAGACAAGGGCAATTGCTGGAATTATCGTAATATAGATAAGGGCATCATCTAGAGCATAGGTGCCATCTAAGAAAAAACCATTCTGGCATGAGGCATAGACTAATAGCGTAATCAGTAACGAGAACCCCATAATTAATAAACGAGCCCAAATGGTGGTTATTTTATAAAATAAAAAGACAAAGATTATGAATAAAAAGAAAAAGGGCAGTAAGTAGAATGAAGAAAATGTGAATTTATCATGGATTGGGGTGAAAAAGGCAGTGCCGAAAGGGAAGTAAATGATTTTTAAATATTCTAATAATTGGTAAATGAAACCAGGTACTTGTTCCCCATTTTGGCTGACAGTTAAGTTAAGCTGATGCATCGATTGCTTTTCCAATATTTCTGTTAGAATACTAAGCACTAAAACAATGGCAGCATGGGGGATGATCTTATTGAAATCCTCTAGTTTAAATGTCTTGTTTTTAACAAATCTGTGTAAAAAAAGTATTAGTGGTATTATTAAGGCAATTGGATGGATGATTGCGATCATGCCAGTAAGAATGAAAGCTACGTTATGATTTTTTTTATTTTTTCTATCCAATGCTAAGTAAAGACACCATAGTGTTAGGCAGAGTGCTATTATTGTAGATCTATAGCCTGGCCAAAATATAGTTTGCACCACAATCGGATGGATGGTGAAAATTAAAGAGGTTAAAAATGCTCCCGATACATGCATTCGATTGAGCAAACGAAATAAAAGAATCGCTGCTGAGCTATGCAGAAGTATGTTTATAAACCGATGGGTAAAGGCTTCAGGTAATGGGATAAAGCTTTCAATGAAATAGGTGGATAAAGCAATTGGGTTTTCGTTCCAAAAAATAGAATTTGAAAAAATTGATGTCCAAGAATCCAAAGCAGGAAAAAAAGATCGATACACTTCATCATAATTCTGCCAAAGCAGATTATTTTGTAAAAGTGGGAAATAAGACAAAAAACTTAGAAGAATTATATATAAATAATTTATAGGGTTTATTTTATGAGACCGTCTTCGTTCCCAATGATGCCAATTTTTATCTGATAAAGAATCCATATTTTAATCGTTTGAAATAAGTGACGTTTTTCTTAATTGAATGTATTTAAGTAGATTTTCTATATCAATATATTTTCCTGTACTAATATTATTTCGGTAATACCAACCCTTATTCATTTCGAGTGCATATTTGATTTTATGACTTTTAGATAAAATTGGGGTCTCATCGTAAGGGTATAGTGAATGAATTTCAATTAATCTTCCATTTGAATCAAAGTAACCTATATCCAGTGGTATAGGGACATTTTTCATCCAAAAAGAAACACGACTAGCATTCTCGAAAGCAAATAACATACCGTGGTTTTCATCAAGACTATTCCGAAACATTAGGCCCTGGCTAAGTTCTTCTCGAGTGATCGCTATTTGTACGAAAGAAGTCTTTTTTTCTATTGTAAGAGGGAAGTAGTCTTCAAAGCTAGTGTTTTTCTGAATTGTCTCTGCTTTGCAGTTAATAAAAAAAAGTGCTGTAATCACTATAAGTGAATAATTAATTAATGTTTGCTTATTTAACATAGTAACTGGGATCTTTTTTAATCGTAATTTAAGTAATTTTTCTAATTGTCTATAAATAGTATGAAATTAAAATGTCTTTATGCTTCAAGCAGTGATTGCTCAGATGCCTTTTATATATCGGGAGTAAGAGTTCCGGACCCGTATCTTTCATTGATAGCAGGTCGACATAAAATAGCTATTGTGAATCAATTAGAATATTCCAGAGTTAAAAAAGAGTCTAAATATACGAAAGTTTACGAAGTTGAGTCCTTAAAGGCAAAAATTATAGATCATTATTATCTAACAAAAGGTGCTTTTAATCTAGGTCATTTTGTAAAATATTTTTTTGATTTATACAAAGCAAATACAATTTTAATCCCAAAATCTTTCCCTGCTTTTTTATTATTAGAACTACAAAATTTGGAGATTCCGATAGTGCTTTCTGAAAGCTCATTTTTACCCGAAAGAGAACAAAAGAGTATAGAGGAGATTGAATCTATCAAAGTAGGCAATAAAGCGAGTGCCTATGGTTTGGGGATTGCACAATCGGCTTTGAAGGCTTCAAAGGTTAAAAAAGGTATTTTATATCTAGATGGAGCGGTTTTATCATCGGAGCGCTTGAGGGCAATGATTGAACTATCCCTATTCGAGAAAGGTTCTATCGCAAGCTCTACAATTGTTGCCGGGGGAATACAAGCAAGTGATCCGCATCAAATAGGCTATGGTCCGCTAAAGGCTAACGAGCTAATTATTGTCGATATCTTTCCGCAAATAAAAAATAGTGGATATTATGGAGACATGACGCGTACTTTTTTAAAGGGGAAAGCAAACGAAGCTCAAAAGAAATTAGTTCATTCGGTTAAAAAAGCTCAAAAGTTGGCGATTTCTAAAATTAAGGCGAATGTCACAGGAAGCACAATTCATGGTGAAGTGACTTCTTATTTTAATCAAAAGGGCTATTTAACAGAACGCCAAAGTAATGGAGATACTTTTGTTGGGTTTATTCATTCTACCGGTCATGGTCTTGGGCTCGACATTCATGAAGACCCTAAGGTTTCAAAATCTAAGAATAAGTTAAAAGCCAATCATGTCATTACTGTTGAGCCAGGCTTATACTATCCTGATATAGGTAGTTGTCGAATTGAGGATGTCTTTGCCGTTACAAAAAAAGGCTCAAGTAAGCTTTCAAGGTTTAATTATCAATGGCAAATTTCCTAAGGGCCAGAGTCTTTGCTTGAGATTTTCATTAATAGCACAGATTAAAATAAAAGGTTTTTGCTGTGATTTTATTTCAATATACAGCAATATTGATTACATCCGGTCAACGGTGCTTATTCCAAGTAAATTAAGCCCTATGCTTAAAATCGTATGAGTTCTGTGGCATAGCGAAAGCCTTCGTTGCTGAATGGACGAATCGGAAGCGATGACTTTATCGTTATTATAAAAAGTATTAAACACACCCGCGAGTTCAAAAAGATAAGTTGAGAGAAAGTGCGGCCGTAGGTCCGAAAGGGTTTGGTTTAAGGTTATAGGAAATTGGATTAATTTTCTTGCTAATTGTATTTCGTAGTTCGTGCTAACATCAAAGCGATGGCTTAGGCTTGAATCGGATAGATCAATGCCTGCTTTTCTGAAAATACTGTTGATTCGGGCTATGACATAGAGAAGGTATGGGGCTGTATTTCCTTCGAAGCTGAGCATGCGATCCCAGTCAAAAACATAGTCCTGTGTTCTGTTAGAAGATAAGTCTGCATATTTTAAAGCTCCGATTCCGACTGCTTTAGCAATGTTATTTTGTTCCTCTGAAGATAACTCTGGATTTTTTTCATTAACAACTATACGGGCTCGTTCAATAGCTTCATCTATTAATGATTGAAGTTTGATGGACTCACCGGATTTTGTTTTTATGGGCTTGTTATCGCTACCGAGAATGGTTCCCCACCAAACATGTTTAAGTTTTGGTAGGGGATAGTCTTTTTGTTGAAACCATTTTTTTGTGGTTAAAAAAAGTTGTTCGAAGTGGTCTTGTTGCCTTGAATCAGTTAAATAAACTACTGATTGAGCTTTAAAGTGTTCAATCCGATAGAGTATGGTCGCTAAATCTGTAGATGCGTAATTAGAGGCTCCATCCTTTTTTCGTATGTTAAAGGGGAAGGGACGTTTATTATCTTTAGCAAATTTCTTAATTTCATTGTGCCAAACAACAAGAGCGCCATCGCTTTTTTCGGCAATTTCAAGTGTCAGTAATTCGTCATAAATTCGTTGGACTTTATCTTTGTAAAAAGATTCGCCTAAAGTGTAATCAATTTTAACTGCCAGCTGTGCAAATAATTTTTCAAATGCTTGATTAGAAACATCAATGATAGATTGCCAGATTAGCGTGTTTTCAGTATCCCCATTCTGTAGCTTCAATAGTTCGTGTCTTGAAATATCTCTCAATTCAGGATTGTTGTTTTCAAGAGTGCTTCCTTCTTTATAAAGGCTGTCAATGAGTTCGAGTGCTTCTGCTGGATTTTCGAATTCATTTATGGTGATTCCTTTTTCTTTTAGAATCATAATTAAGGTTCCAAAGTTAGTCCCCCAATCGCCTATGTGATTATCTCTAATAGTGCGAGCACCCGAAAATTCAAGTATACGAGCGATGGACTCACCAATGACCATAGGCCTTAAATGTCCTATATGAGCTTGTTTAGCGGTATTTGCGCTTGGAAAATCTATAACGGTAATTTCTTTGTTTAACCATTGGGATGCTTCTTGCTGAATGGCTTTTTCAGAGGAAAAGCTTTCGAGCCATTTAGATAAGTAATTTGCTTTAAGTTTAAAGTTAATAAAGCCAGGCCCTGCGACAGATATTTCAAATAAATCAGAATCGATCGTTTGAGAATCTGTGAGTTTTTTACAAATATCATTCGCTAATTGAACAGGATTTAAATGATTCTTTTTTGCTAATGGGAGTATTCCATTTGCTTGAAAATCTGCAAACTTAGGGTCAGCGACCCTAATGATTGGGTCAAAGAAATTATCAAATTGTTGAGATAACTCAGCATCATTTTTGAAAAGCAAGTGGAATGCTTTTTCTATGGAATGAATTGGGTCAAATGATATTTCCATGATTTTTTATTAAAGTATTCATTACGTTTTAATAATAGGAAAGTAAAGAAGACTTAGATATTTGGACAAGTAGTAAATTGCCCCCAAGAGTGATTAATCTTGACAATTTAACGCAACAGGCTAGCAATGAGACGTTTATGCCAATAAGCAAGCAATATCTTGTTCATGTGTATCTCATGAAAAAGTATCCTTTAAGTTCTTTTTAATTCACTCAATCATCCGTAATCCAAATGCGCAAAAAAATAATTAGTACCAGAAAATTTATAAAGCCCTCATTTCGATATTTAATCGAAAAAAAACGTGATGGTGGTGAATTTTCAGAAGATGAAATTCGCTTTTTAGTGGATTCAATTTTAGACGAAGAAATTCCCGACTATCAGCAATCTGCCTTGGCTATGGCAATATATTTCCAAAATATGTCGGCACAAGAGACAGCTGTTTTTGCCGAGGAAATGATGTTGTCTGGAGAAATGATTGATTTGACTCATATTGCACGCCCGAAGATCGATAAGTATTCTACAGGTGGTGTCGGCGATAAGTCATCCTTAGTTTTGGCACCTTTAGCCGCTGCTGCTGGAGTTGTTATGCCGACAATGAATGGTCAAGATGAAGAATACGTCATTAGCAATTTAGATAAATTATCGGCGATTCCCAATTTCAACCCTAAGTTAAGTATTGATGAATTTAAAGGTCAGTTAAAGCAAGTAGGCTGTGCTATCATTGAACAAAATGAAGAAATTGCTCCAGTAGATGCTATGCTATATAAGCTTAGGCAGCAGACAGGTTCAATTCCTAGTATTCCTTTAATCACTGGTAGTGCTTTGAGCCGCAAGCTTGCAGAAGGTGCTGAAAGTTTAGTTGTCGATGTTAAATGGGGCAATGGTTCATTTATTCGTGACATCGAGCAAGCTAGACAACTGGCTCGTTTTATCACACGTGTAGTGCGTTCTATGAAGAAGCGTCGCTGTGTAGCACTTGTTACTGATATGAATCAACCCTTAGGTGATTCAGTAGGAACTGCATTAGAAATTCGAGAAGCGATTGAACTATTGAGTGGACGTGGACCCGAAGATTTACAGGAGTTGATTTTGAAACTGGGCATGGAAATTGTCCGATTAGCGGGTGTTGCAGGTTCGACTTTATCGGCAAAGCAGACGGTCTTAAGACACTTAAACGATGGCTCTGCTTTAGAAAAATTTAAAGAAATGATTGCTGCCCAAGGAGGTGATACTTCGGTGATTGATAATCCAGATAAATTCCCTCAAGCAAAATATATTCGTAAGCTTCCTGCGCCAAAGCGTGGCTATGTGCATACGATTAATGCAGGAATGATTGCAGAAGGTGTTCAAAAATTAGCTATGATGTCAAATAAGACAATGGATCCTGCTGTTGGAGTCTCAGAAATCAAAAAAGTGGGCACACAAGTAAAACAAGGAGAGCCTTTAATGATGATTCATTATAATGATGAAACCAAGATGGAGGAAGCCTTGGAGTTCTTGAAGTCTGCGTATCGTTTGGCTCCTAAGAGACCTAATGCACCTGATTTAATTGCTGAGCGAGTCGCTTAATTCTCTTAGCTTCAAAAGAAAATGCTTTTAATGAATGTTGAAAGCTTTTTTTGAACTGATTAGGCTCTACTCACATATGAGCGATCAGCTGTAGATACTTTAATCACTTCACCTTCTTTAATAAATAAAGGAACCTGGATAGTCAGTCCTGTTTCTAGTGTGGCAGGCTTCTGTACATTACTCGCGGTATCTCCCCGGATGCCTTCTGCTGATTGTACCACTTTCATTTCTACAGATGCTGGTAAGTCTATAGAAATAGGGTCATCGTTAACAAATAGTATACTGTAGGCCGAATTTTCTACTAAAAAGTCTATAGCATCGCTGACCATTCCTTCATTGAGCAGAGTATCTTCAAAAGTTTCTGGATCAATAAAGTGGTAACCATCTTGATCTTTATAGGAAAATTCAAGCTTGCGATTATCAGTGTGGAGAATTTCGACACTGTCTGTGGTTCTGATTTTTGTATTGGTACTGGAGCCAGTATTTAAATTACGCATTGTAACCTGCATAAATCCAGCTTGTCGCCCTTGTGTTCTGTGAAGTACATCGAGAACAAGGTGTGGGGTGCCTTGGAATTTAATCACTTTTCCTTTTCTAACGTTCGTTGGGGATACCATATATATCTTTCTTTTTAGTGAATTTTCTATCGTTAAAGCTTTTTGTCACTGTGCTTTAAGGCTGTCAAGTTTGGCTTTTTGGGGTAAAAAGTCTCTCTTTTTAGAAAAAAAGAGAGTTTTCGTTGCAAGTTCTTAAATCTATTTCTATTTCATTGTTATATTATGAAAATATTAGTTGCAGATCGAATTTCTCCAATCGGAGTTGATTTATTTAAAGCAGAAGCAGGATTTGAGGTTATTGAGGCCTATGGATCGACCCCTGAGCAAATATTAGATTTGGTCAAGGATGTAGACGGAATCGCTGTCCGATCGGAAACTACAGTGACCGCAGAAGTTTTTGCAGCAGCCAAGAATCTAAAAGTAGTAGGTCGTGCTGGAGTGGGAGTTGACAACATAGATATCGAAGCGGCAACGGATCATGGAGTTATTGTCATGAATACGCCAACGGGCAATACCATTGCTACTGCAGAGCTTACTTTTACACATATGTTGGCGGGAACTCGTCCGATTGTTCAAGCTTGTGCGCGGATGCGAGAAGGTGCTTGGGATCGTAAAAAATTTACAGGATCAGAATTGAATGGAAAAACATTAGGCGTACTAGGTATGGGTCGTATTGGTGCAGAAGTTTCAAAACGAGCAAGAGCATTCCAAATGCAAGTTTTAGCTTATGATCCCTATTTAACCGAAGCTCGTGCAAAAGACCTTGGGGTGAGTTTGGCTAAATTTGATGAACTTGTGGCTCAATCTGATTATATTACGGTGCATATGCCTTTGACCGCAGACACTAAGCATATGATTAATGCAAAGACGATTCAGCAAATGAAGCAAGGTGTGCGAATTTTCAACTGCGCTAGAGGTGGAATTATTGATGAATCAGCTTTAATTGAAGGACTGAAATCCGGTCATATTGCAGCGGCAGGCTTGGATGTATATGAAAATGAGCCGCCAAGTGAAGACAGTGAACTTCGTTCACTCCCAAATTTAGTAGTCACCCCGCATTTAGGAGCGTCTACCCAAGAAGCACAGGAAAATGTTGGTATTGATGTGGCTCGCCAGATGATCGAAACTTTGAAAGGGGGCATGGTAATGAATGCTTTGAATATGCCATCAGTTGATCCACAGATATTAGAGCGTTTAGCGCCTTATATCCTTTTAGGTGAAAAACTAGGGACATTTTCCCAGCAATTAGGTCCTACGGGGATCGAAAAGATGGTCATCCGTTACTTTGGCAAAATGACAGAGTTAGAAACGCTTCCTTTAACCAATGCGATTCAGCGAGGCTTCCTCCGTGAAATTTCAGAAAATGTAAATGATGTAAATGCACCAAAGAAAATCGCGAATCTTGGCATTCAATCTGAAGAGGTGAAGATTCCCGTACATGATGATTTTAATGAATTGATTGAAGTTTCTGTAATCAATAGCGCTGGTAAAACTCGCAGTATCAGTGGCTCTTTATTCGGTAAACAACAGGTACCAAGAATTGTTTTAATTGATGGACATAGTGTAGAAGTGAATACGGATGCGACTTTAATTGTCTTAAAAAACAAAGACGTTCCAGGAATCGTTGGCTTTATTGGGCAAGTTCTTGGTGAGGATAGTGTAAACATTGCCAATATGTCATTAAGTCGAGATAAGGGCGAAGATTTTGCCGTCAGTGTTTTTGAAATTGATAGAGTTCCTTCTGAAAAAGCGACGCAACGAATTGTTGAACATGAGGCGATTGAAAAATATCGCGTGATTAAGTTATAAATTAATAAACTTTTATGACGTATTGTTGGGCATTATTGATAGGATACCTGTTAGGATCCATTAATTTTGCTGTCCTTGTGGCAAAATCCAAAGGTCTGGACCTTTTTACTGTAGGTAGTGGCAACCCTGGTGCGACTAACGTGAAACGAACGATGGGTGAATTTTGGGGCAATACGGTTTTTCTACTCGATTTTTCTAAAGGGTTTTTTGCCGTGTTTTTAGCGCAATATTTTTTTGGCTTAGATGAAATTAATTCTGATTTATTAGGAATTCTTGGTCTAATGGGTGCAATATTAGGACATAGTTTCTCAATTTTTCTTCGTTTTAGAGGAGGGAAAGGGGTGGCCACCACTATGGGTGGTTTATTAGCGATGATGCCTTGGGTTTTAGTGATAGGACTTATCGCTTGGCTTATCGTCTTTTTTGTAACCCGAGTGGTTGCTTTAGGCTCAATTATCTTTGCTATTAGTTTGCCGATCAGCTTTTATTTTCTTCATGACTTATCCGATGTTCGTTGGGTCTTTTGTTTGATCTTAGCCGTTTTAATCGTTTTTCGGCATTATGCTAATATTCAAAGACTTTTGTCAGGAAATGAAAATCGTTTTTCAAAAAAGTGAGATTTAGTGATATCTTGACAATTTTCCTCAGAGGCTTTTAATTATTATTTAATCTTCTAAATTTTATTGAAGCGGGCTTGCCTCGCTTTTTTTATTTTCACAGTTAAACATTAATATGAGTCACGAAATCTTATCAGTCCTTGAATACATGGAGAAAGAAAAGGGTATTGCTCGGGAAGCTATGATCGAAGCAATTGCCTCTGCAATTGCCTCTGCAGCACAGAAAAGCATTAATACAACTAATGATATTCGAGTAAAAATTAATCCTAAATCAGGGGCCCTAAAGGCTTGGAACCAGCTTGAAGTAGTTGATTCTATCGGCGATACTCAGCGTGAAATACACATTGATAAGGCTAGGCAGATAGATAGTGAAGCAACTGTGGGCTCTATTCTAGAAACAGAAGTTAACCCTGCTTTCCTCGGACGTATTGCTGCACAAGCGGCAAGACAAGCGATTTTACAAAGGATACGCCAATTTGAAAAAGATAGAATTTTTGATGATTTCAAAGATACTGTAGGAGATATTGTTACCGGAACGGTACGCCGAAGAGAACGTGGCGATTTACTCATTGATTTAGGCAAGGCAGAAGCGATTTTACCGGCGCGTGAACGCATCATGGGAGAAGATTATGCTCCCGGTGAAAGTATTCGTTGTTTGTTACTTAAGATCGAACAAAGTAATCGTGGTCCAGAGATTATTTTATCCCGATCAAATATTAATTTTGTTAGACGATTATTTGATGTAGAGGTGACAGAAATCGCTGATGGTACAGTTAAAATTGAGGCAATGGCTCGTGAAGCAGGATATCGGACGAAGATTGCTGTTACAAGTACTGATCCAAAAGTAGACCCAGTAGGCGCATGTGTCGGCTCAAGAGGTGCTCGAGTAAAAACAATTGTCAGAGAATTGGGTGGAGAAAAGATTGATATCATTCGTTATGAAAGTGACCCAATCCGTTTGCTTGAAGAGGCACTAAAGCCAGCAGTCCCTAAAGATATAGAATTAAATGAAGAAGAACATAGAATACATTTTAATGTGATTGAGGATGATTTATCCATTGCGATTGGCCGAAAAGGATTGAACGCAAAATTGACCTCTCGTTTGCTTGGATGGAAACTTGATATTGGGAAGAAAGAAATCGAGGCAGTTGGATTTAGCCAAAAATTGGCTAAGGCAGTTGAGGGGATAAATTTAATCCCTGGAATTGAGCCGGAAATTGCGGAACGTTTAGTTGCAATTGGTTTAGTCAGTGCGGATGCTTTTGAAGGAGTATCAAGTGCTGATTTATTAGACGCAGGGTTTTCTGAAGAGGAAGCTAGTGATGTTCTAGGAAAAGTCCAAAATTACTTAGAAAATAACACCTAACCTTTTTATCACATTCTGTTACTATTAGAGATCTGAAATTTTATTTATGAGCGTACGTATTCACCAGCTATCAAAGCAAATTGGAATTGAGAATAAAGAATTGATTGAGTTATTACGCAATCGTGGCTTTGAGGTGAAGAGTTCGTCCAGTACAATTGATAATATTTCAGCGGAATCCTTAGTTGAAGAATTTGCTAAGAAAAATCCGGTAGAAGAACCGAAGAAAACTGAAACAGAAAAAAAATCTGTAGATGAGGAAAAGTCCGCACCAGCCAAAGTAGTCTTGCCAGAAGGCGCGTTTATTAAATCGACCAAAGAAATTAATAAGGAGCGCGAAATGAAGGAAAATAGCAAAACTGCTGATTCGGTTTCTCGTGTTTCTCCGCCTAAGATTCCATCGCCGATTAAGCGACCAAGTATTCCCAGAAGCCCCAAGCCTGTTACTCCAAAAGTTGAGCCGGTGGTTGTAAATAACTCTGATGCCAGTGACACCAATGAAGATAGTACCGAAAGTTCAGAAAAAATCATACACGCTAAGCCTCCGATAGTTGTTAGAGATTTTGCTCTTCAGTTAGAACTTAAGCCATTTAAGCTAATATCTGAATTAATGGAATTAGGCATTTTTGCTTCAATGAACCAAACAATTGAAGAATCGGTTGCTTTAGAATTAGCCAAGCGCCATGGGTTTCAATTAGAGATACACCACCGTGGTGAAGCTTCGGTAGAGCAACCGAAAAAAGTAGAAAAGCCAAAGGAAGACGAAAATGATCCTAAGTTATTAGAGCCAAGAGCGCCTGTTTGCTGTATCTTGGGACATGTGGATCATGGAAAAACAACTTTATTGGATACGCTTAGAAAAACAAATAGTGTTGAGGCCGAAGCGGGTGGAATTACTCAGCATATCGGAGCCTACCAAGTTAAGTTTAAAGATAATGACATTACTTTTATCGATACTCCGGGGCATGCTGCATTTTCAAAAATGCGTTCTAGGGGAACAAATGTAACCGATATTGCAATTCTGGTGATCGCAGCTGACGATGGTTTTAAGCCACAGACTGACGAGGCTTTGAAATTAGCAAAAGCGGCTAACAACTCTATCATTGTAGCGATTAATAAAATCGATTCCAAGGGTGCAAATATTGATAAAGTCAAACAAGAGATGCAGGAAAAAGGAATCGCTCCAGAGGATTGGGGTGGCGAAACTGTAACCGTCGGAGTTTCTGCTTTGAATGGAACAAATATTGATGAGCTCTTGGAAATGATTCTTCTTCAAGCTGAAATTTTGGAATTAAAGGCAAACCCTAATGCCAATGTATGTGGTACTGTAATTGAGGCACAAATTGAACAAGGGAGAGGCCCAGTTGCCTCAGTGATTGTCGAAAAGGGAACTTTAAAATGTGGCGATGCTTTGGTTTCTGGAGAAAGTTATTGCCGAGTAAAATCTATGATGGATGCGCAAGGCAATGTGGTTAAATCTGCTGGACCTTCTACTGCAGTTAAAATTTTAGGCTGGTCTGAAGTGCCTCGCTCTGGTGATCGTTTCAATAAAGAGAAAAACGAAAAAACGGCGAAACGTTCAGCGGATGAATCAAAAGCAGATCGTAAAATGTCAGATTCAAAACAAGTTTTAGAAGATAAAGCAGGTAATGCGGGTTCCTCGGTTGAAGATTTGTTTGCGGCGATCGAAAATCAAAAGAAGAAAAATTTACGTTTAATTGTGAAATCAGATGTTCATGGTTCCTTAGAAGCTTTAGTAGCGGGATTAGAGAACATTAAGAGCGATAAGGTCGATTTAGAAATCATCGGACAAGGTGTCGGCAATATCACTAAGAGTGATATAACTTTAGCGAGTACGGGGGATGCAACAATTGTTGGATTTAATGTTAGGTTAGACAATGGAGTACAAAGCTTAGCCAAGCATGAAGATGTGACTATAATTCAAAATGCAATTATTTATGAATTATTGGATCAGGTTGAAGAATCTATGGTTGGCTTATTGGAAGCTGAGGTCGTAGAGAAGAAATCAGGTGCAGCAGAAGTCCGTCAAGTATTTGGAATTTCTAAAGGTCGAAATGTTGCCGGTAGTATGGTTACGGAAGGTACAATTTATCGTTCAGGTAAGGCTCGTCTTATACGTAAGGGTAAATTGGTGTTTGAGGGTGCCATTGACACGCTACGTCGCTTCAAAGATGATGTTAAAGAGGTTCGTGCTGGATATGAATGTGGTATTAATATCAAAGGATGCAATGATTACGAAGAGGGTGATATTTTAGAATGCTACCAAATCGAAAACAAAAAGCCGTCACTTAGATAAGGCTACATTGAACGACTGAATTGCGCTTTCACTTCGCCTTAAATTATGTCACAGAGAATCGCTAGAGTTAATCAGCTCTTACAAAGAGAGATCAGCCATCAATTACTTCAAAATTATCAAAGATTGGCGGTTAAGATTACTATTAGCTCAGTAGATACTTCGCCAGATTTAAGAAAAGCCCATGTATATTACAGTGTCTTAGGCGATGATGCTACAGTAGAGGAAGCTAAGAAACTATTTCAAAGAGTGGGCAAAGATTTACAAAGACGAGTCAGTAAATTTATTGTATTAAAATATTTTCCGAAATTTGAGTTTATATATGATCCATCGCTTAAACGTGGTGCATCCTTAATTGGATTATTAGATGATTTATCTGAGGAGGATAAAGCGAAATGAGTTATTTTTACGAAAAAGAAAGTGCAGCTTTTAAAGCATGTGTTGAATCCTTGAAGACAAAAAATGAAAAAGTTGTTGTCATTGGGCACGTCCGTCCAGATGGAGACTGCATCGGATCAACAGTTGCTATGGTGCGAATTTTGAGAAGTCAGGGAATTGATGCGGTTGGCGTGAATAATGATGAAGCCCCAGCAAACCTTAAATTTCTTATAGGAGATACACCTTTTTATTTAGCTTCAGAATTTAAGAACGAAGGGCACGCCTGCGTAACAGTAGATTCTGCTGATTACAAACGAGTAGGACTAGAGTTGAACGAAATGTTTCCTGAGGTATTTTTGAATATAGACCATCATATTTCCAATAAGCAGTACGCAAAAAATGATATAATTATTGGAAGTGCTTCAGCCACTGCAGAAGTAATTATGGGTTTTGTAATGGATTTGGGTTGGGACATTGACGCAACTACAGCACAGGCTTTGTACGTAGGTATTGCCACTGATACAGGGCAATTTCGATTTCCTTCAACAACAAAGGATACATTTGAAATGGTTAAAGCTTTATGTGATTTTGGAGCAAAGCCTGCTGAAGCTGCTAATGAATTGTATGAAAACGAGAGTTTCGCTCGTATTCAGTTAATTCAGTTATTTTTAGCTTCATTAGAAGTTGTCTGTGATGGGCGTGTGTGCTTTGGGCTGCTAACAGATTCAATGTACCAAGAGTCAGGTGCAAGCATCGATGATGCAGATGGTTTAGTGGATTATGCGCGTTCGATAACGGGCATCGAAGTAGGTGTGTTACTTGAGGAGCGGAACGGAGCCTTGAAGGGAAGTTTGAGAGCAAAAGATCCAAAATATCGAGTCGATCAAATTGCTCAAGCGTTTGGCGGTGGTGGTCATGCTTGTGCTGCCGGATTGAACGTTTCGGAAATAGATATCGAAGGCTTTAAGCCTCGATTGTTAGCAAAAATTAAAGAGCAATTTGCTTTGTTAGAAAAAGAATAAAGTTAAAACATTTTTATGACAGAAGACTTCGAAGGTATTTTATTGGTGGATAAGCCCCAGGGCTTCACCTCGCATGATGTCGTGGCTAAGTGCCGTAAAATTTTTCAGATTAAAAAAATAGGGCATGCGGGTACCTTAGATCCTATGGCTACAGGTCTATTAGTTATTTTGGTTGGGAAGGCGACTAAGGTTTCTCAGTATTTAATGAGTTTAGATAAACAATATACAGGGACTGTTTATTTTGGAAAAGAAACTGACTCTCAAGATGCCGATGGTGAAATTATCAAGGAGTCTCCTGTGCCTGAATTAAATGAAGCTATAGTGAAAGAAAAAATGGCTGAATTTATCGGAGACCAATATCAAATTCCTCCAATGTTTTCGGCAAAGAAAGTTGGAGGTAAAAAATTGTATCAATTGGCTAGAGCAGGAAAGACAATTGAGCGTGAGCCGCGAGTCATTCGCATAGGACGTTTTGATTTATTAAACTTAGAGAGTCCTAAAATGGACTTTATTGTTGATTCAAGTAAGGGTGCATACATCCGCACTATTGCCCATGATCTTGGAGGAAAGTTTGGATGCGGTGGTCACTTATGTGAGCTGAGGCGGACTAAGGTAGGCTCTTTTCTTATCGAAAATGCAGAAACTTTGGAAAGCTTAGAAAAGTTCACTAAATCAAAGTTAAAATCAAAGCTTTTGCCGATAAAGGAATATATTCCGAGTCATGCATTTTAATTTATGGGTTGTCTCAGGGTAACTCCTTAATACCTTTTTTCTATGAATTTGCCAATGCAGGTATCTGATTTTAATGCCTTGAAAAAATGCAATAAACCTTTGCATCTGGCGATTGGTGTTTTTGATGGAGTACATTTAGGGCATTTAGCAGTGATTGAGCCTGCAGTGTCTTCAGCAAAAGATAATTCAGGAATAAGCGCTGTTCTGACTTTTGATCCCCATCCGAGTCGTTTATTTAAAGGTGATGCAGGCACTGACTTAATTATGTCTTTGAATACCAAGGTAAGCCGTCTGCATGGATTGGGAGTGGATATAGTTATTGCTAAGACTTTTGATCAAGATTTTGCTTCAATTTCCGCGGACGCATTTTTGTCTTACGTGCAAAAAGAATTGCCAAGTCTTAAGGCAATTTATGTCGGGCAAAATTTTCGTTTTGGGCAAGGGCGTATAGGTGATATTCAAACGCTAATTGAATCAGGCTCAGCTTTGGGGATTGATGTTTGGAGTATTGACCGCATCAAACAAAATGGGCTGCCAATTAGTAGTACTAGGATTAGAGAGGCTCTGCGGGCGGGGCATGTGGATCTTGTTAATGGATTACTTGGCTATCGATATATTTCGAATGGAATGATTATCAAGGGGGCACAACTTGGAACAAAAATGGGATTTCCTACAATGAATTTGTTATGGTCTCCAGAATGTAAACCACGTTATGGGGTGTATGCTGTACGTTTTTTGATCGAAGGCTCTGAGCACTGGAATAACGGAATTGCCAATTTTGGGGTACGTCCAACTGTCACAGATGGCAGTTCGGTAGAACCTTTACTTGAGGTTCATTCTTTAGAGGATTACCAATGTGATGTAGGCGATAAGATCCGAGTAGAATGGGTGTCATTTATTCGTGACGAAAAACAGTTTGATTCAGTAGATGTTTTGAAAAAACAAATTAGCGAAGATTGTGAATTCGTTAAAAACTTATTGTCTGACAGTGATGGGTGAGCGAATTATAGAATATTTTGTTCCTGAAGACGTAGGAAATATACGTGCAGATAAATTATTTGCATCGGTGGTAAAAGATGTCAGTCGTGTTCGCTTACAAAAGGCTTTTGATTCGGGTTGTGTGACTTTTGATAGTGCGGTAATTGATAAGCGCTTTAAGATTCGTCACAGTGGTTACTTGCGAGCAAGCTTGGAAGAAGTATCCGTTGAGGAAGCTCCAAAAGGAAACGATATTCCCTTAAAAGTGGTTTATGAAGATGATTCGATTATTGTCATTAATAAATCTTCAGGAATGGTGACTCATCCAGGAAATGGAACGGGAGAAGATACCTTAGTTCATGCATTGCTACATCATTGCAAAGGGGAATTGAGTTCGGTCGGCTTACCAGATCGACCTGGAATTGTGCATCGTTTAGACAAAGAGACCAGTGGCTTAATTGTCGCAGCAAAAACAGATTTGGCTCACCATGCTTTGGCCAAAGATTTCAGTGAGCGAAATGTCAAAAAGCGCTACTTAGCTTTGGTTTCAGGAGTCCCTAGAGTGCAGTCTGGAAGTTGTTTAGAACGGATTGGGCGTCATCCTACCTATCGGACAAAGATGTCAGTGCAATCAAAAGGTCGTGAGGCCCATACCGACTGGAAAATAATAGAAAAGTTTTTAGATAAAGTCTCTTTAGTGGAGTGTTCAATTCATACGGGAAGGACGCACCAGATTCGTGTCCATATGCAAAACTTAGGATTTCCTTTGTTGGGGGATAAGCTTTATGGATTTCGAAATAATAGCCTAAAAGGGATCGATATTGAGCGAATTTTTCTGCATGCGACTCACTTGGAGTTGGTACATCCTAAAACAAAAGAAAGCTTAGCTTTTACGGAACCTTTGCCGAAGGATTTTCTCAATCTTATGGACGTCCTAAAAACTAAATATAAGAGCTGAAAAATGAGGCGAATAGCCTTTTGCTTAAATTCCGAGCATCTCTTTGAGTATGCCAAATTTCAAACTGGATTTCGAGTGCTCAATATTTTTGATAGCAAAATGGTTCATAATACAAGCGATGGTGATAAATGCTGCAGGGATAATATCTGCCCGTTTTTCAGGTATCTTTAAATTATCAATTCGTTCTATGGGGCTTAGGCAAGCAGATGCTAAACTGAGTCTTCGTATGTCTTCTTGAGTGAAAGACGATGCTTGGTTTAGAAGTTGCTTTAGAATATAGAAAGCTCCTCCACTGCCAAGGAGAGGACATTTCGGAGAAAGAAGCATTTCATTTTGGTTTATTATGCTTATCACATGTTCTTCGATTAAACGTATAGTGTCTTGGGGAATAGCTTTATTAGGATCTGTTATAAATTGTTCCGTGATGCGAACCGCACCTAAGGGTAGTGAAAGAGCTTTTTCTAAGCGGTTATCTTTTAAAGAGATCCATTCTAAACTACCACCACCCAAGTCGATTGAATTAAGGGTTCCAATTGTTCGGTAATCAGGATTGAGTTGAATGGCTTGAGCGATGTAGAAGGCTTCTTTTTCACCGTTTAAAACTTCAAGTTGAATGCCTGTTTTTGTTTTGATGAGGTCAATTAAGCGTTTCGAATTATTGGCTTCACGAATGGCACTGGTGGCGATAATCCGTATAAGGTCTACTTTATGGTAATCTTTAATTCGAAGAAGGGAAACTATTGCTTCACAAACTTCTTCCATTGCCGAATCTTCAAGGCTTGGCTGGCTACGGCTAATACCTGCACCAATGCGAATTTCCACAGTTTCCTCATAATGTGTTCGGAGGGTATTTTGGGGCATCTTTTCAGCAATGATGAATTTGATAGAGTTGGTTCCCAGATCGATTACTGCTGCCAATTTTGATTGAATCATGATTTTTTGATGAATGTTTCTAGAGTAAATGTAAATATTGAGTTAAAAGCAATTAGGGTTTGATGTTGATTTTAATTTTTTTCAGAGAAAGATTATTCTCATGTTTTATGATGAAGTTAAAGTAAGTTTAAAAGCAGGTGATGGTGGTGATGGCTGCTTTAGTTTTCGTCGTGCGAAATATGAGCCGAAAGGTGGGCCTGATGGCGGTAATGGCGGGCGCGGTGGCTCGGTTATTTTAGTGGGCGATACCAATGTCGCCGATTTAACGGATTATCATTTTAGACCAATTTTAAAAGCGAAGAACGGCGAAACAGGTCGCGGTAGCGATCAACACGGCGCTCGAGGCGATAATTTAGTGATTAAAGTTCCGGTAGGAACTGTGATCATTGATCGAGAGACGGAAGAAGTGGTTGCTGAAATATTGGAACATGAAGAAGAAGCTCTATTACTGGAAGGTGGAGAAGGCGGAAAAGGAAATATGCAATTTAAGTCTTCAACGAATCGTGCGCCGAGAGAATTCACTCTGGGAAAGCCTGGCGGTGCCGGAGAGTTTCTTTTTGTTATCAAAACAATTGCTGACGTTGGATTAGTCGGCTTCCCAAATGCCGGTAAGTCTACGCTTTTGAATACTTTAACGAATGCGCATCCTAAGATGGCTTCGTATCCCTTTACGACCTTATTTCCGACAGTTGGTATCTTGGAATACCCGGAATTATACGAACGCATTACTTTGGCGGACATTCCTGGTTTGATTGAAGGAGCGAGCGAGAATAAGGGCCTTGGGCATCGTTTTCTAAAGCATATAGAACGTTGTAAAGTACTTGTGATCATGGTCGATCTTCAAGGTACGGATAATCGTGATCCTCTCGGGGATTACCGAATTTTATTGAACGAATTAAAATTATACATGCCGAAGCTTTTAAAAAAACCTATGTTAATTGCGGCCAATAAATTAGATGAGCCTGATGCAGAAGCTAATCTCAAAAAGTTAAGAACAAAGGTTAAGAAACATAAAGTGATTGGAACCTCTTGTTTGACCGAGGATGGCTTGGAGGATTTGAAATCTGCAGTCTATGACTTAGTCATGGATGAGCGGAAAAAATCAGCCGAAGAAGGGGAGTAATCAATTCCAGATGCCCAAGGTATTAACTTAAGCTAATCTCTATTTGTTTATCCGTTTATTTGTTTATCCGTTTCTCTGTTTCTCTAAGGGACCTTTAAGTAAATACCAGGTGATAAAAAATGCGCCCCAATAATAAATTGTGCCGAGTAATTCATGGATGAAGTCGTAGTACTGAAATAAGAAAGGTGCGATTAGTATGATGCTTATGATTCTCAATACATTGAAAGTAAAACCAATGAAGAGGGCGGCCATGATATTGGTAATACTATTAAAAAAATTATGCCTTTTGCAAACAGACAGCAGTAACCCAATTAAGGCACAATTTAGAATAATCCCAAATCCATTGCATTCGGATGCGACATTGAAATTTTTGCCGTTGTATTGAATGATAAGACCGATGGAGCTTTGGTTCGGGCCCTGATCTTGATTGGCAATAAAGAAATCAACGGATTGACCGAGCAATTCAATTAAGAACACGCTCCATTCTGCGGCTAGGGCCCTAAGTGGCCAATCGACTTGAATCATGAATAGGCTTAAAAAAAGAAATAAGATAAAGGTGATAGAAGAAGAGTAATTAATGCGGGCGATTTGGGTGCCAAAAATAAAGAAAACAAGGCTGGAGAGAGCCATGACCATTGAAGCAATAATGGACAGACTATGAATCATATTAATAATGAATGAGTCTAATTGAAAAAAGTCTAAGCAAGCTTTATTCAGAACAAAAACAAGTAATAGAAAAAAGGCTATTTTTAAGCTTTTTTGACAATGAGCATTGAACTCAAGGGCGTTTTTCAAGATGGGGCTTTCAAAGCGATATAATAAAATGATCGCTAAGCTTAAGGTAATTAAAGAATGAATAACGCGCGTTTCTGAAAAGGTGTTTTCAGCAAACCAATATGATACGGGTGCAAATGTGAGAAGGAATAAGCTGATGATGAACCATTCAAACCAAAAATTCGGGCTTTTAATTCGCTCTTTAAGCGTTTGAAGTAGTTGATTCCTTAGAGCCATTATAATTTCTTTGGGTCAATTTGTTCGGGAGCTCGTGGGTCATTACCCGCGCTTTTGTAGTATTTTCCGGTTGTTTTATCTTTTTGATATTGGGTAAAGCCTTGTTTTTGTAGGTTGGTGGGATCCAATTGTTTTTTTGTCGCCCTGTCTGAATATTGAGTGTTGATAGAGGGCGTAGAAAAGTGCTTTTTTACCGGATTCCCAGTCAGTGGATGAACCTGCAAGCTTGGGTCATTGATTTTTTGCGAAACATCGAAGGGTTTACCTTCACTTCCGTCAGGAAAAATCTCATAATATTGATAAATGGGCATGGTATGAAATTGTAATTTTGATTTTTAAACTTAGAATCACTGAGAGGGGATGTAAATTTCAAATTATCGCTTGCATGAAAATGATGTCTCAGTAAGTTTCAAAGCATTCGAACTAATTATATATTAAGTAATCACTATGAATAAACAAACAGTTGCCTATGATAGTAAAGTTGAGGGGGAGGTTATCGTCACCCGTGCGGATGCTGTTATCAATTGGATACGAAAAAATTCTGTTTGGCCTATGCCTATGGGGCTTGCCTGTTGTGCGATTGAGTTGATGGCTGCTGGTGGTTCTCGATTTGATATATCTCGTTTCGGCATGGAGGTGATGCGTTTTTCTCCAAGACAGGCCGATTGTATGATTGTTGCGGGTACCGTGACCTACAAAATGGCTGAGGTTGTACGAAGAATTTATGAGCAAATGGGAGATCCTAAGTGGGTAGTCGCCATGGGTGCTTGTGCGAGTTCAGGAGGCATGTATCGTTCTTACGCAACGCTTCAAGGGGTTGATCGAGTGGTTCCAGTCGATGTTTATGTCAGCGGCTGTCCTCCAAGACCTGAAGCACTTTTGGATGCCATGATTAAATTGCAGGAGAAGATCAAAAACGAAAATTCTGTGAAGAATTTAATATCAAAGCATCCGACCAAAAAGATACTTAAAGACGCAGTTTCATAGTAATCAGTCATTATTTGGAGAAATAAATTTAAGGTGAGTGAAATAGAAAAAAGTGAATTATTGAATCGTTTTACTTATTTAAGTGAGCGAGAAAGCTCGGATCATTTAGCCGTAAACTGTCCTGCGGAGCAATTGATTGAATTTTGTACTGTATTACGTGACGAATTTCAGTTCGATTTGTTGCTTGATGTCACGGCTATCGATTGGGACGTAGCAACTCCAAGGTTTACAGGAGTGTATCATTTTTATTCAACAGTTAAGCAGATGTATTTAAGAGTGGCATCAGATTGTGCGGATAATATTAAACCAACATTGCCCAGCCTTGTACCTCTTTATGCTGCAGCAGACTGGCATGAACGGGAAACTTATGATTTGATGGGCATCCACTACCAAGGACACCCAAACCTTAAACGTATTTTAATGTGGGATTCGTATCCATATCACCCTCTAAGAAAAGATTTCCCATTAGCGGGTATTGAAACACCTTTACCGGCAGAAGATGTGGTAGAACAAACAAATCTAAAAGTATCAGCGGCACCAATGATGGGCGGGCCATTCGTTTCATCAGGTGATGGTAAAATGAGCCAAACAGAGCCAATGGCAAAAGACGAAAGCTGGAACGAAAAAAAGGGAAAATAATTTTTTAAGGACACGGAGATCAATTTTTATGGGAGAAGTTAAAGAAGTTTCAGTAGGTGATATCGGTTCTCGGGCAGCGAAAGCAGATCCAGAATTAAAAGCAGAAACTATGGCTTTAAATGTGGGGCCATCTCACCCGTCAACGCACGGTGTTCTTCGATTGATGATGCAATTAGACGGAGACTTGATTAAAGAATGTGAGCCGGTGATTGGTTACTTGCATCGAGGAGATGAAAAAATTGCTGAGAACATGACTTACAATCAGTTTATTCCTTACACCGATAGACTAGATTATCTCGCCCCTCTATCCAATAACGTAGCTTATGCAATGGCCGTGGAGAAATTGGCTAATTTGGAAGTGCCAGATCGTTGTCAGGCAATTCGAGTTATTTGCTGTGAGTTAGCAAGAATTTCTTCTCACCTTCTAGGTGTGGGTGTGTATGGTATGGATGCCGGTTCTTGGACCGTGTTTATGTATACCTTCACTGAGCGAGAAAAGCTATATACTCTTTTTGAAGAATTAACGGGTGCACGATTTACCACTAGTTACACACGAATTGGTGGAGTCGCTCGAGATATTCCAGATGGTTGGCTTGGGCGTGTGGATAATTTCTGTAAAGGGGTTGTTCCCATTTTGAATCAAGTAGACAAGATGCTTACACGTAATCGTATTTTCATGGATCGTACGGTTGGTATTGGCATTATCTCAAAGGAAAAAGCCTTGAGCTACGGAATGACTGGACCCAATTTACGTGCGGCAGGCGTGGACTTAGATTTACGAAAAGATAAACCTTATCTGGGCTACGAAAAATATGATTTTGAGGTGCCAATAGGTTTAAATGGCGACTGCTATGATCGCTATTTGATGCGTGCTGAAGAAATTAAACAAAGTGTAGGTATCATTCGACAGGTGATTGGCTCATTCCCAGAAGGGCCTTATTATGCCGAAGATGCAAAAAATATTTTTGCACCACCTAAGGATAAAATTTTGACGAGTATGGAGGAGTTGATTCAGAATTTCATGTTGGTGACAGAAGGGCCTCAAATGCCTAAGGGTGAGGTCTATTTTGAGGCAGAAAATCCGAAAGGCTCACTCGGTTTCTATGTAGTTTCAAAAGGTGGCGGTGTGCCATATCGTTTGAAGATTCGTGGGCCGTCATTCTGTAATCTAAGTATTTTAAGTGAACTCCTACCAGGGCATTTCCTGACCGACATCACTGTGATTCTCGGTTCATTAGACTTTGTTATGGGAGAATGTGACCGTTAATTTTCAATTTGTATGGATTTAAAACAATCAACATTAGATAAGATAGATCAATTAGTACCACGCTATCCTGATATGCGTAGTGCTGCACTGCCTTTGTGTCATTTAGTTCAAGAAGACCTTGGTTATTTATCCAACGAATCAATTGAATGGATTGCGAAGCGTTTGAAGCTTGAGCCGATTAACATTTCAGAAATTGTAACGTTTTACCCTATGTTGAGAACCGATGCTCCGGGTAAGTACCAAGTACGAGTGTGTCGCACTTTATCCTGTGCCTTGGCGGGTGCTTATAAAACCTGTAAGCAATTTGAAGAAGCCTTTGATTGCAAAGTGGGCTCAACCAGTGATGACGGCTTAGTCAGTTTAGAATATGTCGAATGTCATGCTGATTGTGGGCGTGCTCCAGTTGTTATGGTTGGGGAAAAAGAATACACTGGCGTCAAAACAGATGAAGCAAATGAACTAATCGAAAAAATTAAAAGTGGTACGGTTGAGACGAAATAAGTGAGGATTTAATTATGGCGATTGAAGAACAGAGATTGATTTTAAAATACGCAGACCAAGAAGGTTACACTAATGATATAGACTGTTATATCAAACATGGTGGTTATGAAGCTTTAAAAAAGGGTTTCCAAATGAAACCGGAAGACATTTGTCAAGAGGTTCTAGACTCGGGTGTGCGTGGTCGTGGTGGAGCGGGCTTCCCTGCAGGCATGAAATGGAAATTTTTAGATCGTAAATCAGGTAAGCCGATTTACCTAATTTGTAATGCAGATGAATCAGAGCCAGGAACATTTAAAGACCGTCAAATTATTCATAAAGACCCGCACCAACTGATCGAGGGCATGTTATGTTCTGCTTATGCGATTCAAGCGAAGTTAGCCTTTATTTATATTCGTGGAGAATTTTTTGAAGGTTATAAAATTTTAGAACGTGCAATTGAAGAGGCCCGTGCAAAAAACTTATTAGGTGATAATATCTTAGGCTCAGGTTTTTCTTGTGATATAATTGTGCATCGCGGAGCAGGTGCGTACATTTGCGGAGAGGAAACTGGCTTGATTGAATCTCTAGAAGGGAAACGCGCAAATCCTAGAATTAAACCTCCTTATTTCCCTGCGGCCCTTGGATTGTACCAATGCCCAACCATCGTTAATAATGTAGAAACCCTATGTGACGTGAAACACGTAATCACAATGGGTGGTAAAGAATTTGCTAAGATTGGAACGCCTGGCAATACGGGCACTCGTATTTGGTGTGTTTCAGGTCATGTGCAAAAACCAGGCTATTATGAGTTTCCTTGTGCTGGGGTGACTCTTGGCGAGTTGATTTATGATGTGTGTGGAGGATTACTCCCAGGCAGAAAATTAAAAGCAGTGATTCCAGGAGGTTCTTCTTCAAAAATTCTTCGTGCGGATGAACGCTTTAAGGGTAAGAAAAAAGATGGGACTGAGTTTGATTGGGGGATTGAAGATATCCCTTTGGATTTTGATAGCTTATCTTTAGTTGGCTCAATGTCTGGTTCTGGGGGAGTTATTATTATGGATGATACCACTGACATGGTTGAAGCATTAGCTAATATCAATTATTTCTATGCACATGAAAGTTGCGGACAATGTACACCTTGCCGAGAAGGGGTTCCTTGGATGAAAAAAATCACGACACGTATGTGCTCTGGTGGAGCACGAGAAGAAGATGCAGATTTGCTTAAAAGTATTGCGGATCAGATTGAAGGACGGACAATTTGTGCATTTGGAGAAGCTGCTTCGTGGCCTGTGCAAAGTTTTATTGCTAAGTTCAAAGATGAATTTGAGGCAAAAGTAAAAGAACAAGCATTGTTGAGGAAGCAGGGTGAGGACACGGCTAAAGAAACAAGCTTAATTTAATTTTCTATTGGTATTATGTTGGAGATCAAAGTTACAGATACAGTTACAATCAATGTGGATGGTGAACTTGAAAAAGTACCGAAAGGGGTGAATGTGATTGAAGCGATGCGTGTCGTAGGTAAGGAAAAAGAAATCCCGCATTATTGTTATCATCCAAAGCTTTCTGTGGTTGGAAATTGTCGTATGTGTTTAGTCGAGGTTGGAAATCCGATGAAAGATCGTCAGACAGGAGAAGCTATTTTGGAAGAAAATGGAGAACCTAAAATTGGCTGGGCGCCTAAGCCAGTGATCGGTTGTGCGACTAATGTTTCTGAAGGAATGCATGTGCGTACAAATACTCCTAATTTAATTGATTGCCGAAATGGAGTGACCGAATTTTTGTTGATCAATCATCCTTTAGATTGTCCGATTTGTGATCAGGCGGGTGAGTGTCGTTTACAGGAATTTTCAGCAGAACATGGGCGAGGTTATAGTCGTTTTAAGGAAGAGAAAAATGTTAAGCCAAAGCGTACTCGTTTAGGGCCGAGAGTCACCTTAGATGATGAGCGTTGCATCTTATGTTCACGTTGTGTTCGTTTTTCTCAAGAAGTGGCGAAAGATGATGTTCTAGGTTTTGTTGACCGAGGTTCTTACTCAACCCTTACCTGTTATCCAGGAAAAGAATTATCCAATAACTATTCGTTGAATACGGTGGATATTTGTCCAGTAGGGGCTTTGACTAGTACAGATTTTAGATTTAAAATGCGGGTTTGGTTTCTGAAGCGTACCCATAGCATTTGCACCGAAAGTAGTGTCGGGGCAAATACAGAAATTTGGAGTCGTGAAGGAAAAATATATCGCATCACACCAAGGCGTAATGATGCAGTGAACGATACATGGATGACTGATTCTGGCAGAGGTTTATTTAAGGAATTTGAATCGGAAGATCGTTTAACTTCTTACTCAGTAGATCAAGTAGCTAAAAGTCTGGACGATGCAATTGCGGCAACACGTGCACTGCTTGAAGCAGGCTCTGTGGGCGTGATTGGTTCTGCACATAGCTCAGTTGAAGAGCAATATTTGTTACAAAAAATTGTTAAGCAAACGGGTGCGATTTGTGAAATGGTTCAGCATACAGGTGAAGGTGATGGCTTACTTTTATCGGAAGACAGAACGCCAAATCTTCGTGGTGCGTTGATTAATGGTTTAATTAATAAGCTTCCCGAGAAAGAACTAGGTCAATTAAAAGCAAGTATTGAGGAAGGTAGTATAAAAACACTTTTAGTCTTTAATGAAGATCTTGAGCAATTGGGTGTTGATCTCAGAAATCTAAAAGAATCCGTTCAAGTGATTTACTTCGGCAGTTCAAGAAATACTACGAGTGAGCGAGCCAAAGTGGTCTTCCCGAGTTTAAGTGTTTTTGAAAAAGAGGGTACTTTTGTGAATCAGAATTTTATTTTACAAAAATTCAAACAAGCGATTTTACCTCCTATCGGATTGATGTCTGACTGCGGAGTCCTTAAATCAATTCTTAATGAGTTAAATAACGAGGCTTCGGAAAATACTACGCTTTCTATGGACGAGCTGTGGAGCGAAATATCTGAAAATGTGGAAATTTTAAAATCAGTAAAATGGTCAGCAATCCCAGAAGAAGGCTTAGCATTAGAGGATGCGTCATTTGCCGGTACAAATTTTTTCGAAACAGTAAATTTAAAGTATAAACCTAAGGTAGTCTCTGAAACGATGTAGGAATATTGAGTATGAATTTTTTAGATTATATAATTCCTGTATTTTATGCACTTGCCATGGTAGGTGTTTTTATGACTTTGTGCGCATATTCTGTTTTAGCGGAACGTAAGGTTTGTAGTTTGATCCAAAGACGAGTGGGCCCTAATCGTGCGAAAATTCCAATTATTGGACATATCCCAATTCTTGGTAAGTTTCTTACTCGCTTGGGTATCTTCCATCCTGCGGCTGATGGACTGAAGTTTTTATTTAAGGAAGAAATCACACCTCAGCATGTGAGAATCGGGTATTATTATTTAGCCCCAATCATAGCATTGGCTCCTGCTTTAACGACTATGGTGGTTCTTCCGTTTGGTAGGTACGTTGATGTAAACGGTATAGTGCAACCGATTGTTTTGGCTAATATTGACGTAGGTATTTTATTTATTTTAGCGGTGTCTTCGTTAGGTGTATACGGTATCGTTTTAGCGGGCTGGGCATCAAATAGTAAGTATCCATTTTTGGGTGCGATTCGATCCACCGCACAAATGATTTCTTATGAGTTGGCTATGGGCTTATCCATTCTTCCTGTATTTCTCTGGGCGGCATCCCCTGGTAGCGATTATGGACTCTCTTTATTTGGAGTGGTTCAAGCACAACAAGGATTATGGTTAATTATTTGGCAGCCGATCTCCGCTTTAATTTTTCTGGTGGCCATTTTCGCCGAAACAAACCGACTGCCTTTTGATATGGCTGAATCTGAAACCGATCTTGTTGGAGGTTTTCATACCGAATATGGTGCTTTTAAATTCGGTCTCTTTTTCGTGGCTGAATACGCACACATTATTATGGGCTCAGCGCTATTTGTCTTGTTATTCCTTGGTGGCTGGAATTTCCTACCTGGTATTGCCGATCCTTGGCCTGATGGACTCTTCGGAATTCTTTGTTCCATTTCTTGGTTCTTGCTGAAGATTTTCTTCATGATCTTTTTCTTTATTTGGATGCGTTGGTCGATGCCTCGTTTCCGTTATGACCAAGTTATGCACCTCGGCTGGAAAATTTTGTTACCGCTCGCAGTTGCTAATTTTGTCTTCTATATTTTCTTAATCGCTTTTATCGATAACCTTTCTTATTAATAAACTACCATGGCTAAAACAAAAGTATTAGAGCGCAAGCCCCTGACATTTGCAGAAAAGACCTATGTTCCGCAAATTGCCTCTGGTTTAGCGGCGACCTTTGTTAATATGTTCAAAAAGTCGGTGACCTTAGAATATCCTGAGGTGCGTCCTGTAATCCCTGAGAATTATCGCGGGGTCCCAACCTTGGTCAAAGATCCTAAAGGAAGAGTGAAGTGCGTTTCTTGCCAATTGTGTGAATTTGTTTGTCCTCCTAAGGCGATCCGAATTAAGCCTAGTGAAATTGAAAGCGAAGAATCAGATCGAGCACATATTGAAAAAGAGCCTGCGGCCTTTGATATCAATATGCTTAGATGTATTTATTGTGGTTTATGCCAAGAAGTTTGTCCGGAAGAAGCTATCTTTCTCCAAGATACGTTCTCTTTATCTGGATACACTCGTGAAGAAATGGTTTTTGGTAAAGACAAGTTACTCAAATTAGGTGGTACTTTACCAGATAATCACTTCAAGTGGGATAAGAAGAAGTCCGCGGAAGAAAATACTGAAAAACACCACTAGTTTTGTGGTAAGCTTAGGATTTTTTCCAGTGCTCGATAGAAAATTGAGTATTGCTTTCGAGCACTGTGTCTAAAGTAAAGCTATCTTCAAATTTCGGAAAGAAGGTATCACCATCAGGTTTTTGGTGGACTCTGGTTATATAAAGATCGGAACATTTCGGTAACATGAGTTGGTAAATTTCTGCACCGCCTGCGACCCATATAGTATCGCTGGTAGCAACAGTTTCAATTGAATCAATTGTTTGTACTGTCACTGTATTCGGTATGGAAAATTGACTTCTACTGAGTATAATAGTTTGTCTACCAGGGAGTGGTCGACCAATAGACTCGAAGGTCTTACGTCCCATAAGAAGTGTTGCTCCCATTGTGGTATTTTTAAACCATTTAAAGTCTTCTGGCAAATGCCAAGGGATTGTGTTTTGATTTCCAATTACACGATTTTCAGCCATAGCGGCAATGGCTCGATAGTTGAATTCCTTTCCCATTTTAATTATTGCTCCATTTCTGATTCAATACGTTGAATATATTCTGAAACATTACAAGTGAGCATTCGCATACTGCCTTTGGAGACTTCCAAGACTTTATTCACTACGCCATCCAAAAATGATCGGTCGTGAGACACTAAAATAACGGTGCCTTCAAATTTATTTATGGCATCTTGCAGAACTTCTTTGGATTTTAAATCTAAGTGATTGGTAGGTTCATCAAGAATTAAGCAGTTTGCTGGTTGCATAAGCATTTTACACAGTGCGACTCGATTGCGTTCACCTCCGGAAAGAACTGTATTTTTCTTTAATGCGGCATCACCGGAAAATAACATAGCTCCTAACGCAGCTCTTGGATTTGCATCATCATTGCCTTTGGCGGAGAGTTCAACCTCTTCTAATACTGTATAATTTGGATTCAACTCTTCTGCTTGAGATTGAGCAAAATAGGAAATAACTGTGTTGATGCCAGTTTCTACAGTACCACTCTGGAAGGGCTCTTGTCTGGCCATGATACGGGCCAGTGTTGATTTACCGGCACCATTAACTCCGACTACCGCAATACGGTCACCATTATCAATTCGTAAGTCTAGCCCATCAAAAATTACATTATCACCATAAGCTTTATGAAGATTATTAATGGTAATCACTTTCGAGCTAGCGGGTGGCGGTTTCGGAAAGCGAAAAAAGATTTTCCTTTCATCTCTTGGAATAGTGATGAGTTCAATTTTATCCAGTTGTTTGATTCGACTTTGTACAAGACTGGCTTTTTTGACGTTGGATCTGAATTTATTAATAAAGTCTTTGATCTCTCGAATTTCTTTCTGCTGATTAGTGTGAGCTTTACGCAGTACTTCGAGTTGCTTTTTACTTTGTTCTAAAAAGAAAGAATAGTTGCCTTTGTAAATATTGAGTTCACCGAGTTTAAGCTCATAGATTTTATTGGTGACGGTATCAAGAAAAGCTCTGTCGTGAGAAATGACAATAAGTGCTCCTTGGTAATTTTTTAAATAATTTTCCACCCAGTTTTGTGAACTGATATCAAGGTGATTTGTCGGTTCATCTAAAATTATTAATGATGGGTTTTGTAGTAGTAGCTTGGCCAGAGCGATACGCATTTGCCAACCTCCTGAAAATTCACCGGTATCTCTGTCTAAGTCGGATAGTTCAAAGCCTATGCCAGTTAGGATGCGTTCAATCTTTGATTTAATACGATCAGGCTGTGACTCCTCTAAGGTTTGCTCCCATTCGCCGAGAACATCAATTAAGTCATAGTATTCTTCACTACTAGTATCCATCTCTAGCATAGCTTCATCTGCTTTCGCTATTTTCTCCTGTAATTCAAGAATATCACCAAAGGCAGATTCTGCTTCCTTAAATAATGTTTTACCAGAAGTTTGAATGCCATCTTGAGGTAGGTAGCCAATGTTCACATATTCTGCTTTTTCAATACGGCCCCTATTTGCTTCCATTTCTCCCATGAGAATCTTTAAGAGGGTGGTTTTCCCAGATCCATTGGAACCCACTAAGCCAATTCGATCTCTTGGGCCAATCGATGCATTGATGGAATTGTACAAGACCTTTTCTCCGTAATGGTGCTCTATTTTATTCAGTGTAATCATGAATTAGTCGTTTCGTTTGTGACAATATATGTATGGTTTAAGCAGTAGTCGTGACTTGTAAAAGAAAAAGCCCTCAAAATTTAGAGGGCTTGATTGAAAATTGATTCAGTTCTTATTCTTCGGGTTTAGTTTTCTTTAAACCGATAACACGCTGTCCATCAGACCATTCACCTCGTTTACGAAGTAAATCGACTCGTTCAAATCGTTTTAAAACTGTACGGTTCTTTTTGCCGCCTGCCTTACTGGCTCTAAAGCTGTTATGTTGTGTCATGACGTTATTGTTTGAAATTAAAGAACTGATAAAAGAAGACTCTCAAAAAAGATCAAGGACTAATTTAAAAGAAATGCATAGTTTATCTTTACTAAATACTTAGGATGGGTCAAAGAAAGTGAGTGTCTATAGTATATATTCTTATAGGAGGTTTCTTCGGTGGTCTGAGTCGATTCTTTTTATCGACTTGGCTGAATCGCTTTCAATTGAATGGATTTCCTATTGGCACCTTGACCGTTAATTGCCTTGGTGCGGCTTTATTGGGAGTGGTATTGTCTTATGGAATCATTTTTGAAGTACGCTTTGATAGAGAAGCATTGCTTGAAATTGGCTTTCTCGGAGGAATGACTACTTTTTCATCCTATAGTTTAGACTGTTATGATTTGATTCAGAAAAATAAATTTGGCCAAGCATTAGTCTATTTGATTGGAAGCCCAATCTTCGGGATCATTGGCTTTTGGGCTGTTCTGGTACTTCATGGAGGTGTTTTTAAATGAAGTTATCTATTCCATTGGCAGTTGGTTTTGGTAGTGCTTTAGGTGGCTTGGCCCGTTTTCTGTTAGATGCATTTTTATTATCGTTTGATTGGGCTAATGTCTATACATCACTTTTTTTAATCAATACGCTTGGTTCTTTTCTTATCGGACTCTTTTTAATTCAGTCTCAGGTGAGAAAGGACGATACTAAAGTATATTGGCATTTTTATGGGATAGGCTTTTGCGGAGGATTCACTACTTTTGCATCATTTGTCTTTTTATTATTTGAGGGACTCATGAATGCGAGTGCATTAGATGCAGGAATATACGCTACCTTTTCTGTTTTGGGTGGTCTATTCGCTTTAGTTGCTGGCTTGATTACGGGGCAAAAGTTATTTGCTAAATCGTAATTGCTTCAGATCGTGCAGCAGAAAATAAGAATTGCTGTGCATAGCCGGCATTCGCGCCAAAGTGCGATAGGGCAAATTGTTGAAGTTGCTCTTTGGAATAGCCTTCTAGCCGGTAAAATTTAATTAGGATTTTTTTAATCCAGGTATCAATAGGGAAGGACTCCATTCTCCCTAGGCCAAATAACAAGACGCAATCAGCAATTTTTTCTCCTACTCCAGGTAATCTCAATAGATTTTTTTTGGCTTCAATTGTGGATAAGTTTGGCAGCTCTTTTAGGAACTCGGGATTTTCTTTTAAAAAATCGGCACTTTTTTTGATATAGTTCGCCCGGTAGCCAAGTTTTAATTTTCGCAACTGGTTTTCCTCTAGCCCTGCTAGGTTCTCCCAGGTGGGCAAACACTTAAAATCACTTTCAGTAATTTCTCCGTGCGATTCAGCAGATAATCTAAGAATCTGTTTAATTTGAGGAATTTGTTTTGTTGAGCTGCATAAAAATCCGAGCAGAGTTTCGGGCATTGGTTGCCGAAGAATTCTCAAATGAGGATAGGCTTCGATTGCTTGTTTAAGAATGGGGTCAGAGCGCCAAGGGAGCGCATCCTTCAGAGCTTCAAAATCGATATCGTTAGCAAGGTATTGGGCTAAGGTGAGTTTTGCGTTTTTTAAGTTGGTTGTTTGTGGAACCGAAAAAACAATGCGATGCTTATCTAATCTTAATCGAAAGATAGACTTAAGGAATTGTCCTTCGATATAATCGGGCTTTCGATCCCAAGCAAAAGATTGGCCTCCATCGAAGGTTTCATAAAAGCTTTTGGTATCAAAATAAGGGCTTTCTGGCCACTTTTGCCATGAGGTGAATTGAGTCTCATTCATGACACCTAATGATTTAGCTTAAGTTATAGGCGTTATAGGCTCCAAACTTGACTGCTTTTCTCAGCGATAGTGTTTTCTTTGCTATCGACTAAGGTGATTCTCCAAGCTGTAGGCAAAGCACTATTTTCGTAAGTCCAATCATCACCAGTTATACCAAGGAGTATGGATTTATTATTCGGCAATTTGTTGAGCTTAGGTAATGGAAATTCAAATACATCAGGATTGAGTTTTCCCGGCATATAAATTTCACAAATGATAGTAGTATCCACAGGAAGTTGAGGAATTTTTTCATTGAGCGTAATAATCAAATAAAGACCGGTTCTTTGGCCTTCATTTGAGCGTATGATCAAACGATTTTTAGTAGTCTCTTTCCCAGTGAGATACTCTTTTATGCTCAAAAAATCCTCATGGTCCATATATTGAGGAATGATTGAATTAATCTGTAAATTTTGCGTCCCATTATTTCTGTCTAATGAGGTGCAGCTTGAGAATAGAATGGCAGTGAAGAGGGTGTATATTAATCTCATATTTTAATTAATTTCAGTTGAGTTAGTTACAAATGTCAATCACTGCTCACAGAACTTTTATCCATTTCTTGTTGATTAATCTGTGTATTTTCTATATTAGTATAATTCCCTGCAGTGTTCGAGAATTTTCGAAGTTCTGTCCTTTACTCTTAATTTAACGGGAGTTGCGATAGGATATTGGATATCATGCCAGCAATGGACGATAGAAAATATTCTTTGAATTCCCACTTTAGCTAACAAAGGCTAAGAACTTCCACAATACGGCACAGGCGGGGATTTTTTCTAATTTTCTCTTTGAAAGTTAAAACTTATACTCACAGAGTCCCTTATCAAAAGCTTCTGGATTTTCCGCTAAATGATAACGTGGATCATCAACAGCTTCGATTACAACTTCCTTAAATTTAGCACTGGATTTGTAGAGTAGTTGTTTGCAGTCTTCACTTAGATGTTTGAGGGTAACTTTTTTTCCTGCATCTTCGTATTTATTAACTAAGTTAAAAACTGCTTCGATGGCGGAATGGTCACTGACCCTTGATTCAACAAAATCAATTTCGATCGATTCAGGGTCATTCTTAACGTCAAATTTGCTATTGAATGCAGTAATTGATCCAAAGAATAAAGGCCCCCAGATCTCGTAAACTTTTGTTCCATCTTTTTTCACACGCTGACGAGCACGGATGCGTTTCGCACTTTCCCATGAAAAAACTAAGGCACTCATGATCACACCAGCAATCACCGCAATGGCTAAGTCGAAAACAACAGTTAATGAAGATACTGCGATTAAAACAATAACGTCGGTTAAAGGAATTTTATTAAGGATTCGAAAACTACTCCAAGCAAAGGTTCCGATGACCACCATAAACATAACACCAACGAGAGCTGCGATAGGGACTTGTTCGATAAGGCCTGAAGCAAAAAGGATAAAGACTAGAAGAAGAATGGCCGCAACGATGCCTGAAAGCCGAGTTCTTCCACCTGATTTGATATTGATTAAGGATTGTCCAATCATGGCGCAACCACCCATACCTCCAAAGAAGCCAGTGACAAGATTTGCACCACCTTGGGCGATACACTCTTTATTCGCATTGCCTCGTGTTTCCGTTAAATCATCGATTAGATTTAAGGTCATCAAGGATTCAATTAATCCAATCGCGGCAAGAATCAAAGCATAGGGAAAAATGAAACTAAGTGTTTCAAAATTTAAAGGAATTTTAGTGAATAGATCACTTTGAAAAACGGGTAAGCCACCCTCTAAGCCACTGCCGCCACCATCCCGAATAAAGCTACCCACAGTTGCTACATCAAAATTTCCAAAGATAACTAAGAAGGAGACAACTAAGATAGCGATCAAAGCCTCAGGCAATTTTGAGGTGATCTTGGGTAAGAAAAACATAATGCCCATCGTCAGTGCGACTAGGCTCAACATTATCCAAAGTTCTTGTCCGCCGAACCAATGCCCATTGGCGTCTTGGAACATGTGTAATTGAGATAAGAAAATAACAATAGCTAAACCATTGACGAAACCCATCATCACCGGATGGGGGATTAAGCGAACAAATTTACCTAATTTAAAAACTCCAGCCATAACCTGAATCAGTCCCATTAAGATAACCGTGACAAAGAGGTAATACAGCCCCATTTGTTCCCCAGGTTCTCCCATGGCATTTCCTGTTGCCACTAGACTGACCATGACCACAGCTAAGGCCCCAGTAGCACCACTGATCATTCCAGGTCGGCCACCAAAGATAGAGGTGATTAAGCCCACTAGAAACGCGGCATAAAGTCCAACTAATGGATCGACACCAGCAACAAAGGCAAAGGCAACAGCTTCTGGAACCAATGCTAAGGCAACGGTTATACCACTTAAAATATCGTTTTTTGCGTTTTTCGCACGGCTTATAATAAATTTAGTCATTTGTAATTTTCAGCAGGACGCTAGTCTTAATGCATTGCTTTGCAAGTAGCAAAATAGGGTTTGAGTCCCTTTCTTTAAAAGGCCTTGTTGAATAAACAAATTACAACTCATCTTAGCTTGAGTTGTCAAAGAGCCTCAGATTAAAAAGTTCTAGGAGCTTTATTTTAGTGCCTCTAGATCAAGTTCGTAGGTGCCTACACGTGTGGTTGGGCCAGTCATTTTAATCGCATAATTCTCGCCGATTTCAATTTGGATGGTGCCACCTGGCATATGGACGGTGATTTGTTCGTCGCAATGCCCAAGTTTATGGGCAATCGCTGCGGCCGCACTGCTACTTGAACCAGAGGCCAAAGTATAGCCAGCACCACGTTCCCAGATTTCAATTTGAATATTGTTTCTGTCGAGGATCTTTAAAAATTGGACATTAGTTCTATTAGGGAAATGCGGATGTGTCTCAAAGGCGGGGCCTTCTTTATGGGTTAATTCAGGAGAGATTGAATCGAGCGGGATTACGCAATGCGGGTTGCCGATATCGGCAATATGGCAAAGGTAATCGGTATCATTGATCTTTAATTGCGCATCGTCTGCAAAACGAACAGAGCCCATATCAACTGTGATTGCAGAAGCAGGATCTTCTATATCAATAGTGACTTCACCGCCTAAGGTTATTACTTTAAAGGGGTTTGATTTGATCAACTTATGGTCGTGTAAATAGCGAGCAAATATGCGTAAACCATTACCACTTTTTTCAGCTTCTGAACCATCGGGATTAAAAATCTTTAAGGCACAGTCTGCACCTTCTGTTGGAAGAGGCCCATAGAGAATGCCATCAGAGCCGAGTCCAAAATTCCTATGACAGATGCGAATGATTGCATCATCATCTAAAATATCGGGGCAGTCTTTAGGATCGAGCACTAGGTAATCATTTCCCAATGCATGGTATTTATAAAATTTCATATAAGTAGTGATTTTAAAATTAATTTTTGTGCAAGCGATTATAGGCACTAACTAATGCTTTCAGTCCGGCCTTTTCAATATTTGCATCAATTCCGCATCCGTAAACATGCCTTCCTTGTTTACTGATGATTTGCACATAAGCGGCCGCTTCGGTTTTTGAACCACTGCCAATTGAATGCTGTCGATAATCATTTAAACTAAAATCTTTCCAGCCTTCTTTATCAATCGCATCAACAAAAGCACTTATCGGTCCATTGCCCGTACCTTCGATGGAGTGGACTTGCCCATCTTTTTCGATCTGCGATTTAAGAATGAGCGTATCATCGGCTTCATTGAATGTTCGGTCGATCGAAAATAACTTCAAGGGTGCTTTGAGATTTACGAAAGTCTCTTTATATTGAGCGAAAATTTCTTCAGAGGATAATTCACGACTTTCTTTATCCGCAAATAAATTGATCGCATCGCCCACTTCAGGGTGCATGGCTTTGGGTAGATCTAAGCCGTAGTCGTGATTAAGGATATAAGCGACTCCACCTTTACCACTTTGGCTATTAATCCGAATAATCGCCTCGTAATTTCTGCCGATATCATCCGGATCGATGAGCAAATAAGGTACCTCCCAAAGTGCTGGATCTTTGGATTTTTTGTCCCTCAAATCCATTCCTTTTTTAATAGCATCTTGATGTGATCCAGAAAATGCAGTAAAAACAAGGTCGCCAGAATAAGGATGCCGCTCGGGCACCTGCATACGAGTCACTTCTTCATAAATTGCTCTAAGTGAATCTAAGTCGCTGAGGTCGAGTTCAGGGTCAATACCTTGTGAATATAAATTAAGGGCTACAGTAATGATATCCAAATTGCCCGTCCGCTCCCCATTGCCAAAGAGAGTGCCTTCCACGCGATCGGCCCCCGCTAATAAGCCTAATTCAGTCGCGGCAACACCTGTGCCTCTATCGTTGTGTGTGTGAAGACTGATGATCGCAGAGTCTCGATTTTTCAAATGCGTACAGAACCATTCAATTTGGTCGGCATAAACATTTGGGGTCGAAATCTCAACTGTTGCCGGGAGGTTAAGGATGATTGGATTTTCTTGAGTAGGTTCCCATACATCCATTACTGCTTGGCATACTTCTAAGGCGTATTCTACTTCTGTATCTGAAAAACTCTCGGGGGAATATTCAAAGCGAATATTTTCTGTATCGCATTGCTCGCTAAGTGATTTTACTAAGCGAGTCCCTTCGACTGCGATCGCCTTAATTTCTTCCTTAGATTTATTAAAGGTAACTTTTCTTTGAAGTGGAGAGGTTGAATTGTATAAATGAATAATTGCCGAATGTGCACCTTTTAAACTCTCAAATGTTTTTTTTATGAGATGCTCTCGTGCTTGAACTAATACTTGTATCGTGACATCTTTAGGAATTCTATTTTCTTCTATTAATTTTTGGATAAAATTAAACTCGGTATCACTTGCTGAAGGAAAGCCAACTTCAATTTCCTTAAAGCCTGTTTTTACCAAACAGTCAAAAAACTTTAACTTCTCATCAATGTTCATAGGTATCGCAAGGGCCTGATTCCCATCGCGTAAATCAACGCTTGCCCAAATAGGTGCAGATGTATGCTCATTATCAGGCCATGTTCGATTCTCTATTGAAATCTTTTTTGCCTTTGGATACTTGGATATTGTTCCTTTTTGCATAGTTTTTCTGCGATTATTTGGTTTGATAGTTATTAAATAGTCATCTTAATAGAGTTTTCGTATTAAAATCAAATTAGAATTTACCCATTGTGACTGTTGATAATTTAAATCTTAAAGGTCGTACCATTGTTTTAGGAATCACTGGCTCTATAGCAGCCTATAAATCTGCAGATTTATGTTCACGCTTAAAGGAGGCTGGAGCAATCGTATATCCTATTTTAACGGATTCAGCGTGTCGTTTTATTCAACCACTTACTTTGCAGATTTTGTCCAAGAACCCGGCATTAACCGACCTTTGGTATGAATCTGAGCATAATCACCCGAATCATATCCAAATTGCCGACTCAGCTGATTTATTGCTAGTCGCACCTGCAAGTGCTAATTGTATTGGGCTTTTTGCTCAAGGATTGGCCCCGGATTTACTTTCAACCATTCACCTAGCGACTCAAGCACCCGTGCTTATTGCACCTGCAATGAACGGAAAGATGTATGATCATCCCGCAACCCAGGAGAACATGAAAGTTCTGCGTGATCGAAATTATCACTTTGTTGAACCCGAAGAGGGGCTTCTTGCATGTGGTTATGTTGGTTTAGGCAAATTGGCTAAAGTAGAAACCATTCTTGAGAAAGTGAAAGATTTGCTTTAAATAAAAGTAATTATTATGCAATATGTAGATGAACTTACAAAATTACTATTTCAAAATATATAGCTATGAATAACTTTAATAAGCTTTTTACAGTATTTATCATATTTGTTGCAAGTGCATCTCAGTTGATTGCCGAGAGAGATGTTGAGATGCCGACACTTGATGAGCTTAAGCTTTTACATATTGAAGGTAACAATGGTCAGCTCACGTTAAATAAATTAAATTCTGTTTTCGCAAGTGGGCGTATTTTATATTATGCAGAAGACGATACGATCGAAAGAAGTTTTCGTATTTACAAGAAAAGGCCCAATAAATATCGCTCATTTTATGAGACAAAACTTGGGAATAAGCCCGTTCAATTAGAAGTTATTTTTGATGGAGTAAATGCAGTTCAGATATTTTACCACGGAGGAAGAGAGGTCTATCGCGAAAATCTTCAAGGTGAGGCACTAGAATCAGTTAAATATGAATCCAGGATAGAAGGTCCTTTCCTTTTAGTTACCGAGGAAGAAGGGCGATATGTAACAATTGAGGGTTACGATTACATTGAGGATCAAAGATGCATTTTATTATCTATTGATGAGCGAAGTCAGTACCCATATCAAAAGATTTGGATGTGTGCAGAAAATTTTCAGGAAGTTAAATATGATCGCTTGATTTCAGAAAATGATCAAGAAATGTTTGAAGAGGTATATTTCCGTAATTTTAAAAGCATACAAGGGGTTATTTTTGCCACCCGTATGGACAAATATGTTAATGGTAAGCGAAAATTTGCTACCTTTATTGATGATTTTAATAGCAATTATGGACTCTATGACAGTTTATTTGATACTGATCTGAAATAAATAGGCTATTTTTGAGATTTTTTGTTAAAAGTTTATTTATAGCATCATAACCGCAATTAGGGCTACTAGGATATATAAACTCTCTGTGATAACTCTAAAGTGCTCAGCGTCAATATGTTTTGATGTGGTATGAAGTGCCAAATTCATAAGACATATAATGAAAAAGGGGTTAAGTATACTCTGAAAACTGACTAGATAATAGACGCAAGATAGGCTAATTAGTATGAAGATACAACGTTGGCTAAATAGATGTGTTAGAGAGGTAACACCCATCAGTTGATCTATTTTTTTTTCCTTATGGTTAATAATTAGACAGTTAAGAAAGCAAATTAAACAGAAATTAAATAAATAGCTGAGATTCATAGGGCCTTGTATTAGGAATAATGTTCCGTAAGCAAATATGGCTGCTATAAAAACCTCTTTGGGGAATTTTTTCTTGGTAAAATGCTGATTTAGAAAGTTGTAGAGTAATATAATTAGAATAAGTATAAAACCTACGACAATTTTGTCGTTATTTAGCGTATTAAGGCTGAATATCAGAGTTGAGATCAAGATTATTGCCCATAAAGCCCATAAGTAAGGCTTGTATTGTTTAAAAAATAGGTGTCGCAATGAAATGAATTTAGCTTCTTTTTTAAATTCAATGTCAAAAAGCCGGTCAGCCATATAGCCAAGCCAGACGGAACACCCTAAAATTAGGCAATATTGCATATTTAAATCTGCCATCTGAGATTTTTGGACAAAGTATATATACCAAGCAACGCTGATCATGGGCGCATCGAGTGCACTTATACTTAAGAAGGACCAAAATGGGTAAGGCTTCATTTATAAATAAGAAATTTATTTCGTGTTTTACATTTTTGGAATAATTAGTATCTTACGTTTTGTGAAAGACAAAAAAAATCAATGGAATGTTTTATCAAATCATGGCTTAGTCTTAATTTGTTTACATAATTATGAAGGCTATCCTATGCGTTTAATTGGTGAAGTGATTGGAATAACGGAGCGAGCAGTGCAACGCATAATCTCTGATTTAGAAGAATCTGGATATATTGTGCGAGAAAAAGAAGGTAGAAAAAATAAATATACGATTTTGAAAAATGCCTCATTAAGGCATGCAGTAAGCGGACATTGTACGATAGGCCAGTTCTTAGAGACTTTCAATGCCGATATTGAACCTGTTGATGAAATCAATAGTATGAATCATTGGCGAATAGGTGAGCATGGATCAGAAATGTATCATCAAATCAAAGAATCTTGATATCATGATATAATACTTGCTTTTTTAAGAAAGGTCTTACTGTATTGTTAGATGTCTCAACAATTTATATTTTCATCAGAATCAGTTGGCGAAGGCCATCCAGATAAGGTAGCAGATTATATATCCGATAGTATTCTAGATGCTTGCTTGGAACAAGATAGCTACAGTCGTGTTGCTTGTGAAACTTTAGTGAAGAGCAATATTGTGACTATTGCTGGAGAAATTACGACAAAGGCTAATTTGAATTATGAATCAATTATACGTGAAGCGATTAGGGAAATCGGCTACACAAATGAAGATGATGTATTTCAAGCAGATAAGGTTTTTATCAATAATTATATTACTCAGCAGTCTAATGATATCGCGCAAGGTGTTGATGCCAAGGAGGTAGAAGGCAAAGGGACTGATCAGCAAGGAGCTGGTGATCAAGGAATTATGTTTGGTTTTGCCTGTAAGCAAACACCAGAATACATGCCTGCACCAGTTATGTTTGCCCATAGAATTTTAAGAGAAATGGCTCGCCAAAGAAAAGAGCTAGGGGTGTCTTGGTTACGACCTGATGTAAAAAGCCAAGTGGCTTTAGAATACGATGGAGGTGAAATTACTGGAATTAAAAATGTAGTAGTTTCCACACAGCATGCTGCTTCAGCTTCTTTAGATGAAATTAAAGCATTTTGCATTGATGAGGTTATCAAAAAAGTTCTTCCAGGAAATTTAATTAAACCAAATACAGAATTTCTAATTAACCCGACTGGCAAATTTATAATAGGTGGTCCACAAGGCGATGCAGGTTTAACCGGTAGAAAAATCATAGTGGATACCTATGGAGGATGGGCAAGGCATGGTGGAGGAGCTTTTTCTGGTAAAGATCCTTCGAAAGTTGACCGTTCAGCCGCCTATTTTACTCGATGGGTAGCCAAAAATATTGTAGCTGCCGGATTGGCTGAATCTTGTGAGCTTGAAGTTGCTTATGCGATCGGGCACCCTTACCCCACAAGCATTCATATTGATACCTTTGGAACACATAATGTAGAGGAAGCCAAAATAGTTTCTGCAATACAGGAGGTATTTGATTTTAAACCTGCCTCGATTGTTTCTCAGTTGGATTTACTGAACCCAATTTATAAAGGATCTACTCATTATGGACATTTTGGTAAAAAAGAATTGCCATGGGAGTCTCTCTCAAAAGTTGAAGCTTTAAAACAACACATTTAATTAAAAATTAGTAAAATATGACAACAAAAACTGATACTCTAACGGATACAAGTGTAGCGTTTAAAATTAAAGATATCTCTTTGGCCGAGTTTGGGCAAAAAGAGGTGCATGTTGCACAGCATGAGATGCCTGGTTTGATGGCCACAAGAGAGAAGTATGCCCAAGAGAAACCTTTGAATGGTGTACGCATCATGGGTAGTTTACATATGACGATCCAAACTGCGGTATTAATTGAAACCTTAAAAGAACTTGGGGCAGATGTTCGATGGTGTTCTTGTAATATTTTTTCAACTCAAGACCATGCTGCAGCTTATGTGGCGAAATATTTAAATGTCCCTGTATTTGCCTGGAAAGGTGAAACATTAGAAGAATATTGGTGGTGCACAATGCAGGCATTAACCTGGCCAGATGGTAAGGGCCCAGAATTAATTGTTGATGATGGTGGTGATGCTACATTGCTTATTCATAAAGGTTATGAACTTGAGCACGGAGATAATTGGGTGGAATCTGACTCTGATAATATGGAAGAGGCGGTCATTAAAAATCTTTTAAAAAATGTTCATAAAAAAGAAACAAATCATTGGACAGAAGTGGTTAAAGACTGGAAAGGTGTTTCTGAAGAGACAACAACTGGAGTGCATCGCCTTTATGAGATGCACAATGCAGGGCGTTTATTAGTGCCTGCGATTAATGTGAATGATTCTGTGACAAAATCTAAATTTGATAATTTATATGGGTGTCGAGAATCTTTGATTGATGGGATTAAGCGAGCTACTGACGTAATGATTTCAGGAAAAGTTGGCGTGGTCTGTGGTTATGGAGATGTCGGTAAAGGTTGTGCTGCCGCTCTTAAAGGCATGGGTGCTCAAGTTGTAGTTACAGAGGTTGACCCAATTTGTGCATTACAAGCAGCTATGGAAGGCTACCGAGTACTGACTATTGAAGACACTTTGGGTTGGGGCGATATTTATGTCACTACTACAGGAAATTTTGGTATCATTACTAGAGATCATATGAGCCAGATGAAAGACCAAGCAATTGTTTGTAACATAGGGCACTTTGATAATGAAATCGAAGTAGATGCACTGAATGACACCCCTGGTGTAGAGGTAGTAGAAATTAAATCTGACGAACAAGGTGCAGTTGATAAATATACTTTTCCTTCAGGAAATTCTATTTACATGTTGGCCAAAGGTCGACTTGTGAACTTAGGCTGTGCTACAGGTCATCCATCATTTGTTATGTCGAATAGTTTTACCAATCAAGCCTTAGCTCAAATTGAATTATGGAAACAGGTTGAGGGATACACTCCTGGAGTATATCTTCTTCCAAAGAATATTGATGAGGAAGTAGCACGATTGCATTTAGAAAAGATCGGGTGTAAGCTAACCTTACTCAGCGACAAGCAAGCAAATTATATCGGTGTTAGTGCAAAAGGTCCCTTTAAGTCGGATCGCTATCGCTACTAAATAATTGTATAACGTCATTCACTATCGTGTAAAAAGCTGGCACGAGTAGCAAAGTGATAAAGGTGGCAAACAGAACTCCAAAGCTCAAAGAGGTAGCCATTGGAATCAAAAACTGTGCTTGTAGGCTGGTTTCAAATAAGATTGGAAGCAAGCCAGCAAATGTTGTTAGAGATGTTAATAATATGGGTCTAAAACGTGCGACACCTGATTGCTCAATCGCTACTTTGATTTCAATGCCATCAAGGCGCTTTTTATTGATGTAATCAATCATCACTAGACTGTCATTAACAACGACCCCAGTGAGGGCAACAAAGCCGAGAATCGATAAAATACTCACTGGTTGATTCAGAATAAAATGTCCGCCTATTGCTCCAATCAGACCAAAAGGAATCACTGACATCACTATGATAGGTTGAATATAAGACTTAAGAGGAATTGCCAGTAGGGCATAGATGATGAACATAGCGAGCAAGGTCTTTTGTATAAGGCTACTAAAGATATCTGACTGCTCTCTCGCCTCACCTTCAAAAGACCATTTTATCTCAGGGTAGGTGGCTAAAACTTGATCAATCAAGCCTGCTTCATTTTTATTCCCCATCAAGTCGGCACGAATAAGCTCTAAATTGGCTTTAGATTTATCGGCATCTGCAGTGACATTGATGACACGCCTTTGATCAATTCTACGAATCGAAGAAAAGCCTTCTTCAATGGAATAATCTGCTACTGTATTTAAAGGGACTTTTTCACCTGTTGGGAGTTGGATAAGTAAAGAATCGAGGTCTTGAGAACGCATCCTTTCATTTTTAGGATAAAGTACTTTTACTTTAATATCATCTGAAGCTCTTTGGATCCTTTGTGCCTCAATTCCATAAAAGGCCGCACGTACCTGAGAGCCCACCGCTGACTGTGTCAGTCCCATAGACTCAGCACTTGGCTTGAGCTTAATCTGCACTTCATTTTTTCCGCCAAGGAAACTGTCTTTGATATCATAAAGACCTTGGTAGTTATACAATAGAGTTCTTAATTTTTGAGAGACTATTTCTAGGCGATTGAGGTCTTTTCCTGAAATTTGTATATTGATCGATTCGCCCGCAGAACCTGCCGCATTTGCATCAAAACTTAGATCTTCAGCACCTATGATAGGTCCGATAATTTCCCGCCAACGAATGGCTATATTAGGGGCTGAAAGAATCTCAATATTTCCTCCATTGGCAAGCTCTTCGCGCTTAAATAATTCGACTGCAATTTCACCAATATTTTCTGAACGAATGCTCGAACCTTCGCCCATAGGGCCACCACTACCATCGAAATTTGTGCCACCTATGGTGACAACAATATTGTCGAATGCTTGCCCATAGCCCATGCCAATAATTTCTTGAGAGAGTTCATCAAGACCTGCTTCCATTTGCTGAACTGCCTGCTCGGTCACTTTATACGGCGTGCCTTCCGGCATTGTTACTTTAGCTAAAATATAGTCTGAAGGGACAGGAGGGAAAAAGACGAATTTAAGGTGATTCCCAATTAAGAATGAGAGTGTGACAATCAAGACGGCAACAAAACTAGCTAAGAGGGTGTAGCGTCGCTCAATTGATTTCTTTAAGATAGGCCGGTATTTAGTATCAATGAAATTTTCCAGAGCGTCAGCGATCGTACGTTGTTTCCTTTGAAACCAATTTAATTCCTTTCGGTTTTGGGCACCTACCTTGCAAAGCGTCAAATGGTAGGGAAGAACTAACTTTGATTCAACTAAGGATCCAATTAAAGTTGCGATGACTACAATTGGAATTGGAAAGAAAAACTTACCCAAAAATCCAGGTATAGTTAAGATAGGAATGAAAGCAACAATGGTGGTTAATACAGCAAAGGTTACGGGAATAGAAACTCGTTTTGTTCCCGCTACAGAAGCATTAACACACGGGCCGCCATGTTTTTGGAATTCCGTGAAAACGCTTTCTCCAACAATAATTGCATCATCAACAACAATTCCCAAAACTAGAATAAAGCCGAATAAAGAGGCTAAGTTGATGGTAACATCAAATACAGGTAAAATAATAAATGCTCCCAAGAAAGAAATAGGGATGCCAAGCATTACAAAAAAGGCCAGTGAAGGTCTTAGGAATAGTGTTAAGATGATGAATACTAAGATCAGGCCATAGATGCCATTTTCAATTAGCATATTCAGTCGGCTTTTTAAATAAAAAGTAAAATCACGGAAAGGTTCTATGTGTATCCCTTCAGGCAAAGTACTTTGAATACTTGAAGCAAATTTCCTTACATCTTCAGAGACCTCCAACGCACTTTGATCGCCAATAGAAAATATGCGTAACATAATTGAGCGTTGTCCGTTGAACAAGCTCGTGATTTTTGTTTCCGAAAAACCATCAACAACAGTCCCTAGGTCGGCAATTCTTACAGTACTACCATCCGAATTTTTCAAAACGGGTATCGCCTCAAAGTCACTTTGGCTATAGGCTTTTGCTTTCGTCCGGATGAGAATTTCGCCTTCTTGAGATTTGATTATTCCACCAGGTATATCTACCGCTTCTGAGCGGATTGCTTGAGCTATGGTCTCTAAGGTAATATTATATTCGTTAAGAACATCTTCAGAAACGAGAATAGAAATTTCTAATTCAGGGTAGGCTTTTATATCTACTTGGCTAATCCCTTTTTGGAAATTCAGTTCATCTTTAATATATTCAGCAACTTGCTTTAAGGTGAGAGGATCCGTATCACCATAGATGGCTAAAGAAATAACTTCATTTCGTATGTTGATTTCTTCAACTCTTGGCTCTTCAGCCTGTTCAGGGAAATTAGTAATCGTATCTATTTCGGATTTTATCTGATCTCTTATGTTATTGGTGTCATAGTTTCGTTCTACTTCAACTATGACCGTCCCAATATTTTCCGATGCATAGGCAGTGATTTTTTTTATTCCTTCTATGTTTTGTATACGATCCTCAATCAGTTCAATAATCCCTGTTTCAACTTCGCTTGGAGCTGCTCCTGGGTACACCGTATTAATTTTTATCGAGTCTAAATCCAAATTTGGGAAAAGCTCTAGCTTGATAGTCGAAGCAATAAAAAATCCAGCAATGATAATAATGCCTGCAAGTAAGTTGGCGGCTACGCCATTTTCTGTAAACCAACGAATCATTATTTTACTATAGGTTCAATTGGCATATTCTCTACGAAGAAGGGAATAGGGCTAGTGACAATCTTCTCGATGTCAGCAAGGCCATCACTGAGGATGACTGAGTCTTTGTTTTTATGGATAACCTTCACTTTTTTCTGAATTAATCGATTTTCTTCGTTTATAATATAAACATATTCATTATTTCTAAGTGCTGCATTTGGAATAGTGAAAGCTGACTCTAAGAGCTTGCCCTCAATTTCAGCGACTAAAAATTGACGGCGTTGTAGAGCTGATGCAGATATAATATTTTCTTTAGAAAAAGCACCTGTGATTTGACCGACACAATAAGAAAGGCGGCTGTTACTATTGAGCGTGGCTTCTATACGATCAATCGTGCCCTCCGCTAAAAAGCTTTTTGTAGAGGCATGGTAAAAGCGAACTTTGTTAGGTTTCGATTCTTCATAAGCAAGTAATTGCTTTTCTATTTCGCTAATAGGTAGGCGAATTTCTCCATTTCCGACTCCATAAGCTTGAGCAACAGCATTTGCCATATTGCCGTTAACTACAGTCCCTAAATCTATGTTTCGACTGAGTAAAAATCCAGCGTAAGGTGCTTTAAATGTAGTATCCTGCAAATCGTCTTCCGCTGAATCAACAGAAGCTTTTGCGCTTTCAAGGCGAGCAACTGCTTGATTGAGTTGCGGCTTTCTTAAAACGAGATCATTTGCCTTGCCGAAGTTTAATTTTTCCCAGTCGGCTTTTGCTTGTTCCGCTAGTGCATTTTGTTCGGCTAAATATAATGTTGCCTGTGCCATTTGGAATTCAGCTGCTTTTAATCGCTCTACGTAATTCAATGAGTCGATCTCAAACAGCACTTCATCTTTTTCAAAGTAACTTCCAGGATAAAAATTTTCCCCAATATTAATGACTTTTCCTGATACTTCTGAAATAAAGGCACTTTCTGTTTTCGGATTAAGGATGCCTTCGCTTTCAATGATGATTTGTGTATCCGTAGCTTTTACAGTAACGAATTCGACCGGAGTCACTAAACGAAGACTCTCTACTTTCTTTGGCTTAGGCCTGAATTGTAAAAGTAGAGCACAGATGATAATTGCTCCTAATAAAATATAAAGTGGAAGAAATTTTTTCATTGATCAGATAATTAAATAAAAGAGTAGCCGAGTGCTAAGTATAAATTGATACGGTTTTGTAACTGATTATATTTGATTTGTAAATTTTGACGTTCTGATTGGAGGACGGAGATTTGTGAATTTAAATATTCAAGAAAATCACTACTCCCTATTTTATATTTTGTCTGAACAATGGATGCGATATTTTTAGTTTGGCTGAGAATTAAACTATTGGAATCTTGGATAGTCTTCAAATTGCTTTCACTAGCGAGTGCATTTTCAACTTCCATAAAAGCATTAAGAATTATCTTTTCATAGGTCGCTTCGGCTTCAGATAATGTCGCTTTCGAAGCTCTTATATTTGCATTTATACGTCCATAATTAATCAATGGCTGGGTAAGGTTTAGTCCAACATTCCAAAAGGAATTACTTGAATTAGCTAGATTGCTTAATTCGGGAGAAGCATTTCCAAGTGCTCCAGTCAGTGATATTTTTGGTAAGCGGTTCTTTTTTGCCGATTTTAATAATACTGTTGATCCTGCTAACTGACGCTCAATGGCAATCACGTCAGGTCGATTGTTTAGAATATCTGAAGGAATACCAGCAGGTATTGAATCCAAGAGATCCGGTAAAGGTTCATATTTAAGAGCCTTAAAAGTCTCTGCTTTCGGATACTCTCCAATTAAAAGCGCTAAGCTTCTACTGAGTTGATCTCGTTCATTGTATAATTGATGGAGTGACTCGAATAGTGTTTGAGTATTATTTTTTTCATTTAGAAACATCTCTGCAAAAATAAGTCCTCTTCGGTAGCGTTCTTCTATCGACTTTAAATAAAGGAATTGTATCTCTTGATGTTCTTCTAAGAGGCCTATCTGCCCTTGTATGTGCATGATCCCAAGCCAAGTTTTTGTTATTTGGGAAGCAATCGACATTTGAGCATATTTTAAATTAGCTTGATTCGATTCTAATTGTGTTCGGCTGTATTGCACTTGGTTCCTCAAGCTTCCCCATAGGTCAATTTCCCAGCGCAATCCAAGATTTGCCATATATTCATTAGTATGAGCTTCTCCTGACAGAGCTTGGAGGGTGGATTCATTCAATTTTTGGCGTTTGCCTTGCCCATTTATGTCAATTGTAGGCAATCGGTTGGGCTGGATTGTTCTCAATTCGGCTTGAGCTTTGGCGACTCGAGAACTAGCAATCACTAAATCTTTATTAGAAAGAATACCCTGTTTGATCAATGATTGTAATTGTGAGTTATCTTCAAAATAATTCAGCCAAGACGCTTCCTTTAAAATTACCCCATTATTATCGCTCATATCAACAGATTGCCAATGTCCGGGAGTATCTATTTGCTCGGCAGTGATTGGCTTGGGCGAAGAGACACAGCCGCTGAGTAGTATTACGGCGATTAATGCTAATGATATTGTGTAGAGCCTATGCATTTAAAAAGTAAGTTGATATATTTCACATATATACCTCACCTATATATCGGATATGCATATGATTTCTTACTTTTGTTTTTAATGTTCTTCAAAAGAGTGGTCAAACAAGGTTTCTAGCTGACCAATAATTTGTTCAGCTTCTTCACTCGGACCTTCCAATAAAAAGTTGAGTTTTGAACCATTACCCGCAGCAAGCATCATCAGACCCATAATGCTTTTACCATTAATTTGTTCATCGTCTTTTTCTACCCAAACATCTCCAGAGTAATTACTAGTAATACGAACAATCATTGCCGCAGGTCGTGCGTGAACACCAAGCTTATTATTGACGATAAGTACTTTTTCGTGGGATTGGTTGTTTTCTTCGGAAATAGAATGTTCCATAGCTGAATATTGAATTTTTATTTTAAATGTTCGTCAAGATGTAAAAGGCCTATCGCTACTTTCGCTTCTTATTTATGCTAGATTGATTCAGGTATGAGATCACTTTGTATCTTCCAAAGTTTTGCGTATGTACCACCTTCATCAAGCAATTTTGAATGTGTTCCTGTTTCAATTATTTTTCCTTTATCTAAAACAGCAATACAGTCTGCTTTTTTTACCGTAGAGAGTCTATGAGCTATTATTAAAACAGTGCGCTCATTCACTAAATTTTCTAAAGCTAATTGAATTTTTTTCTCTGTTATCGTATCCACACTTGCAGTGGCCTCATCTAGAACGACAAAAGGAGGATTTTTCAAAAGCACTCTCGCGATGGTAATCCTTTGTTTTTCACCTTGGCTAAGGCGTATGCCTTTTTCTCCAATGTAGGTATCTAAACCTTGCGGTAATTCATTTACGAAATCTAAGGCAGCGGCCTTTTCTAAAGCTTCATTAATTTCAGATTCATTCGCTTTTGTTTTGCCTAAAGTAAGATTCTCTCGAATAGTTCCATCAAAGAGGAAGGGATCTTGAGCGACAAAGCCAATGTGATCATGTAAGCTTTTTAAAGAAATATTTTGTATGTGTTCATCAGCAAATGTGATTTGCCCAGATGTTGCATCGTAGGTTCGCATAGCTAAATTGGCGATCGTAGTTTTGCCCGCACCTGTGGCTCCGACTAATGCGGTCACTTTATTTTTTTCAATGAGTAAATTTAAATTGGAAATAACGGCATCACGTTCGGGATATTGAAAGCTGACATTTTCAAAGCAAATGGATAAGTCACGTCTTTGGATAGGTTGAGCCTTTTTGGCATCATCAACATCTATCGGGGTATCTAAAATTTCAAAAACACGCTCACCTGAAGCCCTCCCAGCCGCAAGTAAATGGTTCAGTCCATGTAATTGTGCAATCGGTTGATACAGCATATTGGCTAAAAGAAAAAATGCGATTAGAGTACCGATACTTAAGCTTTGCTCCCCATTAAAGACCATAAATCCCCCGATACCAATAATACTGAGAAAGCCTAATTTAGTGACTAGCGTTGTGGCAGGGCTATAAAAAGACCATCGATACATGGCTCGTATATTTTTTTCCTTAAGATCATTCGCCTTTGTTGCAAAGCGGGCTTTTTCTCTGTCCTGTAATCCAAAGCTTTGGATGAGTCGATTTCCCTGAATATCTTCAATGATTAAGCTATTCAGATCACTGGCACTTTCTCGTACTTTCTTCCAAACATAGCGAGAGCGTTTAGAATAGAATACACCTACGACTAATAAAATTGGAACAGGTAGAAAGACGCAAAATGCTAAAGTAGGCTGCATATAAAAAAGAGCGATGCTGATCCCTAAAATTTTTATTAAAGAGCCGACTCCCTGTTCTGTTCCATCCAACAATGCTCGCTCAACATTAGCCACATCTTCAATCACTCTTGAGGCCAATTCTCCACTTTTTCTTTGGTCATAAAAGGTAACCGATAGTTTTAATAACTTATTGTGAAGGTCACTCCGCATATCCATTAATACCTTTTGTTCCAGTTTGTTATTTACCCGAATACGTAAGCAATTAAACACTTCACTGCTTATATAAAGAAGTCCAATGATTAAGATACCATTCCACAAGGACTTAATCGAACCGCTCATTTCCATGTGATCAAAGATCGATTGAATGGCTAGAGGCACACTGATTTCGAGCAGCGTCATTAATATAGCGAAACTCAAGGTAAGCCCAAATAAATATCGATAGCGAAATAAATATTTTGAAACCCTTAAGATCGTTTTTTTATCAGAGCTACTTTTCATAATGTTACTTTAACTAAAGAAGAATTGATAAAATGAAAAGAGTTAAGCGAATTTAGTTGCTCTTCAGAGCCGCTTATTTCTTTATATCTTTTTTATTACTTAAATATTTATCATTATGTCAGTACGATTATATATTGGAAATTTACCATTTGAAGTTACCGGAGACGACTTAGATACGCTTTTCTCCACTATAGGTGTGGTCGAAGATGCAATCATCGTAACTCAACCAGGTGGTGGAAGACCTCGTGGATTTGGTTTCGTTGAAATGCAAGATGAGCAAGACGCACATGCGGCCATTGAGCAATTAGATGGACAACCACTTGCAGGCCGTGCCTTAAAAGTGAATGTAGCTAATTCAAGGGACGATTAAGGACGGGACGATTAATCGTTCATTGTATGCAGCAAGTAGCTTGCATATTTAATTTTAATACAAAAAAGTCTCAATGGTAATTCATTGAGACTTTTTTTTGAAATAGCTCTTTAGCTAGTAAGCTAGTTTATTTGCGGCGATAGATCGCAACAAATAAGAATGCAGCGAAACCAGCAATTAAAGCATATGTGCTAGGCTCTGGAACCGCTGATGCAGTAAGACTAGAGAATTGAACATTACCCTAATCAATCTTCAGGGTTAGCATTAGAACCTTCTAATATGAGACCAATTTGAGCAACGTGGTCACCAGCATCAACATTAAAGTCAAATGAGAACGCTGCACCACTTGAAAGAGATACTCTCTCATACTGATGTTCGCTCCACACGTTGTTCACTAGTGTTTTTCCGAAAACATAAAGACTGTAACGAGAGTCTAGTGTATTGCTGTCGATAGTTCCAGATAGGTTCAGACTTTGCCTAGCCCAATCTGTGCCACTTTCCAATTTATAGATAGCTTGCATGTATTTACCTCCAACGGGGCCCATTGTTAAGCCTCCATCTGGAGAATTAGACCAATAATCGTTTGCTGCAGCGTCTCCATTTATGTTATCCGCATAAGTGTTTGTATTAGGGGCCAGTGTTAATGTATTACCTGACCGAGTAGCAGACCAATTTCCAGTCGATGAAGCATCAACGCTTACTGCATGTGCGGTAAAATTCATTAAACTTAGTAAGCAAACTGTGCTTATTAAAATAAGTGTTTTTTTCATAATTAGGGTATCTATTAGTAGGTTATAAGATAATTTTGCATAATTTTACAATTAATGAGATGCTTAAGCTGTCTTAATTATTCCTTTAATTTTTGGTTTGCGGATAAAGATGGGGAGGAGGCCATGAAAAATCTCCTTAAGATACTAATAAACAGAAGTTAAGAGATATAAGAATATTCATCATTCATTCTCTAAATCCTTTTTTACCTTCTGTGCTATGTAAGTAATTTGGGCAAAAAAAAAGCTCTGATGGAATACCATCAGAGCTTTCGTTAAATAATTAAGTTCTAACTAATTATTTGCGGCGACGGATCGCAACAAATAAGAAAGCAGCAAAACCTGCAATTAAAGCATAAGTGCTTGGTTCTGGTACTGCAGATACTGAAATGTTATCTGTCCAAGTTCCGTTACCTGTATAATTTTGAGACTCATTATAGAGACCAAATTGAAGTAAATCTCCGGCTTCTGCACCAATTCCTGAAATTGAAATGCTAGTACCTGCTGACTGCCAACCTGTTGATGTTCCATCATAAGCCATTTGGCCGTATGCGATTTCGCTCCATCCAGCAGAAACATCAAGAACTTTTAGGAAAGCACCTGCAAGAGCTGTTGTACCATCAAAAGCGTCACCGATTTTGTATTCAACAGACCCGCTGATTGAACCAGCATCAAGCATTGCTTGAGTTAAGGTAATGTCAACAAACTGTAGTGATCTTTGAGACTGATTATTCTCAAAATCAGGAGCCCAACCGAAGTCAGTCCATGTTTTGATCATACCAGCTGAACCGTTGTCACCAGCGTCTACTGCTGAAGCTCCTCCAGCCGCATTTGGAAACCAATTTCCATTTTCAACGGCATCAATTGAGTTCGCTGAGTTAGTTGTAGCATATATGTTCTTGCCGAATTTAAATCCAGCATTTCCAATATTGTCTACACCTACGTTTAAGCTATCAAAATTTTCAGAGTAAACATTAAAACCATAAGAGGCTAATGCTAATCCAAAAAATGATAGAGATGTTAATAATAATTTTTTCATAGGGTATATAAGTTAACTATAGTTATATAATATAGTAATACATTACGAAGGGGTTTTTAGTTCATGTATTGTGTGTGTAGGTAATGTATTTGTACCATTAAATTGCATTATATAATAATAAAAGTCAATAGATTATATGCAAAATTGTGCAAAAATAATTAAAAAAAGAAGATTTACGCTTATGATTAACCTAAGTTGTTAATCATTAGTTAGTTAAAAAAAATAAGTAGAGAAATTTTATTTAAAGAGGATAAAAATGGAATAAATTAGAATAAAAGCTCTCTAATAAAGAAGTATAATATAATAACTTATGAAAAATCTTTTTAAAATCATATTCTTATCAATCTGCAGCTCGCTTGCATTCACTTTTTCTTTAACGCTTCAAGGTCAAACAACGGCTGAATTGCAAGCCGAAATCGATGCTATTGAGGTCGGAGCTGGTCTCGAAGCCGATGGAACCTATGAGGCTGATCCAGAAAGTAATTACATCTCCGGAGCAGAATCTTTTAAAGATGCAGATAGCTTATTGGATGACGCACTAAAAGCAGAATCGGATGCTAGTAATGATAGAGATGATGCTATTGAAGCGGGAGCTGGCTTAGATGAAAATGGAAACTATATAGCGAATGCAGAAAGCAATTACCTCACCAAAGCGAAATCTATGGAAGTCACACCTTCTTGGTTGGTTCGTAAAATTATAAAATCGTATATTACGCAACCTCAACCACTGAATCATAAAGAATTACTGAATCATAAAGAAATTAAGAAGATTGAAGATTCTAAACATATCTCTCAGCTCTAAGCCATGAATCTATTTTAGATTATTTTTGATATTCATGTTTTCACCAAAAATATCTTATCTAATACAGTATTCTTTGTATCGCACTAGCGAATTTTCTTGCCATTAACTTAGGCATATAACTATTTATTCGTCCTTAGTTTAAACGCATTTCTTATACGTTTATAACAACGCAATTAATGGGCCTGTAGCTCAGTGGTTAGAGCAGGGGACTCATAATCCCTTGGTCGTGGGTTCGAGTCCCACCGGGCCCACCATTGTTTAAAGTTGAATTGTTTAAGAGTTTCTGTGTTTGAGTGCTAAAAAGAGTTAAAGAAATCTCGATGCTTGCTTGACAGTGCGCTCACAATCTTCTTTATAACTTTTTCTTTTATAAATTCGATTACTTATTATGAAACCGACATATCGTCCTTCAAAGATCAAAAGAGCTAGAAAATTTGGCTTCCGTGCACGTAACGCGACTCGAAGTGGTCGTAAGATCCTTGCTGCCCGCCGTGCTAGAGGACGCAGTCGCTTAGCGGCTTAATTACGGCCTTAGTTATATGGGTATTCCTAAGGAATTTCGCATAAAAAATAGTAACGAATTTTCTTCTATCCGTAGCAGTGGCTTACGACGTGTATTGCCTTATTTTATAACTCAATTAAAATTTGTAGATTCTGATAAGCAAGAATCTAAGCTACCAACTCGATTAGGCATTATTGCAAGTCGCCGAGTGGGAAATGCAGTTGTTCGTAATCGTGGTAAACGAATTTTCCGAAGACTTTTTCATAAACATCATTTGCTTTTGCCTGCGGGAAGCCAGTTGATTGTTGTTTTGCGTTTGGGTTTTGATAAAGTGAGTTTTGCAAAATTGGAAAATGACTTCTTGGAATCTTGTGCTTGGTACGGGAAAAAATTCACACAAAATAATGAAATAGGATGAAATCATTGGCTTCGAGAATATTAGTATTTGTCTTCGTATGTTTGATCCGAGCGTATCAGCTGGTTATATCTCCTCTGAAGCTTTTTCTTTTTGGTACACAGTCATCGTGTCGTTTTTACCCCTCATGCTCAAATTATGCCAAGGATTCATTTTTACGCTTTGGTATTGTCAAGGGTGCTTATTTCGCAATCAATCGTGTGTGTCGTTGTCATCCATGGAATGAGGGAGGGGTGGATCCTGTTCCTCATAAAGGATGTGACCGATGCTAAATTTTTAAATTTCAAATAATGGATACAAAGAATACAATCTTAGGAATATTTTTCATTGCTGCAGGAATGATCATACTTTTCATGCAATCGAAATCGATGGAGGAGACACAAATGCAGACAAGCATGGCTGAAGTGCAAGGTGCTAGTGGTGTAGAAAATGAATCGATTAGCGTAGGGAATACAGGTGCTGCAGAGGAAGTTAATGGCTTCAATGAAGTTTTTGAAGTAGCGGATACTAATAAAGAATTGGCTAATGAGTTAGACAGCGAGGTTCTTAAAGAAAGCACAGTTTACTCGATTTCAAATGAGTATCTTGAAGTTAAGTTAACTGATGCGGGTGCGGCAATTGAGGAAATTAGTTTTTTAAAAGCGAAGCGTGGTGAATTAGACAGCTTTGTTTTCAATAAGCATGGGCAGGTGCCTTCTTTAGCTCTAAGTTTTGAAAAAAGTGGGCGACTGAAATTATTGAATGTCAGTTATGCGGTTGAGCGACATACGGAAGATCAAATTGTTTTTATGTACCAGTCTGAAGATGGCTTGGTAGTTCGAAGAAGTTTTGCCCTGAATAAATCGAGTAGTGAGCCGTATTTAATTAAGCATACTTCCGCGATCCGAAATGACAGCGAGCAAGATTTGATATTCAAAAATCTTTATTTAAATCTCGGTACGGTTTTCCCGATCAATGAAAAAGAATTGGAGCATTTTTTAACGGTCGGAACTTTTGATGGAAATAAAACTAAATTCACTCCAATTAATAAGGTTAAAGATAGCCGAGCTTTATCGGCGAATAATTTCGGTGATTTGGATAATGGGCTGATCCAGGAAGGTCGCTTTGATTGGGTATCGATTCAGAATCAATATTATGCTGGTTTGTTGTCCTCATCTATTCCGGCAAAAAGAGTTCAGGTATTGCCTGTTTATGACGAGAATGAGCAAGGGCTGGGTATTTCCAGTAATGTCGCTTTTTCTTTTGATACGATTGCTTCTAATGAAAGTCGTAGCTTAGAGACAGAGTTTTACGTTGGGCCGAAAGAGTTTAAGCGTTTGCAAGGCCTTGGGAACTATCAAGACAAGGTGATGCAATTCGGTTGGTTTGGCTTCTTCAGTAAATTGTTACTTTATTTCATGTCCTTGATTCACTCTTTTGTGCCGAATTGGGGTTGGTCAATTGTGATCATGACCATTATCATTAAGTTGATCTTCTGGCCGTTGACAGGCAAGGCAGCGGAATCGCAAAAGGGTATGGCTAAGATTCAAGCTCCTATGGCTGAATTGAAGAAAAAGTACGAAAAGAATCCTCAGAAGTTGCAGCAGGAGACGATGAAATTATTTCGTGAGCATGGGGTGAATCCTTTAGCGGGCTGTTTTCCTGTATTGATCCAAATGCCAATATTCCTTGGGCTTTTCTATATGTTGCGTACTGCAGCTGAATTGCGATACGAATCGTTTTTATGGGTAGCTGATTTATCCCAAGCGGATACTATTGCAGTGGTTGCTGGTTTCCCGATCAATCTTTTCCCAATTCTTATGGGAGTGACGATGTTTTATCAGATGCAGATTATGCCTGTTTCGCCAACAGCTGATCCTTTACACACAAAGATTTTCAAATTTATGCCGTTCATATTTTTGATTTTCTTATATAACTTTTCTTCTGGATTGGTTATCTATTGGACGACGCAAAATATCTTAACAATCATTCAGCAAAAGATGATTCACAGTAAGAAAGAACCAATTAAAGTGGATGAAAATCGAGTGCAAAATGCTCAGTCAATTAAAGCAAAAGTAAGTTCTTTAAAAAAGAAATCTCGCAATTAATGGTAAAATGATTGTATGTTAGTTTTTAGATAAATTATAGATAACATCCAAACTTTAATCTTTTTTAATCATGTCAGGACATAGTAAGTGGGCGACCATCAAACGCCATAAAGCGGCAGTTGATACAAAACGTGGTAAAATTTTTAGTGTAATTAGCAAGGAGCTTACCCTTGCGGCACGAGATGGGGGAGGCGAGATTGAGTTTAACCCTCGTTTGCGAACATTGGTTCAAAAAGCTAAGGCAGCTAATATGCCCGCAGATAATGTCGACCGTGCAATTAAAAAGGGGACAGGTGAATTGCCGGGTGTTGTTTACGAAGAAAATTTATACGAAGGCTATGGAGCTGGCGGCGTCGGCTTTGTGGTAGAAGTCACTACAGATAATAAAAATCGTTCTGCCTCAGAGGTACGAAGTACTATGAGTAAAAATGGAGGCAACTTAGCCGGTGTCGGAGCCGTGGCTTTCCAATTTGAGCGAAAGGGACAATTCATTATCGAAGCGAGTGTAATTGATGAAGAGGGCTTAATGGAGATTGCTTTGGATGCGGGTGCTGATGATATCAAAAATGAGGAAGATCATTTTGAGGTGCTTTGTGCAATTGGCGATTTTGACAATGTCTCACAATCGCTTGCGGCAAAAGAAATTCCATGTGTTTCCTCTGAATTAGTTTATTTACCTAAGGTGAATATGCCCGTAAACGATATTGAAACAGCAAGGAAGGTACTGCACTTAATTCAAGTATTAGATGATTTAGAAGACGTTAAGGCTGTGCATACGAATATGGAGCTAGCGGATGGCTTAACCTTAGATTAAAGAGATACAGATTTATATGTATTATCTTAAATAAGAGCTTTTGTTTTCAGCGTAGGATGAATTTTTATCATGCATTTTAATGTTTCGAGCTTTTTGTCGGCCCAAGCGAATGAAAATCCTGATGCAAAGGCTTTAATTTATTCCTATAAGCCAAATTTTTGGTCTCCTTCCGTTTACATGGATGTGAGTTTCAAGGAATTAGATGCCATGGTAGACGCCGTAATGCATCGATTTATGTCCTTAGGCGTGGCTCGTGGCACGCGTGTTTTATTAATGGTGAAGCCGGGGCTAGATCTTATTCAGATTGTTTTTGCCTTATTGAAGATAGGAGCTGTGCCTGTTGTGATTGATCCGGGAATGGGCTTAGGGCGTTTTTTTGAATGTGCAAAGCAATCAAAGGTTGATGCGATTGTCGGAGGAACAGTTGCAATTAGTTTGGCAAAATGGTTTTTACGAGCGCATGAGAGTTTTAAGAAAGCGATTACTCTAGATGCACGGTTCAAAGCTTCGCTTAAGAAGCATCTTGGGGTAGTTAGTTATGATGCCGTTGAAGTAGGAAAGGATGAATTAGCAGCGGTTTTGTTTACTTCTGGTTCTACAGGCAAAGCTAAGGGCGTGTGTTATACGCACAGTATGTTTTATGCTCAGATTCAATTAATTAAGGAAGAGTATAAAATTGAATCGGGCGAAGTAGATTTGCCGATGTTGGCAGTTTTTGCCTTATTCAATCCAGCTTTGGGCATGTGTACAGTTGTGCCAGAGATGAACCCAAGTCAGCCGGCAAAAATAAAGCCTGAAAAAATTGTTAATAGTATTTTAAGAAACCAAATTACGAACAGCTTTGGCTCACCTATTATTTGGTCGATTGTCCTTAAATATTGTAAGGCCAAACAAATTACGCTTCCGTCTCTGAAGCGGGTAATTATGGCAGGAGCTCCTGCGCCACAATCATTATTAGAGGAATTAAAAGACACTATCCCGAATGGTGAAATTTTCACACCTTACGGGGCAACGGAAGCTCTACCCGTCAGTTCATTATCAGCGATGGAAATTTTCGAAAAGCAGGTGGATGAATTTGCCAATAGTCGCAGGGGGAATTGTGTGGGACGGGCTTTGCCTAATCTTAAGATTCAAATTATCGAGCCTAAAGAGGGCGCCATAGCTTCAATTGCAGAGGTCAGAAAATGTGCACCGGGTACGATTGGAGAAATTATTGTGTCTGGGCCGACAGTGACTGAAATGTATGACCAGCTACTGAGTGCGACAGAACTATCAAAAATTAAAGACAATGGTTTTTTCTGGCACCGTATGGGAGACGTAGGCTGGATGGATGAAGCCGGATATTTATGGTTTTGTGGGCGCAAGGCTGAAAGAGTCGTAACGGAGGTCGGTATCTTGGAGACGGTATGTTGCGAAGCGATCTTCAATCAGTTAGACTGTGTGTCTAGAAGTGCATTGATTGATTTAGGCGGGGGTAGAGCTGGAATTGTCATTGAGCCTGAAGCACAGTATTACCCTAAAACAAAGCGAGCGCTTCAATTATTTCAAAAAATCTTAAGTGAATGCGCTCTAAGTGATCCGTTAACTGCATCCATTAAGGATTTCTTTTTTAAAAAACAATTTCCGGTGGATGTTAGGCACAACGCAAAAATACATCGTTTAGGTCTTGCTAAGGAATTTCGCAAAGAGCTTTAGTCTTTGGGGCAGGAAAAAATCAATAAACTATTTAGTGTTTTCCTTTTTTTGCTTAATTTGATCTGACAAAACAATCATGAACATATTGCATGCAAACCAAAATGTAGTAGAAATAGGAACAGCTGCAAAGCAGGCTTGTAATTGAGCAATTGTAGGATCTGGTGAAAACGTAAAAGGTTTGAGTACAATTGACATTAAAATGAATACTCCGATGCTCAAAATGATTCCTATCATGATTTGAGTCTTGCTTAGCAATTTTTGATATTGAAGTTGTCGCATACTGAAAACAGAAATTGTTATTGATCTATCTGTCAAAGCGAAATTGTGAATTATATTTAATAATTAAGCTCTTGAAATAAAAATAAATCCTGTTCATCTATATATCTTTAACCTTTCTAATATGAGTTCACTTTTTATCAGTTTATTAACTTTAGTTTTAATTCTAATCTCTGTCTTTGTTGTTTTTTTAGTTTTGATGCAAAAAAGCCAAAGTGGGGGAATGGGATCTGCTTTCGGCGGCGGTATGGCCGAATCAGCATTTGGTTCCGATACTTCTAATGTTTTAACTAAGGCTACGATCTATACCTCTATTGCATTTTTTACTATAGCATTAATCTTATATCTTATGTATCAAAACAATGCATCAGATCAAGAGATTGGAATAGATGTAGAATCAATTACTCCAATCACAGAGGAAGCGACTGTTGAAGACGCTGAAGGAAGCGAAGCAGAATAAATTAAATTTAATTATGGGCAACGTACGTGATTGGATTCGAATCACTTTTTTACTTTTCCCTTGTTTCTTTTTCTGTGCCAATGTTGCGCATTCCTTAAGCATTCATTCGAAAAAAGGCTTATCAGAATCTCGTTCTTTAGAACGTTTATCGCTTGAAGAGGCTAATGCTAAAATCGCATTGCTTCGCGCGCATCAAAAAATCAAGTCATGTAAGATCTCTTTTGATTTTATTCATAGAGAAAAAAACAGCACGAAATTGACAATAACCCAAGGAGTATTGTTAGTTGCTTCCTTTAATCAAAAGATTTTCAAAAGATTATTTTTAATCGATCAAAAAGGAAGTATTTTAGTAGATTATATTTTTCATGAAGGTGATCAGAGTAAAGCTTGGAAACGCTTAGGAGGACAAAGTACATTTGCTTTAATCGACGAAAGTGAAATGTTTTCACAATTTTCTAATGATATTTTATTTCGGCCTGTAGACGTATTAATGCCTTATGTACATTGGGATAAATTCACTTATGAAGGTCCGCGAACTTATGGAATAAGCAGTGTAATTCAAAATTACATTTTTAGTGTAGAGAATGCACCAGGGTTTACCTCTAACGGGATTTCATCAGTTAGAGTGTCTATTGACTCTAAATATAATAGTGTGCGAAAAATTGAATATTTAAATGACACTAAGATATTAAATGAACTGACTGTCTCTGGGGTAAAGAAATTTGAAAACTTATGGATAATCAGTCGTTTAGTTTTTAAAGAGAAAAACAATAAAACAATTTTTAAAGTTAAGCAGGCGAATGTTTTGCCTGAAGATGAAGCTTTGCTTTTCTTCGATCCGAGTTATGGAAAAGATGAAAATATAATTTTATTTTTTGATTAGTTATTATACTTTTTTCTTGCTGAATTTTATATTGACGAAATTAAGTCTAAGCCATAATTCATACTATAACACTTAATATTATTTTTATATAATCTTTATCTGTTAGTTTTGTTCTTTCTTAAATAATTCGTATGCCTTGTAGCAAATTGTAGAACTCATAAATAATGAATCAGTCGGGACACTTTCACTTTTTATAATTCAAGTATTCATTCAAGAATTTTCATTCCTAAAGATTTAGGAATTACATAATAACCTACAATTTAATCTACCTGATTTTTGACAAATATTTTCACTGCTAGAATCATCATATTCTTGTGAAAAGCCATATCTAACTTTTGTTAACAACCTAATAAAATTATGCCTAAGAAGAAAACTACTAAAAAAGCGCCAGCTAAGAAAAAAGTGGCCAAAAAACCAGTTGCTAAGAAAGCTTCTGTAAAAAAAGCACCTGCTAAGAAAGCACCAGCAAAAAAAGCGGTGAAGAAAAAAGCACCCGCTAAGAAAAAAGCACCAGCAAAGAAGGTAGCTAAAAAAGCACCTGCTAAAAAAGCGGTGAAAAAGAAATCACCTGCTAAAAAGGTAGCTAAGAAAGCACCCGCTAAAAAGAAAGCACCTGCAAAGAAGGTAGCTAAGAAAGCGGTGAAGAAAAAAGCACCTGCTAAAAAGGTAGCTAAAAAAGCGGTGAAAAAGAAAGCGCCAGCTAAGAAAGTGGTGAAGAAGAAAGCACCAGCTAAGAAAGTGGTGAAGAAGAAAGCACCAGCTAAAAAGAAAGCGCCAGCTAAGAAAGTGGTGAAGAAGAAAGCACCTGCAAAGAAGAAAGCGCCAGCTAAGAAAGTGGTGAAGAAGAAAGCACCTGCAAAGAAGAAAGCGCCAGCTAAGAAAGTGGTGAAGAAGAAAGCACCCGCTAAAAAGAAAGCACCTGCAAAGAAGGTAGCTAAGAAAGCTGTGAAGAAAAAAGCACCTGCTAAGAAAAAAGCACCAGCAAAGAAGGCAGCTAAAAAAGCGGTAAAGAAAACAGCAAAAAAGAAGAAGTAATTTCTAAAAAAGTTTTTTTCTAAAATTCTTAGGTAAAGCTTGCCTTAATTGAGGCAGAAATTTCAATCAGCGTTCATAGGAAGATTTATTTCTACCTATGAGCGCTTATTTTTTTTTATCACAAAGTAATTTTTTTTAAAATGCATAATTTATCAGTTTGGGCAAAGGGTGTTTCTCCATCGCCAACGTTAGCAGTTGATGCGAAAGCAAAGGCGTTAAAAGCCGCAGGAGAATCAGTATGTGGATTCGGAGCAGGGGAACCTGATTTTGATACACCAGAGTTTATTAAGGTGGCGGCAGAAAAAGCCCTCAAGGATGGTATGACAAAATATGCCCCAGCTGCAGGTGTTCCGGCTTTAAGATCTGCAATTGCGGAAAAATATGCTCGTGATAATGGATTGGGCGACACAGAGGCTAGTCAGGTAATTGTTAGCCCAGGTGGGAAATTTTCCTGCTACTTAGCAATTCTATCTGTGGTCAGTCCTGAAGATGAGGTGATTATACCAGCCCCTTATTGGGTCAGTTATCCAGAAATGGTAAAATTGGCAGGAGGTGTGCCAAAGTATATCACTACTGAAATGGAAGATGGCTTTAAAATAAATGCCGAGCAATTTAAAGCAGCGATAACGGATAAAACTCGTATGGTAATTTTAAATAGTCCCTCAAATCCAACGGGAGCAATTTATACAAAATCTGAATTAGAGGCTATTGTAGCGGTAGCGATTGAGCATAACATTTATATTTTATCGGACGAGATTTATGAATATTTATTGTATGATGGCGTAAAGCACTACAGTCCGGCATCATTTTCGAAAGAAGCTGAAAATTTAACAATAACAGTATCGGGTTTCAGTAAAACATTTTCTATGACAGGGTGGCGTTTAGGGACATTAGTTGCGCCTCTGGAAATTGCCAAGGCTGTGGGTAGTTTACAAAGTCAGACCTCCTCTAATGCGACAACGTTTGCTCAATATGGTGCTTTGGCAGCTTTGCAGGAATGGGATCAGTCGCTTTCTGCAGTAAAAGGTATGTTGAAGCATTTTGATCGCCGCCGCATTATGTTATTAGACGGCTTGAATGCCATACCTGGAATCGAGTGTAACCGATCTGAAGGAGCGTTTTATTTATTCCCTCGTATTAAGAATTTAGGGATAAGTAGTATAGAGTTTGCGGATCAGCTTCTTGAAGAAAAAAAAGTAGCGGTTGTTCCCGGTGAAGCCTTTGGTGCACCTGGTTACATGCGGTTAAGTTACGCAACTTCTGATGAAGTTATCACTGAAGGTCTAAAGCGCCTAAATGAGTTTTGTACCAATTTTAAAGGATAATAAGTTTTATGAATACAGGGGAAAAAATTATTTACACAATTACAGATGAGGCACCGGCTTTGGCTACCTTTTCTTTATTACCAATTGTTCAAGCCTTTACTAAAAAAGCAGGTATTCAAGTTGAGACACGAGACATATCTTTGGCAGCTAGAATTTTATCTCAATTCCCCTATTGCTTATCTTCTGAGCAAAAACAAAGAGACGATCTTTTAGAATTAGGTGAATTAGCCAAATTGCCAGAGGCCAATATCATCAAGCTACCTAATATCTCTGCCTCTATTCCTCAGTTGAAAGCCTGTATCAAGGAACTACAGTCAAAAGGCTATGCTATTCCAGATTATCCAGAAAGTCCCGATAGTGATGAAGCGACAGACATTAAAAAACGCTATGATAGCGTTAAGGGGAGTGCAGTTAATCCGGTATTAAGAGAAGGTAATTCCGATCGACGTTGTTCGCCCGCAGTGAAAGCGTATGCAAAAGCTAATCCACATTCTATGGGTGTGTGGGATTCTGGGATTCGCTCCATGGTTTCAAGTATGAGCGAAGGTGATTTTTTTGAAAACGAACAATCAGTTACTCTAGAGAATAATCAATCAGTTTCCATTCAGCTTCACACGACTGATGGTGAAGTGATCATACTTAAAGAATCATTGGATTTAATTAAAGGTGAGGTCTTAGACGCAAGTTTCTTGAGTGTAGAAAAGCTAAGAGCATTTTTTAAAGATCAAATAAGAATGTCTAAAGAAGAAGGGCTTTTGTTTTCTTTGCATATGAAAGCAACAATGATGAAGGTCTCCGATCCTATTATTTTTGGTCACGCGGTCTCTGTTTATTTTGAATCTGTTTTCGACCAATACAGTGAGCCCTTTAAATCCTTAGGGGTGGATGAGAGAAATGGACTAGGAGACGTATTTGCACGTCTTCAAAATGCCTCAGTAGAAGATAAGGAGGCAGTGACTCAAGCAATTGCCTCTTCTATGGAGCATGGAGCAGATATTGCTATGGTGAACTCGGATAAAGGGATAACTAATTTACATGTGCCTAGTGATGTTATTATTGATGCATCAATGCCCGCTGCGATTCGAACTTCAGGAAAAATGTGGAATTCAGCTGGTCAATTACAAGACACTAATTTTGTGATACCAGATCGTTGTTATGCTGGTGTATATGCTGAGGCAATTCGTTTTTGCAAGGAACATGGTGCATTTGATCCGAAAACAATGGGTACAGTTTCTAATGTAGGCTTAATGGCAAAGAAAGCAGAAGAATATGGCTCGCATGATAAAACCTTTGAAATCGTTAAAGATGGTGTGGTTAAAATTTTGAATCAAGCAGGCGAGGCTCTCTTAGAACATAGTGTTTCCAAAGGCGATATCTGGAGAGCCTGCCAAGTGAAAGATGCTGTTGTAAAAAATTGGGTCGAGCTTGCTATCGAGCGTTCAAGAGATACAGAAGATCCTGCAATCTTTTGGTTAAATAAAGAACGTGCTCATGATGCCGAACTGATTGAAAAAGTAGAGCAACATCTATCTAGCTTAAACACGGATGGTTTAGAAGTGAAGATTTTAGCCCCAGTCGAAGCCTCTCGCTACACATTAAAAAGAATGAAAATGGGTAAAGACACAATTTCTGTCACCGGAAATGTTTTACGTGATTATTTAACCGACCTTTTTCCAATTTTAGAACTGGGCACGAGTGCGAAGATGTTATCAATCGTTCCTTTAATGAATGGAGGCGGCTTATTTGAAACCGGAGCGGGTGGTTCTGCTCCAAAACATGTTCAACAATTGACTGAAGAAAACCATTTGCGATGGGACTCCCTTGGTGAGTTTTTGGCTTTAGGTGTTTCTCTTGAGCATTTAGCAAAAACATTTAACAATGAAAAAGCTTCTATTTTAGCTGCGACTCTAGATCAATCTATAGAGAAATTTTTGATGGAAAATCGGTCACCTTCTCGAAAGACAGGCGAATTGGATAACCGAGGCAGTCACTTTTACTTTGCTTTATATTGGGCTGAGGCAATGAAAGCACAAAAGGATTCTCCTGAATTAGCCGAAGCCTTTACAGGCTTATTTGAAGAGCTAAATCAAGCTAGTGAGGCAATCATTAGTGAATTGAATAGGGTTCAATCGAAAGCGGTTGATTTAGATGGCTATTTTCAGCCGAATGAATCACTGGCTACGAAGGTCATGCGACCATGCGATCAGTTCAATGCTTTGATTGATGCTTTTTAAGTTTAGCTAGACTGAGCTATACTTTTTACATCTGCACCACTTGGCTTTTGGTAAACTTTTAAATTGAACTCCTGTAATATCGAATAAAGGTGATCGAAAATATCACTTTGAATAGATTCATAAGCAACCCAATCAGTTGTTGCGGAATAAGTCCAAATTTCAATAGGGATACCTCCTTCGGTTGGCTCTAATTGCCTGACGATCAAAGTTAATTCACTGTTGATGCTTGGGTTGTTTTTTAGGTATTCAAAGCAATAGGCTCTAAAGGTCCCAATATTAGTCAGACGCCTCTGTATCTTTGTGTTTTTTGCGGAATTAGCTCCATCTGTGTTGTTGTAGTTTTCTAATTCTTTTCCTTTTTCGTTAAGGTATTCTTTCAACAGCGGTAATTTATTCAATGCATCCATTAAAACGCTATCTACAAATTCAATAGAATTGGCATCAATAAGAATAGAGCGTTTGATTCTTCTTCCACCAGATTGACCCATTTGTCTCCAATTTTTAAAGGAATTGGATATCAAAGTCTGCATGGGAATTGATGAAATTGTTTGGTTCCAATTTTGAACCTTCAAAGTAGTCAATGTGAAGTCTTTGACGACACCATTTGTATCATGGCTAGGGATTTCAATCCAATCACCCACCTTAATTAAATTATTAGCTGATACTTGTACACCTGCTACCAAGCCTAGGAGAGGATCTTTGAATACCAGTAAGAGAACTGCGGTTAAGGCACCAAGCCCTGAAATAAAGAATAATGGCGATTTATCTAATAAAACGGATAAAATAGATATGATTCCGAAGAAGTAGAGAATGAGTTTTAGTGCCTGAATAAGACTTTTTGTGGGGAATCTTTCAGCATACTTTGATCGGGCGAAAAGACTATTTGCGAAATTTAATAAGGCATCTATTATGAATACAGCGGAAACAATTATAAGAAGGGTTATGATACTGTTATTCAAATGATAAATCGCTTCTTCGGATGAAAATAAACTCCCATTGATGCGATGTATTATTGAAAATACAATCATATGAACGATGCGGTGAGGGACTCGGTGTTCGAGCAATAAATCATCGATCTTTGTTTCAGTTTTGTTTGTTAGCTTAGGTAAAAGATTTAAGATAATACATTTACTTACAAAAAATAAAACATACCCAATCACCCATAATATAATAACGGTGCAAATATAGAGTATTAAAGTATTCAACCACCCAACTGCAATTTGCCCTTCGAGCCAAGTTTTTATAGTTTCAATTATCACACCTTATTACCTATCTAATTGTCCACGTTTTTACAATAAAGATTTAAAGAACAATTTAATTATTTTTAGTGTCGTTTTCATCTAGGTCGCCTAGCAATTTTTTGTGTAATAAAAGATTTTCTTTTTCGCTTTTCAGAAATTTTAAAAAGGTTTTATAGCGTTCGCTTACAGATAATGTTTCTAATAAATTTTGCTTCAATTTACCAGTAGGGCATAAACTTGCGATAGCCACATCTAGAACATTTTCTGAATCATCGAGATTGGCTAAAAAAGGCAGAATATCTTCTGGGAGATTCGGATCTAATTGAAGTAAATTTTCAATTGAATCAATTAGGGTCGGCTTGATCGCCTCGTAATCATTGGTGTTTTTATTATTTTCTGAAGCGATATATTCAATATTAGCCAATGGATAAGGTTTATCCCACAAGACAGAGAGAAGCTTTACTCGTGCCATACCTTGAATAATTAAATGGGATGTTCCATCTGGATTTTTTCGACAGGCTCTAACTATGCCAATCCCGATAATTAACTCTTTATCTTTAGAGGTTTTTTTTTCAGGAATGCTTGTTTCTGTTTCTACGGTATTTGCCTGTAACTCTAAGTCAGCAACCGCAAAGATTCGATGGCCCTCTAAGACATCATCTAACATTTGCTGATATCGGCTTTCAAAAATATAAAGTGGTAAAATTGCCTGCGGAAATAAAGTAGAATCAGTCAGATTCATTACGGGAACCTGTTTCGGAAAGATTTCTTTATTATGGAGATTTGCCATCGTTGATTTAGCTACTATACTTACGCCCAGTCGTCTGGATGTATTTTGTTTTTATTGAGATGAGTAATATTCTCAGAATAATATACGGCTAATCGAAAATATCGAATCGAATAGTCATTTATTTCTTCATTTATTCTACTGGCTTCTTCATGCAATATGTTTGGATCTCGACCTTTGAGCTCATAAATTTCTTTTATCCCTAAATCAATTAAAGAACGAGTCACCGCAATATCCATTTTAGGAATACGCATGAGAGGAGACTGTAATGCCTCATAATCAACTTTCTTTTTATTTCGTAATGATTCTGTTTTTGCTTTCATTTTTGTGTGTAACTTAGCTCTGTTTCTTAAAAATGCAAATAGTGATCAGTGTGACAATTATGAGCCACGAAAGAAAATATTAGTGACAATAGTGCCATAATGTCGCTATTAAGTTGGCTTTTGTAAAATCGATTTTCGATTTTTAATTACTTTAGTATCTCTTAATAAACGACTTATGTATAAAATAAAGTATTTGGCACACCATATGCATAAGATTAAGCATGGCAAAAATTATAGGAATAGACTTAGGAACAACAAATTCATGCATCTCTGTGATGGAAGGTGGGGAGCCAGTGGTTATACCCAATTCAGAAGGCGCTCGTACCACACCATCGATTGTTGCATTTAGTAAAAACGGAGAGCGACTCGTTGGACAATCGGCAAAACGCCAGGCAGTAACGAATCCTCAGAATACAATATTTTCATCCAAGCGCTTAATCGGAAGAAAGTTCGCGGAAGTGAAAGAAGAAGCCAAGAGCTTACCTTACAAAGTGAGCGAAGGTAAAAATGGCGATGCTTATATCCAAGTAGAGGTCAGCGGGAAAGAAGAAAAATTTGCTCCTGAGCAAATTTCAGCGATGATTTTACAAAAGCTTAAGGCAGATGCAGAAGCCTATTTAGGTGAAAAAGTCACTGAAGCAGTGATTACTGTACCTGCTTATTTCAATGATGCGCAAAGACAAGCTACGAAAGATGCGGGTCAAATTGCAGGACTTGAAGTTAAGCGAATCATCAATGAGCCAACTGCAGCGGCTTTAGCTTATGGCTTGGATAAGGGTCGAGATGAAGTGATTGCAGTTTACGATCTCGGTGGAGGAACTTTTGATATTTCTATTTTAGAAATTGGTGACGGCGTATTTGAAGTTAAAGCAACCAATGGTGATACACATCTTGGTGGTGATAACTGGGACAGTGCTTTGATTGATTTCTTAATCGAAGAATTTAAGAAAGAGAATGGGATTGATCTTAGAACTGATAAGATGGCCCTACAACGTCTGAAAGAAGAATCTGAAAAAGCGAAAATCGCACTTTCTTCATCTCAGTCAACAGACATAAACTTACCTTTTATTACTGCGGATGCTTCAGGGCCAAAGCATTTAAATGTCACACTCAGCCGTTCTAAATTAGAGCAGATTTGTGATGGGCTTTACCAAAGAACGATAGAGCCATTTAAAAATTGCTTGAAAGATTCAGGGCTTAGCAGTTCAGATATCAAGGAATTGGTACTAGTTGGAGGAATGACTCGTGCACCTAAGGTTATTGAAATTGCCAAAGACTTAACCGGTAACGATCCGCATAAGGGAGTAAATCCAGATGAAGTCGTTTCTATCGGTGCTGCAATTCAAGGTGGTGTTCTTCAAGGTGATGTTCGTGACGTGCTCTTGCTCGACGTAACACCTTTGACCTTAGCCATTGAAACTGCAGGCGGTGTAGCCACAGCAATGATCGAAAGAAATACAACAATTCCAACTAAGAAGAGTAATGTATTTTCAACCTATCAAGATAATCAACCTGCTGTAGACATTGTTGTTTTGCAAGGCGAACGTCCGATGGCCAAAGACAACAAGCGCTTAGGTAACTTTAACTTAGATGGTATTCCTCCGGCAGCCAGAGGGGTTCCGCAAATTGAAGTAACTTTTGATATTGATGCGAATGGAATTTTGAATGTTAGTGCGAAAGATAAAGGCACAGGCAAAGAACAGAATATTACCATCAGTGATTCATCAGGCTTAGACAAAGACGAGGTTGAAAAACTGAAGCGTGAGGCAGAAGCACATGCGTCAGAAGATGCCGAGATCAAAACTAAAGTCGAAGCAAGAAATGAATTAGACAACCTTGTTTATCAATCTGAAAAACAAATCAGCGAGCAGGGAGATAAAATTCCTGAAGATAAGAAATCGGAACTCGAAGCTGCATTAGCTGAAGGCAAAAAGGTACTTGAAAATCAAGATGCGACGGCTGATGAACTGAATGCGGTGAAAGAAAAGATCTCAACAATCGTTCAAGCGTTCGCACAGGAGATGTATGCTCAAGCAGGTGCTGAGGGAGACCCTAGCGCTCAAGCGGCAGATGCAGCAAATACTAGTGCTGATACAAATCAAGCAGACACTGATACGGTAGATGCTGATTTTGAAGTTATCGATGACGAAGAAGAAAAAAAATAATTTAAAATTAAAAAAAATTCTAAACAAAAATTAATCTATGAAAATAAAACCATTAGGTGAACGCGTTTTACTGAAACGTGTCGAAGAAGATGAGCAAATCCGTGGAGGAATCATCATTCCTGACTCAGCGAAAGAGAAATCTCAAGAAGCTGAAGTTGTGGCCCTCGGCACTGGTAAAAAAGATGACAATGGAAAAGCAATTCCATTTAATGTGAAAAAAGGTGATAAGGTATTACTACCACAATATGGCGGTACTGCAGTAAAAATTGACGGAATCGAATACATCCTCGTTGAAGAAGATAGTATTCTTGGAATCGTCGGTTAATTAAAAATACAATAAATTTAAAGTATACAATAATATGGCTAAACAAATTCTATTTGATGAAGCGGCTCGTAAAAAACTACTAAGGGGAGTTGAAACACTTTCTAAGGCAGTAAAGGTAACTCTTGGGCCAAAGGGACGTAATGTTCTTATTGACAAAAAATTTGGTGCTCCGTCTGTAACAAAAGATGGTGTATCAGTAGCGAAGGAAATTGATTTATCAGATCCTTATGAAAATATGGGTGCTCAAATGGTACGTGAAGTTGCTTCTAAGACTTCTGATACTGCAGGAGATGGTACAACAACAGCAACCGTTTTAGCGGAAGCAATTTATCGTGAAGGTATCAAAAATGTCGCAGCAGGGGCAAACCCAGTTTATTTAAAGCGTGGTATCGACAAGGCAGTTGCTTCAGCAACCGTCGCTTTTGCCAAGCTCAGTAAAAAAGTTAAAGACAGCGAAGAGATTCGTCAGGTGGCTACTGTATCCGCAAACTGGGACGGAGAGATCGGTCAGATTATTGCAGAAGCAATGGATCGCGTAGGTAAAGACGGAACCATTACAGTAGAAGAAGCTAAAGGTATCGAAACCTCTTTGGACGTTGTTGAAGGTATGCAGTTTGATAAAGGTTATTTAAGCCCTTATTTCTGTACAGATAACGAGTCTATGGAAGTACAATTCCAAGATGCTTATATCTTAATCCATGAGAAAAAGATTAGCAGCTTAAATGAAATTCTTCCATTACTTCAAACAGCAGCTAAAACAAACAAGCCGCTTGTAATCATCGCTGAAGATATCGAAGGTGAAGCACTCGCTGCACTTGTAGTGAATAAACTTCGTGGAACTTTGAATGTGGCTGCCGTTAAGGCTCCTGGATTTGGTGATCGTCGTAAGGCAATGCTTGAAGATATCGCTATTCTAACAGGCGGTCGTTGCATCACTGAGGATCTTGGTATCAAACTTGAGAACGTTCAATTGAGTGACTTAGGTAAAGCAAAACGTGTTTCTATTGATAAGGAAAACACAACTGTGGTTGAAGGTGCTGGAAAAAGCTCTGACATCCAAGGTCGTGTGAAACAGATCCGTCGTCAGATCGAAGAAACAAGCTCTGATTACGATCGTGAAAAACTTCAAGAGCGTTTAGCAAAAATCGCTGGTGGTGTTGCCGTGATTAATGTTGGTGCACAAACTGAGCCAGAAATGAAGGAGAAAAAAGACCGTGTCGACGACGCATTGCACGCAACCCGTGCGGCTGTTGAAGAAGGTATCCTCCCTGGTGGTGGTGTCGCTTTATTGCGTGCTGCAAAATCAATTGAGAAAACAGCAGTTGAACTCGAAGGAGACGAAGCCCTTGGAGCATCGATTGTCCGCCGTGCGATTGAAGCACCGCTAAGACAGCTTTGCCAAAATGCCGGTGTCGAAGGTTCATTAGTCGTTGCTGAAGTGCTTAAGTCTAAAGGTGGTAACGGCTACAATGTTGCTACTGGTGCTTACGAAGACTTAATCGCAGCAGGTGTTGTGGATCCAGCTAAGGTAACACGTACTGCATTACAAAATGCCGGTTCTGTTGCTGGACTTCTTCTTACAACTGAAGCCATGATTACCGATGAGCCTGAAGAAAATTCTGGTGCTCCTGCAATGCCTGACATGGGCGGCATGGGTGGTATGGGTGGCATGGGTGGAATGATGTAATTTAAACCCAGCTTTAAAACTCACAAGCTTAATTTACAAAGCCCTCCTTCCTTAATAATATGGAATGGAGGGTTTTTTTATGGGTAAAAACCCAGTTCTTCATTAAGATTTAGGGTGACCGATAAATTAAGAAAAGTGATTTCACCCATGGTTTTACAGTTTAAAAATCGAGGATCATTGTGCATCTCTGCTAACTCTTCTCTCAGTTGTTTCGTTTTTTCCTCAGATGATATTTGATCGGCACACATGCAATCTCTTAAATGAGCAATACGATTTGAGGTAAAGTTGAGACGTCGTTTAATCAAAGCCCGTTCTTCTTGTTGGTACTGAAGTGCGGTATCTTTATTGATTAAACGAGTGCATAGCTGAACTACAGGTAAGTTATTTTTGAAATATTGCGGCAGATACATGGTGCGTTTGCCTTCATAGCATTGTTGGTCAAAATCAATGGCACGAACTCGATATTGGTTTTCCTCAAAATCAGGCGTGACCTCCACTACATAATTATAGGCACGCATATCTCCTAGTAGGCGAACAAAACTCCGCTCATTGAATTTAATAAATTCTTTAGCTAAGCGAACTTCATGAATATCAGACCTTGGTAAATATTCTTTGATGAATTGATCACCCGGCACACCAATAATATGCTCCTCAATTAAAGTATCTTTCCATATAAGAAAGTTGATAGCGTTTGGGGACAGTAGTTCTTCTAGTTCGAGGCCATAGACTCGTGAGGCATCCGCTTTTTTGATATAGAAATAATCGTGGTTATCATTGAATTGATTCACTACACGAACTCGCATCGGTTTGGTATTTCCAAAAGTACACAAGTCGACCCGATCGATATACAAGTTTTTTAAGACCGATTCCTGTCCTTCGGATCGTAATTGGACATAGATACGTTTTAAAGCTTGGTAGAGGTCTTTGCCTCGATGCTGGTCAAAGAGAAGCGTTTGCCAAAGGGTATCTTCACCAAATTCATTAATTAAGGGGAAGGAATCCTCGTACTCTAATAAATCTTCATAGACCAGAGGTAATTCGTAGTATCTTCCATGAGCACTGAGATAATCCCTAAACGAATCGTTCATCGGAAAAAATTGTTTACGTTTCTGTGCAATATTTTTGGTCATATTTCTATTATTTTTAAAAATAGTTTAAAATAGGGTTGAATGAAAGCGTGAATTTTAAGAGTCTTAAATCGGCTGGGTCCTATGCAATATTGGATCTGCAAACCCCGTCAGGCCCGGAAGGGAGCAGCGGTAGCAAATTTCATATGTGCCGTAGGGTGCCTAGCCACTTTTTTCACATATTTCTTCATTCATTTAATCCCATTATGACAAATAAGGCATATCAAGTTATTGCTCGGCGTTGGCGTCCGAAACAATTTGATGAGCTAGTGGGACAAGATCACATTGTTAAGACACTGAGGAATGCGATCGAATCGAAGCGAATTGCCCATGCCTATTTATTTGTTGGACCTCGAGGTACAGGGAAAACCAGCACGGCTCGTTTATTTGCTAAAGCACTCAATGCGGAAGGTGGGCCAAGTGTCACTGTTAATAATGAAAGTGAAGTAAGCCAAAGCATTATGAATGGCTCCTGCATGGATGTGATTGAAATTGATGGTGCTTCAAATAATAGTGTAGATCAAATACGAAGCCTGAGAGAAGAATGTCAGTACACCCCCGCACAGTGTACATTTAAAATTTATATTATTGATGAGGTGCATATGCTCTCGACAGCTGCTTTTAATGCATTGTTGAAAACTTTAGAAGAACCGCCTGAACACGTTAAGTTTTTCTTTGCTACGACAGAAGCACATAAGGTGCTTCCGACAATTGTGTCTCGTTGTCAACGTTTCGAATTCAGACCGATTTCCGAAGCGGTGATTGCGGAAAAACTTACAATCATTAGCAAGGCAGAGGGAATTGAAGTGGAGGCAAAGGCTCTTGATGCGATTGCACGTTTAGCCAATGGTGGTATGCGTGATGCCCAATCAATTTTAGACCAAATGATTTCTTTTTGTGGGAAATCAATCAAAGAATCGGATGTCTTAGACGTTTATGGATTGGTCGGAATTGATGAGGTTAAAGGAATTGCTCAAGAAATGGCCACACTGGAATTTACTAAGATTATTGATCGAGTGAATCGTTATGTTGCTGAAGGACGTGATCTGATCCGCGTGCATCATGATTTAATGGCCTACATTCGCTCTGTTTTATTAGACGCAATTCAAAATAAAGGTAAGACATCGTTTTTAGGAATAGAAATGACCACTGCTTCACTGATGCGTATGAGTGAAACATTGCAAAAGGGTGAATCGAGCATTCGAGCAGGCCTCTCAGAACAATCTAATTTTGAAATTATTTTACTTAAGGCAGCCGAAGAATCTCGTTCCCTTGAGATTGACAGCCTGATTGAAACTATTGTTGCCTCAGAAAAAGGTGACGAAAAAAAAAAGCATGGGTAGCTCCTAGCTTTCCTCAAGTTGCCCTAGTAAGTACTCAAATCGCTCCCGAGGAATCACAAGCGGATGTGCTTGTGGCTTCTGAAGTTAGCACAGTTCTTGCAGAGGCTGCCGAAAGTGATGCAGTGGAAGAATTCAGTGAGATGGATACGGTGCTCAATGATTCCGCACCAGAGACCTCAAAAGAAGTAACGCCAGATCGAGTAGAAGAAGTCGATGGGCAGGGGCAGGAGTATAGCACTTTAAATGATTTTGAAGATCCTTTGGGTGAAAGTTCAGAAATCATCCTTGATGATTTGCCCATGGATTTATTAGTGGATGAAGGAACAAAAACTTTAAGTATTGAGGAAGCTAAAAAAATAATTCCAGAAACAGTACTTCAAGTATTAAAAGAAAAGTTTAATGGAAGTTTAGAAAATTGTCGTCCGATTAAGGATTACGATCGCTTGTGTTAAGCCATTTGGAAAATAGGGATAAGTGAGTTTACTTAAGCGCATTTAAGCGTATCCTGAAAGAATGAATCAATTTGTATTAATCACTTTTTTAGCTATGCTATTAGGAGTGAGTAATCTACAAGCAGACAGTAATAGTGACGAGTCCGAAACACTAAGCCCTAAAGACATACAATCCTGTGTTTCTGCTTGTGGTTTGCCTTCAGATTTGGATTTTTCTGATCGTAGTTTCCCGATTCAGCGTAGCGACCAAGAATGGCGTACCTTACTCACAGAATTGGCTTACCAAGTGGCGAGAAAGCATAAGACTGAACCTCCATTTCAAAACCCTTACCATGATAACAAGGAATTGGGTTACTACATCTGTGTTGGTTGTGAGGCTCCTTTGTTTTCTAGTCTCGATAAATATGATTCTGGAACGGGCTGGCCAAGTTTCTCTCAAGCGATTGATGACCGTACCCTTGCTCAACAGGTCGACACCAGTTTTGGTATGCGTCGAGTCGAAGTACATTGTGCTTTATGTGGAAGTCACCAAGGTCACCTTTTTCCAGATGGACCGAAACCAAGCTTCACTCGTTTCTGTATTAATTCGGCGTCATTGAAATTTATTCCAGTGGCTTCAAAAGAAAAGCTAACAGCAGCGATTCTGAAATGGTATGAAGCCAAAAAAAACCTGCCTCAATAAGATAAGACAGGTTTTTTAAAAAGCATTTCTAAGAAAACTTCGGGTTTAATCGGTTGCTTCCTCTTCGGTCATAACAACTTTAGAGATTCCTATCAATGTATCCTTGTTGGATAAATTAATTAGCTTCACTCCTGAGGTAGCTCTACCTGAAATTCGGACATCTTTAATCGGACTACGTACGGCTTGTCCATTTTTAGTAAACATCATAATTTCATCGGTATCCATTACTGATAATACTCCAGCAATCTTCTTGGTCTTCATGGCAATGATACCAGTTCCGCCTCGAGATTGTTGACGATAATCATCAAAAGAGGTTCGCTTACCTAAGCCATTAGTCCCTGCCGCAAGTAGCGTCGCTTCTGGATTCACGATTTCAATGGCTACTACCTCATCTTTTTCAGACTTTAATTTAATACCTCGAACACCACGAGTCGCACGTCCTTGATCTCGTAATTGGGTCTCAGCAAATCGAATAGATTGAGCATTTTGAGTGATCAAAACGATTTCGTCTTCGCCATTAGTCAAACGAGCTCCAATTAAATCATCATTATCATCAATGTTTATGCCAATAATACCTCCTTTTCTGAAGTTTCGGAAGTCAGAAAGCTTGGTCTTTTTCACCACGCCATTCTTGGTTGCCAAAACAATAGATTCATTGGTTTCTTCAAAGCCTTTAACGCAAATCATCGCAGCAATCTTTTCTTTGTCTTGTACCTCTAAGATGTTGGAAATTGAGCGACCTTTGGCAGTTCGCGATCCTTCAGGGAAGTGGTAAACTTTTTCTACATAGACACGGCCACTATTCATGAAGCACATAATGTAGTCATGAGTTGAGGCGGTGAATAGGTGTTCGACAAAGTCGTCTTCGTATTGCCCCGAACCAATCACGCCTTTACCGCCACGTTTTTGAGAACGGTAGGCATCGAGTGTAGTTCGTTTAATAAATCCTTTATGGCTGACTGTAATCATACAACCTTCATTAGGAATTAAATCTTCGATAGAGATATCGCCATCAATGTTAAGAATTTCGGAACGACGAGGGTTGCCGTACTTTTCTTTCATAACTAATAACTCTTCTTTGATCACAGTAAGCAATTCCTGCTCGTTGTTCAAAATAGTTTTTAATTCTTCGATTTCAGTCATCAATTTAAGATACTCTTCTTCGATCTTATCTCGCTCAAGTCCAGTTAATTGGTAGAGCCTTAATTCTAAGATAGCATTGATTTGTGCATCTGATACTGGGTATTTTTCTTTCAGCTTATTTTTTGCCTCTTCGCGGTTTTTAGACGCACGAATTAGTTTTACGAAATCATCAAGATTGTCCAATGCGATGCGGTAACCTTCTAAAATATGAGCTCTCGCTTCAGCTTTCCTTAACCTAAATTCGGTTCGTCTGTAAATAACATCTCTGCGGTGATCAATATAGCAGTTGAGCATCTCTTTTATGTTCATTTGCTTCGGACGACGATTGTCGAGAGCGAGCAAAATAACACCAAATGAGCTTTCTAGCGGAGTCATTTTGTACAATTGATTGACGATCACTCTTGGAATCGCACCTCGTTTCAGTTCGATAACAATGCGGGTTTCCTCTGTGGATTCATCACGTAAATCAGAAATGCCATCAATCGCTTTGGAGGTAATCAATTCAGCGATTCGCATGACTAAGGATGCGCGGTTTACATTATAGGGAATCGCAGAAATGATAATTTCTTCTTTGCCATTGGTTTCAATGACATCAGCAATACCTCTTGTCCGAACAATGCCTCGGCCTGTTTTTAAATAACTTTCAATACCGCTTTTACCGTGGATAAATCCACCGCCTGGGAAATCAGGACCAGGGATGAGTTCAATTAAAGAATCTAAATCGATATGCGGATTATCAATAATCGCACATGTTGCATCGATCAGTTCATTTAAATTATGTGGAGGAATGTTCGTCGTCATGCCCACGGCAATACCCGTTGAACCATTCATTAATAAATTTGGAAGGGCTGCAGGTAAAACAGAGGGTTCAGTGATACTCTCTTTATAATTTGGAACAAAGTTCACCGTATCTTCGTCGATATCTTTCAGCAAATCCTCGGCGATATTTTCTAGTTTACACTCGGTATATCGATAAGCCGCGGCGGAATCTCCATCGATTGAACCAAAATTACCCTGAGGGATAATTAGGGGATAACGCATCACCCATTTTTGGGCTAATCGTACGAGGGTATCATAAACAGAACTATCACCATGTGGGTGGTAGTTCTTTAAAACTTCACCGACCACACCCGCACATTTATCGAAAGGGCGATTGTGGAGTAGTCCTTCTCGTAACATCGCATAGAGAATGCGTCGTTGTACGGGCTTCAAGCCATCTCGGGCATCGGGTAGGGCACGACTGACAATCACCGACATTGAGTAATCAATGTAGGCAGACTGCATGATTTCGGAGATCGATGTTCCCGCTTCGTTATTGCTGATTAAATTGGTATCGTTTTCTGAGTCAGACATAATTTTTTAAAAAGGTGAGTACAGTGGGCGTGTTGGGTTATACATCCAAGTGGGCGACATTTAAGGCATTATCTTCAATGAAAGCTCTACGTGATGGAACATCTTCGCCCATCAGCATAGTGAAGACAGCATCGGCATTAGCCGCATCTTCAATGGTTACTTTTAGTAGTTTACGAGTGGCTGGATCCATCGTTGTTTCAAAGAGTTGTTTCGGATTCATTTCTCCAAGCCCTTTATAGCGTTGAATGGTTAAACCTCGTTTTCCAATTCTTCGTATGGAATCGATCAATTCAATGATCGAGCAAAGCTCAATGATGTTTTCTTTCTTCTCGTCACCTTTATTTTCAATCAATTGATAACGTACTTCTTCGGTTGGTGAGAATTGTTTTATGTCGATGCCAAAGTTCGCCAATTCTTTAAGTAGTTTGCTCATTTCCGTAGATTCGAAAATTTCGTGAAGTGAAATTCGCTGTTGTACCTTTAAGCCTTCTTTATCGGTCACTTCTTTGATGATGGCTCCTGAAGAATCTACATTGCTAAAGTCATATTCTTGATGGAAGCTAGCTCTTTCTTCATCGCCTTTTAAATAACTGAAGGATTCTTTATTGCCTGTGCGAATACGTACTAGGTATCTTGGCAAGGTGTGGTTTTCAGGGTGATGCTGGTCGAGGTATTCAGCAAGGTTGCAACCATATCGGGCTACCCCTTTGCCAACCATTTCTAAACGGGATAAGATTTCTACAACTTTATCAATCGATTCACTATCCAGTTCTCGGTTATCTCTGAGTCGTTTAAAGGTAACGTCTTCACTTCCAAGTTCCAGAAGGATTCGGTTTAGCTGTGGGTCGTTATCAATATATTGCTCTCTTCGTTTACGCTTAATTTTGTAAAGTGGTGGTTGAGCGATGTAGACATAGCCAGCTTCAATCAGCCCTTTCAGTTGTCTAAACAAAAAGGTTAAAAGTAGAGTTCGAATGTGTGCACCATCGACATCAGCATCGGTCATTAGGATGATTTTATGATAGCGGGCTTTTTCTAAGGTGAAAGCACCTTCGCCTTCTTCACCAATTCCCGTGCCCACCGCAGTGATTAGGCTTCGAATTTCATTATTAGCCAGGACTTTGTCCAGTCGTGCCTTTTCTACATTTAATAATTTACCACGAATTGGGAGAATCGCTTGAGTGGCACGATCACGACCTTGTTTGGCAGATCCACCTGCAGAATCACCCTCCACTATGTAGATTTCGGAAATCGCTGGATCTTTCGAAGAGCAGTCCGCTAATTTTCCAGGTAGGCCGCCTCCAGATAGGGCCCCCTTACGTACGGTTTCACGTGCTTTTCTGGCTGCTTCTCTCGCACGAGCTGCATTCAAGCATTTGTCGATAAGACGTTTTGCTATCTGTGGCTGTGTTTCAAAATGATACTTTAATTCTTCACCCGTTATTTTTTGGACGATACCGTCGACTTCACCGTTGGAGAGTTTGGTCTTAGTCTGTCCTTCAAAACGCGGTTCAGGTACTTTAACGGAAATAACTGCAGTCAATCCCTCTCTTGAATCATCGCCTGATAAATTTGGGTCTTTATCTTTAATCAGGTTATTTTGTTTTGCGTAGTTATTAATAACACGTGTTAAGGCTGTTCTGAAGCCAGAAAGGTGTGTGCCTCCTTCGATATTAAAGATCGAATTCGCATACGCATAAATTTGATCATTATAACTGTCGTTATACTGAAGTGCGATATCCACCACGATATCGGTATCGATATCTGGGTTCGGGCAGGGTGCAGAGCCGCTAATTTTAATTGGCTCATCGTGAAGTACATTTTTATTCTCATTGAGAAAGGTCACATACTCAGCAATGCCATCTTTAAAGATGAAGCTTTCTGTTTTGTTGATGCGTTCATCGACAAAAATGATTTCAATGCCCGGATTTAAGAAGGCGAGCTCTCTTAAACGTTTTGCCAAAAGCTCAAATTTGAATTCTCGAGTGGTCAGGAAAATTTGCGGATCAGGAGAAAAAGCAATTCGTGTGCCCGTCAACTTGGTATCACCAATGACCTTCATCTTTGAAGTCGTGATTCCTCGGGAAAATTCCATTTTGTGTACTTTATTGTCTCGTTTGACTTCCACTTCAAACCATTCGGACACAGCATTCACACATTTAGCACCCACACCATGTAAACCACCGGAAACTTGATAGGCACCTTTACCGAATTTGCCTCCCGCATGCAGGTTAGTCATAACTAATTCCAATGCAGGGATTTTATACTTCGGATGAATATCAACAGGAATACCACGACCATCATCTTCAATTGAGCAAGAACCATCGTTATGGATACTCACAGTAATCTTGGAACAATGTCCGGCTAAAGCTTCGTCAATTGAGTTGTCAACTATTTCAAAAACACAGTGATGGAGTCCTCGTTCATTAGTGTCTCCGATGTACATATCGGGTCTTTTTCTGACCCCTTCGAGACCTTCTAATTTTTCAATTTTTGAAGAATCGTAAACGTCTTTGTTTGTGTTTTCAGATTTAATATCTGGGGTTTGTGAGTCTAAATTTTTTTCGTCTGGCATTAGGGTAAATAAAACCCATATTTTGGCCATATGGCTACAAAAATTTCATCTTTTTTTGTCTTTTTTTATGATTTATTTTTCTCATTTAAAGGAGTTTACATCATTTCAAGAAAGCTTTTACTCGTGGCTATAGTTATTGACCTATAAATTGTGAAAATTTCCCGAAAATTAGAGTATGCTTGTCGAGTATTGGCCCAATTAGGCTGTCACCAAGGTGTCGGTTCTTTGGTGCATATTGATCTCCTCGCTCAAGCGGAGTCCATCCCCTCAAATTATTTGGTGCAGATTCTCAATGAGTTACGCACGAGCGGACTTATAAGCAGTAAACGAGGTAGGCAGGGAGGCTACGCCTTAGCCAAAAGCCCTGAACAAATTACTCTATTAGCCATTGTTGCAGCTGTAGATCCTGAATTACTTAAAGCTTCTTATGATTCAGTCGGTGAATCCGGAGCTAAAGTTTCAGAAGTATGGGATGGTGTGCGAGTAAAGCTTGTCGATTATTTAAGCGATATCACGCTTGAATCAATTATCGAGAAGAATGATAGCAAGATGTACTACATCTAATCGCTCTGTTAATTGCTCCGCTAATCGCTCCGTTAAGTTTCGAATTTAAAATTCGAATTTAAAATTCCCAAACCATAGGAATTAAAATTACTGAAACAACAAAGCAAATCACATTTAGAGGCAGTCCAATTTTAGTGAAATCAGTGAAGCGATAACCACCTGCACCATAAACATAGGTATTAGTTTGATAGCCAATCGGAGTGGCGAAGCTAGCAGATGATGCGATACAAGTGGCAATGACAAAAGGCCTAGGGTCTAGTCCAAGATTTATCGCCAAACTAATAGCAATAGGAATCATCAAGGCAACCGCCGCATTGTTCGATAGAAACTCCGTAAAGGTAGAGGTAATTAAATAAACTACCGCAAGTAATATTATGGGTTGCAAACCAATCGGTGCGAAGGTGAAGACACAATTGGCAATTCCTTCCGCAATTAAGTTGCTCGCACCCGTTGTTGTCATTGCTTGCCCCAAAGCCAACATACCAAAAATAATGGCAAGGATTGGCCAATGTACGGATTGGTAGGCCTCATTCGGCTCTAAACATTTTGAGATGAGCAAGATACTCACGCCAAAAATCACTGCCGCCACAATGGGAATTATATTAAATGAAGCCAGTAAAACGATACCCAATATCGTCAGTACAGCAATTGACTGTTTGAAAAGACTTGGTGGCTTTGTCTGTTTATGCAATCGATCAAGGATGATGATTTGGTCACTCGATTCTAAATTCTCGACCGCATCCATAGAGCCCATCAGAAGAAGTGTGTCACCTTCTTGAAGACGTAGTTCATTTAAGCTGTCTCTGAGATTAACTCCCTTGCGGTGAATTGCCATCAGCACCATACGGAACTGTTGGCGAAAATTAACCTCCTCCAGCGTTTTACCGATAAATTGTGCATGCGGTGCAACGATACCTTCAATGACTAAGCCCTCATTACTTGAGATAATGCCAAGGCTATCTTCAAATTCTTCAGGCAGTTGAAATGAGCTAGCATTACCGCTAACTTGACTCGGTCGGCAGGCCAGCAATAAACGATCCCCTTCACGAAGCTCCAGTTCATTCAAGTTACCTTTTAAAACAACCCCACTACGGATGATTTCAATTAAGCGGATACTGCGATGTTTCGCCAAGCCTGAGTCATTGGCATTTGAGCCAATAAAATCAGAATTTGGTCGCACAAACACCTCCGTCATAAATTCTTTTCGCTCATCTTCAGAAAGAATCGCAGTTAAAGTTTCTCGATGGGGTAGCAAGCGATTGCCAAAAAGTACCAGAAAGATTGTTCCGGCAAAGATAAGGGGAAGACCAATCGAGGCTAATTCAAACATACCAATTGGCTCATAGCCCGATTTGGTTAAAATTCCGCTCGCAAGCAGGTTAGTACTCGTGCCAATCAAGGTACAGGTACCTCCTAAAATCGATGCATAAGAAAGTGGAATCAACAACTTGGACGAGGCAATATTCATGCTCTTAGCCAAAGTCAGAATCACGGGCATTAAAACAATCACCACGGGTGTATTATTCACAAATGCTGATGCCGCAGCCACACCTAGTATCATAACAAAAACAAATCGCTTGTACGATAATTTTGAAAGCCTACCTAGATGTTGAGTAATGCCTTCAATCACGCCCGTTTTCTCAAGGGCCGTGCTCACAATGAACATGCCTGCAATCGTAATTGGAGCAGGGTGAGCAAAAACGCCTAAAGTCGCCTCCAAACTTGGAAGTGTGTTCACTCCTGTAATCATACTGACAAATATCAATATGCCCAATACCATAAGTGCAGTTAAATCAGGGCTAATCCGCTCATGAATAAAACTGTAAATGGATAGGCCCAAGAGGCCGAAAACAAAGTAAATTTCCCAAGTCATAAAGTGTTTCCTTCGATCAATTCACTTTCTTCCTTCTTCGCCCAGTAATAAAAACAGAGCCCTAAAAGTGTTAAAGAAAATGCCATATTGATAACTTTCATAATAATACCGCCAAGAATTTGATCATTTAGCGGGTCAAGGTCAATGATTCTTGGTGCCCATGCATAGGTTGGATAAAGTGCTTCTCCGGCAAAGGTTAGAAACGCAAAGACAGGTAACTGCCCAACCATCAGCAGGAAAATTGTAATTAAGCGAATAGGAAAGCTGCGTCTCGGTACCAACTTAGACAAAGTCATAAGAGGCCATAGCATTAACATGCCCAAACTAAACATCGTAAAATGTTCGAGGATATGGACTCGTTTATCAATTAATGCGACTTCATAGAGTGCAGGGATATGCCAAAGAGTAAAAACAAAGGTGAATAAAAGACCTCCACAAGCTGGATTGGTTAAAAGGCGAAGTAGGGAAGTGAGCTTTGTACGTTCAATAAAAGCATCAATCAACCAAGTGGGCATTCCGTAAATCAGTAAAGTTGGAGCGATGTAGATCAAAAGCATATGTTGCGCCATATGAGCACTGAATAAGAAAAGCTCAGCAATTGTATCCAAAGGAGAACCCACTGCTAAATAGATGACAATCAGTCCTAAATAAAAACGTATCGAAGCTCCAAGAGGGAAGCGTTCTTTGGGTGCAATTTTCGAACGCAAAGGACCCGAGGCAATGGTATACATCCAACCGATCGATAAAATCGATAATAAAAGGAAAGGTTCAGTATGCCAATGAAGCTGCATATTCTCCTAGTATATGGGAATTATTTTAAAAGCAATACTCTCCTTTAACTAGTCATTACAAGGAGTTTTAAAATAAAGCAAAGCTCTATCGCCCTGGAATTTCTTGAGGAGCCACCATATCACCGCCTAATAAAAAGAGGAGGGCCGTATAAGTACCAAATGCAATGACCATACCAGTACCAAATGCCATTGTCAGAATAAGCTTATCGTAAATTAAGTGCATGAACCATGCAATCACTCCAATAAACTTAAACAGAGACAAGGAAATCAAAACCGTAAAAATCAAAGTCCTAGGAAATGGTAGGTAAACTAAAACAAGCTCAATGCCCGTCACCGCAGCAAGGATCAAAGCCAAATTCACAAAAGCATAATAGCGATCATTCTCTGCTTTCAGTACATCCTGTTCAGACATGTGTTCAGTATCAGACATAGTTTTTATAAATTAAGCGATAAATTCAATTAGGTAAACGACTGTAAAGATGACGATCCAGACGATATCAACAAAGTGCCAGTACAGACCCGCTACTTCAACATCGATTGCACTTTTGTGAGCTTCCATCTTGCCACTTTGTGAATAAAATAGCATGGAGATTAACCAAAATACACCTACTGCCACGTGAACACCATGCGTACCCGTCATCAAATAAAAGGTAGAGCCAAAGGTTCCCGTATCTAGGTTCAGACCCTCGTGCATGAAATGTGCGAACTCATAGACCTGACAGCCAAGGAAGATCAATCCAAAGAAAATCACTCCAACTACATTTCTGCGGAAACTTTTTATTTCCCCCTTGTGCATCGCCGAGACCGCCAAGGCCATCAAGAACGAACTCATCAAAAGAATAAAGGTCGAGAAGGAAGTTAACTCCAAGCTGAATAACTGAGTAGGATCAAATTCTTCAGGGTGTAGCTTGCGATAAATTAAATGGGTAGAAATCAGCGTTCCGAAAAACATGCAGTCAGACCCAAGGAAAAGCCACATTAAGAGTTTCTTATTTTTCACCATCAAGCCGTGGTGACCATCGTCATGGGATTCAGTTTGACTCATAAATTTTTGTTAAATCAAAAAATTAATTAGATTCTTTTTTAGGATGTAAGTGATAGCCACCCGGTCCTTCAAGCGCCCATAATGAAATTCCTAAAGCTATAATGACAAGCCCTAAAATCGCTACATAACCCATATAAGGAACACCCGCTTGCATCATAGATAAACCCAGCCCCAAAGGAATGAATCCCGCTGAAGCTATCATTGGCATCCATGACTGACTCGGCATATGAATACCATGACTTTCATCGACTTCACCCAGCTTGCGATTCTCTGGACCATATTTGTCTGCCCAGAATCCGTCTCGTGCATTCACGATAGGGGTCGCCGCAAAATTATAAACCTTAGGCGGTGAGCTCGTTGCCCACTCAAGAGTACGAGCATCCCAAGGATCGTTGCCCGCCAATTGTTTCGAACGGAAACAGCGAACGATATCCACGACCAACAATAAGACACCAAGTGCTAAAATATAAGAACCAATTGTACACACCATATTGTAACTCTCCCAACCAAAGCCGGCTAAATAAGTGTGTGTTCTTCGAGGTTGTCCCAAAAGACCCAAGAAGTGCATCGGGAAGAATGTAATATTCAGACCCACAACAGTTAAGATACCCACCCAAATATTCAGGCTACCTTGCCACATCTTACCGACCATCTTCGGAAGCCAGTAATAGATTCCAGAAATGATCGCTAACAAAATACCACCAATCGCCACATAGTGGAAGTGGGCGATCACAAAATAACTATCTTGTTGTTGTGCATCCGCAGGAGCAGACGAGTGCATGATTCCAGAGAAACCACCCATCATAAACATCCATACGAAGCCTATTGCAAAAATCATCGGTGCATGGAAACGAATTTTTCCGCCCCAAAGTGTACCCACCCAGTTGAAAATCTTAACGCCCGTCGGCACCGCAATCGCCATCGTTAAAAGAGAAAAGGCTGCTGTAGCAATCTTACCCAAGCCCGTTGTGAACATGTGGTGCGACCAAACTGCGAATCCTAAGAATCCGATCACCGCACCAGAGAAGACCACGATCGCATAACCAAAGAGTGGTTTTCTCGCGAAAGTAGGAAGCACCTCGGAAACAATACCCATTGCCGGCAAGACCAAGATATATACTTCAGGGTGACCAAAAATCCAAAACAAATGCTGCCATAAAATTGGCTGACCACCACCCCCAACAGAGAAGAAATTTGTGCCAAAGACTCGGTCAAACATCAATTGGATCAAAGCCACAGTAATCGCAGGGAAAGCAAAAATGATCAACAAAGACACAATCAAAGTCATCCAAGTGAACACCGGCAGGCGCATCATCTTCATCCCCGGAGCACGCATATTGATAATCGTGACGATAAAATTCAAAGAAGCGGAGAGGGAAGCGACCCCTAAAATCTGTAGCCCCATAATCCAAAAATCCGTACCTGCACCCGTAAACTCAGTATCTGTAATAGGAGCGTACCCAAACCAACCCATGGCTGGAACAAAATCATTCATGCCTGCAGTAGCTCCCGATGCCGTGAACAAGCCAAACATTTCCAAGGCCTGTAAGAGCCAACCAAAATTAATCACCAAAGCACCCGCAACAAAAGCCCATAAACTAAAAGCATTGATTCTCGGGAAGGCCACATCTCGAGCGCCAATCTGCAAAGGCACCAAGAAATTAAAGAAAGCCGCATTCAAAGGCATAATCGCCAAGAAAATCATCGTTGTACCATGCATGGTAAACATCTGGTTATATCTCTGAGCTGAAATCAGATCATTTTCTGGAACCATCAATTGTGTACGAATGATGAGTGCTTCAAAACCTCCCACTAAAAGAAAAAAGAGAGCCATCGCCCCATACATTAAGCCGATCTTTTTATGATCCACTGTCGTCATCCAATCGATGAAGACATTTTTTGAATGATCCGGGCGTCGTAAGCCCAAGTCACTTATTTCAGGTTTTAAGTCAGCCAAGTCATTGTGAACACTTGGATTGGTTACTTCGGTTGAATGTGTCGTACTCATGAAAAGAAATTATTGTAAACTTTGCAGATAAAGACTGATTTTTCTTATCTCTTCGTCGTTTAAAAGTGGGTCAAGCTCTCCGATTCCAGCACCCTTCGCCTTCCACATAAGATTACCTGGTTTTACCTCATCAGTATGCTTAATCCACTTAATGAAATTGTTTAATTGGGCCTGATTGTCAACGGAGTTGTCCTCATTTCTGTGATTTAACCACCCCGCAGCAATTGAATGTCGCTCAGCAAGGTAGGTGAGATTCGGTCCCGCTACACCCACAGCACGAGGGTTACCTTTAACCGCATGACACGTTGCGCATTTCGCCCGTCCCATAAATAATTTTAAGCCCTCATGGATATCCCCTGTCAATTCCTCAGGAGTCTCATCATAAATTGCGTACCAATCATCCCAAGTCATTTCCTCAGGAGCCTCAGTGTGACCCTCATTCATGCGGTTCACCCAAGCATAAAAGTCTTCATCCTTAACCACGTGAGCTCGGAACAACATACGAGCATGAGAATCGCCACAATACTCCGCACATTGTCCGTAGTAGTAGTCGTAAATTTCATCTTCTAAATACTGCTGATAGGCCAACTGCCTTTCGCTCTCTGTTCCTTCGAAGTCCGCTTTTTTTGCCCAGGCATCAATTGTATCTCCTGCTTGAATCCACATGGAATTCGCACGGCCAGGGATTAAATCCACCTTACCTGCAATTTTCGGCAACCAAAATGAGTGAATCACATCCACCGAACGCAGTTCAATGTGAATCGGACGCCCAGCAGGCATCACCAACTCATTCGCCGTAGTGATTCCCAACTGAGGGTATTCAAATTCCCACCACCAACGGTAGCCGATCGCACGAATAATAAACGGCTCATTCTCATCGGCTTCAGATAAATCGCCATTCGTGTACCAACTCCTAAGTAAAGAGCTCTCATCATTCGGCACATCGTGCGTGTACCAAATACCTTGAAGCGTCGGTACCGCAATAATCACCAACATTAAAATCGAAACACCGATCAAACCCATCTCCACAAGCGGGTTACCATGACTCTGGCTCGGAATACTGTCATTGCCATCATTTTTATCTCTGAAGCGGATCACCACATAGACATAAACTCCGCCTACCGCTAAGAATATAAATCCAGTTACCCATACCGTAAGCATGAAGAGATTTAATTGAGTTTCCGCAACGGGACCCTTTGCCGTGAAAGTCGACATACGCGTATTGAGATCACAACCACTGATTAAAAGCAGTGAGAATAAACCCATAAACCATACACTAAATACCTTAAATTTGTTCATTATATCAAAATAAGTCCTGAGCGATGTAATCATTTCGCAAACTAGGAATAAAAGGGAGTATTTTTTCGTTACAAGCTAATCTTGTAAAAAATTGGCAAAAGAATGGAAAAATCGCCTAAAACCATTGGTAAATGAAACAATAAACCAGTACCCCCGTCACCGATACATAATACCAAATCGGAAAAGTCCAGCGAGCCCACGCTTTATGTTGCTCATATTTACCCGAAATCGCTAAACTCAAAGTCTTCAAAATCAAAGGCAGAATCACAATCGCCAAAATGATATGGGAAATCAACATCCCGTAATAAAACGATCGCCAAAATCCTTCACCCGCAAACGGAGTGTGAACCCCTTGCACCAAATACTTATGCAAAAGATAGAAGAATAAAAAAATCGCCGACACCAAAAACGCCGATACCATACTCACACGGTGGGGCAGGATTTTTCCTGATTTTATAAAAATAAAGCCCAAGGTTAATAAAACCGTCGCCGTGCCATTCAAACACGCATTGATCGTAGGAAGTGCTTCAGTAAAAGTCATATGGTAAACAAAGTATTTATAAGAAAGAAATATCCAACAATAAAAGGATTAAAAGAATTGGTAAATAGAGAATCGAAGCGATGAACAATTTTTGTGCATTTGCCATCTTATCGTCAGGAGCCAAAAAGCAATAGGCACGCACACCAAGGTACAGATTCAAAGCAATCACCAAAACCAAATAGACCCATGAGGCAAAGCCCAAAGCCGCCACCAGTAAAGTCGCAATCGTCAAAAACACCGTATAAATAATACTCCGTTGCGCTACCAAAAATCCCTCAGGATCTTTCATCGGAAGCATCTGAAAACCCGCCGCCGCATAATCCTCCTTGTACATCCACGCCAAAGCATAAAAATGAGGCATCTGCCAAAAGAAGAGAATGGCAAAGATCAACCAACCCATAGTGGAAATCGTACCCTCCGCGGCCGCCCAACCAATTAAAGGCGGCAAAGCCCCCGGAATTGCACCGACAATCGTATTGATCGGGCTAAGCTTCTTTAAAGGCGTATAAATCAGCAAATAAGTCACCAAAGTAAGCAAAGCCAAAATGAAAGTCAGCACCGAGCTCACCCACAAAAGTAGCCCCAGTCCCAAGGCCGATAAAGCTAAACCAAAAATCAAAGCATGAAAAGGGGATACCCGTTGAGCAGGAATTGGACGATCCTTCGTACGTTGCATCAAATGATCCAAAGGGTATTCCAGCCATTGGTTTATAACCGCCGCACCTCCAGCGCATAGAGCAATCCCAATTGCAACCAACAAAGCATAAGTCAAATCACCGAAACCCGCCGAAGCCACCGCCGTCTTCGGAGCAATTCCATAGGCAATCAAGGCAGAAACACAGAAAGCATCTACCTCGGTTTCGTTAATTCATAAAAATTATTAAAAGTTCCCATTAAAACAGTTCGTTATAGCCAAGGTCGACACACACTCTATTCAGACACCCGACTGCGAGACAGAATAAAAGTGATCCCCCAAACAGTCGCAAGCAGAAAGGCACCCACCAAGTGATGCATCGTTGCCGAATACGGATTTTTCACCGTCCAAATCGTCAAGGCACCCAGATATATCTGAAGCGATAAAATCACCGAAATAAAAATCGGAAAGCGAAAGAAAATTTTGTCCAACGCACGATGCTTAAACAAACGCCAAGCCAAGTAGAAAAGTAGCACCGTCAAAATCAAAGCCCCCACACGGTGGGCAAAATGAATCGAAACCGCAAAATTCCAAAAAGCCGGAATCAAGCTCGAATCATTAGCTAAAGGAAAACGAGCAATCGCCAAGCCCGCATCCGCATGGCGCATCACCGCACCCATAAAAATTTGCACAAAGGTTGCCAAATAGGCCACCCAAGCCAAACGCATCAAAGAATCTCGCTCCCTGGCCTCAGGCAAATTATAGCCCTGTACCATCCAGCGCTTCGAACACGCAAAAGTAATACTCACCAATAAAGACAAGACCAACATCGCCCCACAAGCATGGGCCACCAAAAACAACTGAGCCACCAGATTACTCTCCGCCAAAGTATTCAGCTGATCAAACAAAACCCGAGCGCCCCCCAGTAAACCTTGGAAGATCACCAAAGCCAAAAGCGCCCAAGCCATCCTCCTTACCCAAGCACGAGACTCCCTTAAAAAAGTCCACAGCACCAAGCCCATAGAAATCAAGCCAATCTGCATCCCCAGCAAACGATGACTATGCTCAGCGAATTTATCCGCCTCAGTCAACCATCCCTCAGGATTGATAGACCCATTTGAAAGTGGCCAATCCAAAAACGCCATACCCGCTTTGATACTAGTGGTAAAACCACCCGCAAACAAAAGCAAAGTGATCGAAACCAAAGCAAAAAGACAATAGAGAAAAAGGCCTAGTTTATAATCTGACGTGCGTCCCATATTCATACTGATTCAACATACTCACAAATACAGAGAATCAAATCAATACATTCTGCAAGCGGTTAGCACTTTATTTTATAGTAAGCTCAGTAATTACACAGGGTCGACCCATTTGCCTTCTTCCTTGATAAGATCGATGAGGCGGTCGAGTGCTTGATCGGCGGGGACGTTGTATTCAACACAGGTTTTTCCGATGTAGAGGTTGATTTTATCGGGGGCACCTCCGACGTAGCCGAAGTCGGCATCGGCCATTTCTCCGGGGCCGTTAACGATACAGCCCATGATGGCGATGGTGACGCCTTTGAGGTGATCGGTTTTGGCTCGGATGCTTTGGGTGACGGTTTGGAGGTCAAAGAGGGTGCGTCCGCAACTTGGGCAGGCGACGAATTCAGTTTTGGTGATACGGGCTCGGGCTCCTTGGAGGAGGTTGTAAGCGAGGGGGATGGCTTGCTCGAGATTGGGTTCGTCTTCAATGGAGATAAGGTCACCGATGCCGTCACAAAGTAGGTTGCCGGTGAGGATGCTGCTTTCAAGGAGTCGATCGGAGAAATAGTCTTCTGGAGCGATGCTGTTTGCGTGGGTATTGCGGATCCAGATGGGGACTTGAGGAAACTGTGTTTTTGCGGTTTGGAGTAGGGCTCGATACTGGCCGGTTGGGTGTATGGGATGGTCGCTGTGTGCGGATTTTTGATCGGTTTGGGTGGTGAGGATGAGGTTTTGGGTGCCCATTTTTGAAAGGATGGGGCCGATTTCGCTTTGGATGTCTTCTGGGTGGGCGTTGAGGGCAAAAATGTGTTGGTGATCTCGGCAATATTGGAGGAGTTGGGTGGCGTAATGGGCGTCGGTTTTGTCGAGTTTTTGGGTTAGGATGAGGGCGTTTTTGGTGGTGGGGAGTTTGGTAGTTTCTAGGTGTTGAAGATCGATTTCGGATGAGAGATCGAGAACGATGAAGGGGATGACGCTTTGGAGTGCTTCGTAGAGTTTAGCAAAGTGTTCGAGATCGGCGGGCGTTTGGATATCGAGGAGGAGTCCTTCGAGTTTGTTTTCTTTGGCTTGGATTTGGTGTTTGCAGATGGTTTGTATGAGCGTGGTGTAATCTTCGAGTGGGTGATGGGACTTGATGATGATGCGTGGGGGATGAGTGGCTCCGATGGCACAAGAACTTAGGGAAAGCTTATCGTTATTTTTTAAGGAGTTTAGCTCGATGGCATGGCTTGGGTTACGGGTGTAGCTGAAGGGGTCGATGGCGTCGGTGTCGGGGCCTGGCTTGCTGGAGCTTTCTTGGGTGGGGGTGTTGCGGGCCCAGAGTTTCATTGCTTTGTCGACGAGTGCTTGTGCAACGGGGATTTCATGAATGGGGTCTTCGGTGAGGGAAACTCGTATGGTGTCGCCGATGCCGTCGTTGAGGAGGCTACCGATGCCGATGGCACTTTTGATGCGTGCGTCTTCTCCGTCGCCTGCTTCGGTGACTCCGAGGTGAAGTGGGTAGTCCATGCCGTGGGATTGCATTTTAGCGACGGCAAGTCGGTAGGCTTCGATCATAACTTTGGGATTACTGGCTTTTAGGGAGAGACAGATGTCGTGGTAGTTATGGCTTTGAGCGATGCGGATAAATTCGAGGGCACTTTCGACCATGCCGAGTGGGGTGTCCCCGTAGCGGTTCATGATGCGGTCGGAGAGTGAGCCGTGGTTGGTGCCGATTCGCATGGCTCGTCCGAGTTCTTTGCATCGGAGTACGATGGGGGTGAAGGCTTCGTGGAGTCGTTCGAGTTCTTGGGCGTAAGCGGAATCGGTGTATTCCTTAACGGCAAATTTTTTATTGTCGGCGTAGTTGCCTGGGTTGATGCGAACTTTGTCGACATGCTTTGCTGCTTCCATGGCAGCGGAGGGGAGAAAGTGAATATCGGCGACTAGGGGGACATGGCATTGTGCGTCTTTGAGTGCTTGGGCGATGGGGCCAAGTGCTTGGGCGGCTTTTTTGTTGGGGGCGGTGATGCGAACGATTTCACAACCGGCTTCAGCGAGGGCTAAGCTTTGTTTGACGGTGGCTTGTATGTCTTGAGTGGGGGTGGTGGTCATGGATTGGATGCGAATGGGATTTTCGCCTCCAACGGCGGTGTTGCCGATGCGGACTTCTCGTGTGGGTATGCGTTGTGAGTAGTAGCGTGAGGTACAATAGGGAAGGGATTGAGATTGAGATTGGGATTGAGGTTGGGATTGGGTATTTTCTTGTGTTGTGTTATCCATGAGGTTTCTGGGTTAGGGAGTTTCAGTTGCTTCTATGGATGTGGGAGTATTGTCGGGGGTGGGGATGAATTGTATGCGCCTTAAGTCAAAGAAGGTGACGTAGGCAACAAAGACTAAAAGTAAAGTGACGAAGGCGGTTTGTAAGTTGACCATAATACTGAGGGGGAGAGGACGCCTGAGTATTTTTGAAATGGTGGCAAAGAGCATGTGTCCGCCGTCGAGCACGGGTATGGGGAGAAGATTGAAAATTGCTAGGTTGACGTTGATGAGGGCGAGAAACCAGATGAAATGAACCCATCCTTGGCGGGCCATGATATTGAGTCCATGGATGATGCCGACGGGGCCGCTCATATTTTTTAAGCCGACGTCTGAGTTTTTATTGAGGAGGGCATAGAGGGTGCGTTGCATGGTTTGAGCAAAGCCTGAAAGTTGGGTGATGGGATCTTCGTGGATGCGTTGTACTTTGTAGTCGTAATCGTAGGCGAAGCCGAAACGTGGTTGGGTTTCGCCTGCTTCAGCTTTAATTCGGGGCTGGATGGGTAGGATGAGCGTTTGTCCGTTTCGTTTTATGGTGACGTCGATGCTACGGTTTTGATTTTTTGTGAGGTAGGTTTTGAGAAAGGCTCCAGAGGTGATGGGCTCTCCGTCGAGGGCGATGAGACGATCTTTGATTTGGAGTCCAGCTTGATAAGCGGGCATATTGTTTTCAAGTCGGAGTACGATGGGGGCGGAATTAGAATCGGTCTCTGGAAGGATACCGAGGGCACGCATGCGTTCGGAGGAAATGAGTTGTGGGTAGGTGGTGAGGGTGAGGATTTGTTTGTCTCTTTCGATTTGAAGAATGGACTGAGGTTGTCCGTCGGGGCTTCGGCCTACGCTTGTGGCTAGGGTGTTCATGTAATCCCACCAATCGCTGACGGGGTGGCCGTCTACGGATAGGATGGTGTCTCCACTTTGGAGTCCAGCTTGATAAGCGGGACTGGGTAGGGTGATACCGTCGGAGTTGACGATGGTCGGGGCAACGGTGCCGATGGTGGTGGATTTAATGACTTCTCGTCCGACTCCCCAGAGTACGAGGGTGAGGAGAAAGGCAAAGATTAAATTGAAGACGGCTCCCATGACAGCGACGATCATTTTGTCGGTATAGGTAATGGGGGGAAGGTCTTTGTAGGGGTTTTCTCCGCCTTCGAGTCGTCCCATGTCGGCGAGTTGTGGGAGGGAGACATAACCGCCTAGGGGAAGTAGGGAAATACGAAAGTCGGTGCCGTCGTGATGCCAGCCGAAGAGTCTGGGTCCAAATCCTATGGAGAAGCGGTCGGCAACGAGTCCTCTTTTTTTGGCGGCGATGTAGTGCCCGAGTTCATGAATGAATACACAGATGCCGAGGGCTAGTATGCCGGTAAAGATGAACCAAAAGTTGAGAAGAAATTGCATTGTAAAAGAATACTAAAACATGGATTAAAGTTAAAGCTTTTTTGGGTCGATTTTTAGGGCGTAGTCTCGTGTGTCTTGATCGATTTGAAGGAGTGATGAGAGACTGAGGGTATCGGGGACTTGGATATTCTTGAGTGCGTGTTGGATAATTTTCGGAATATCGGTAAAGCAAATTGCTTCTGCAATAAAGCGTTGGACGGCTATTTCGTTGGCGGCGTTATAGATGGCTCCTCCGTAGGGTTCTTGCTTAAGTGCTTGGTAAGCGAGTTGTAAGCAGGGGTAGCGTTCGGGATCAGGGGGGGCGAAATTTAGGCTGAAGGAGGAGTCGAAATCTAGGCTTGGCTTTGGGTTGGTTCGTTTGTCTGGGTAGAAGAGACAGTGCTGAATGGCAAAGGTCATTGAGGGTGGTGAGAGTTGAGCGAGTACGCTTCCGTCTATCCATTGTACAAATGAATGAACGATACTTTCTGGATGCAAGGTGACTTTGAGTTGATGGGCTTGGAGATCAAAGAGCCAGCGTGCTTCGATGAGTTCGAGTCCTTTGTTGGCCATGGTGGCGGAGTCAATGGTGATTTTTGCACCCATAGACCAATTGGGATGTTGTTTGGCTTGTTGTGGGGTGATGTTGTGGAGTTGGTCAATTGGAGTGTCTCGACAGGCTCCTCCGGAAGCGGTGAGGATGATGGATTTTAAGTCTTTGCTGTTGTTACCATGTAGGCATTGGAAGATGGCATTGTGTTCTGAATCGATGGGAAGGAGTCGAACTTTGTTTTCTTTTACGGCTTGCGTGACAAAGGATCCTCCAAGGACGAGTAGTTCTTTATTTGCGAGTGCGATATCGAAGCCTTTTTGAATAGCTTTGAGAGTGGGTGATAAGGCACAGGCACCGACGATGGCAACAACGACCATATCGGCTTGGGTCTCTTGAATGAGTTGATCGAGAGCTTGGTCGCCTCCGTAAACTTGGCTATTAATTGAAAATAGTTCTGCCTGAGTGGCTGATCGGTAAGTGCTTTCGTTACTAAGGGCGATGGAGGGGACTTGAAAAGTTTTAGCTATTTGAGCGAGTGCTTGGCTATTTGTGTGTGCACTGATGCCGACGAGTTGAAAGTCTTCTGGGAATCGTTGAATAATTTCTAGGGTATTGCTTCCAATGCTCCCCGTAGCACCTAGTAGAATTATTCGTTTAGCTTTTTGCATGTTTAAAAGATAAAGAACTTAAATAGTAAATAGGCAAGCGGTGCGGTGAGAATTATGCTATCGGAAAGGTCGAAAATTCCGCCTAAACCTGGGATCATGCTTCCTGAATCTTTTTGTCCTGCTTGTCGTTTGAAGGCACTTTCGATGAGGTCAGAAGCAATGGATACTAACGATATAGGGATGATAATTAAGAATGCTTTCCAAGGGCTGAGTTGAGATGGAATTAAGTCACTGAAAACCAAGACGAGGGTTACGCCAATGAGTACAGCAAAGAGGATACCACCGATGGCCCCTTCAAGGGTTTTTTGGGGACTGATGATAGAGAGTTTGGTTTTACCAAAGAGCTTGCCGAAAATATAGCCACCGATGTCGGTATTGATGGCAATGATGACGGCCCAAAAACTGAGAAAAACACCTGAATCTAGGGAGTAACCTTCTTGGATATTTAGGTGATAAATTTTAATAATGAAATGAAGCAGATAGGGGATATAAATAAATCCAAAGAGTGTGGGTAGGAGGCTTTTGAAGCGTCCTTCATGAACATCAAGTCCAGTTATAAGTAAGGTAATGAAGAGAAAGCTAATGAGGAAAATATCATTTCCGACATCGCCTAAATAAAATGAGCCGAACATGAGAATGGCACCACAGATAAGACCTACTTGCTTCAAGGGCTTGAGTCCGCTCTTTTCAAATATTTGATAGAGTTCAAGTTGGGCAAAGTAAGCGATAAAGGCTAAAATAAATACTCCAGCATGCGCTCGAAAAATAGCGAGTGAGAGGATTATGGTAAGCCATATAGATATTGAAATTATAATTCGTGTTTTCATGAAAGGAGATGTGAATGAAGTTTAACTAGTTTTCCCGTAGCGTCTTTCACGTTGTGCAAAATGTTCTAAGGCGGTGGTAAAATGTGATTGGTTAAAGTCTGGCCAGTAAATAGGACTGGTGTAGATTTCCGCGTATGCAGATTGAAGTAAAAGAAAATTGCTGAGTCGATATTCGCCGGATGTGCGAATGATTAGATCTGGATCAGGTAGGTCTTTTGTATCTAGATAAGATGCGAGTTTTGGGTAGGTGAATTCTTCGAGATTAATTTCACTTTCTCTTTCGTCTTGGATAATTCGTTTTAGGGCATCAACAATTTCATTTTGAGAACTGTAGTTGAGTGCGATCGTTAAAGTGAGTCTGTCTAAATGGGCCGTCTTTTCTTTACTTTCAACTATGAGCTTATGGGTTGCTTTGGGTAATTCATGAATACGTCCAATGGTCTTAAGTTGAATTTTATTTTCTAAGAGTAGATTGAGTTCTTTTTTTAAGAAGCTATGAAGAAGAGACATTAAGCCTTTAACCTCTTCTTTGGGGCGGTTCCAGTTTTCTGAACTGAATGCATAGAGTGTGAGGTAGGGGATTTGATTTTTTATAGCGGCTTCAATTACTTTTTTGACCGTATTAACACCTTCTTTGTGTCCAGCTATTCGGGAGAGCTTACGCTTTTTAGCCCAGCGGCCATTACCATCCATAATAATGGCAACATGTTTTGGAATATGCATATTAAAGTTTATCTTCAGCTTGATTGTAGTTGTGCTAAAATGGCTTTTTGGGTGTGAAGTCTATTTTCGGCCTGATCATAAACGATGGAATTTGGGCCTTCGATAACGGCTTCTGTGACTTCTTCCCCGATGTGTGCAGGTAAGCAATGAAGGAAAAGAAAATCTTTATTCGCTTGGGCGACTAGTGCTTCATTAACTTGAAAATCAGCAAGGGCTTCTTTTCGCTCTTTGGCTTGAGTTTCGTCACCCATGGATACCCAAACATCGGTATTTATTGCATCTGCTTGATTGGCCGCTTGTATTGGGTCGTGTGTGAATGTATGTCTTGGAGTGAGCTTTTCTGCTTTGAGTTTTTCTAAAACTTGGGTGGTGGGTTCATAGCCTTTTGGGCCAGCGAGCACTAAGTCAAAGCCTATGTGTGCGGCGGCAATGATCCAAGAGTTAGCCATATTTGAAGCGGTATCTCCAAAGAAAGTAATTTTTTTGTTTTGGATTGCAGATAGTTGAAGGTTTTCTGGGTCAAAACGTTCTAATATAGAATAAATGTCAGTGAGAACTTGGCATGGATGATTGAAGTCGGTTAAGCCATTGACGATGGGCATGCTTGCGTGTTTGGCAAATTCTGTGACTACGGAATGATCGTAAGCGCGTATGACTAATCCATGTAAGTATCTTGAGAGTACAATGGCTGTATCTTTGATGCTTTCACCTCGGCCTATTTGTGTGTTTTGTGAATTGAGTATAATGGCATTGGCACCGAGTTCTTGTATGCCTACTTCGAAAGAAACTCTAGTACGGGTGCTACTTTTATAAAAGAGTAAGCCCCAAGATTGTTGCTCTAGGGTTTTGGGTGTGTTCGCACGATTGTGCTTAAAGTCTCTTGTTTGCTTTAATGTAGCTTGGATTTCTTCTATGGAAAAATCAGTTATATGATTAAAATGTTTCATTGTAGATCATTCGTTGTCTTTATATCGCTTATAAAATAATTATGCGTCTTTAAAAATAGAGTCTAGGATTTTTATACTTTGGTTTAAATGAGTTTCTTCAGCAATTAGTGGAGGTAAGAGGCGGATGGTGTTATGACCTGCCGGCACAATAAGTAGCCCTTTGTCTCTGGCACTGTGAGTAATGGCTAAGGCATCATCGACTGAAATACCAATCATATATCCTTTGCCTCTGATGGCATGAATTTTATTTGGGTATTTATCTTTCAAGTCATGAATTTGTTTGTGCCATTTCTTTGATTGTTTCTGAACTTTATCGAGCAGTTTATCTTCTAGAATGGTATCAATAACGGCCTTACCTGAAACAGATGCGAGTGGGTTGCCACCAAATGTGGTGCCGTGTGATCCAGGTTGAAAGAGTTCTTCGTGTGCTTGCTCGATCCATATAGCACCGATGGGGAATCCGCCACCGAGTCCTTTAGCCATGCCGATGGCATCCGGAGTGATTCCGCTTTCTTGGTAGGCAAAAAAGTCGCCGGTTCTACCGATGCCGCATTGGACTTCATCGATTATTAGAAGAAGATCATTATCTTGGCAAAGTTGTTGAAGGGCTTGAAGGAATTCTTTTTTGGCTGGGAAGATACCGCCTTCGCCTTGGATGGTTTCAATCATGATGGCGGCGACGGAGGGGTCTATTTGTTCTTTAAAGCTTTCTATGTTATTAAACTCAGCATAACGGAAGCCTTCAAGCATTGGGTGAAATCCTTTTTGAATTTTGTCTTGTGGAGTGGCCGCCATACAGCCGAAGGTGCGCCCGTGAAAAGCATTGGTCGCAGTGATTACTTGATGACAGGCATGTCCTGTTGCTTTGCTTTTTTTGAGTCCGTGGAGTCTGGCTAGCTTAATCAGCGCTTCGTTGGCTTCTGCACCGCTGTTGCAAAATAATAGCCGACCGGGCCCTGCGATTTGTACTAGTTTGTCTGCGAGTTGTTGTTGGCTGGGTATACCAAAAAGATTGCTACAATGAACTAGATTATGAAGTTGTTCTTGAACTGCAGACGTCCATTTGGGGTGGGAGTGTCCTAGAGCGGTTACTGCAATGCCTGAGGTGAAATCTAAATATTGATTGCCTTGATCATCGTACAAAAAGACGCCTTGACCTTTAACGGCATTGAAAGGCGGTGGTGCATAATTTTTTGCGAGTGATGGATAGTGTTCCATTGGGAAGAAGGTTAGTTATTTAGGATTTCGGTTCCAATACCTTGATGAGTGAAGATTTCTAATAAAAGGGTGTGTGCTTGTTCAGCGTGAATAAAGTGAACACGTTTGACGCCTTCGAGGAGGGCACTTTGGGCACTTTTTACTTTTGGAATCATTCCGCTAGATATAATTTTGTTATCGATGAGCTCGTTGATTTGATGAACTTGTAATGAAGAGATTAAGCTATCTTGATTTTCTACATCACGCATTAGACCTGGTACATCGCATAGATAAACGAGTCTTCTGGCTTTGAGTGCACTGGCAATTTTGTAGGCAGCTGAGTCAGCATTTGTGTTAAAGATAGCACCTTCGTCATCTTTGGCGAGAGGAGAGATCACGGGGATACTTCCGTTGGATAGGGCTTTTTTGATAATTTTTGTTTTTACACTGTAGATTTTTCCAACAAAGCCGAGATCATATGATAGTGATGGGTCGTTTTCATCTGTAAATATTTGTTGTTTGCAGAGTAAAATTTCTTTGCCATCGATTTGGGTCGCATGAGCACCTTGCTCAATAATGTCTTGGCAAATATCGGGATTAATTTTTTCGTTTAAGGTTTCGTCTACTACCTTGATGACGGGGCCAGAGGAAACCCTTAAGCCGTTTTTGAATTCGCTTTTGATGGATTTCTCTTTGAGTTTATTTGTGATCGCTTTTCCACCTCCATGTACAATGACGACTTTAATGCCTACGGCATGTAGGAAGGCGATATCAGAAGCAATTTTTTTGCGTTTACTGAGGTCGCTTGAATCCATGAAAGCTCCGCCGTATTTAATAACAAATATAGAGTCCTTAAATCTTTGAATATAAGGAAGTGCTTCAAGTAAAACTGAGGCTTTAGTAGTGGCATCTAAATCTAATAAATTATTATCCATAATCAGTGATCGGCTATTCGCTTTTATTAAAATCAACGTAGGCTTCGCTTAAATCTGTGGTGATTAATTTAAATGATTGGTCTCCTTGATTTAAGTCTAATGTGATGGTGAAAGATTTTTTTTGAACGATGGACTTCCAGTCGTCTGCATGTTGTTCTTGCGGGATGCCTGAAAGGAGTGCGGGTACACCATCGTAATGAAGATTTAGCTGGTCTATATTGAGTCCAACTCTAGCATAGCCTGCGGCATCAACTATGCGACCCCAGTTTGGATCGGAGCCATAAAAAGAGGTTTTTACAAGTAATGAATTGCCGACGGCCCGAGCTACTTTTTCTGCATTTTCAAATGTGTGACATCCTTTGATTTCCAAGGTGACGATTTTAGTGATCTTTTCTCCGTCACTGACAATTTTTTTAGCTAGGATTTCGGAAATTAAAGTGAGTGCTTCTTGGAAGGCTTGGGCTAAAATAGGGTTGTCATCAATGGATTCACCGGATTCTCCGTTGGCAAGAAGAATGACGGTATCATTGGTACTCATGTCACCATCAATTGAGATACAGTTGAAGGTTTTTGCATTGGCTTTGGAAAGGTATTTTTGAAGGGATGCGTGGCTGGCCTCTAAGTCGGTGACTATGAATGCGAGCATGGTGGCCATGTTGGGTTCGATCATACCAGCACCTTTAGCCATTCCAGCTAGGGTGAATGTCTTATCTTGGTATTGAATGGTGACTGTAGCATTTTTTTCACAAGTGTCCGAAGTTAAGATAGCCTGAGAGGTCTGGAGAGCTTGTTCTGGGCAATGCTTGAGAGCTTTAGCACAGGTGTCGATTCCTGCTGAAATTTTATCTATGGGAAGTTTTCTTCCAATTCTACCAGTTGAGCATACATAAAATGGGAGTCCGATTTTTGTCGTAACTTGTGCACTTGCTGACATTTCTTTAGCATCAGCAATGCCTTGTTTTCCTGTGCAGGCGTTGGCATTTCCACTGTTGATAACAATGCCACCGATTTTTTCAGGATTGGCTTTTAGGATATCCTTACACAAATCAACAGGTGCGGCGGTGACATCATTTTGGGTGAAGACGGCGGCTGATTTCAGAGGCGTATTGCCAACAATTAATGCAATATCAAGTTGGCCTGACTGGTTATCCCGAATATCGACAGCAGTTGCAGAATATCTATAGCCCGGACAATCGAAGAGTCCTTTGGAAGATGGGTGCGCTTGTACTGTAAATTGGGAATCCATGATCAATGCGAGTCGTATCGTTCGTCAAATATATATTCTTGAGTGCTTTTTCTGGGTTTTAAAGAAGCCCCATGGTTTCTGGGAAAGCAAATTTCTTGTTAAATATTTGCACAGCTTGTCCGCTAGCACCTTTGATTAAGTTATCAATGACAGAGGTGATGATTAAGTTTTCTGTTTGCTTATCGTAAACGGCAGAGAAGTCGATTCTGTTGGAGCCAACGACATTTTTGATTTCTGGGAATGTACCACTGGGTAAGATTTTCACAAAGGGTGCCTCGCCATAAGCTTTTTCCCATTGGGCATAAATTGTCTCAATAGATACTTTGGCGGGTACAACTATAGTGGTATGTATACCTCTATTGATAGGAGCTAAATGAGGACAGAATTGAATAGAGACATCTTCAAAAGCGGCGGTATCGAGTTGTTCAGAAATTTCAGATAGGTGCCGGTGCGTGGGTAAGCCGTAGGCTTTGAGGCTTTCGTTTACATTGGTATACAATAAACCTTCATTGAGTGTTTTTCCGGCTCCGCTGACACCACTGTAACTGTTGATGACAACATTTTTATGGCTGATCTGCCCTGCTTTAAAGAGTGGAATGAGAGGGATAAGAATACTGGTAGGGTAACATCCTGGGCAGGCAATAAGTTGTGCATCCAACCATTTTGGGTGGCTGATTTCAGGAATGACATAGGGAGACACATCCAGCAATTGAGGTGCGGGGTGTTTCTTCCCGTAATATTTCTCGTAATTACTGGGGGAGTTTAACCGAAAGTCGGCACTTAAATCTATGATGGTTTTGCCTGCTTCAAACAAAGGCTCAGCATATTCAAAAGAAACGCCATGAGGAAGGGCCAAAAAAACGGTGTCGATTTCCTTATTTTCAGCCAAGGCTTGTGGACTAGATTCAGTGAAAGTGAGGTCTTTGACGATGTGGCTAAGCTTGGGCAGATGATCTGCGACCTTTTGTCCAGCAAGTGACCGTGAGGTGACGGCACAAAGCTCCGCCTCGGGATGCTGAGAGAGCAACCGTATCAATTCTTCTCCAGAATAACCTGAAGCACCGACAATAGCTGTTTTCATATTTAGTTTGTATAAAGGGGTTGATGGCTTTTGAAAAGAAAAACCCTCTTTGGCTTAAAGTTTTGCCGTAGAGGGTTTTTGAAATTTTTTACTTATATAAAAGTAATGATTTAACGTTTCGAGAATTGGAAGCGTTTTCTTGCCCCTGGCTGGCCTGATTTCTTGCGTTCTCTACTTCGTGGGTCTCTACTTAAGTGTCCTTCTTTTTTCAAAGTGACACGATTTTCAGAATCAACTTTTTCTAGAGCTCTTGCGATTCCTAGTCTTACTGCACCGGCTTGTCCGTTTAATCCTCCGCCTGCTGCATTGATGGTAATATCAAATTGATCTTTTGCATCAAGTGTATCAAGAGGCGATAGTGCATTGCGGGTAAAGTCTTCAGCTTTGAAATAATCACTTGGATTTTTTCCATTCACTTGAATTTTTCCGGAGCCAGCTCTTAGGCGAATACGAGCGGAAGCAGTTTTTCTACGACCGACTGTTGTGATATCTTTTTCTGTTTTCGTTGCCATATGTTATATAAGGGGAAATAAAAATTATTTTAAAAGTAAGTTAACTTACAGAGTAAGGTTGAGGTTTTTGAGCTTGGTATGGGTGCTCTGAACCTGCATGGATTTTCAGCTTCTTGATCATTTGGCGACCAAGACGGTTTTTAGGAAGCATTCCTTTGACTGCATGCTCAATGATAAACTCAGGTTTGTTTTGGCGCATTTGTGCGACAGACTTGTATGATTCGCCGCCCATCCAGCCTGAGTAGAACATATAGCGTTTGTTTTCTTCTTTGCGACCAGTGAGTGCTACTTTATCTGCATTGATAATAACTACATAGTCACCTGCATCGACGTGCGGCGTGTAGACTGCTTTGTGACGTCCTCTCAATAGATTGGCAATTTGTACAGCCATGCGTCCGAGCACTTGGCCTTTGGCGTCAATTATATGCCATTTCTTTTTATGATTGGTAGATGTTGCTAATGTTGTTTTCATGATGAAGAAAAGCGGATAAAGCTAGATTTAAGATCCTCATTGTCAATGGGAATTTTAACAGTATTTAATTAAATTTGTTTTTTTGTTTGCTTTTCTTGCTAGAAATCAGTTCCTGTAGTGTTTTCATCTACATATTTAATACTTAAAGGAGATACTACATTGAGAGACGATTATTTAGCAGAAGCACAAAAGATTATCACCGATCCTATGATTTTAGTGAACGTGGTGTCTCGTCGTGCTAAACAATTAAAGAATGGATACAAACCGTTGGTTGAATCTCTTGAGCGTTTATCCGCTGAGGATATGGCTTTGCGTGAAATCATGGAAGGTAAGATTAATTACCAACTAGACGAGAACGATAGTTACTAGTTTAGTTTTTGCGTTTAGCACTAGAGAAAAGGTTCTTTCAGTTTGAGTTTGTTTCACCATTCTTAATATAAGATGGGCATGAACTAGTATGAGTGCGAAGAAACAGAAGAAGGGACCAGAACAAAGACAAATTCGTAATAGTAAGGCGAGTTTCAATTACACGATAGGCGATCGTTTTGAGGCGGGTATACAATTGTTGGGTACTGAGGTTAAAAGTGTTCGTGAGGGCAATATGCAAATCAACGAATCTTTTTGCCGAGTCGAAAAGGGCGAAGTATGGCTATTGAATAGCTACATTGCACCATATTCACACGGAAATGAGTTAAATCATGCGGAGCGTAGAAAACGGAAGTTGCTTATGCATGCTAAAGAAATCAGTCGTTTACTGGGTGCAGTTGATGCAGGTGGTAAAACTTTGGTTCCCTTGCGTGTTTATTTTAAGGATGCTCTGATTAAAGTGGAGATCGCTTTGTGTGTCGGTAAAAAAGTATACGATAAGCGTGAGACGATGAAGCGTAAAGTTGAGATGCGTGAAGCGGAGCGTGCGATGCGCTCTAAGTACTAAGCCAAGTCTCAAGATCATTTGAGTTCTTAATAATAGTACCACTATTATACTCTTCTGCTAATAGATTCTTGTATTGAGGGCTCAAAAATCGTCTACAGTGCAATAAAATTTTTGCTTTTTGCCCGGGTGCTCTGGCTAATCGTCCTAAAGCTTGATGAATTTTTTGAAAAGCAGGTATGATGTATGTTTTCTGAAAAGCGTTATTCTTATTATATTGGAGAGCTTGATTCATTTTTGTTTCAGAAAGTAGATTAATTTGTGGTAGTGCTGGGCTTACCACTATAGCGCTTTCTATTTTACCGCCTAATGTATCAATTCCTTCGGTGAATGAGGAACCAAGTATTAAAAATAGTATGCAGTGTGTTGAAACGCTTTCTTCGATGAAAGCCTTCTGCTCATCGAGGCTTATTTTCTTCTCTTGAGTAATTACAGGAAGAAATGAGTCGATCTCATTCAAATAAGTTTTAACATCTTGGGCATATTGGTAACTTGGAAAAAAAACGACAATAGGTTTTTTAGAATACTGGAAAGTCTTTAGAATAGTCTCGGCAGTAATTAAATAATAATTCGCACGTTCTTTGTAGCGGGTATCAACTCTTTGATCAAATGCTACTGTGTAAGCGTCGGATCGCCAAGGTGCGAAGCCCTTTGCATAAGAAAGTTCACTTTTGGGGAGACCGATCTTCTCTTGATAGTAATCAAAAGGCTCAAGAGTTGCTGACATGTGAATACTAGATGCAAATGGTTTAAGGCAATTAGATATCCAATCCGATGGGTCTAGGCAACTGATGGTTAGGTGTTCTTTTTGTGGGCTCCATAGTAAATAGTTCTCTTTATCATTTTTTAGTTTTTCAGCAATTTGAGGTATCTCGTAAAGTTTATTAATTTCATTACGATTTATTGAATCAGAATCGATATGAGTTTCTTTTAGTTCTGAGCTAAAATCATCCATCAAGTCTAGAAAAAGATAGGTATCAGTAGCCGATAAAAGTTCTTTTTCTTTAAGCTTTTTAAGAAACGCTAATATTTCTGAACCAATATTATAGAGGGTCATTTTTCCTTCAGAGAGAAGCGTATTTTCTATAATGTATTCCCAGCTTTTAGATGAAAGTTGGAAAGAAAGAGCGTCTGCTGTGCGTTCAGGTAAATTATGTGCCTCATCTATAATAACGAGAGTCTTTTGAGGGTTGAAGCCGAATGTTTCCCAAAAGACGTTGCGACTATTTGGCGCAAACAAGTAGTTAGTATCTCCAATCCAAATTTCAGCAAACTGTAGAGCCCACTTAGTTAATGCATATGGGCAGAGCCCAAACTCAATTCCTTTTTCTTTAGCTTCCTCCTTTGAAAAGTTACCGCTTTCAAAAAGAAATTCAGGATCTAATCCAGTCACATCCATTCGTTTGTTAAAACTCTCGTCACATTTCGTATCTAAGCTACATTGATGGGAATCACTATTGATACTCAGCTCGTTCCGATTCCTCATCTGAATATTTCGTAAAACACCTGTTTTGTTTAATTGTTTTAAAGTTTGTATCTGGCCTGTAGATTTTGAAGTTAGATAGATTAAGCGTTCGTAGAATCCTTTTTTCATATGAGTGAACGCGTGGTGTAAAACGATACCAGTTTTGCCAAATCCTGTAGGGGCTTGAAGGAGAATATGCGAACCATCTAAGGAAGCTTTTTCTAGCTTAATTAGGAGATCTGCTTGTCCATCTCTTAATTCTGGAAATGGAGAAACAAGTGCGATATCATTGAGTCTTATTTTAGCATTTAATCGGTCATTTAAAAAAGGTAGTAGCGCGTTAGTTTGTTGCTTGAAAATATCTTCAGCATCTTCATCTAAAGATACATTTTGATGGATGCCTGAATTGATATCTACAAAGTGAATCTCTGCAGAAAACCCTAAGGCACTAAGCTTTGAATCTCTTTCAGCTAGGTATTTATAAATGGCTACTTGAGCAAAATAGTGCGGATACTTTTCTTTTAAGTATTCCTCTTTTTCAGGTAGAGGATGGCTAACACTTTTGATTTCAATTAATTTCTTACGCCTTTGGTTGCCTGAAACTATTTGGTCGATTCTTCCTGTAATCTGAAAATTCCAATTATGGATAAAAACATTTTGCTTTATGGTGACTTCAAATTGCGCTAAAGGGTCTTCCTTCTTGGTTTCCTCATTAATCGTATCGTGCCATTTTCGACCTAATTCCGCGCGCCATTCTAATCCGCCTGAAACGTAATCATGAACACCATTTTGGAAACGGGCTAATTCACCTACGCTAATTTGGATTGTTCTTTCTACAGCATCAATTTCCATTGTTTGCCAATCTAGGATGATTCTTATATTGTTCAAACATAAGTATGGAAATTAATATTAATATTGATCCTATTATAGCTACAGTGAGAGGAGAGCTACTCACTAGTATCGCATAACCTAAAAACGGCGCAAAGCTTCCCCTGACTCCTGTCAGTGCTATATGAACGCTCATGTAAGAAGAAACCTTTTTCGGTGATGCGATTTTTGTAACCCATAGATTCCAAAATATTTTTCCGCCACCCAGAGCGATGCCTTGGCAGGCGGATGCAATTGATATGAGTATCAAGCTGTCGGATAAGAAGAAAAGTATGACGCTTAGTAAAAAGAACCAATTATTAAGATTTCGAGTGGTGATTAATTTAAGCTTATCAAAAAGATTAGCCCACAAAAATGTACTTAATATTTTTGTTATAGCGGGTATCGCTATCATAATTAGCGCGATTTGAGTATTATTTATATCTAAGCCGTATGTTGGATTCGCCAGATATTCATAACGTATCGGTAAACAGATTAAATTTCCTATGCCTAGTATCATCCAAGCACCTAGCATTGAGCCAAATAGTTTATCTTTCCATATAAGCGAAAAGCTTTGAAATGGATTACCTATATTGTCTCTAGAAAATGGTTCACTTGGAATAGCTTTCACAATTATACCTGCTGCAAACGCCACAATTGCCATTACGACAAAGACTAAGGTATAATTTTCTATATCAGCGTCTAAAAATTTTCCTCCAATAAAACCAAATAAAATTGCACTTACTGCAGAAAGAATATTCGGATACTTCATGTAATGTCCTCGCTGATTAGGCGGATAATTAGTGGTATAGATATCAAGCAGTACAGGTCCTTTTTGGACATTAATAATTAAGCTTAGAATAATAAACGTACCGAAAATAAATAAGCTATTTACGCTAACGGATGCTAAAAGGAAAAGTGCCGTTAATAAGTAAATTAAAGAAGCCGCACTTGAAGCGAGAATTTGCCTATTGGCAAAAAAGTATAAAGATAAAGGCGTGAGCAAAAAGCCTATCGGCCCTGCAGCAGCGATTAATGATTTAAAATTTGTGTCTGCCTGGAAATAGCGAATTGCTACAATAAATGCAAAAGTCTGCCAGCCAGCTTCCAGTAATCCGTATAAGAATGAACGTATACTATCTAGACAGTGGGTTTTATTAATTAGCTGACTCACAATGAGGTATGAATCAACTTATGATGGAAAATATCTTTATCAAAATTAAAAATTATAAAATTAGATATTTCTTATCATTTACTCCACTCAAGCATTCTTTTTAGAGGTTCGTAGGCTTTTTCTCTAATCGATTTTGGTATGACAATTTCAGGGCCTAAATCTGCCAGGCAGTCTCTTAATTTCTCAATGGTGTTCATTTTCATAAAACGACACTCGTTACAAGCACAGGTATTAGTTGGGCCTGCGATAAAAGTTTTATTAGGGATTTCTTTTTGTAATCTATGGATCATTGCTGTCTCGGTAACAACTATGAAACTATCAGCTGGATTATCTCGGCAGTAGTGTACCATTTTTTCTGTGGAGCATACTTCGTGAGCGAGGTCTCGTACAGTTTTTACACATTCAGGATGTGCTACAACTTTTGCCTCAGGGAATTTCTCTTTTAATTTGTGAAGTGCATTAAAGGTAAAGAGAACATGAGCGTAACAAGAGCCGGGCCACAGTTGCATTTTGCGTCCGGTTTGCTGTGAAACCCATTCCCCTAAATTTTGGTCTGGAACAAAAAGAATTTCTTTATCTTTAGGTACTTGATCGACTATTTTTTTTGCATTTCCGCTAGTACAAATCACATCCGATAGGGCCTTAACGCCAGCTGAGCAATTGATATAAGCGACAACATAAATATTGGGATTCTTATCTTTAAATTCTTTAAGTCTTTCTTCGGGGCAGGCATCGGATAGGGAACATCCTGCATCAAGATCCGGTAGAATCACCTTCTTTGTTGGATTAACAATTTTTGCAGTCTCTGCCATAAAATGCACACCACAGAAAACAATGACATCCGCATCGGTTTCTTCAGCATTGTAAGCAAGTCCTAAAGAATCTCCTACAAAATCGGCAACGTCTTGAATTTCCTTTATTTGATAATTGTGCGCAAGAATGACAGCATTCTTTTCTTTTTTAAGTTTAAGAATGTCTTTTTGGATTTGAGACAACTCGGCTTTTTCTCCTTTCAAAGGAGGGAAAACCATAGGCTCATAATTGAGTCCAACTTCAACCATATATATTTATTAATATAGTTATAATGTAGATGCAACTGATACGATATTTTCTACAGAGATCCCTAATTCCTTCATTACCGTATTTCCAGGAGCAGACATACCAAATTGATCTATGCAAATAGCTTTACCATCTGTGCCGAGATATCGGAACCATGTATCGGAAACGCCTGCCTCTATTGCAATTCGTTTCGTGCAAGAAGGTGGAAGAATACCTTCCTTATATTCAGAGGATTGTTTTTCAAATCGCTCAAAACATGGGATCGAAACAACACGTACTCCAGAACCAATTTCTTTAGCAGCATTTATAGCATGCGGTAGCTCAGAGCCAGTTGCCATTATGATTAAGTCTAAATCACTGGTTTCTTTATGAGTTATGTAGGCACCTTTTTGAAGTCCGAGTCTTCGCTCTTTAGCTGTGCGTGAGGAAACGGATTCAATGCCTTGGCGAGATAGTATAATTGCAGTCGGTCCATCTTTTCTAGATTGAGCTGCAATAAAAGCACCTGCAACTTCTTCGGCATCGCCAGGACGAATAACATCTAAATTTGGAATCACTCTTAGTCCACTCACTGTTTCAACTGGCTGGTGGGTTGGTCCATCTTCGCCAACACCAACTGAGTCATGTGTGAAAATATAAGTCACAGGAAGTCCGGATAAAGATGCTAGTCTAATAGACGGGCGCAAGTAATCCGCAAATACCATGAATGTAGCACCGCTTATTTTAAATAACCCATCATAGGTAACGCCATTACAAATAGCTCCCATGGCGTGTTCTCTAATCCCAAACCAGATGTTTTTTCCATCTAAATTCTCTGGAGAAAAATCACCGCCATCCTTTAAATAATTTTTAGTTGAACCAAATAAGTCAGCGGAACCAGTAATAATATTAGGAATATTTTTCGCTAATGCATTATAAACAACGCCACCCGATGCCCTAGATGCACCATTAGAATTTTCGGCAGAAAATTCGGGGATCATATTAGAAATCTCTTCAAATGAGTATTCTTTATTCCGATCATTAAGCTCGTTTAAAAGTTCCGGATTCGCTGCTCCCCATTCTGCAAAAAGAGTATCCCATTCAGCTTTTATTTCAGATCGCTCAGAAGATAAATCTTGGAAATAAGCTTTAACTTCATCTGAGAGGTAAAAAGACTCTTGAGGAAGCCCTAAACCTTTTTTCGCAGCTTCGGCAAATTTGGCGCCACCTTCGCCGTGACCTCCTGCCGTGCCTTCAACTTCTGGTATTCCTTTTGCGATGGTTGTTCGAGCTAAGATAATTTTGGGTTTTCCGTTATCATTCGCTTTCGCTTCCTTGATCGCTTCATCTATTGCAGTAAGGGAGTGTCCATCAATATCAAATACTTCAAATCCTTGAGCTTTGAAGAAGGCAGGAGCGTCTTCACTTTGAGACTGGTCGGCCATTGCATCGAGTGTGACTTCATTGTAGTCATAGATAAGAATTAGATTATCCAATTTATTATGACCAGCGAATGAAATAGATTCTCTGGCCACTCCTTCCTGAAAGCATCCATCTCCCATCAAAGCTATTACATGACTGTCAAAAATTTTATGATCCTTTGTGTTGAAACGGCTTGAAGCTTTCTTTCCAGAAAGTGCGTATCCTACAGCATTTCCAACGCCTTGTCCAAGAGGACCAGTCGTTGCTTCAACGCCTGCGGTTTCTCCATATTCCGGATGTCCTGGAGTCTGAGAATGAAGTACTCTGAATTTTTTCAATTCTTCCAAATCCAAATCATATCCAGAAATGTGAAGCCATGAGTATAAAAACATCGATCCATGGCCGGCGGATAAAATAAATCGATCGCGGTTAAGCCATTGAGGATTTTTCGGGTCAAAGTTGAGTCCAGTTGAAAACAATGAAGCCCCAACTTCGGCGGCTCCTAAAGGTAATCCCAGGTGTCCTGAACTGCATTTATGTACTGCATCAATTGCTAAGCCTCTTGCTTGGTTAGCCACTTCGTTTCTTATTGTATCACTCATTAAAGGTTTTTTTAAGGTTTTGTAGTATTTATTGTTATTTTAATGCTTATTTCTTTACTCGACTCAACCTTTAAATACTCTATCCGCACAAATGAGTCATTATAATTTAGAAGAAGGAAATACTTTAGATCTTGATTTTAAAAAGTTGCTAAAAATTGCACAATGTGGGGCAGATGTACTTCCTGCGGTAGCACAAAATGCGGAGACAGGAGAAGTCTTAATCCTAGGATATGTTAATGAGCTGGCATTGAAGACAGCTCAAGAAACGGGTATGGCAACTTTTTGGAGTACGAGTCGAAACGAGCTCTGGATCAAAGGTAAAACAAGTGGTGACTTTTTAAAATTGGAGGAAATTCGAGTGAATTGTGAACAGAATTCTATCTTGTACCGAGTGATTCCTCAAGGGAAAGGTGCTTGCCATACAAAAAATGAAGATGGCGAAACAAGAGAAGGGTGCTACTACCGGAAAATTACGGATACAAATTCTCTTGAATTCATTTAATTATTCAACCGCTACTGTCCAATCACTTAAAATTAGCTCAAGAATGTTTTGAGATAAATCTTTGGTAATTTTAGGAAGTATTTGATATTCCATTTCTCGATGGTTTACCGAAGTTTCAACCGGATCAAAAAATAGAGATTCGTTGCTACCGATTGGCGTATTTTTAAGTAAATAAGACTTTGTTTGGTTATCATATAAAGATACCAAAATGGTTAAATTAAGGCTGAGAGAGTTAGAGCGACCGGCATCTACACTTGAGCGAGTATTTGTGTTTCTGTAATATTTCTCTATAGTTATAAATAGTTGTGTATCACACTCTTGTGGATTTTTCGCAAGGGTCAATCGATTATCTCTAAGAATTGTCTGTCTAATTTGATTTTGAAAGAGGGTATGGACATTAGGAGCAAAACCTTGGTTTGCAATTGTGTGTACATAAATAGTTTTGAAAGGAGCCGCATCTGTCGGGATTACAGAATAATGTGTACAGCTACAAGAACCAAGCGTCCAAAGTAGTGTCAGAAATAAAGTCAATGTTGTGCGAAATTGCATGTAGAGATTTATTTAATAAAAAAGAGTTTTTTAATGAAGTTTCCGCCAGTGGTAGGACGGATGCCCATATCAATTGCATCGAGTCTTTCTTGAGCTTCGATCGCAGCTTGAGAATTTGGGGCAAGCGTGATGGCTTCGTTATAAAAGATTATGGCAGCTACGTTATCTCGTTTATTAAAGTAGTAGTAATCTGCTAAGAGTACTCTATTAGTAGCTAATGCATTTAGCATTCTTTCGTATAAGACTTCAATAGTTCCGATGTCTTCATGTTTAGGATATAAGGCAATGAAATCTTCACAATATCGGATGGCTTCACGGGTGGATTCTAGATCATATTCAGGGCCTTTAATGAATTCTGAATAAATATGAGCGATTAAAAAGTAAGCTTCGGCTGTGTGCTCGCTACTTGGATAACTATTGATGAGCTCTTTTAAAGAAACTACAGCAATTTCGTATTCTTTATCACTTTGGGAAACCTTTGCTGAATAAAGTAATGCTAAAGGTGCATTTTTATTGAAAGGGAAGAGTTTGGCGTAAGCGATAAACAAAGGAATCGATTCAGTGTTGTAAGTTGCAGAACTTTTAAAGCCAAAAGCTTGTTTCTTTTCTTGATTCATTAAGTTTTCGGCACATTGAAATTGTAATTCAATGACTTCATCAAGTTGTGAAAATTCTGGATGATATTGTTTAAGGATACTGAATGCCTGAAAAGAATCTTTCCATTTTGCTTTGTTGAAAAGGTAAACACCTCGATTGTATGCAGCTTCTTTAGCAATAGAGGCTCTTGGGTGATTTCTTAATATTTTTTTATAGATTTTTTGTTGAGCCTTTTCGTTTCCTTTAGCTTTAGACTTTGCTAACTTTTTGACTAGTTGCTTCGTCCCTTTTTCGTTGTCGTTTTCAATTTTAATGACCTCTGAAGTGCCATCTTTACTTGAAAACCAGTTTAGTGGATTTAAACTAGCAATTGCATTCGAGTGAAAGCAAGTAATGGATAAAAGTATCAGTAAAAGTGGATTGATTCGTAAGAATTTTATTTTCATTACCATTGAATTATTTGAGAACCCCAAGTTAGGCCTGCGCCAAATGCAACAAGAAGAATGCGGTCTCCTTTTTTAATGCGATTTGCCCGTATTGCTTCATCAAGAGCAATACCGATAGAAGCTGCAGACGTATTGCCATATAGGTTGAGGTTATTGTGAAATTTATCTAGAGGAATTTCTAAACGTTTGGCTAAACTTTCGATGATGCGCATGTTAGCTTGGTGTGGAATAACTAAGTCAATATCCTTCGCAGTTAAGTTACAGGCTTCAAGCGACTTGATGCACGACTGACCCATGACACGAACGGCTTTTTTGAATATTTCTTTACCGTTCATTTTAAGAAAGTGCAAACGGTTATTAATTGTATCGATAGATGGAGGTATGGCGGAACCGCCAGCAGGTTGGTAAAGTAATTCAGGAGTCTCACCATCTGCACCCGTATCTGTGTGCAATATGCCAATATTTGAATCATTGCTTTGTGTGAGAATTGCAGCACTGGCTCCATCTCCAAAAAGAACGCAAGTAGTGCGGTCTTGAAAATCTAAGATACTGCTTAATTTTTCAGCACCTACGATCAAAACAGTTTTATACTGTTTAGATAAGATCATCGTGTTGGCAATATTGAGGGCATAAATAAAGCCTGAACAAGCGGCTTGAATATCAAATGCTGTGATATTAGGAAGCCCCATCTTATGTTGTAAAATGCAGGAAGTTGAAGGGAAAGGCATATCGGGCGTCATTGTTGCCACGATGATGCAATCAATCGAGTTTTTGTCTATGCCTGCGTTTTCAATAGCCTTACTGGCTGCCTTCATGGCCATATCGCTGCTTGCCTCGTTATCTGCGGCAAATCGCCGCTGGCAAATTCCAGTTCTCGTTTTGATCCATTCATCTGAGGTATCAACAATTTTTGACATATCATCGTTAGTTATAACTTTCTCAGGAGTGTAGGAACCTGTTCCTAAAATAATGGATGCTGTCATTGCCTATGATTAAATTTTTTTGGATAGATTTATCTCAAGTATTAAGCTTCAATTTTTTTATTTGCGAGAAGAATATCGGATTTTATTCCGTCAATGATATCACATTCGACAATTGTTTGAGCGGCAATTATTGAACTCGCGATGGCAACATCATTTGATGAACCATGGGACTTAATGATATTTCCATTGAGCCCGAGTAATGGAGCACCTGAGCGATCATCTGGATTGAGCTGAGATTTCATGTCCTTAAATGCAGATGCAGAAAGCACCGCTCCAATTTTTCTTTTTATATTACGAACCAATTCTTTTTTAATAGTGTCCCCGATAAATGAAAAGAGTGATTCAGAGCTTTTTAGTAAGACATTGCCAACAAATCCATCACAGACAACAACATCAATATCGCCGTCAAATAATTGAAAGCCTTCGATTAAGCCAACATAGTTGATAATCCCATCGAGCTTCGATAAATATTCGTGGGTTTTCGCTATATTAGGAGTGCCTTTTCCTTGTTCAGTACCGATGGTAAGAAGTCCAACTCTAGGGTGTTCAATGTTTAAACGAGCTTGAGCATAATGTTTCCCAAGTATGGCATTATGCATTAAATTGGTAGGATCTGCTTCGGGATTCGCTCCAACATCTAGAAAAACAAATGGGTTTTTCTTACTTGGAATAATAGCGGCGAGTGCGGGTCTACCAATTCCTTCAATTGGGCGTAATCGAATAGTGCCTCCTGCCATCATGGCTCCGGTGTTTCCGCAGCTCACCATAGCACCTGCTTCATTATTCTTAACCAATTCAATGGCCTTAAGCATGGAAGAATTCTTTTTTTTCTTAAGTGCAAGGATAGGTTTTTCCTCCATCCCGATGACTTCTGTTGCATCTACAATTCTAAGGCGTTCGGTTTGAATTTCTTTCTTTTTTACAGAAATTAAACGTTCAAGTAATTTTTTTTGACCGACTAAGATTAGGTCAGAGCGTAAAGTATTTTTGCTCTTTAGATATATCAAGGCACGAATAAACTCAGTCGGGCCTTTGTCGCTACCCATTACATCCACAGCAATGGTGCATTTTGGGTTTTTTTCGCTCATCATTGGATGAGTAGAGTCATTAATTAGACTTCAACGTCTAAAATTTGACGACCTCTGTATGTGCCATTAGCAGGATTAACGCAATGTGGATGATGCATAGTGCCATCTTGCGGATCTTTAGCGAGATGCGGTAATTTAAATTGAACTGAACCACGACGTTTGCGGCTTCTTTGTTTAGACTGTTTGCGTTTCGGCTGTGCCATAATCAGAAATTGTTTAAAAAATAAGAAAGTAGTATAAAACTATTTGTAGAGTGTTCGTCAAGCTTGCTTTCTGTAATTAAATTTTTGGTAAAAATAAGAGCAGTATCACAAAGGAAAAGACGATGCGATACCAAGCGAACGGGGTTAAGCCATAGCGTGTTAAACAGTTGACGAGAAAACGAATGGCATAGATTGCTGAAATAAATGCTACCAATATACCTAAGAGCATAGGTTGAATGGGCATCGTCTGTGTGAGTATCGCACCATCAGTAAGTACTTTATAAGCTGACGCGGCGGATAAGGTAATTAACCCCAATAAAAAGCTGAATTCAGCGGCTTTTTGAGGAGAGAGCCCAACCCAATAACCTCCAATTATGGTGACCATAGAGCGACTCATACCCGGCCATAAAGCAAGGCACTGAGCTAACCCTACGGAAAATGCTTGTTTAAAATTGAGTTGATCGAGGTTCTCCAGTTTGGATTGGGGCTGATCGCTTGGAGCTTTTTTTCGCCTTTTTTCGGTAATAAGCATTACGATACCGCCAAGAAACAAAGCGAGAGCTATGGCTATGAGATTATCGCCTAATTGTTGTTCTATCCAATCATTTAAGGCTAGTCCAATGACGGCGGCAGGTATAAAAGCTGTGATTAAAAGCAGGCCGAGTTTTCGCCCTTTAGGATTTTTTCCAATAAACCCCATGAGAATTTCAAAAATAGTTTTCCAATACAAAAAAAGAACCGCAAGTATCGCACCAGCTTGAATTATTATAATATATGCGAATGCGGCTTCTTTTAAACTATAGTTATCACTAATGGGAATATCAGAATTAAGACCTAATAATTCATTGCTTATCAGTAAATGTCCAGTAGACGAAATAGGTAAGTATTCAGTGATGCCTTCAACAAGTCCTAGTAAGATGCAATCAATATAATCTAGGTGCTTAGAATGATTTTCGCTTTGTAGAATTTGTTCAGAATTTTCTGAAAAAGAGTTTGGGTTGATTTCAGCAAATGCGGGTAGTGCGGCATTGAAGAATAGCCACAAGAGAAGTGCGAGTATATGGGTAAAGTTTTTCATTATGACAGGTTGCCTATTCAGTATCTAATAGATGGATATACTGAGTCTAATTTGAGAAAAGTCATCAATTTTGAGCTTGTCGTTTTTTGGGTCATCTCTCCAATAGTAGTGTGGAAAATTTATCAGAAAGTACAGAAAAACTGAAAAACGGTTTAAGTTTGCCAAGGAAAGAGGCGGAAAGAGCAGCTGAATTACTAGGTTATGATTCGATTTCAGATGATGAAAAGATAAATTTTTTAAAAGCTTTAGCGACTAAAGGAGAAACGGCTGAAGAAGTCTCTGCATTTGCTTCGGTCTTTCGTAAATTAGCGATTGATCCTGATGTATCCGATTTCGCTGAAAAGGGCATAGATGTCTGTGGAACGGGTGGTGATGGTTTTGGAACGTTTAATATTTCAACAACAGTAGGCTTCATTTTAGCGGCGGCCGGTGTGCCTGTTTTGAAACATGGAAATCGATCGATTACCTCAAAATGTGGCAGTGCGGATTTAATGGAAGCTCTTGGAATTCAATTGATGGTGGATTTGTCGGTTCATCGCCGAGCATTAGAATGTTTAAATTTTACATTTTTTTTCGCACCCGCTTTCCATCCCGTTTTTAAGGCGATTATGCCAGCTCGAAAAGCTTTAGCCGCGGAAGGTCAAAAAACGATTTTTAATTTATTAGGCCCAATGATTAATCCGGCTCAACCGAAACATCAATTAATGGGCGTATATTCTCGATCATGGATTGAACCAATTGCAGAGGCGATGGACGCTTTAGAATTGAAAGGTGGATTAATTGTACATGGAGTCCCTGTTCCAAATAGTGCATTAGATGAGCTAAGTTGCGCCGGGGGGAATTACCATCAAGGTTTTGGTGCTTTGTCGAATTATTCAGGGGAATTAGATTTGGCAGATGCTGGATTAGCTGAGTGCGATGCAGATGACTTAAAAGGCGGGTCGGTAGACGAAAATGTAGCATTGTTATTTGATTTTGCTAATAATGATACTGCGGGAATAAAACAGGGTTTAAGAGATAGTATTTATTTGAATGTTGCAGCTGGTTTTTTATCTGTAGCTAAAGTAAGTTCATTAAGTGAGGGTGTACTTTTAGCGAAAAAAGATTGTTGAAGAGGGTCAATTATTGGAGTGGCTAAATCAGGTTAAAGCATTTTATTCTGATCTCTAATCGATACCGTGACTTTAGATAAAAAATGATTTAGATTGGATCTATGGGAAAATATTTTGGTACAGATGGCATTCGTGGGTGTTTTGGCGATTTTCCAATGACCGAAGCTTTTGCTTATCGCCTGTCGTTGGCCTTAGCCAAGTTTTTACAAACAAATGTCCATGAAGCTTTTGAGCAAATGGCACCGATTATTATAGGCCGAGATACTCGAGCGAGTGGTATGGCTTTGGAGCGTGCGATGCGCAAAGGGTTTGAAGAAAGTGGATTATCCGTAATTTTTTTAGGAGTAGTGCCAACGCCAGCAGTAGCATTAGGTGTGTTGAAGCACGAAGCTTCTTTAGGGATTGCTTTAACTGCTTCACATAACCCCTCATCAGACAACGGTATAAAATTGTTTAATGAGAAAGGTCAGAAATTCAGCGTTTTGAGTGAAGCGAACATCGAAGCTATTGTGGATTCTATTGAGGCAAATTATCAAGCTGAAGAATTAACTGAGCCGGAATATATCGGTTATGATTTTTATGAGAAGGCACTGATTGGACTGCTAAAGGACTCGGCTTTATCAGGCATGAAGATTGTCTTAGACTGTGCAAACGGGGCTACTTTTAAAACTTCGCCCGCTATATTAAAAGCACTTGGTGCAGAGTTAGTGCTTCTAGGTGTCAACCCCAATGGCTCTAATATAAATGATGGCGTGGGCAGTGAATGTCCTAATTGCCTTTCAGAAGCTGTTTTGCTTGCAGAAGCAGATATAGGTTTAGCACATGATGGTGACGGTGATCGTTTAGTAGTCTGTGATGAAAAAGGGGCGATCCTACCTGGAGATGTTTTATTGGGTATGTATGCTATAGATGCTTTAAAATACAGTGCTTTAGGCAGTGACACTTTAGTGGTCACAGTGCAAAGTAATTTAGGTTTGGATTGCTCGGTAAAAGAAGCGGGTGGTACTGTAGAGCGAGTGGATGTCGGTGACCGAAATGTAGCTGAAAAAATGCGTGCTATTGGATCTAATTTAGGGGGTGAATCTTCAGGCCATATTTTATTCAGTGATGTGTGCCCGACCGGTGATGGTTTGCTTGCGGCTTTACAGTTGCTAAGGATGCTTCAATCAACAAACAAACCACTGTCTGAGTTGAGTCGTGGAATTCATATGTATCCACAGGAGACAAAAAATTTACAAGTCGTTGAAAAAATTCCATTAGATCAACTGACTGGATTACAATCTGCATTGAACGAAGCCGAAGCACTGCTTTCAGGCGAAGGGCGTATTTTGCTTAGGTACTCAGGTACTGAGTCAAAATTACGGATTTTAGTGGAAGCCAAAACGGAAGAAGTGGTAAAAAATGTTATGCAAATTATTGTAACTGAGGCTTGCAATGGGCTTAAGGTTCTCTAGGATAAGAAGTTTATTATTATCTTATCTTAGTCATTTTATGAAAGAAATCCCAGTCAAAGATCTTGATTCTCGCGTACAAAAGTATGTTTCTAAAGCCAGTGATTTGATAAAAGTAGAGCCGTTTTATGCAGCAAGTATTTTATCTAATATTGTTCAGGCCAACCCTTATTGTGTGGAAGCCAGACAGATGTTGAGAAAGGCACAGAGTAAAATGTCCGTAACAAAGAAGAGCGGCGGTCTATCTGGATTGTTTGCTAAACTTTCTTTTGGTCGTGTGAATGAGTCTGCGATTCAAAAGAATCCCGAGCAATCATTACAGAGTGCTGAAGAACAAATAGATGCGGATTTTTCAAATATTACTGCACATAAAACATTAGCGCTTGCAGCTAAACAACTAGGTCTAGTTGAGACTGCACTATTAGGCTACGAATATTTATTCAATTTAGATCAAACAAATGCGTCAAATGGCAAACAATTGATTCGAGAATACATTGCGGCAAAGAAAGCGGAACAAGCTATAGCGGTTGGAGATATTGTTCTTCAAAGTAATCCTGCAGATGATGAGGCTCAAGATCTTATCAAAAAGGCATCCGTTCAGCAAACTGTTGATAAGGGTAAATGGGAAGAAGAGAAAAGCTTTAGAGAGAAACTTAAAGATGAAGATGAAGCACAAAGACTTGAGCAATCTAGCCGTGCTCAAACAGGTGAAGAAGGTCTTCGTTCACTAATTGAAGAAGCCTTGAAGAAAACTGAAGCTGAACCAGAAAATATTAATGTATTGAAAGACCTCGTGAATTACTATCGCAAGCTTGAAGAGTTTGATAATGCCTTAGATTGGTTATCAAAAGCTCGTGAGCTCGATTCAGGTAAAGCTGATGTGAACCTTGAAGCTTTGATGGTGACATTGACTCGTGAGAAAATGTCCAAACAAATAGAGGTAATTGAAGCAAATCTTGAGGAGAATCCAGAAGATGCGACTCTAAAGACAGAATTGGAAAAGCTTCAAAAAGAAGAGTACGATTTCCGTTTAACACAAGCAGAAAGCTTAGTTCAGCGCTATCCTAACGAGTTTAGTTACCGTTATGATTTGGGTGAATTGTATAAACAACAGGGCAATGTCGATGGGGCGATTAAAGAGCTTCAGTTAGCCTTGAGAGCACCTAAAGTTCGTGTTAAGGCATTAGTTTTGCTTGGACAATCTTACATGGAGAAGAAGTTTTACGATCTTGCTGCAGAGCAACTCACCTTAGCAAAATCAGAAATTTCTGGTGTGACTGAGTTGAAAAAAGAAGTTATTTACGACTTGGGTCGTTGCTACGAATCCCAAGGCGATTCAGAAAAAGCAATGTCGGAATACAAGGCTCTGTACGGTATCGATATTGGCTATCGTGATGTGTCTCAGAAGATTGATGATTTCTATTCAAAGTCTTAAGTCCTAAGTCTGACTTTTAATCATAAAGCTTATTTATCCGTTCCATCAAAGCATGGTATTGGTCGGGTGGCATTGAAAATGATTCAACGGCCATTGGTGCTTCTTCGCTAAATTGCTGAGCTGTAGGAATCAGATAGTTTTTCCTACCTTGCGCATTTGAAAATGACGCTTGGATACCGCAATCAGTGGTGTTCGCAAAAAAATGTTGGTGATTTTTTTCATTGGATTCGGAATATGCCATAGGGTAAAAGAAAAGGCTTATTGAAAAAACTCAATCAGTGGGAGTATTTTGTGCCTATTGTGCTAGATAGTTAAAAGTGATGAATGAAATTTATTCTGCCATCGCCATGCCGGCAATCCGTCCAGTTGTCCATGCTGCTTGAAAGTTAAAACCTCCTGTTATTCCGTCTAGGTCAATACATTCCCCCGCAAAATGTAAATTGGGCACAAATTTACTTTCCATTCTTTTAAAGTTAATTTCTCGACGTTTAATTCCTCCGCAGGTCACAAATTCATCTTTGTTCGTTGTCTTACCTTGTGCTTGATAGACTCCTTGTGTGAGTTCTTTTATTAATGTGTCTGAACTTTTTTTAGAAAGTTGAGACCAAGTAGTGTCTGGTGAAATTTTTGCATATTCTAAAAGAGATTCCCACAATCTTCGAGGTAGATCGAAGAGGAGTGTATTTTTTAAAGTTCGTTTACCATTTTCTGTGCGTTGCTTTACGAATGTGTCTTCAATTAAATTTTTAGAAATGTGCGCCAGCCAATTGATTGAAAAATCAAAATGGTATTTTTTCCCCTGAAGATTCCTAGCTTCCCAAGCTGAAAGTTTCAAGATTGCGGGTCCGCTCATGCCTCGATGGGTAATGAGTAGAGGGCCCGTTTGTGATTGTTTCAATGAGTCGACCCAAACTTGAGCATTTGGCACAGACAGCCCTGAGAGATTATGGGTTCGAGTGTCATTCACGTTGAAGGCAAATAAAGAGGGTGCAAGTGATTCAATTGTGTGACCAAATTTTCGAATAGAATGTTCTAGTGGACTTGATTTAAGCGACCCTAAAGCTAGGCACACAGCGTGGTAAGATGTATCCTTTTCATTGTTGATTTTTAGGAGGAAGCTACCATCGGAATTTAAAGTTAAGGACTCAATGCTATGACTTTTCTTTAGTTTAATTTTAGATTTTTTTGCTTCCTTTAAAAAGCAATCAATAATGGTTTGTGAGTCATCTGTCGTGGGAAACATTCGACCATCAGCTTCCGCTTTTAATTGGATCTTTCTTTGCGCAAACCAATCGATGGTATCCTGAGGTTGCCATGAATGAAAAGCGGCAAGTAGTTCTTTAGAGCCTCTTGGATATTTTTCGGAAAGAATTTTTGGGTCAAAGCACTGGTGTGTTACATTGCAACGACCACCTCCAGAAATTTTCACTTTTGAAAGCCATTGATTGCGTTTTTCAAAAAGATGTATTTCGGCATTTGGGTCTAACTCAGAAAGGGTCAGTGCAGAAAAGAATCCAGCGGCTCCGCCTCCAATGATGGCGATTTTCTTTGAGTCTTTCTTAGTCATTTTGAATAGAGCCTTGGGAGTTAACCTTCTAAAGTCTCTATTTGAAAGAGGGTTCGAGAGTAAAAATTGGATTCAGGCCGAAGAATGGCAGAGCCCATAGATGGGTAGTGAATACTATCTGGATAGTCTTGAGTTTCTAAGCAAAAGGCTCCCATGGTTTCGTAAGCCTTATGATTTTTCCCAAGATCTTGCCCTTCTGTGGAAAGGTTGATAGCTGTATAGAATTGTACTCCAGGTTCTGTAGTCCAAAGTTTAAAAATTCTCTTTGATCGAGGATGGCTTACAGTAGCTACATGTCTTGGAAGCTGAGTTCGTCCTCCTTTAAGAAAATAGTGACTGTCGACATTTCTGTGATTCAATTCACTTAAATCACGTATACGTATAGGATTTCTCAGGTCATTGAATCCTTTAATCAGTTCAGATTTTTCTCCGATTAGAGTCATCTCTTCAGTAGTTTTTGCAGTGGCAGTCGCATCGATTTGCACAATGTGGTCGAGTAAGGTACTGGCACCCGTTGATTCACCTGCTAAATTAAAATAGCAGTGATTGGTGGGATTGAAGGGGGTGGCTTTATCGGTATGCGCACGATAGGTAATTTCTAATGCGTTATTTTCTAGTAAGGCATAAGTAACTTCTGCGGAGACAGTCCCAGGGAAGTTATTATGTCCATCTGGATCCGTGTAGCTTAAATGGAGTTTCTCTATTCCGTTTTCATAAATGATATTAGCGTCCCAAACTTGTAAGTGCCACCCATCCAGTCCTCCGTGTAGGCAGTTCGGGCCATTGTTGGCCTCGAGCTGATAGGGTTGGCCGTCAATTTCAAATTGAGCATTTCCAATTCGTCCGGCGACGCGACCCGTTAATGCACCAAAGCAAGGGTGGCCTTTTTCGTATTCGGCTAATGAGGCTTTTCCTAAAACAATATCTGTAAAATCTCCTTCTTTATTTGGGGCTTTTAAATTAACTATGATGCCCCCGTAGTTAGTGATTTGAGCTTTAAGTTGGTGTTTGTTGACTAAATTGAAAATGTTAACCTCACGCCCATCTTTTAAGGTACCGTAATTTTGTTTGGAAATCTGCATAATTTTTATAAGAAGAGTTATGCTTTATAAGTTTTTATTTTAAAAGTTAAAAGGATAGTAGTTTCATTTTTTTATATTTTGGTGTCATTAGTGCCTCTTTATTAATACTTTTAAAATGCTATACTTTATTGTTAAACATTTATTATCTATTAAGATATTTCTAATTTTTTATCACTTACCCTATGAAGCTATTAATTTTCCTTTCTTTAGTCTTTTCATTATTGATCGTTAACAACTTGTCTGCGGACAATAAAAAAGCACCCCATGTCCTTTTTATCGCAGTGGATGATTTACGACCCGAATTGAATTGTTATGGTGCAGAGCGAAGCATCAGTCCAAACATCGATCGTCTAGCCGCAATGGGCACTTTGTATGAAAACGCGTATGTACAAGTCCCGGTTTGTGGAGCATCTCGTGCCAGTTTGATGTCGGGTATGTATCCCACTACAAAGAGGTTTACTTGGTTTGGAACTCGATTTGATAGAGCAACAAGTAATCGATATGGAAAGAACTGTACGGGTGCGCCAAATATTCCAGATATTCCTAGTTGGTTTAAAGAAAATGGCTATAAAACATTTTCTATGGGTAAGATTTATCATTATGCAGATGATAACACAAGTGCATGGGATGTGATTGATCGTGTTGGCTATTTTAAAGCTTATCAATTGCCTGAAAATCAAGGCAAGAGTCCAGCATACGAGTCAGCGCCAGTTGAGTATAATGCATATCCAACGGGAATCATGACGGATAAAATTATTCAACAAATGAGAGTAGCTAAAGAGTCAGATCAACCTCATTTTTTTACGGCTGGTTTTTCAAAGCCACATTTGCCTTTTGTTGCTCCAAAAAAATATTGGGATTTATATGATGAAGAGGATTTAGTTTTACCAAGTAATTACACTTTCTTTCCTAAAGATGCACCATCATCAGCAAACAGTACTTGGGGTGAATTGAGAAATATGTATGATGGTGTTCCATCTGAAGGGCCCGTTAGTGATGAAATGGCTCTTAAGTTAATTCACGGATATTTAGCCTGTGTTTCCTACACAGATGATATGATTGGCAAGTTGTTAGACGAGCTAGAGAGTTTGGAAATGCTGGACGATACGGTTATTGTTTTATGGGGTGATCATGGTTTTCAGTTAGGCGACCATACCTTGTGGTGTAAGCACACACTTTTTGAAACTTCAATGCATGCACCGCTTATCATAAGTGCTCCTGGCTATGAAGCAGGACAGAGAGTAAATTCTCTTGCTGAGATGGTGGACATTTATCCAACTTTATGCGAACTTGCTGGTCTTGAATTTCCAACTCATTTACAAGGTAAAAGCTTGGCATCAACAATGGAAGACCCAGATTCCATTCATAAAAAGGCGATCTTCGGTCGTTATCATTCAGGAGAAACAGTAAGAACAGAAAGGTTTCAGTATAGTGAATGGGCCAATGGAGATCGCATGTTGTTCGATCATAAGAGAGATCCAAATGAAGATATAAATGTGGTGGCAGATCCTAAATATGCTAGAGTTGTAGAAGCTATGGCCACGGCGTTACTGAAGCACCGCGAGAAAATTGCATTCGATGAAAGTACTAATTTAGAGGCTTCAGATCTGCCTGAAAATTCTGCACCTGCTTGGAATAAATCGGCGTTTAATCAGAAAGAAACTCGCCAACCAGTGGCTTCAGTAGGAGTTGAATACCAATCTTATGTAAATTGGCGTGTCAAGGATGCTGAGGGCGATCCATTGACCTACGAGAAGGTTTCTGGGCCAGCATGGTTGAAAATGTCCAATGCGCAATATGGTCGATTAAGCGGAACTCCTGAAAAATCAGACCGTGGTACCAACGTATTCGTGGTTTCTGTTACTGATGGATTTAGTCCTCCGGTAGTGGCGGAAATGACACTTGAAGTTGAATAGTATATTTATGTTATACTGAATGAATTTATCGGGCATACAATGGCGCTTCGTAGTCTTGTTTACAGGTATTCTACTCTGTGTTTTTTCCTATGCAGAAGATTTTGCCACTGATGAATTTCCTTTAGTTATTAATAAGCACACGGCTTGGAATTTAGTAGGAGCTGAAGAACGAATTGATGCACTAAGAAAGGGTGATTTTTCTGTGTCTGTACATTTAGAATCAGGTGAAATGATTCCTCTTGGTGCTGAATATACTTTGAAGCAAATAAAGCATAAATTCTTATTTGGAGGTTCTTTGTCGGCAGATTGGAGTGTCCCTGAAAAGAAGTGGTATCCGCAATTTAAAGAGCATTTTGCAAAGCTTTTTAATTATGCTACAGTTAATTTTTATTGGTCTAGTCATGAAAGGGTTCGAGGAGAATGGGACTATGATTCAGCACCATTATCGAGTGAGATTTATCAATGGGCTAGAGATCAAGGTATGGTGGTTAAAGGACATCCTTTAATGTGGCATCAGGTTTTGCCAGAGTGGATAAAAAATAGTGAGCGAAGCGTTCGAAAAATAGATAAAGATGTTAAACGGCATGTGAAAAATCTTATTACAAGCTATCCGGAAATTGACCACTGGGATGCATACAACGAGGTCCCTGGGATAATTTGGAAAGATGAAGATTTAGGGATGCGTCGCTGGCAAGCTTACAAGGGCAATAAAATAGTCGATAATGAATTTGTTTCGGGGCCAGGTTATGTAACTGAAGCGATCATGAAGATTGCTCGAAAATATCGTCCTGATGGCTATTATGTATTAAATCATTATCAACACGACGATCCTTTCTATCATAAGCAAATTCAGTTTTGTTTAGAAAATGATGTAGATTTTGAGGCGATTGGAATTCAAACGCATATGCATTCAGTGACACAAAGTTTTTCTGAGGAGAGCTTATGGTCTGCTTTAGAATCATATAAGGAGTATGAGAAGCCTATATTCCTATCAGAGGTGAGTGTTTTAAGTTGTGGAATTTTTGAAGATTGGCGTGGTTTAGATGTTCAAGAAAAGGCGTGGCAAAATGCTATGGATAATCAGTTGCCGATTCCCTTGATAGCAGGGACTCCAGAATTAGAACAGTATCAAGCAGAGATGACTCGAGATTTCTATACTTTGGCCTTCAGCCATCCGTTAGTAGAGTCAATTACTTGGTGGACGATTACAGATCTTGATCCTTGGAGAGGAATGCCTTCTGGCCTACTCAGTGTGGATGGTGAACCAAAGCCTGTTTATTTTGTTTTAGATGAATTAATCAATCAGCAGTGGAACACATCTGAAAAGGGAGAATTATCCGATCAAGCGATGTTTGATTTTAGAGGATTTTATGGTTCTTATGAAGTGGCTATCAATATAGATGGTCAATCATACCTTGGTTGCTTTGAGGCTACTAAAGGGGAAGATGGGATTTTAAAAGTTACAGTATATGAACATTAAAAAGGAAAAACACTTTATAATAGTATCCTGGATTTTAGGATTCATGTTTGGCTTTACCTCCATTTATGGGGAAGTGGACACAATTTCTACGCCTAAAACTAGGCCGAATTTTTTAATCATCATGGTGGATGATATCAGTCCAAATGCATTTAGTTGTTACGGAAACACTGAATATCAGACTCCGAATGTCGATGCTTTAGCTGAAGGCGGCGTCTTCTTTAATATGGCTTGGGCAACGCCTATGTGTTCCCCATCAAGGGCTCTTTTGACTACAGGTAGGTATCCTAGTCGAACGGGTGTTTGGCATAATGATTTACGAGTTAAAGTTGCTGATTATGGCCGTTGGGATTATGCAATGGGTCATTTGACCTTTGCTCGAGTTTTAAGGGAAGGTGGCTATAAAACGGCAATTACGGGAAAACAAATGGCATTGGGTCATTACCAGCCGAATTCTAAGTATGTGGGTTTTGGAGAGTACTATTTACACATCAATGAAAATGCAAAACTACCTGAAGACAAAGAATTTGATGGATTATTTGAAGGTGCGTGGGCTTTCCCTGGATCTAAACCAGTACCTTCTCGTTTTTGGCATCCAGCGGTTACACATAATGGAGTGATGCTGGATACCAACGAAAATGATTTTGCTCCTGATATGTACACCGACTACTTAATTGATTTCATGTCACGAAATAAGGATGAACCGTTTCTTGCTTATTTTCCTATGAACTTGGTGCATGACATTGCAGGCGGTGGATTACCAACAGTTCCCAAACAGGGTGTTATTGGGAGTAATACAGGAGGAAATTTGAAAGATTTAAATCTCTATGTTGATACTATGGTGGGTCGCTTAACCAGTGCTTTAGATGATTTAGGGATCAGAGAAAATACGATTATAATTTTTGCCTCCGATAATGGAACTTCAGGTGCGAGTAAGATGCATGCAACTGAAGAAGGCCCGAGAGTGCCCTTTATTGTAAATTGCCCCGGCTTGATTCAACAGAGAGGTGCAACAAAGGCTTTGATGGAGTTTGCTGATGTCTTCCCTACATTAATTGATTTTGCAAATATCTCTATGCCTGAAGATTATGAATTAGATGGCTTGAGTATGAAATCCTTTTTGCTGGGTGAATCTGATAACTATAGAGATTCAATTGTGAGCTACATTGCGACAGCAAGAATGGCTCGAACGGATAATTGGCTACTAGAAGCAGTTGATCCTATCTACGGAAGTTCAGAAGGTCGGCTTTATCGTTGTAATGGGTCCATGTCGAAGGAAGATTATACTCTAATTACCGACTTTTCATCGCCTGAAGTACTTACTGCAAGAAATCAATTACTCCAAGCTTTAGAAAGAAACCCTTTCCCTGATTTGAATGATCCAGTTGTAAGAGAAGAAGTTATTCGTTATGATAGTATGCCGTATAAACATTATCTCGAAAAACATTCACAATTAGGAGAACAGTCCCTATAATAAAATTTAATGTTATGAAACTATTTATCTACTTAACTTCGTATTTTATTTTTTTGATTGCTTCTCTTTTGGGACAAAGCGACGAGCAGATTCCATTGAAAGATATTTATAAAGATAAATTTTTGATAGGAAATATTTTATCTGGGGGTATAAATGGAGATTCATTATTCAGACGGGATAATAAAGAGTTAGCTTTATTAGTTCAGGAATATAATTGTTTGACTGCTGAAAACAGTATGAAGATGCAGTATGTGCAACCTGAAGAGGGGGTCTTTAATTTTAAGCCAGGAGACGCCCTCGTACATATCGCTGAAAAAGCAGGCATGGAAGTAGTTGGACATGCATTAGTATGGCATCACCAAGTGCCAAATTGGATTTTTGAGGATAAGCAAGGCAAGACTGTTTCTCGTAAGGTGCTAATAAAAAGAATGAAAAATCATATCTTTAAAGTCATGAGGCACTACAAGGGTAAAATTAAGTATTGGGATGTTGTTAATGAAGCAGTTGATGTAAAATATGAAAATGGTCAGCAGGTTGCCTTAATGAGGAAGTCTCCATGGTATAATATCATTGGGGAAGATTATTTGGAATTAGCCTATCGATTCGCACACGAAGCTGATCCAGATGCTTTACTTTTATATAATGACTACAGCATGACGGATCTAGTGAAAACTCGTTTTGTTGCAAGCATGGTAAAGGAACTAAAGGATAATGGAATTCCTATTCACGGTATTGGAATGCAGGGTCATTGGCATCTCGAGTGGCCTACGGATAGTAACTTGCGTGATGCATTAGATATTTTATCAGATATAGGCGTCCAAATAAGTATATCAGAGCTTGATCTTCGTGTTCTGCCTCATCCAAAACAGACTGAAATGGGAGCTGACATAAAGCTTAATATTAAGCGGTTGAAAGAATTGGATCCTTACACTGATGGTATTCCTCCAAGCGTTTTAAATTTGCAAGCAGAGAAGTATGCATCTATATTTAAGATCTTCTTAGAGTATAGTGATGTGATCGAAAGAGTAAGCTTTTGGGGAGTATTAGACCATTATTCATGGCTGAGAGATTGGCCTGTAAAAGGAAGAACTGCTTATCCCGCACTTTTTGATCGCGATTACCGTCCGAAACCTGCCTATTTTGCCATCAGAAATTTAGTTAAATAAAGTCTATAGACCACACGTACATTTATGAAAAAAATTATCCCATTTTTATTTTTAGCCATAGGATCTGTATTAGTTGCGGATGCAGAAAAGAAACCAAATATTGTCATTATTGTTTGCGATGACTTAAATGATTCGATTGAGGGCATGGGAGGGCATCCCCAAGCTATTACTCCGAATATTAATCGTCTAATTGACTCAGGTGTACAATTTACAAATGCTGCTTCTAATGTTCCTATTTGTGGTCCATCGAGGGCTAGTTTGTGGAGTGGTCTTCATCCTATATCAACCGGATTATACGGTAGTAATCAGCATAAAGAGCGCTGGTATCAAAATGAAATTTTAAAAACTAAAAAGACACTTTTTGAGGTTTTCACGAGTCAAGGTTATTGCAATTTTTCAACTGGTAAAATTCATCATAACGGACATCAAAAATTAGATATCTTTGAAAATTCAGATGGAAGTCCCGGATGGGGTTCTTATCCTAATTTTGGTCCTCTGCCCAATGATGGCAAGGAAGCTAATTTTAGACGTGGAGTATTGCCACCATGGTGGCCAGAAAATGAAAGATCAGGTGGCTGGGGTGATGGATTCGGGCCACTTCAAGATCTGTCCAATTTTGGCGAAGACTATGGCTGGACAATGTTTTACAACGGACAACCTTGGGAATATCGCGATGGACATAACAGGGATTTAATGCCCGATGAAATTCATGCGAATGAAGCAGTTGCATTTTTAAGTATAGAAAAAGAACAGCCTTATATTCTTACAGTAGGTTTCTCTCGACCTCACTCTCCATGGTATGCACCACAAGAATATTTTGACATGTTTCCGCTAGAGACTATTAAATTAGCACCATATCTTCAAAATGATTTAGATGATTGCGCTAGAATATTGGTAGATGATAGAGACCTCGCTGAGCCACATGGATGGTATAAATATTCCAAGATCATGAACAATGGAGGAATAGAAAAATTAAAGCGTTGGACTAGAGCTTATTTAGCATGTGTCGCATTTGTAGATGCTCAAGTTGGCAAGGTCTTAGATGCAATTGAAAAACGAAATGACGCTGATAACACAATCATTATTTTTACAAGTGACCATGGTTATCACATGGGTGAAAAAGATTATATTTTCAAACTTACGCCTTGGGAAGAGAGTGTTCGCATTCCTCTCGTCATAACAGGCCCAGATGTAAAGAAAGGTATCAAGTCTTCTGCCCCAGTTTCTCTAATCGATATTTTCCCAACATGTACTGATTATGCAGAGTTAGAATCTAGCCATCGGCTTGATGGACATTCATTAAAGCCATTATTAGAGAATCCAAGTAAAAGCCAGTGGAGTGGTGATGATTTTTCACTAGCAGTATGTGGCTCTCAGGTAAAGTCAGACTTACACCAGCCAGCATTGGCAAAAGATCAGCATTACAGTTTAAGAACGGAACGCTATCGCTATATTCGTTGTCGTAATGGAGAGGAAGAATTATACGACCATACTAATGACCCTAATGAGTGGAAAAATTTGAGTGATTCATATTATCACAATATAGTACTTAAAAGTATGCGTAAAAGATTAGATAATGCGCTTGTAAATGCTATTAAATAAAGTACCATATTTATGAAGTCCTTCTTATGATACCCCTCTTAAAGTCTACTTTGTCTGCAGTTTGTATCCTTTTTACAAGTGTGTTCGTATATGCACAAAGTCCGAACATTGTAATCATTATATGTGATGACTTAAATGACAGTATTGATGGTATTGGGGGACATCCTCAGGCTTATACTCCAAATATAGATAGGCTTAGAAATTCAGGAGTGACTTTTATGAATGCAGCTTCTAATGCTCCAATATGTGGTCCGTCTAGAGCAAGTCTTTGGAGTGGAATACATCCTATAAATTCGGGGATGTATGGGGCGAGTCAACAGAGCAATCGATGGTATAATAATGTGGTATTAAGTTCCAAAAAAACTCTCTTTGAATATTTTATCGACGAAGGTTACTACAGTTATGCTACTGGTAAGGTTCATCATAATGGCCATGAACAACCATATAGTACGATTATGAGAAATGATGATAACACTATAGGTTTTGAGGGTCAGGGGAAATACAGGCTTTCCGGTAATGTAAATAATAGTTTACCGGGATCCTTTGGTCCATATCCAAACAGTATATCTAATCCAGTACATAATGGGATCAATCCACCATGGTGGCCTACATATGCGAATAATGGCTCTAATCCTCCGAATGCCAACCCCGGGCCTCCCTACAGCGGATATGGTTATTACAGAGATATATCGTCTTATGGAGCAAAGTGGACAAACCAAACTGGGGGAGCTAATAATGCTAATTTTTCTAACTGGAATGTTGGCTATAACACACCTGATGAAATATGCGCGGAACAGGCCGTTAACTTCATAAGTAGCTACTCTGAAAATAAACCCTTTTTGTTAACAGTTGGTTTCGTTAGACCACACTCACCATATTATGCACCTCAAGAATTTTTTGAGCCGCCTTATGTTCCAGCGCTTTCAGATGTTCAGCTGACGCCTATTAACGAAAATGATTACGTTGATATTAGTGGTCCTGTTACTCAGAGTGAACAAGACTTAGCTCAAACGTCTGGTTGGTATAAGTATACAACATACAGTAATATGGGTTCCCAGGCTTACGATGATAATGAATATGTTTTAAGAGAATTTACACAGGCATATCTTGCCTGCGTTGCATTTGTTGATGCCCAAGTAGGAAAAATTTTAGATGAGATAGAATCTAGTACGGATTCTAATATAAGAGATAATACACTTATAATTTTCACTAGTGACCACGGCTACCATTTAGGCGAAAAACAATATATATTTAAGCAAAGTCCATGGGAAGAGAGTGTTAGAATACCTTTCGTTGTGTCAGGACCTGGCGTTGCAAGTAATAAAGTTTGCACGCAGCCAATTTCCCTTGTTGATGTATATCCTACTTGTATTGATTATGCAGGAATGAATGCTCCGCATACACTAGATGGAAATTCAATTAAGCCTTTGTTGGAAGACCCGGAGAATGGCAATGGTTGGACGGGGACAGAATATTCAGTTTCTGGTATTGGTTCATCTGCTACTGTTTCAACGAATCAAATTGCACCTTATTCTGAGCAGCATTTTAGTATCCGTACAGCACAGTATCGTTATATTTATTACAGAAACGGAGAAGAGGAATTGTATGATCATAATATTGATCCTAATGAGTGGACCAATTTGGTGAATTCTCCAGCTCATACAGAGGCACTTCAAACTATGAGGTCATACTATCGATACGCAGTAGGGCTAGAGGAACCACCCCCGCCTGGGCCATCATTTTATTTTGTTAAACCATCCGATGGTGAGGGATTTTACCTTAATGAGCCAATTTTAATAGAAGCAGCAGGCACAAACATTGATTTAAGCGGAGTAGAGTTTTACATGGAGGGAAACTTAATTAAATCTGATGGCGTATCTCCATATACTGCAAGAATCAATAATGCAGATGAAGGCAACTTTGTGTTATCTGCCACTGGGAGCCAGGCATCTGGTGATAATTTAACTGCTCAAGTAAATATTACCGTTGGTAATTCAATTTCAGAGCAAAGTATCATAGACAATTCAGGGTTTGAAGTAGGCGGTAAAGACAGTGGATTGATTACATTTGGCCCTATTAATTTGACTATTACATCAGACCAATCTTTCACGGGTGAGAATTCCTTGCTTGTTCAAAGAAGTACGGTTGAACCCTCGAACCAAGCTCACTGGCACGGTTTAAGATTTTATCTTACGGGCTCTAATGCTACTGATTCTCTAGAAATAGGTTCTTCTTATAGATTTTCTTCAAGGGTGTATCTAGATGATCCAAGTTCTTTTCTTTCACTAACTATTAAAGAAAATGATAATGGAGGAATAACTTATAACTCTATTGCTACTTTCGATGGGGGAGTTTCACAAGGAGTCTGGGTAGATTTAACAGGTGAGTTTATATATCAAAGTTATATGGAATTTATCTACATTGCAGGAGTGGATGATGGAGTAGACTTTTATGTCGACGATATTTCCTTAACAAAGGTTTTGCCTTCAGTTAATCCGGATGACACAGATGGCGACGGCATGCTCGACACATGGGAACAACAATTTTTCCCAAGTATGAACGTAGCCGATGTTTTACCAAATGCAGATGCTGATGGGGATGGTGCAACTAATTTAGAAGAATTCAGAAGTGATACTATACCACTAAGTCCCTTCATATCATTTCGTATAAGTGAATATAATTACGGTGCTACAAGCTTTGAATGTGAGTGGAAGGGTAGTCCAAATAAAGACTACCGAGTATTGTCGACCACAGATTTAAGTTCTGGAGAGTGGAGTGTAGTAGAAGAGGCACTAACAGGAAGCCTTACCTACACAAATACTTGGTCAAACGACCATCAAGGAGCTGAAACTAAATTCTATAAAGTTGAAATAGACGATTAATTAATTTTCTCTTTTAGTATATATGAATTTAAAAGAACTCTTTAGCCTAAATATTTTTATATTTATTTTTAATCTGTTCGCACTCTCATTCTCGCACGGGTTAGACTCTAAAGATGCTGATTTTAAAAAACTGAGTGGGACACGCCCAAATATTATAATGTTCTTGGCGGATGATCAAAGTATCACAGATCATACAACCTACGGTAATAAAAAAGTTCCCACTCCTATCACCCAAGCGTTCAGTCAAGAATCTTTAGTTTTTAATAATGCTTTCACTGGCCAAGCAATATGCGCACCCAGCAGGTCCATGCTCCTAACCGGGTTATATCCACTTAAAAATGGGTGCTACATTAATCATACTGCGATTCGTCCGGGTCTAAGGACATTACCTAGTTATTTAAAAGAATTGGGTTACGATGTTCTCTTAGTCGGTAAGTCTCATCTTAAACCAGCTAGCCAATTCCCGTGGACACGATGGATTCAGCCAGTCAAAAAAGCTGGGTATCCTCGACCCGCAATTTCGATTGATGAGGTTGATGAGTATTTAAGCAAAAGAGAGAAGCCATTTTGTTTAATAATCGCAAGTGAGTATCCTCATGGCCCCTATTTCAAAGAAAGCAAATTCAAAACAGACGAAGTATCACTGCCGCCATTTCAATACGATAGCATTGGAAGTCGTAATTATTTCGGTAGATACTATACGAGTATTGCTGAGAAAGAGAATGAGTTTAAAGAAATTCTTGATTTAATTGATGAACACAAATTAAGAGATGAAAGTATTGTTTTTTATGCGGACGATCATGGAATGGCTAGAGGTAAATTTACTGTTTATAAGTCGGGACTCAATGTCGCGTTTATGGTAAGGTGGCCAGGCAATATTAAGCCTGGTAGAACGGACGCTCTCGTTTCATTTGCAGATTTTGTCCCGACGCTGATTGATTTGGCTAAAGATAATGACTCAAACGAAAGCCATAATTTTGACGGAAAAAGTTTAGTCGGTCTTTTTGAAGGAATCTCTTGTGAGCAGCACGAATATTTATTTGGAGTTGGCAATAGCCAAGGAATTCAAAATCGCCATATTTTTCCACAGCGATCCATTTATGATGGTAGATATAACTATATATATAATTTTAATTCTAACGAAAGATTAGCTAAATTAGAAATTAAAGATCTAACAAGTTATTATTTTTATAAGTTTGGTGCCGATAAGCATAAAGATAAACCTGAAGAGGAATTATATGACACATTGAATGATCCATATGAAATGAATAATTTAGCTAAGAATTCTGAAATGATAGTTTTAAAGAATGAATTAAAAGGAGCTTTATTTAGTTGGATGAAATCACAAAGCGATTATCTTAACAGCTCAGATCCAATTCCCTTTTTTAAGGTTTGGCGACCAGGATTAAACCTTGATCAACAAGCCCCACAGTTTAATTATCGAATTTCTGAGGATAAAGTTGGAACATTGAAGGGAAGAAGAGTAAACCCTCATAAATTTGGTATTTAAGTAATTCCGGATTTAGTTTCATTTTTTTTGTATTTTTGGATTAATTAGCTATATTGTTGCGATTACTTAAATATGCTACTATGTATGGTTATTACATTTTATTTACACAATACACCTCGCCTTTTATTTACCTCTTATGAAATTACTACCTTATCTAATTGCACTTACTGCAATCTCATCCTCGCTAACTTCGCTTTTTGCTGCTGATGTTAATATTACCTTTGATGGTGCCGCAGGTACTACTATAGGTTCAACTGGTGCTGACACTGGTTCTTGGTCTCAAGATGATCTAACTCTAGGGGATGGTACCCTCAATATTGGTATAACTGCTCTTAATCAGTCCGAAAGTGTTAATACTTCTACTCCTAATGTTAATACTTATGTCTTGACTGATGCTTTGTCAGAAGGAGTGCACACATTTGAGGTCGTTATAAGTGACTTTGATTTTACTAAAAGTTCTACTGATTATTTAGGAACTGTTTTATTTGATGTTGGATTTTCTGTATCTGATAGTAATGGAAATTTAGCTACTATTGGTTTGAAAAATTACTGGGATGCTTTCGCGAACTCTTTTCTTGGAGAGTCAAAACCAATTATTTACAGTGAGGATAGTGGATATAATTCTTTAATCACAGACGTCGAAATCCTCGATTCAGGCAGACAAGAAAATGGTCAACAGGTTAATGGTGCCGCGACAAACCCGACATTAATAAATGGGGGCTTCTCCACTAGTGTTACAAATCGAATTTAATCTAGATGACGGTTCATGGAACGCTAGTGCTAAGATTGGTACAGGTGCACCGATAGATTTAACTACAAACGGTTCTGGGGCTGAGCGATATTGCATCTTTTAAAATTACAAATTCTTATGATAATTCAGCACAGACTGCATTTAATTGGGGTAATTTTGGAGGACCAGCCGCCAATTATGTCCAAGTTGATAGTATTTCTTTAAAAGAATTTGTTGCTGCTCCTGAAGCAGTCAGTGGTTCCGACATTACCATAGAAGGTAGTAAATTCGGTAATAGCGGAGATGAGAGTTTTGTTGGTACTACAGTTAGTCAGCAAATTGGTAATAGTAGTCAAACTAGCGATTCACCTGTAAAATTAGAAATAGGAGTTAACCTTGCTGATGGTACTTGGTATTCTAGAGCTTCAACATCTGTTGCGGGAACATATATTGATCCTATCCCATTAGTAACGGATGGTCAGGGAATGACAGATATATCAAGTCTCTCAATCATAACTGTTCAACCCGAAGATTCTAGTGAGACATGGGGCTTGAGCTCTACTGGAAGTACTGATGGAGACACTGTCAAAATTGATTCTATAAGACTGCTTCAAGGTACAGCAGGTGCCACAGGCGTTGATTTCACTTCTTCTTCTGAGTCTCCTTTTGTTGCAATAGAATTTGACGAATCTTCTGCTGGTGTACCGCTTGTTGCACCAGCTGATGATCCCGCAACAGATATTGATGAATCAAATGTTGCAACCGTGGCAGTTACAGGTAGTGCATCTGGAAGCTTTAATTATTCAGGTCATGTTACTGACGGACTTGGTAATTTGACTATAGGTTATTCTACTACTGGTTCATCTACGGTTGACTTTGCTTCTTCAGGAGGAACGACTCCTGGTAAAACATTCAGAAAGTTTCTTCTAGACTCAGCACTAGCTACGGAAGCAGGTTATGTTGTATTTGAAGTAATTCTGAGTGATTATGATTTAAGTTCGGCTTGGGATACAAATAGAGCCTCTGGCAGTTACACAGGCAAGGGAGTTCAATTCTTGTTACAGCAAACTGATAATTCAAAAGGAGCATCTGTAGAATTAACCACTTATAATAGTTTTAAATACTGACTCTATAATACACCTTGATTTTTCTGATGCCAGCGGAACTAACTTAAAGGATTCAGTTGCTGCAGGAACGGTAACCGGTGTATGGTCAAATGGTGGCCCACAAACTCATAATGGTTCATTAGGAATAGGCTACACACCTGCATATATTTGGACTATTAAAAATGGTGAAGGTACTTCTGAAACCGAAAATGCTTACAGGACTTTTGAGCTTACAGACTCTCTTCCTCTCGGAAAATATATTATCGAGACACGAATTGATGGCGCTGAACTATCAGGAGACTGGCAAGGTTCTGGTACTCCAGTTGTTAGTAATAAAGGCGTAGAAGTAATTGTTAAGCAAAGTGATAATTCAGGGGTTAAGCTTTCTTTATTATCCCACGATGGGTCTAATGGATATGCTCCAAAAGTATCTAGTAGTATTGTAAGTGGATCTGTTTCTACAGATGCCGCTCAAATATACCCTCCTTCAGGAACAGTTGTAACAGGAACAAATTCTGATGGGGAAGCATTCGAAACTACTACTAAGACAGAATATAGAATTCCAGAGGCAGCTACTCTAGATATGCAAATACTTGTCGATACTAGAAGTGGGGTGTGGACATCACGTGTTAAAAATTCTTCAGTTGGCGATACTTCAGTAAAAGATGCTTTAACATACACGCTTCATGAGAATGATGTGGTTTTGAGCCAAGAAACTGATGCTAATGGCAATATCACTTCATATACTGTATCTAATTGGAGAGACTTAGAAACTAATGGAACAGGATTTACGGATATCAAAAGTATCCAGCTTAATACAAAAACTCCATTATTAGGTGATGGTCCCGCACTAGCTGTCTGGGGTAATGATACTCTTGAGACTGCCGGTGCTGAAGGAACGAGGGTAGCTGGAGATTATGTAAAAATTGATCATATCAGAATTCTCAAAGATAATTCAGGAGCATCTACAGAAAATATAATGAATATTCCTGGTTTAGCACAAACAGGATCAAATTTATTACTAACTATCGAAGCCGATTTAGATACTGGCACTTGGGAGTCTTTTTATACCCCTGAAGGTGGAGTTAAAACCTTATTTGAATCAGGTACAGGAATCACAGATATAAATAATTTCTTCTTCAATCCTACGAGGGATGCAGACGATTTATGGGGGGATAGTCTCTTAACTCCTGCAGCTCCAGCAACTCCATCTGCAGGTGATAATCTTACTGTGGATTATATATCTCTAACTGATATCACCGGAGCACCTTCTAACATAGTAAGACTAGACTTTGAAGACAGTTATGACAATACTTCTGACGACCCTCCAGGGTTGAACAACAAGGGAACAAAAATGAATGAGTCTACATCAGTTATATCTACAATAAACGATGAATATGGCTGGAACTTCGGAGGTCCAATGTTGCAGGATGGAAAAGTGAATTTAGGTTATACTAAATACTACCGCTGGACAAATAATGGGAATCTTTCTCAAGGCTACAGACGATATGGCTTAGATTCTTCTACTACACCATTCCCATCAGCTGGAAAGGTGTCTTTGGATATTGCTATTTCTAGTTATGACTTCAGTCGCTCATGGGACAACGACAGAACAGATGATACTGCAAGTCTTTCCGGTAAAGGTATGCAATTTGGTCTATCAGATGGATATGCTAATGGAGTGCCCTCAACACAAACTGTAACTATTTCTTTATTAACATTGAATAATGTTAATTATGCAGATACTGATGGTGACGGTACCTCTGATTTAAATGATGCGTTCCCAAGAGACAAATTCGATGGTGCTGGTCCTACTGGTATTATTATGAATCATAATTTTGATGATACTAATACTCAAATTAATTCACCTGGTACCGATACCGGCGATAAGTCTGATTTTGTTGGAGGTAAAGTCTTTAACTTTGGAGGGGTAAAGACTGACCTTTCCGGAAACTTGGTGTACGGCTTTGGTCCTACCGCTCAGGTGGCTTCAGTAAACACTCAAGCAACATTTAGATCTAAGATTTATTCAACACCGGTTGACCCTGGAGTGTATGTTTATGAGACAGTTATATCGGCATATGATCTAAGTCGATCTTGGGACGCAGACAATGATGCTTATGATGGCAAAGGCTTCAGATTTAATGCATTGAATGCTTCTAATAAGGGAGCTGCTATGAATTTATTAACTAGTACAGTTACGGATGAAGACGGAAATATAGTTAATGATGAGAACGGAAACCCTGTCAGAGAAATTGTTGTTACTGGGCAATCATGGAATGGCGACCGTGTCGTTTTAGGTGATTCTGAAATCAGCGTAAGCCTCGGACAAGCTGATCAAAAGAATCTTGTAGCTGATGCCGATTACAATGGTGATCTAGTTATGCAGATTGTTATAGATACAAATACTGGTGCATGGTATTCTCGAGTGAAACAAGGTACTGGCGCATGGCAAGATGTTACTACTAAAGGTACCGGAATGACTGATATTACCAAACTTCAGCTAGGAGTGACTCAAGTGAAATCAAATCAGTCTGATCCTGCAGATGATACTCCTCCTTGGTTATGGGGGACAGGGAATTCTGTTGGCGACCACGTTTTAATTGATTCACTTCAAATAAGAGAAATCAATGTTGCTAGAGACGGTACGGTAGCCTCCGAGATTATTCCAAATCCAGTAATGCCTATTGATACAGATGGGGATACTTATTATGATTATGAAGACGACTTTATTGATAATCCCACTGAATGGAGGGATGCAGACGGTGATGGGGTAGGTTCAAATACTGAGGGAGAAGATGATTCTGATCCAAATGACCAAGCTCCTTTGATAGCACCTGTCCTATCTATTAGTGGTGATTATGACGGAAATATTGTTATAGATTGGACTGGCGGAGCCGGATTTGATTTGAAATTCACTGATATGGTTACTGTCGACTCCGAGGGTAACCTTGTTTACACTTCAGCAACTGGAACTACTACAGTAGAAGGCGATAATAGTTCATATTCAGAGCCTCTAGACAGTAGCTTACAAAGTAAGTTCTTCATTTTATCTTATGATAGTTCTACAGTAACTCCTCCTACAGGTGACACAGGAGATACAGGAGATACAGGTGACACAGGAGATACAGGAGATACAGGAGATACAGGTGACACAGGAGATACAGGAGATACAGGTGACACAGGTGATACTGGTGACACAGGTGACGATGT
>JBJLEY010000017.1:0-30528 GCA_045565635.1 Coraliomargaritaceae bacterium
TTGCCGATATGGATTTTGAAACTGCTCCTGAAATTATAGAAGAACTAGAAAGACGTTTAGCCCATAAAGTATTCGGCTATACCATTCCATATGAATCTGTATACGATTCCGTAATTAACTATTTAAAAAGAGCACACAATTATTCCGTAAAAAAAGAATTTATTAATTTTTTACCCGGGTTAGTTCCCGCTATTAATTTATGCTGCCATGCTTTCTCCAATAAATCAGATTCCATAATGACAGCAACGCCTGTCTACCCTCCATTTCTTCTAGCCCCTAAATATGCGGAAAGAGAGTTGATTACGGTACCCCTATGCTTAACTAGAGAAAATGAATGGAAACTTGACTTTCCCGCTATGGAAAGAGCGATCCAACCTAATACAAAAATATTTATTCTCTGTAATCCACATAATCCAGTCGGTCGTGTTTATTCAAAAGAGGAACTTAAACAGCTGGCAGCTTTTTGTTCTCGGCATAATCTAATACTTATTTCTGATGAAATTCATTGCGACTTAATTTTTGATTCCAGCGTAAGCCATTATGTCTCTTCGAGTATTGATAAAGAACTCGCCGATCGGACAATTACACTCATGGCTCCCAGTAAAACCTATAACCTTCCTGGACTCGCCTGTGCGTATAGCATTATAGAAAATCCAAAACTTAAATATCAATTCGAGAAAAGCATACGTGGGATTATAACAGAAATTAATTGCTTTGGCTATGCTGCTTGCGAAGCGGCTTACAACTTTGGTGAACCTTGGAGAAAAGAACTCCTCAATCACCTACAAAGTAATTATCACACTCTTACAAAGTTTCTAGAAACAAAGATACCACAAATTGAATTTAGACCCATGCAAGCCACTTATCTGGCTTGGCTTAATGCAGAAAAGCTCAATTTAGAAAAGCCCGCACAATTTTTTGAAGCACACGGTGTCGGCCTGTCTGATGGGACATCGTTTGGAAATTCAAAATATTTACGCCTCAACTTTGGATGCCCAGAGAGTCGTCTGTTAGAAGCACTAGAGAGAATGCACAAAAGCCTAATCAAAGAAAATTTTATCGGTCATGGGCAATGATGTTCAGTATGTTCGCTTAGACAAATGGCTATGGTCCATCAGAGTTTATAAAACTCGAGCAGATGCTACAGATGCTTGCCGAGGAAGTGCTATAAAAATCAATGGACAACCTGCCAAACCAGCTTCAAAAATTCGTCTAGGTGATACACTTAATATCAGAAAAAAAGGAATAACCTTAACCTTTAAAGTGAACGGTCTTATTGATAAGCGAATCGGCGCTCAAAAAGTTAATGAGTATTGTATCGACGAAACGTCTCCCGCAGAACGTATCCTTGAACAAGAAAGGCAAATAAACGCAAAACTCCACAAAAATCATACGCTGACAGGCCGCCCCACGAAAAAAAATAGACGCACAATAAGGCAATTCAAAGAAACCAATTATTAAGTATCGGAACTTTAGTCCGACAAATGCTCCCGCATAAATCGTTTAATTGCTTCGGGATTAGGCTCAACGGTATACTTGATAATCGGCTTTGATTTGAAATTTTCCAAAGAAGGATGCAGCACCTCCAAGCCAATAGAATTCTCTATTGTATCGGGGAATTTAGCCGGATGTGCTGTTGCTAAGACTAATGAAGGTTCTTTAAAATTTCCAACAAAACCACACGCCGTATGAGGATCCACCACATAACCATATTTCTTATAAACTTTTTCTACAATCAAAGCAATTTCTTCATCTGAAGTTCGACTGCTGGTAAAAGTATCACGATTAAAATCTTCGAAAACAAAAGTTCCCGTACTTTTGAAAGTATTAATAATATTGCGAACATATTCACTATCACCCTTTACTGCATAATAAAGAAATCGTTCAAAATTAGAAGCAACCTGTATATCCATAGAAGGTGCTAAACTAGGAGATACAGCTTCTTGAGCATAAATTCCAGTTTTAAATAATCGATGCAAAATATCATTCTGATTAGTGGCTACACGAAACCCTTTTATAGGAACACCCATTTGCTGAACCATCCACCCTGCTAAGACATTTCCAAAATTGCCCGTTGGGACAACAAAGGTAAAATCCTCACGCTTTTCCCTGGGGAGTCGAAAAAATGCGGATAGATAATAAACACATTGGGCAAGAATACGCGCTAAATTTATAGAATTTACAGCAGACAGTCCGACTTCCTCAGCAAATTCTCTATCTTCAAAAACTGTTTTCATAGCAGTTTGAGCATCATCAAAACTTCCCTCGATTGCTAATGGAAATACATTATTTGCTTCTGTACATGTCATCTGGCGCTCCTGCAAAGGGGAAATTCGACCATTTGGGTACAAAATAAATGAAGTCACACCTGGTTTACCGAGTAAGCCATGAATCGCTGCCGCCCCTGTATCTCCTGATGTTGCACCCAATACCGCAATATTTTTTCCAGTTATCTTAATTTGGTATTCATACAAATTCCCTAAAAACTGTAGTGCAAAATCCTTAAATGCTAAAGTAGGTCCATGGAACAATTCTAAAACCATCAAATCATCTTCCAACTTACGAATTGGAGCAATAGCTGGGTCATCAAAACTCAAATACGAACGATCTATAATATCATCTAAGGCATCTTTCGGAATATCTGTAGCAAAAATTGCAAAAAACGCTTTGCATAAATCAGGGTAAGAAAGCTCACTCCATTGTTTAAGATATGGCTTCAAATCAGGAAGCTGACACGGAATATATAAACCACCATCAGGTGCCAAACCATGCTCTACAGCCTGACTGAAAAATACCTTAGAAACCTGATTGCGCGTACTCTTATATTCCATGTTTAAATAACTTAAGCGTCGGCATCTAATTCATATGCACTATGAATTAAACGTGTTGCCTCTTGGGATGAATCGGGGCTGATGGCCACAGAGATTTTAATTTCAGATGTGCTAACAAGTTGAATATTAATTTCATTCTTGGCCAATGTATCAAACAAAGTTGCCGCTACACCTGAATGCGACTGCATTCCGACCCCAACAATTGAAACGATGGCAATTTCACTCGACTCAAATTGTGTGCCGTGCGAATCCTCAGCGAATGCCAATTGCACTGCCTTCTCAGCACGCGTGACATCATCTCTAGGAACAGTAAAGGTCATATTCGCCATTCCCTCTCGTCCAATATTTTGAACAATCATATCAACACAAACATCCGCTTGAGCTAATGATTGAAACAACTGTGCCGCAGCACCCGGTCGATCCGGGACATCACTGACAACCACCTTTGCTTGTTTATTGTCAAGGGCTACGCCGCTAACGACAACATCTTCCATAGATTTTACTTCTTCTTTCACAATAGTTCCTGGGTTACGATTAAAACTAGAACGTACTTCAAAATTAACTTTAAATTTTTGGGCAAACTCGACCGCACGATTTTGCATCACTTTTGAACCAGAGCTCGCCAACTCTAACATCTCCTCATAAGAAATGCACGTCAGCTTTTTTGCATTAGGGACCACTCTAGGGTCAGCAGTGTATACTCCATCCACATCCGTATAAATTTGGCATAAATCAGCTTTTAAAGCAGCTGCAATAGCAATAGCGCTCAAATCAGACCCTCCTCGACCTAGGGTTGTTATAGCACCTGTATCTGAATGCCCCTGAAATCCTGCTAGAATCACAACCTTACCTGAATCCAATTGCTCTTGTATGTCGCCACCAGAAATTTCTTTAATTCTTGCTTGAGTATGATTCGGATCCGTTAAAATTCCAGCCTCTCTTCCAGTTCTTGAAATTGCAGGCAAACCTAGTTGATGCAAAGCCATTGCCATCAAAGCAATTGTTTCTTGTTCACCGACGGTTAGTAACATATCCATCTCACGATCATTCGGTTCAGGATTTAATGCTTTAGCACGAGAAATTAAATCATTGGTAACGCCCGAACGAGCAGAGACTACTACCACTACAGAATTTCCCTCTTCGTAGGTTTCCTTAACACGTTGGGCAACATTTTTTATTCGTTCGACATCACCAACGGAAGTACCACCATATTTCTGAACAATTAAAGCCATAGCAAATAAACTCGATAAAATAGTAAAATAATAAAAAGCGTTAAAAATAATTTAAAAAACTGTCTGCATAACCAGTCAAAATAAAAGAAAAAGCAAAGCGTTTGTAATTTAAATAATCATTTGTAGAATAATAATCATATGCAAGATCTTTACATACAAGCCGAAGCCTTCATTTCGTCAATGCAACAGTTTGAAGGGGATCAGTCAAATTCGGATAAATGGAGGCAACGACTCAAGTCCATTAAAAAAAGCATTGAAGAAACAGGCACCTATATTCACACCCAGCAAGAACTCTCCTTTGGGGCGAAACTGGCCTGGCGAAACAGTAATCGCTGCATAGGACGGCATTTTTGGAGACAGCTAGATGTTTTTGACTGTCGTGCACTTCAGACAAAAGAAGCTATCTTAAATGCCTTGGAAAATCATGTCACATTTTCCTATAACAAAGGAGCTATTAAAAGTGCCGTGACAATATTTGCTCCCAAAAATCAAATATCTAAATCCTCGGACCCTGTACGCATACTCAACCACCAGCTAATTCGCTACGCCGGCTTTAAAAACGATGATGGAACAATCCTAGGAGACCCGCACAGCTTAAGCTTCACCCAAAAATTAGAAAAACACGGTTGGAAGGCACCCGAAAAAAATTCATTTACGCCACTGCCATGGCTAATTCAAATTAATGGAAAAGTCCAAGATCCCTATCCAATATTTGAAGAAAAACCTCACTTATTAACTGAGGTTCAAATTGAACATCCAGAAAATGAAGCCTTTAAAACACTTGGGTTAAAATGGTATAGCACGCCTATTTTATCTGATATGGCACTTTTGATTGGCGGTATCCACTACCCCTGCGCACCATTCAACGGGTGGTATATGGGAACGGAAATCGGAGCAAGAAACTTAGCCGATGAAACTCGTTATGATTACCTACCTCAAATTGCGAAAATCTTCCAGCTGGATACAAAAAACAATCGTAGCCTTTGGCGAGACCGAGCAATTATAGAATTAAACCGAGCGGTACTCTATAGCTTTGACCGAGATAAAGTAAAAATTGGCGATCATCATGCTATTACCCGTCAATTTGAAAAATTTTGCGATAACGAAGCAAAGTCAAAATGCCCAATCACAGGAGATTGGACATGGCTTGTTCCCCCGATATCCGCATCACAAACCCCTACATTCAGTCAGGAATTTGACCCATCTGTAGTTAAACATACAAATTTCTTTTATCAGGCATCTTTTTTAGAGGCAGATAACCAAACTTCAAAACCTGGAGCAGGTAAATGCCCGTATCACATAAGTTAAAACTGAAAAAAATCAGGCTGATTAATCTCCTGGATTAAAAATCCTTAAGTAAACAGGATCCGCCATAAATGAGTCTAATTGCTTAACTGAGTCACAAGCAGACAAAACAGAAACTTCCGAACTTTTATGGGTAGTTACCATGATCAAAGCCGTATCATCGGCTAATTCCTTTTGGTTGACTGTTGAAAAGCTAATGTGATGCTTGGCAAAAATATTTGAAATTTCCGCTAAAACACCTTCTTCATCCTTAACATGAAAACGAAAGTAGTAGCGCCCTTCCACTTGATCTAGAGGACTTAATTCCAAAGTAACTTCATCCTTAGTATTTAGAGCCACACTGTTATGACGACCCAAAGAAGATTCTCCTTTAAGTAAGGATACTGCATCAGCAATATCACTGATTACTGAGCTTGATGTCGCATCTTGTCCAGCACCACGACCAATCAAAACAGTCGTACCCACAACATCACCTGTCACACTCACTCCGTTGTAAACCTCATTCACTTCTGCCAAAGTTTCAGTGTCTGCAATTAAAGCAGGATGCAAACGAACTGATACAGAATTACTTGAAAAATCTCGAGCAATAATCCCTAAAAGCTTTATCTTATAACCTAATTGGCGAGCAATCTGTATATCCTCCTTAGATATGGCACGAATACCCTCGCAAATAATATCCTTTAAATTGATCCATATTCCATGAGCCAAATAATTTAAAATAACGAGCTTATGAGCTGCATCGATACCATCTAAATCTAGGGACTCATCCGCTTCCACATAACCTAACTTCCTTGCATCACCTAATGTTTTCTCAAAACTTAAGCCTTCACGCTCCATACGGGTTAGGATATAATTAGAAGTGCCATTTAAGATACCAAAAATTAAGCTGAAACGATTGGCGATTAAGGCTTCTCGCATCGTTTTAATAATTGGAATACCACCGGCCACGGATGCTTCGTAAAAATAATGCCCACCATGTTTCCTTGCTAATTCAAACAAAGCCTCACCATGGTCACAAATAAGCGCTTTATTTGCACTAACTACTATTTTACCACGTTTTAATGCCTCTTCAGTGAATGTGAGCGCTTCATTCGTTCCTCCTATCAATTCACAAACGATATCAATGCTCTCATCCTCTAAAACTTCATGCGCATCTGCAGTTAAGACATTCTCAGGAACTGAAATTGATCGCTCGCGGTTCATATTGCGTACCACAACTTTAGCGATAGCTAACTCAAGACCTAATCGACCCTCTAATGCCGAACGATTCTGCTCAATATTCTTCCAAACGCCCTGCCCAACTACACCAAAACCAAGAAGCCCTATTTTTACTTTTTTTATGTCCTCTCCCATTAACTTAAAACTTGAATTAGCTCATAGATAAATAACTTAGGAGATTAAGGGTTAATCTTAATCAATTCACATTCAAATATTAAAGTATCACCCGGTTGAATAATCCCATTCGATCTAGGATTATTACCATAAGCCAAATCACTAGGAATAAATAAAATAATTTTACCGCCCTCACCCACTTTAGTTAACCCTTCTGCAAAGCCAGGAACCACTCCTTGTAATGAAAAATCAGTTGGCTGACTTCTTTTGTAAGAACTATCGAAAACAGTCCCATCAATTCTTGTCCCTTTATAATGAACACGCACTGTATCTGACATTTTAGGCTTCTTGTTTTTTCCTGCTTTAATGATCTTGTAGTGTAAGCCTGAAGCCGTTGATTTCACGAATTCATCGATTTTCAAACCATCGAGAAATTCTTTACCTTGGGCAAGATTATCATTTGCTTGCAATCCTTGAGCCTTTGCTCTCCGTTTCTCTGTATTCTTAATCTTTTTATCTATGAATGCCTGAAATTCAGCCATTTTATCCTGATAAGAAATATCCATGACTTCATCCTCTAAAGCTTTTTTCAAGCCTCGAGCAATTGCCTCTGCCTCATAAGCGCCAAAACCAAGTTCTTTTAAGCCATCACGATAAACTGTCATATAGCCCAACATTTCGAGCATAGCGTCCTCGTTTGAAGCTAGTTCCATTTCCTCTTGTACAGGATCTGCATTTGTTTGTATTTCGTTAGCAAGCAATCCGCTCAGTCCGGTGCTTAAAAGTGCTATTGTAAAAAGTAGGTATTTCATAATCAAAAGTTAAATTAGATAAATAGAATAAGTCATTAATAGCACAAAGGCTTAAATTTTAAAGCTTAAATCCATAATTTTAAATATTTGTTATTCCTTTCCTAACAAATAAAAAAGCCCCAGAAATTTCTGGGGCTTTTTTTAAAATTAAGAAATTCTTAATTGATAATAGGCTAGTAGCTTACTTGCGGCGACGGATCGCTACGAATAAGAATGCTGCAAAACCAGCAATCAAAGCATAGGTTGATGGCTCTGGAACAACTGTGAATGATGAAACATCAACGTTTACAGGTGATCCAGTTAGACCTCCTGTGGTAATTGTCATTCCCGCAATAGCAGATAAGTTCACTCCGCCGTTTGATCCTGTCCCAACTAAGCTTGAATCCGAGAAGTTAAATCCTGCTAAATCATAAGATGCAGCAAAACCACTATCGAATAAACTAATTGAAAAAGATGAATTAGCCGAATGGCCAGGATTTGCAACAAACTCTAATGAAGCTGAGTTGGATGTGCCTAGTGCACTCATATCAACTTCTGTATCAAAATAGAGCGAGAATGAGTTGCCGATAGCGTCTGAACCAACTGCGGTTATAGAATTAGAGTTGTCAGTAAGCGTAAAGCCAGCCTGATATTCGGGCAAATCTGCCGTGAAATCAGTGCCTGCTAAGAACTGAGCACTTGCACTAGATATTAATGCTAGTGCTGTTAGGGTGAGTATAAGTAGTTTCTTCATAATATATATATTTTTTAACGTTAAAATTATAATGTGTATTGTAAATCAAGTGATGCCGAAGCCTCGCTTGCTGATCCATTTTTAGAAAACACAAAACCAGTTCCTGATGGAATTACGATGTCATTAGAAATAATAGTACTTCTTCCGGATTTTCTAATCCAATTAGTTCCATCAAAGTTGTACTTAAGCCAGCTACCATTAGTGTAAAGGTAAATAGAATCACCGGTAGCTCCATTTTCGAATCCTGTTGCTGTTTCCAATCCTAGGTTGGCTAGCGTAATATCAGTTGGTGTATTATTAGCTAAATAGGACAAGCCGCTACCATTTAATTTGAGAGTTGAGTTTGTAGATGGGACTGTTCCTGTCAATATGTAGCTAGTAGAATTCGCACTGATTCTTGAAAAAAGTATCGCTCTATCTGCTGTTAACGGCAGATCATCTGAAATAATTGTACTTCTTCCAGATTTTCTTACCCAGTTGCTTCCGTTGTGGAAATAAGAAAGCCAAGCACCGCCTGAAAATACATATACCACGTCTGCATCGGCTTGAGTTGCTGCAGAGAAAATGACTCCATCTGCGGGTCCACCTAATAACGAACTTAAAGTGTCGACTTCAATAATTTCATATGTATCACCATCTGCTAACCCTGATGTAGAACTAGCACTTGATAATGAAAAATTAACTGTAATCGAGTCAGCTGTGTTTGCAGAGATGTGGAAATTTACACCCGCTAGTGTACCACTCGTAATTCTTACAGCATATGGTGTTGCTGCGTCAGATAAAGTAGTAAAGCTTGCTCCAGTAACAGTAAATCCTGTTGCTGAAACAGATCCTATGGCACCTGTGGCATTTGCTACAGAAGAAGGGGAGTATAAGGGTAGTGCTATTGGAGTGAACACGCGACCTGTACCAGTACCAGCATTGATCGTTTGAGTTACATAGCCCACGGGAGTGGAACTTACTGACTGTGCTTGTGAAACGAATGCGAATAAGCACGATAGCACAGCACATCCAAGAAGTTTTAAAGATTTAGTTTTCATAATTTAAGATATTTTATAAAGTTGGGTATTGGGTATTCTGTAATATAGGCAATTTTACTCGTTGTTGTCAAATAATTTTTCGTTGTTTGTCTATTTTAATAATTTTTCAAAATTAGTTTAAATCATTATTAATACTAACAAGAGCGACTAAAACCATTATTATTCCCAAAAATGCGTGAATGAAGAGACTTTTTAGTATAGATTCAGTGTTATATTGTCCAGATTAAACATCCACCTGGCTGCTCCAACATTTGTAGCAATTGAATTAACACTCAAAAGCGAATCCCACTGCCCATTGATGAAGGATTCAATTTTTTGTGCAAAATAAATGCCATCGATTAATTGATAATCAAAATATCTTATTAAAATAGGGTCGAATTTTTTCAAAGTATCGAGGACTTTTATGGTAACGATTAAACAGGATTTAACATCCAAAAAATAATCGATGACAAAATTTTGATCTGTAAAGAGACGAATTTTGTAACAAACTGTATTAAATTCTCTAACTGTTCCTAAATACTGATAAGCTTTACCTGCTTGCAGCGGAAATAGTAAATATCGAGGAAGTTCGGTTTCATTGACCATTCGGTCAAATTCATTAGCAATATCGGGGGCAAGGACACCTTCTTTCGAAATTTGCTTATGCCTTATATTGGTTCCGTCAAAAGCGATTAGGTAGGTTTTTTCTTTTAAAGAATACGATATTTTAAACAAATTAGGTTTTTTTGTGACGGATTCATATTGATAGATACCGCTTAAGGTATTCAAGTCTGCGGAGATTTTAATACTTTTAACGGTTTTCCAATAATTTGCCCCACCTAAGCAATTATCATAGTGGCGTGTGAGAATTTGCCCTAATTTTGAAGCTTTCAACTTAGGCATTGGGGAGTTAGTTAATGATTGTGTCCTAATAACACCTTCTGGGAGTAATTTATCAATCGATGCAATTTCTAGATCTTTTAAATCATGGATAACTAAGTCATGCGGATCCAATGCCTCCGAATCCCCTTTTCCATAAACGTTGAAATTTAAAAACAATAAAAAGAAGCAGAGAAAGGCTAAAGGCAAAGGCAAAGGTGCTGAAAAGAAATTAATATTACGAGCGAAAAACATAGCTACAATCAAAACGCAAAAGGCAAAATAAAGAGAGGGGAAGTGTATATCCTAGATAAAGTTATGAATTAGAATATAAATTTCTATTGTAATAACAATAATATTATTAGATAAAATATAGATTCAAACTATGCCTAGTTTCACATATACTTATCGCAATACAGATGGGGTTTCAACCATCCAAACACTCAATGCATACGATCGAAAACAGGCTTTAATGCTCTTGAAAAAGCAAGGGATCATTGCCTTGAAGCTTGAGGAATCAGGGACTGATGGCAGAAATAAAGCATCGAAAAAGCTGAATTTTATGCACTTGCTCGGTTCAAAAGAAGAAGCACTTAATTCAAGACAAGCGGAACAGGGCAATGCACAAAAGGGATTGACCACAGCAAAAGGTGAAAACATAGGCTTAAACCTATTAAAGCGCTTATATGAATTACACAAATCTAGAATGCCCATAGGCGATGCCATACGAATTTTGCAAAATCGTCTCAGCGATAAGGCACAGAAAGCCTTGGCCATAGGTATTTGGAGAGACTTAAGCGAGGGACTGACCTTAGCCAAGGCACTTTCAAGGAGAACCCGGTTTTTCGCCCCTTCGGTAAGCCATGTGATCCAAGCAGGCGAAGCGACTGGACATTTAGCGCCCGTTCTTTCAAAAGTAATCCAGCACCTTGAAGAGAAACAAGCTATTCGAAAAAAAATGCTTTCAAGTATGGCCTACCCAGCCTTTGTTAGTATTGTCGCCATTCTCGTGGTTGTTTTGTTTTTAACCGTTTTACTACCACAAATCGAGGGAATGCTAGAACGCCTGGGTGGCGAAATGACTTGGAGTGCTCAACTACTGATTGATGGCTCTCAATGGATGCTTAAATTAGGTCCGTTCTTAGTCATAGGGCTAATTTTGCTTATAATTAGCTTGAGCCAATGGAAACGTACTCAATTGGGTAAATGTATGATAGACCAATGGAGCTTAAAAATACCGCTTGTTGGGAAGATTATCTACTACTCAAATTTGTATCAAACGGGTAATTTGATTGCGACTTTACTACAAAGCGGCATCAACACTACGGAAACCTTACAACTCACCGAAAAGACAATTGAAAATGCTCACTTGAAGCAACAATTCAGTATAGCAAAAGGACAAATCAATGAAGGTGCTTCTATCACTCAGGCTTTTCGTTTGCAGAATTTCATGCCTGATGTCGCATTAGATATCCTTAGTGTGGGAGAAGATACAGGCGAATTAGCCAAAAGTATGGAGGATGTGACAGAAGGTTTTAAAGAATCACTGAGTCAACGGCTGAATGCTTTAACTACAATTGTTTCCTCTTTAGCCCTTGGTTTTGCCTTTGGTCTAGTAACCTTAATTGCAATTGGGATTGTCACCAGTGTCTTTGAGGTTAGCAAAACACTTTCGATTTAATCTTCGTGAGTTAAACGAATAGCATGCTTAGGTGTTTTTAGGCTTTCCTTGAGTCATGGCTCGACGGCGCAAACGTAAAGCATTCAAACGAATAAAACCACTAGCATCGTCAGGGTTATAATCACTATCCACCCCTTCCATGGAAGCAATGGCCTCATCATACAATGAAAATGGTGATTTTCTCCCTACTGTGGTCACATTGCCTTTGTATAATTTCAAACGAATGGTTCCCGAAACACATTTCTGAGACTCATCAATCAATGCCTGAATCGCTTCACGCTCAGGTGCATACCAAAAACCATTGTAAATTAATTTAGCATATTCTGGAATTAAGCTATCTCGAATGTGCATCAGTTCACGATCCATCGTTAAAGATTCCATATTTCGGTGTGCTTGAAGTAAAATAGTACCCCCCGGTGTTTCATAAACACCACGACTCTTCATCCCAACAAAACGATTTTCAACAATATCGACTCGACCGACTCCATGCTTACCCGCCAATGTATTGAGGGTGCGCATCACTTCAGCGGGGTTCATAGTTTTTCCGTTTACTGAGACACAATCCCCAGAAGCAAAATCCAATTCTACGTATTCGGCTTCATTTGGAGCATCTTCTGGATCAACAGTCAGCTTGTACATAGCTTTATTGGATTCCACAGTTGGATCAAACCAAGGGTCTTCTAGGATGCCTGCTTCATAGGAAATATGGAGTAAATTGCGATCCATAGAATAGGGTTTAGAAGCACTAGCTTCGACATCAATTCCATGCTCTTTGCAGTAATCGATCATTTCGGTTCGACCTGGAAAGGCCTCACGGAATATGGGCATTCGCCAAGGGGAAATAATTTGCAAATTCGGAGCTAAAGCAGCATAGCCCAATTCAAAACGGACTTGGTCATTCCCTTTTCCAGTGGCTCCGTGAGCGACTGCGTCTGCACCTTCTTTTTCGGCAATCTCCGCATGTGCCTTAGCAATCAAGGGACGAGCGATGGAAGTCCCTAAAAGGTATTGTCCTTCATACAATGCATTGGCACGCATCATCGGAAAAATAAAATCTGAGGCAAATTCATCCACCAAGTCTAAAGTATAATGCTTTGAAGCTCCCGTTGCTTTAGCTTTTTCCTCTAAACCATCCAGCTCTTCTTCCTGTCCGACATCTGCGGCAAAGGTAATAATTTCTGCAGAATAATGTGCTTTTAACCAACTGACTAATACCGAAGTATCTAATCCACCCGAATATGCTAATACTATTTTCATAAATCTTATATTAGAAGACCAATGAGTTATTTGTTGGATTCTGGCAAGGCAGATTGAGCAAGTATTATGAAAAAAATCTTTTCTGCTGGCAACACGGAATCTTTTAAAAGAGCATTTTGTTAAGTTTTGTTAAAATAGAACTCGGCTATTCTTGCATTTTTAAAAAAAATCAACACATAGGGTTTATGGCATATGAATATACCGCATACCGAAAAGTAGAATTCTCGGATACTGATATGGCTGGACTCGTCCATTTTTCTAATTATTTCCGATATATGGAAATCGCTGAACGAGATTTTTTTGAATCTCTTGGCGTAAAATTGATCCAATCCATACCTAATGATTTAGTAGGCTATCCAAGAAGTCGTGCCGAATGTAAGTTTTCTGCCCCACTTCGCTTTGGTGACACCGTTAAAATACACCTTGCTATTAAGGCGATCAAAGATCGTGCGATTGACTACCAATTTCGACTTTTTCGTGATAGTGATGACAATCCTATCCCTGTGGCCAAAGGGCATATAACTACAATTTACACTGAGCTAACTGAAGACGGAGAACTCCAATCAAAACCCCTTCCCCAAGCTTTTCTCGATAAAATCGAAGAAGCCCCTCAATCCGTCCTCCGTCCGGAAAATACGGAAGAGACTCGCTAACTCGTCTCTATATTTATCTTATGGCTACTTACCGAGCATTGGTGACCAATGATGATGGAATAGATTCCTTTTTCTTACAGCATCTTGTTGAAGCGCTTCTTCCACGTTTCACCGTTTCCGTGGCCGCTCCAAAAACAGAACAAAGTTGGATAGGACGTGCTATTAGTCGTCATTCCGATATTCATGTAGAAGAAAATATGGATATATTTCCCAAGGGAGTTGAAGCTTGGAGTCTCACCGGTACGCCAAGTGATTGTGTGAATATTGCCCTGGGTCATCTATTATCAAGCCCGCCCGATATTGTTCTCTCTGGGATCAATCTTGGCTATAACACCACAGAAATTTTAATCCTTAGTTCGGGCACAATTGCAGGTGCGATAGAGGGGACACTTTGGGGCATTCCTTCCATCGCTTTCAGTCAAGCCATTCCTAATGCACTTTATTCAGAAATCAGCGAAAATAAGGGGCAGACCGATGAAGGCTTCAACTCAGTCATACAAGCGTCCGCCAAGAAAGCCGCCCAGCTCGCCCTTGAAACAATCCAGCAGCCTCCAAATAAAGGCACGGTTCTCAATGTTAATTTCCCGGATACAATGAACGCGGAGACAGGTATAGAAAGAACCCAGCCCGCTAAAATACATTTAGGTAGTTTATACAAAGAGGTAAAAAAGGATTGTTTTCGCTTTCAATATTCTGAAGGTAAACGCCTCTGCGCCAACTCGCAAAGCGACCGGGACGTATTGAGCCGAGGCAACGTTAGTGTCAGCGAACTTAATTTTAGCCAAATTGGGCGACCCCAATAACAACCCCAATAAGCTAAGCAATCACACTTATTTAAATTTGATTGATCAAAAAAAATAATAAAAAGAATAATTTCGATTGTTAAATGCGTAAGAACACTTAAAAACAATACTACAAAATATGTTACGTTCAATACGCACAGCATTCATTACTGGATTATTGATTTTACTGCCACTAGGTGTGACCGTATTTATTATTAGTATTATCCTTGATCGTATCGGCAACCCGGCTAGCGAACTTTTTTTCCGTTTCATCGATCAAAATATCCGAGAACTCCCAGCCGTAGAAATTCCCCTACAGCTACTTTCTCTAATCATTGTATTTCTAATCATTACTGCATTAGGCTACTTCTCTCGAATTTTTATCGGACAATTACTCTTAAAGTTTTTTGAACGAATCCTAACTCGATTACCTCTAGTAAGCCTAGTTTACAATACAGTCAAGCAACTAGTAGATACTTTCAGCCAGCAACAAAAAGCCGTCTTTCAAGAAGTTGTCATGATTGAATACCCTAGAAAAGGAATTTATGCCATTGGGTTTTTAACAAACCAGGCCAAAGGCGAAGTCCAATCCCTCACCGGCGAAAACTTAGTGAATGTCTTTGTTCCAACGACCCCTAACCCTACGAGTGGATTTCTACTCATGCTACCCAAAAAAGAAGTCATTCCTATGCAAATGAGTATTGGCGATGGCATGAAGACCATCATTTCTGGCGGTGCAGTAACCCCTCCCTTTAATCATTCAGACAATAGCTTAGGAAACACTGACCGTAGCTCGAATACGATCGAGACCGACTCTTACAGCAACAGCGACAGTGACTCAAGCCAAAGCAGCCCATCCGAATCTGAATAAGCTAAGGACTGACCCATGATCCAAGAACCATGGATGGATGCCATCACTGTTTTAAAAATCACACAAACCAGTGAGCGATTTATTAAACTAGACTATATCTCCCCTACCAAAGGTCTCACTTATGGTCTTTTGCGACACAAGGCAAAAAATTCAACATCGGCCCAACCTGACCTTTTTGATACCGCAGAAATCCTTTGCGAACCCGCCAATAAAGCAAAGCAAAGATTTATCAAAAACTATACTCCACTGAAAAAGCGCAATGCGATTGGAAACCATTATCAACAACTTGAATACGCCTGCCATTTTTCCAACTTTCTCCTTAATAATGTAAGCGATGTACCCGATCCATCCGACCTTTATTCACTTACAGTAAATACCCTAGATGCCTTTGAACAAGAGTTCGCTACACAAATTATTTTACTCAAAGCACTCTACCATTTTTTAAAAATTGAAGGTTTCCCTATCAATAATGCATGGTGGCAATCACTTTCCCAAGAAAACCAATTCAGAGCTAAAGCCTTTCTCACAACCCCACTTTCCGAAATTGACAGTAATTTTGATCCTAATTCTGCAAAAACTTTGTACGACCATCTATGCCTTTGGGTGCACAAAGAAACCGAATTAAAGATTTTAAAACTGTAGTATCTATTAAACCTTGTAGTTGGATGTGGGATATTAAGATCTCACTAATGATTAATGATTTAATACTAATGGTGGTTCGAGAAAATCTACGGAAAAGAAAAGGGGCATAAAAAAAGGCATAAAAAAACCGCCTTAAAAGAGGATAAAATTTTAAGCAAAAATCTGAATGAAGGTTCGGAACTGCTTATATCCTCATGAAAGGCGGATTTAAAAACAAACAACTAGTAAATAAATAAGAATAAAATGTTAATTAAAAAAAATAAAAATTTATAAACGTTTATAACTGTGGATATAAGAGTAGACGGACCTTTAATGAATTCGTTCAAAAAAAACTCACTTTTTTTAATTTTTTTCTACGAATTAGAGTTCTGTGTACTTCGCACTAGTGCCCTTAGCCTTATCAACAGGGTATTTTTGGGCATTTTTCTTCATTTTTTCAGTAATTGCAGTGGCGATGTCAATTTCAGCCACATTGGCAAATTCGATAGCAAAAATAAGAATATCTGCGATTTCTTCGGTGATTTTCTCCCTAAGAGGATTCTCCATGACATCGTGACGAGAGGATTCCGCACTTTGCCACAGAAAATGTTCCATCAATTCAGCGGCCTCAGCGGAGATAGCCATCGATAAATTTTTGGGACTGTGAAATTGCTCCCAATCGCGTTCTTGAGCAAATGCGAGTATTCGCTTCTTTAATTCTTCTATCTGTGTTTCTGAATCGTTCACAATTTAAAGTATAATAACTGCTATGGAAAAATAGATAATCAATCCGAGTACATCCATTATTGAAGTAATTAGTGGACTACTAGCAACTGCAGGATCAATATTTATGCGTTCTAGGGCAAATGGAAGCAAGGCTCCAAAGAGATTGGCTACTAGAACTATACATAGCATACTTAGGCCAATTATTTGAGCGATGCTTGAATCTCCTCCATAAATTAAGCCTACAATAAAGGCAAGTCCACCCATGGCTAACCCCATAAGAATACCAACAAGTATTTCTTTAGACATAGCTGACATCCAATCCCCAGATTCCAAATCACCCGTTGCGATTGCTCGAACCATGAGCGTAGCAGATTGAGCTCCACTGTTTCCGCCACTGGCTATAACGAGAGGCATAAAGAGTGCGAGCGTGATATATTCGAGTAGGTGCTCTTCATAATTTGAAATAACAGCAGCGGAGATAAGATTGACTAAAATGAGGATTAAAAGCCAACCGATTCGTTTGCGAAAGAGTTCAATGGGTAAGGTTGTACTGTAAGCGGATTCAAGAGGGTTCACCGCTACACCGAGCTGAATATCTTCAGTCGCTTCTTCTTCCGCAACATCAAGAATATCATCAACTGTTACAATCCCAAGCAAAACACCTTCAGAATCAACAACTGGCAATGCGTTAAAATCGTATTTTTTAATCATTTCCACAGCGATTTCTCGATCATCAAAAGCAGAGATAGAAATACAATTATAATTCAACAAATCTCGGATAGTTTGTTCAGGATGCGAAAAAATAAGCCGGCGCATACGAACTTTATCGATAAGCTTACCCTCATGATCTGTAACATATAAAATATTAAATATCTCACTATCTTGACCAAATTTCCGAATATGTGCGAGTGCTTGCTCTACCGTCCATTCTGCTCGAATTCGAATATATTCTGGCGTCATTAGGCGACCGACACTTTCTTCAGGATAGCCTAAAAGTTGGCGTGCCTCTATCAGATCTTCTGGACTAAGAAGTTGCATCAACCTTCGGGTAACTGTAGCCGGAAGTTCTTGTAAAAGAGAAGTACGATCGTCTGGATTGAGATTAGCGAGCAAGCTTCGTGTATCTGCATCAGTCAAAGCAGCAAGTAAACTATCTTGATCTTGTGGTTCTAAATAAGAAAACACATCAGCAGCACGCCCTCTTGGCAATGCACGAAAGACAAGGATTTGTTCTGCTTTATTTAATTGTATCAACAAATCTGAGATTTGAGGGTCTACCCAAATAAGAATATTCTCTATCGCCGATTTTAGATTGTTCCCACGAATCAATTCTAAGATAGAATCTATTGAATTTATTGTTTTATTATTGTCGCTCATAACCGTCTCTAAATCATGTACTGCTTAATTTGAATTAAATCAAAAGGAAAAGAAGAATCTGATGATTTTTCTTAGCTTAAATAAGTCGAAAATCCTATAAATCATTTGAGCGCTCACAACCATATCGCTCAAGAATTGAACAAATGGCACTGGCAAAATCATCCCAGTGGGCCCCTTGGGCCATTATTTCTGTTGCACAATTTAGATATTGGATTTTATCCGCAAGCGACATCACTTGACCTTTTTTCAAAAGCCACTCAGTCATAGCCTCCAGTGCACTCAGCCATTCATTTAAAGAATGGTCACTGCCATCGGCTGCAGAGACAAAAAGCTCTAGTGCCACAGGCTGATGCCTAAAGTACTTAAATAGTTGCCTTTTTTGATCTGGATACATTTCAGCTAAGCGGGTTAATTTTTGATTAGGATTCATGATTAATTTATACTTTAAACTACTTACTTTTAACTACTATTAGGAAATAATATTGATAGAGTCGATTCAGTATTGAAAAGACTTTAAGACTCAGATAACACAATATTATATACTCAACATGCATTCTCAAAATTTAATAAAAACCATAAGGTCAGCCGCGCGTGCAATTATCATTAAAAATGATTCCGTATTGATGGTGCAGATGCAAAATGATGACGGAGAATTCTTTATTCTTCCAGGTGGCGGGCAACTACACGGCGAAACGCTTGTTCAAGCAGTTGCCAGAGAATGCATGGAAGAATTAGGCATTATTATATCTGTCGGCCGACTGATCTATACACGAGAGTATATTGGAAAAAATCATCAGTTTGACCAACAACATGATAATTTTCATCAAATTGAGCATGTGTTTATCTGTGAAATTAATAATGACACTTTGCTCGGAAATGGCCAAGAGACGGATAAAAAACAGATAGGCTATCGCTGGATTAAATTAAATGAACTTTCTGAATATAAGGTGTTGCCCACTCAGATAAAGAGTTTGCTGCAAACAGAGAATTTAATTTTAGCCAATAATTATCTTGGAGACGTAAATTAATAAGCATCACTCTACATTTAATTGGCTAATGAATTTGCAAAATACTAGATCGAATCAAAAGCAGTCAAATTTTGCACTCAAAAAAGATTTCCTGAATGTTGATTGGTTAAATCCAATATGCATTATAATTTTATCATTGATTGGAATTACTTTTATTTACTCAGCCCAATCAACGATTGATGATGCTGATTGGAAAAAACAAATCATATGGCTGATTCTTGGGATTATTGCTTACATTATTATTTCTCGCGTGAATTATAAACATATACTAGGCTATGCTCATTACATTTATATAATAGGTATTTTAGGATTGTTTTTGGCAACTCCCTTTAGCCCTATTAGCGTGGAAATGATGGGCGCTCGTCGTTGGGTCAATTTAGGATTTTCAACGGTACAGCCTACTGAAGCGGCCAAGATAGGCACCTTAATTATGGTAGCAAGCTTACTAGCACGATCAAATTTGGAAAATGTCAAAGATACACTTGTAGTCCTATTAAAAATACTATTTATTCTAATGTTACCGATCTCCTTAATCTTTATACAACCTGATCTGGGGTCCACCCTAGTATTTCCTCCAATGATTTTTTCATTATTATATGTATCCAATTTGCCTAAGCAGTTTTTTATCTCTGCATTTGTCGCATTTGCTGTGGCTTTTAGTTTACTTAGTTTAGATATTTATCATTACAGTCGTCACTTAAATATTACTCAAAATTCTAGTGACACAACAATTCAAAACTCACATTACAATTCTATACTCCCTTTACATAATTATCAAAGAAATAGAATATTAACATTTATAGCGCCAAAGGTCGTTGACCCCTCAGGAACGGGTGCAAGCTGGAATGCTAACCAAGCAAAAATTTCCACTGCGACTGGCGGACTTACCGGGAAAGGGTTCTTACAAGGAACCCAAGCCCAATTAGGCTACTTGCCCAAGGCAGTAGCTCATAACGATTTCATTTTTTCCGTAATAGCGGAAGAAACTGGTTTTATAGGAAGCTCTTTTGTAATAGGTTTATTCAGTCTAATAATTGCTAACGGTATCCGAATTTCTGGTATAGCCAGAGATAGCTTCGGTTCGCAATTAGCCATGGGAATAAGTGTGCTATTTTTAGTACACTTTTTTATCAATATTGGAATGGCTATTGGAATAACACCTATTACAGGACTACCGCTTCCTTTTTTAAGTTACGGAGGCTCTTTTGTCTTAAGCTGTTTTATCTTACAAGGAATTATTCAAAGCATCTATCGATTTAGGAAAGATTTTTCTTAATCATACCATAATTTTAAAGATATAATAATTAAGCAGAGGGATCTCAACAAATGGAAGATCCATACAATGCAAGATTCAAATAACACACTTTATACTAATCAAAAAAACAATCATTCGCCACAACTGTCCAAAGCAAAAGAAAACACAAAATCAAATAAATTGATTGATACAAAAGCTTTGGGTAAAGAAGCTGGATACCGAGCGAAAAAGCTACCTTTTATTCAAAAGGTACAAAAAAAGCTAAGCAAAGATCAGACACCTTATTCTGAGTTAATATTTAATTCGGGTGCGATCGAAAAACGCATGGTTTTATTGCGCGACGGAGTACTTGAAAAATTTAATATTGAGCGAAAAGGCGATCGCCATGAAGTTGGCGCCATCTTTCGTGGAAAGATTCAAAACTTAGAGCCAGGACTAAAAGCAGCCTTTGTTGATATTGGCCAAGAAAAGAATGCCTTTCTCCATTATTGGGATATTTTGCCTGCGAGTAACGATAACACTATCGAGGTTGTTAAAAGCAACAAATCAAAGAAGCAATTAAGTCAGGAAAAGATTTCCATTAAGAATATTCCAGACATCTACCCGATTGGCAGTGAAATATTAGTCCAAATTACTAAAGGACAAATCGGCAATAAAGGACCAAGAACAACGACTAATATTTCCCTCCCTGGTCGATTCCTCGTCTTAACTCCATTTGGTGGAACCTTAGGGATTTCTCGCAAAATTGAGGACAAAGGAGAACGTACTCGATTGAAAAAAATACTTAGGAATATGACGCTTCCTGAAGGAATGGGATTAATCATAAGAACTGCGGGCGAAGGCAAAAAACTACGTTATTTTGTGCGTGATTTAGAAATCCTAAAAAAGCGTTGGCAGGGAATTAATGATCGGATTAACCGATCTAAACTCCCTTCGTGTGTTTATGTAGAGCCCGATTTAATTGGAAGAACTGTACGAGATTTCCTAACCGAAGATGTCGATCGTATTGTAGTGGATAATAAAGAGGCCCATGAATTGATTTTAAGTGAAGTGGATAAAATATCACCACGCTCAAAATCTAAAGTATTTCACTACAAGGACGAAAAATCGATTTTTGAACAATATAAACTCGAAGAACAATTAAATCAGATCTATCAAAGAAATGTACCGCTCCCTTCTGGAGGAGAGATTGTGATTGAAGAAACAGAAGCACTAATTTCAATCGATGTGAATACGGGCTCTCACCGGAATAGCGAAAAAGACGGAAAGAACTTCATTTTAGCGGTTAACTTGGAAGCAGCGAAGGAAATTGCCAGACAGGTACGCCTAAGAAATATTGGTGGTTTAATCATTGTCGACTTCATAGATATGAAGGCGAAAAAAGACCGTGATTTTGTTTTTAGAAAAATGAAACGCGAAGTCGAAAGCGACCGAGCGAAAACACACTTACTGCCTATCTCCAATTTTGGAATCATGCAAATGACTCGACAAAGGTACTCTGAGAGTCATGCAAGTAATATGTTTACTTGCTGTCCTTATTGTGAAGGCCGAGGTAAAATTAAGTCCATCCGTACAGTCACCATTGATGTTCAAAGACGTGTCTTGCAAAATCTAAAAGAGATACGCAACCGTGAAGGCATCGAAGAAGAGATACACCTCAAAGCGACATTGCATCCAGATTGCCTAAGTCAGTTGAAAGACGATGCTCAAGCGCTACTTGATGTCGAACGTAATTACGGTGCACGTCTATCCTTCGCCGCCAACCCAACATTTCATATTGAGAGTTTTGAAATCACTCAAATCAAAGGTTAATCCATAAAATCAAAACACCTGGCATTAGTTTTCTTAAATCCATTCTCCTTCTATCTCTAATAGTGCCTTGCTTTTTGCTCTGTGGAGCTGAGACAAATATTTATTTGGGGATTGATGTACTAGAAGCAAATCGCTTTTCCGTTTTAAAGGGGAAGCGAGTAGGTATTTTGACTCACCCTGCAGGAGTAAACCGTAAGGGCATTTCAACCATTGATTTGTTGCGGCGCAGCCGGCACCTTAAGGTGGTCGCTTTGTTCGGACCAGAGCACGGAATTTATGGCGATGAAAAAGCGAACCAACCGATTGATGATCGAATAGATGCAAAAACCAATTTGCCAATCTATTCACTCTATGGACGATACCGAAAACCTCAGCCAGACATGTTGGCAAATATCGATACTTTGGTCATTGATTTACAAGATATTGGTGTTCGTTCTTATACTTATGTCAGTTGTATGCTTTATGCAATGGAAGCTTGCTTTGAAAACGATGTAGAAGTTGTGATCTTAGATCGTCCTAATCCATTAGGAGGCAATAAAATAGATGGTCCCTTACTCGATATAGAATGGAAAAGCTACGTTGGAGCTTTTCCTGTTCCTTATTTGCATGGATTAACTATTGGCGAGCTCGCGATTTTAGCAAAATCAATGCCCAATTGGATGAATATTGAAAGCAAAATCCGTAAGCAAGGCCGGCTCAAAGTAATCCCAATGCAAGGATGGAAACGCTCGATGCTGTGGCCAGAAACCAATTTAGATTGGATCCCAACTTCTCCCTATATTCCTAATTTTGCTGCAGTTCTTGGATACGCAATGACAGGACTTGGGGCGCAGGAAGGCAGTTTCTCTCATGGTATTGGTACACCTTACCCCTTTCGCTTACTGTCCCACAAGAAAGTAACTTCAGATAAACTGCTTAAGCGCTTAAAAGCTCTAGATATTGCCGGCTTAGATTTTAAAATAATCCGAACGAGAAATGCAAAAGGAGATCCTGTCAGTGGAGTCTATGTCGGCATCAATAATTGGACACAATTAAAGCCGACAGAATTAAGTTTTTACATGATGCTTATGGTCATCGACCTAGAACACCCTAATCCTTTTCAAACTACGACTCGCTCAGCCTTATTTAATAAACATGTCGGTAATTCTTTATGGTGGTCGGAGTTGACCCAAAATAAACGAACACCTAAAATCCTCAATTTTTTGAATCTCTGGGAACAACAACACCAAAGCTACAAGAAAAAAATAGAAAATTACTTAATCTATCACTAATTCCTTTACAGTAAGCAGAGAGAATTATTACCTAGGTAAGGTTTTTGCATAATGATTACAAAAAAGTCCGAAATAGTTCTAACTTCTGACTTCCTTAAAGATTTTTCCCAAATGAATACTTCTCGCCAAACTTCAATTTTATCATGGCTACTTCTATCGTTTTTCATGACTGTCGTTTGCGCGATTCATTTATCAGCTGAAAAAGATACCGAAGCGAATTATTTTGAGAATTATAAAGGGGTATGGCTAACTGAAGCCAATGATGAAGCAATCTACCTCATTATCAAAAAAAATCACATCGTAAATTATTTCTATAAAGACCGTATAGATAATAGCGTTTATAGCGCTACATGGGAGCTTGATAAAGGTAATTCTTTATTGGTCTCAGGCATAGATTTCGATCGCTTAAGCTTTCGGCTAGAAGATGACAAAAATAATGAAGCCTCGACCGTTTCCATTTTAACAAAGATACCCGAAGAGATACTTGGCGAGTGGGCAAGGCCTCCAGATTATGAAGCACCTAAAAATATATACCTGCCATCAACCTACTTCGGGCTATGGAAAGTACTCGATGAAAAATACCTTAGGTTGATTAAAGTTTCAGATAACCGAACCGTTGTGAGTATAAGCGAAGAGGAACAATCCACAAGCTCCCCAGAAATAATCCAAGGAGAATGGTATAAACACGGGCAACAACTACATATCGCTTGGGAAAATGGTACTTACAGCATCATTGATAATCGAAATGAAAGTAGTGTGAAACTATTTGATTTCACTTCAGGCGAAGCAATCATTGAAAAAACAAGCGATTATACGCTTATAGCTCAAAGCCAAAATAAAGCAGATGAAAACTATTGGTCAGAGAATCAATCGTCCATTACCCGGCAACAAAATATATCGCTCTCACAATTTGATTACAAAACAATGCTTAAATTTTATCGTGGTGAATGGATCACACACGATGAGGCACACCCTGATGCGCTTGAGGTCATCAAATTCGGTCGCTTTGGAGGTGTCGATTTGGCTTCAGACAAGCAAACCAAAGGTAATTGGTATCTGTCAGGAAAAGGATGTTTAATCAATTTAGATAATGGTATTCGTATGAAATTAAAATATATAGGAAGTGCCTTCCTTGTTTTTGTTTATGAAGCAACTCGTCCCTTAGATGGCTACCCTAATAAAATTTTAAAAGCCGCGCCTTTAACCCCCAAAAAACTCGATTTACTCAATACTGAGACCTATTACACATTGAAATTACTGGAGCAATTCGATCAGCTTTACTTAAAAGGAAAAAAATCACTGCCCTTAATTTCAAATTGGTCAGATCGAGATACAATCAACCCTTCTCCTAATAGCCCTTGGTGGTGGCCTTTTTGGAGCGATAATAGGCAAATTAAAGATTCTGATACATTTTCAACAAATAATCTTTCTACATCGTTGACAAATGATGCGGATTCCATCGCTTCTAATAAAGAAACATCACTAAAAAATTCGCCTAATCCCATGCCGCATTCGAATAAATCGAAATGGAAATGGCCTTTTTAATTCACACATTTATTTCAATCAACTTATCCGAGGATAAATTATACGTATTATGAATCCACTTAATGACACACCGTTGGAACAATTAGATCCTGAAATCGCACAACTCATTGGAAAAGAAAAGCAAAGGCAACAATCACATATCGAATTAATCGCCTCTGAAAACTTCACCTACCCTGCTATAATGGAATCTCAGGGAAGCATTTTAACGAATAAATATGCCGAAGGCTACCCCAACAAACGCTACTACGGAGGTTGCGAATTTGTAGATTCAATTGAGGCAATAGCCATTGAAAGAGCTAAAACACTCTTTGGTGCAGATCATGCAAATGTACAACCACATGCAGGAAGCCAAGCGAACGCTGCGGTATATCTATCTGTCCTAAAGCCTGGTGATAAAATATTAACGATGAATTTAGCGGATGGAGGACACTTAACACACGGACACCCTATGAATTTTAGTGGGATCTATCATGATGTCATTCATTACGGAGTTAGCAGCGAACAAGGTCTGATTGACTACGATGCAATTGAAGCAAGTGCGAAGAAAGAGAATCCTAAGATGATCACTGTGGGTGCTTCCGCTTATTCTAGAATCATTGATTTTGAGCGAATGGGTGCAATTGCTAAATCCGTCGGAGCTTATCTCTTAGCCGATATTGCTCACATCGCTGGATTGGTCGCCGCTGGAATTCATCCATCTCCAGTGCCTCATGCAGATTTTGTTACCACAACGACTCATAAAACATTACGTGGCCCTAGAGGCGGTCTTATTTTATGCAAAGAGGAACATGCAAAAAAAATTGATACTGCTGTATTTCCAGGAACTCAAGGAGGTCCTTTGATGCATGTTATTGCGGCAAAAGCTACCTGTTTTCAAGAAGCACAAAGCGATCAATTTAGAGCCTATCAACAACAAGTAGTAAAAAATGCGAATGTCTTAGCCAATGCTCTCATTGAGAAAGGGCATACTGTTGTCAGCGGAGGTACCGATAACCATTTATTCATGATTGATCTCAGAGTAAAATATCCAGAATTAACCGGTAAGGTTGCTCAAAATGCACTCGATAAAGCAAATATTACTGCCAATAAAAATACCGTACCCGGGGAAACAAGAAGTCCATTCCAAACAAGCGGCATTCGGATCGGAACACCTGCTGTGACAAGTCGAGGCTTTGTTGAGGCAGATATGCTTGAAATTGCCCGGGCAATTAATTTAGTATTAGATAATATTGATGATGAAATGAAAATTGCCGAAGCAAAAGCTATTGCAATCGACCTCTGTAGCAAATATCCATTACCTTATTAAGAAGATAAGTATTTACACTCAAGTAAGTTTAGATTTAATGCAAAATTATGAAAAAACAATTTAACAAACTTTCTGGTTTCACCCTTATTGAGTTGCTTACTGTGGTGGCAATCATCGGAGTGCTTGCCAGTATTTTGATCCCTGTTGTCGGAAATGTACAACAAAGAGCACAACAGCTAAAGTCTCAATCAAACCTTAGAGCCATCGGACAAACCTACATAAATTATGCATCTGGTGGAGCAAGAGTGAAAACAATCACCCAAGCAAAACTCGAAAGAACCAAAAGTGGAGACAATATCCATGGTGTTATTGAATTATTAGCGAAACACGGCGGACTCACTGATGCATCCATTTGGTTTATCGATGCAGATCCTGCTTTGGCTCAATACGATGGCGTTATCCCAAACATTATTGGTTTTAAAAATGACAATAATATCTTTGAATTATCAAATGAATGGGTGAATGATTTGCCAGTCGCCTATGATTTCGCTATTGGACTAAACCCATCTAGTTCAAACGCAACAAAAACACCACTTGCTTGGACTAGAGGTTTAAACTCCTCTGGTACATGGCCGAAATCTTCCCCATGGGGTGGCGGTGGTCATATTCTATTCTATGATGGCCACGTAGAATTCTTTAATGAAATCGGCGAAGATGACGGTTTTCTTGTAAACCCTAAGACAGGTAAACCCACTAATAATATTTATGAAATTGTAAGCGAAGCTAATGTTCGAAAGGCACCTGAGTTCAATTGATAATTTATCTCCATAAATTTTTTAAAAAGCTCAATTCAGTGTCTTGCTGATTGAGCTTTTTTATTAAAAAATTGCATAAAATTTAAACAAAATACGAAATAACAGATTAAGATGAAGAAAGATAAGGTCTATATATTTGGTCACAAAAATCCAGATGCCGATGCCATTTGCTCTTCAATCGCTTATGAAGCATTCAAGCATGCCACTGGACAAAAAGAATTTGTCGCGGCTCGCTGCGGAAATACTAATGCACGTATTGAAGCAATTTTAGATTATTTCCAGTGCCCTGTTCCACAATTCATTGGTGATGTAACTCCAAGAATTAGTGATATTATGCGAAGCAAGATTCAATCAGTGAGCAAACAAAGTACCTGCTTCGAAGCTTTGGAAAAAATTGATCAGCACGACGTTCGTGTTTTACCTGTGGTTGATTCTGATAACCGCGTGGAAGGTTTGATTTCTTTTTTCCAACTTGGCGAATTTTTTATTCCAAGCCCTAAAGAATCAAGAAATCTTCGGCGAGTATTTACTAATATTGAATCTATAATTCGCTCACTGAATGCTATCTCAATTAATACGATACAGAAGGATTTAATCGAAGAACTTTCAGTTCATGTGGGGGCAATGGATATAAGCTCTTTTGGGGAACACCACAAAAAATTGAGTACGCCAATTGACCGATCTATTGTTGTTGTTGGTGATCGAAAAGATATCCAAGAAAAATCGATTCAAATAGGCATTCGCCTATTAATTATCTCTGGCGGATTGTCGGTTGAGGAATCTATTATTAAAATGGCCAAAGAAAAAGAAGTCAGCTTGATAATCAGCCCCTATGATTCGGCGACGACCTCTTGGATCGTTCGCACCGCTAGCCAATTAGAAGGCCTTGTTGAAAGTCACATTCATTGCTTTCAAAAAGATGACCGCGTTAGTTCGGTTAAAAAACGAATCGCTGGTTTAGATGATCCTTTGTACATGGTTGTAGAAGGCGAAAAAAGACTTATTGGTGTTTTTTCAAAAAGCGACATCTTAAGACCTACCCAAAAGAAAATTGTCCTAGTTGATCACAATGAAATTAGCCAGGCAGTCGATGGTGCTAGCGAGGTCGAAATTCTAGAGGTAATTGATCACCATAAACTAGGGAATTTACCAAGTGAACAACCAGTATTGTTTATCAACCGACCTGTTGGCTCTACCTGCTCTATTATTGCTGATTTATTTCGCACTCAAAATATTCCATTAGAGCAAAGCATAGCCGGCATACTTATGTCAGGCATCATATCCGATACCCTTCTTTTAAACAGCCCTACAACTACTCCTTTAGAAAAAGAGCTTTTAGAATGGCTTGAGCCAATTGCTAAAATAAAGTCTGATAAACTAGCTGATATTATCTTCTCTGCAGGCTCTGTTATTTTAAACCAAAGTGCTGAAGAAATAATTAAAAGCGATTGTAAGATTTATAAAGAAAATGACATTAGCTATTCCGTTTCTCAAATTGAAGAACTTGGCTTTGATAATGTTAAAAATAAAATTAAAGAACTTAATAAGGCTCTGCATAATTTTAGAGATAATCAAAAGCACTTTTTTAGTATGCTTTTAATTACAGATATTAATTCACATGATTCTCTTCTACTTGTTGCTAGTGACGCTGTTTTAAAAGAGGAAGTAAAATTCCCAATACACAGCAGATACAATGCAAACTTGCTTAAAGGTGTAGTAAGTCGTAAAAAGCAACTGCTTCCTTACATTGCTTCTATGCTTAAAAACTTAGGCATAAAAGGATAAGGCTATCAAATTAGGATAATTTAAGAATTTGTATCTTTAATTCTAAATAACTGGTTTAAAAAATCAGGCTCGCAAACACCCATTGAATCTGAATTAGAAAATCTCCGTAACCTAATTAAGCAGGCTAAATTAAAAAAATAATATTAAAAACTATATTATATAGCCTAAAACTGCAAAATTTTCTTAAAACTGGAAGTGTGAAAATCTCGATTTAATTGAGCTATAACATCCAAATTAATTGATTTAGGACAAACACTTTCACAGGCCCCGATATTGGTGCATCCACCAAAACCCATTTCATCCATCGCTTGAACCATTAAAAGAGAGCGACGTTCTTTTTCTGCTTTTCCTTGCGGAAGACTATTCAAATGACTGACCTTTGCTCCTGTGAATAACATAGCCGATGCATTCGGGCAGGCGGCCACACAGGCGCCGCACCCAATACAAGCCGCTGCATCCATTGCTTTATCTGCAACATCTTTAGGGATAGGAATTTCATTAGCATCGACTGCACTGCCGGTTCTGGCAGTGACAAAACCACCTGATTGCATGATCCGATCAAAGGCTGATCGGTCTGTGGTTAAATCTTTAATAACGGGAAATGCATTAGCTCGCCAAGGCTCGATCGTGATCGTATCGCCATCATTAAAATGACGCATATGTAATTGGCAGGTGGTAGTAGCTTTTTCGGGTCCATGAGGTTCGCCATTGATAACTAAAGAGCACATTCCGCAGATCCCTTCCCTACAATCATGATCAAAGGCAACCGGAACATCATTCTTTGAAACGAGTCCCTCATTTAACGTATCCAACATTTCAAGAAAGGATGCTTCTTCAGAAATATTATCTACCGGGTAACTGACAAACTTACCTTTTGATTCTTTACCTTCTTGACGCCAAATTTTTAGATTTAATTTCATACGATATAATTATTTATAGCTACGAGTCGCTAATGCTACATTTTCGAAAGCCAAATCTTCTTTCTGTAATACTGGGACTTTCCCCTCACCTTTGTATTCCCAAACGCCAACAAAAGCATAATCTGAATCATTTCTTAAAGCTTCACCCTCATTTGTTTGAAATTCTTCACGAAAGTGTCCTCCGCATGACTCTTCGCGCATTAAAGCATCACGACACATCAATTCTCCGAATTCTATAAAGTCAGCGACACGGCCCGCACGTTCAAGCTCCGCATTAAGCTCTTCAGATTTACCCACAACTAAGAGGTTTTGCCAAAATTCATCTTTCAACTTTTGCAATTTATTAATCGCTTCATTCAAGGCTACCTCATTGCGAGACATTCCACAGTAATCCCAAATAATCTGACCTAATTCCTTGTGAAAGGAACGTGGAGAACGCTTTCCTTTCATATTCATAAATTGATTGATCCTATGGTTCACTTCCGACTCTGCTTGTTCAAAAGCTGCATCTTCAATATTTGAAAACCCTGCTTCAGCGATACCCAACTCTCCAAGATAATTTCCCACAGTGTAAGGGATAACAAAATAGCCATCCGCTAAGCCCTGCATCAGTGCGGAAGCTCCTAAGCGATTTGCTCCATGATCAGAGAAGTTTGCTTCACCGGCAACGAAAAGACCGGAGATTGAGCTTTGTAAATTATAATCCACCCATAATCCGCCCATAGTGTAATGAACTGCAG
>JBJLEY010000018.1:0-29233 GCA_045565635.1 Coraliomargaritaceae bacterium
CCTCATCCAGACTGCCGGCCGTGCTGCTCGTCATATTGAAGGGCGAGTCATATTATATGCGGATAAAATAACTGACTCGATACAGGCGACTTTAGATATATGTGATGAGCGTCGAAGCCGACAAATGGTATATAATAAAGAACATGGTATTACTCCGAAGACGATAACACGAGAGATTCAAGAAGGATTGCAATCTAGCTACCAGTATGAGCAAAAAAAAGACAAAGCTAAGGTAGTCTCTGAAGAGGAAGCCGTTTCTAAAGAAGTAATAGCTGAATTAGAAAATTCCATGCTTGAAGCAGCGCAACAGTTGAATTTCGAAAAGGCAGCTTTATTAAGAGACCAAATCGATCTTCTTAAAAATAGAGCAAAAGGCAAAGGTGCGAAGAATTCAAATGAAGGTTTTAAAAAGAGAAAAAGTAAAGGTATGTACAACAAAGATGGACTGCCTAAACGAAAATCTCGTAAACGTTAACCTAGTTTAATAAATCAAATCAATTAATTTTGATTTCAGGTGATTGTGCCTGTGCCTTTTGAAAGGCATTCAGTACCTTGATAAATATAGATTCTACGTCTAGACTTTCGTTTTCTCTTAGTTCTTTAACTGAACTTGCATGATCCACAAATTTATCAGGCCATCCTATGATTTCTACCGGACAAGCGATTTTTTCCGTCTGAAGAATTTCAGTAATAGCCGAGCCAAATCCACCTTTTATCACGTTGTCTTCTATGCTTACAATGAGTTTTACAGAATTAGCGGATGCTTTAATTGCATCCACATCTAAAGGCTTAACAAAGCGTGGATTTATTACTCCAGCATTAATATTGTGTTCGCTCAATTTGGCAGCGAGCTTTTCGCCAACATCAAGCATTGTTCCAAGAGCCCATATATCAATATCTATGCCCTCCTTAATTCGCTAGATATACCGAGTGGTAGCGATTCAGGTATTTCTTTTACCGCAGCACCTATACCTTCACCACGAGGATAGCGAATAAATGCGGGACCTTGGTAATTAAGCCCTGTTTGTATCATATCGGCCAGTTCATCTTCGTCAGAGGGTGCCATTATTAGGCAATTAGGAATTGGACGAAGGAAGCTAATGTCAAATAATCCATGGTGTGTCGCACCATCGTTTGGTGAAAGACCTGAACGATCCATGCAAAATAAGACTGGAAGGTTTTGTATCGCTATGTCGTGAATAATTGGGTCGTAAGCTCTTTGCAAAAATGTTGAATAAATTGCACATACGGGATGGTATCCCTTGGTAGCCATACCAGCAGCAAAGACAGCAGCGTGTTCTTCGGCAATACCTACGTCTATAAATTGATTGGGTAGTGCTTTTTCTAGAATGTTTAAGCCAGTGCCAGAGGGCATAGCTGCCGTAATTCCAATAATCTTAGAATCTTGCCTTGCCAATTTAGTCACTGTTTCTCCCATAATATCTTGATATTTGGGTAAAGGAGTTTTCCCATTGCTTGTTGCCTTGCCTGTGCCGGCATCAAAGGGACTCGCTCCATGAAAACGTTCAGGATTTTTAATCGCTACGTCGTATCCTTTTCCTTTGGTCGTGAGTACATGTAAAATTACTGGTTGGGTCGCATTTTTGGCAAATTCCAAGTAATGATTGAGTTGATTAAAGTCATGACCATCTATGGGGCCGATATAACGTAAGCCAAATTTCTCAAAAATAGAGGAAGAAATAAGAAGATTTTTCGTTTCTTGTTTCCATTTTGAGCCCCATTTGATGATTTTTTTACCACCTGGTAAATTAGATAATATATTTTCTAAATTATCATTAAGTCGGTTGTAAATTGGATTGGTGATTAATTCGTTAAAATACTTGGACATAGCCCCAACATTTTTAGCGATAGACCATTTATTGTCATTTAGGATAACAATAAGTTTTTTGGTGGAATTGGATATATTGTTTAATGCCTCAAGAGTAATGCCGCAGGTGAAGGAGGCATCTCCGCAAACAGCTACAATATGCTCATTGCTCTTATTTAAATCTCGAGCTTTAGCCATGCCAAGAGCAGCAGAAAGTGCAGTACCTGCATGACCAGCTCCAAAGGCATCATGGCTGCTTTCGCTTCTATTTAAAAATCCACTAAGTCCACCAGTGCTTCTTAGTTTTTCAAAACGTTCATCATTTCTACCTGTGAGTATCTTATGCACATAGCCTTGATGGCTTACGTCAAAGATAAATGAATCTTTGGGACTAGAGAAGATTCTATGCAATGCGATGGTTAATTCAACAACCCCGAGGTTAGGTCCTACATGACCTCCATTTTTAGAGGTAATGTTGATGATTTTTTCTCTAATTTCTGACGCCAAAACAGTAAGATCGCTTTCTTTGAGCGACTTAATATCTTCGGGAGATTCTATAGAATCAAGAATAGCCATTACTTTGTGGTTTTTTATAGGTTCTGTGAGTTACAACTTAAGTTATTCTGCATCAAAATCGGATTCAGAGCCATCAGTAATATCGAGTTTTTGAATTTTTAATTCTGCTTGCTTTAACTCATTTTGACATAGTTTAAGTAATTTAGCACCTTCTTCAAATTGCGCAACAAGTTCAGCCAGAGGAATGCTTCCATCTTCCATTGCTTCAATGATTGATTCTAGCTTTGAAGATGCTTCTTCGTATGAAATTTTTTTAGGTTCTTTATTTGGCATTTTCTTTTTTTCTGTAAATACTGTCTATATTCCTATTTTGTATTACATAAATAATAAAATAGAAATAAGAATTTTCTTATAAAACTTACTAATCAACCACTTTTCAAATGTTTAATGTTCAGTCTATTCGTGATGATTTTCCGATTTTGTCGACTTTGATGAATGATAAGCCCTTAATTTATTTGGATAATGCGGCCACTAGTCAAAAACCACTATCGGTTATAGCGGCAGTGGAAGAGTTCTATAAAACCGGTAATTCCAATATTCATAGGGGTGTATTTCGCTTGAGCGAACAAGCAACTTCACAATATGAGGCTACACGTGGTCTTTTTGCAGAATTTATTTCAGCTGAGAAAGAGACAGAAATTGTCTTCGTCAAAGGGGTTACTGAAGCGATTAATCTTATTTCATACGGCTTTGCTCAGTCGATTCTCGATGAAGGCGATGAGATTTTAATTTCAGAGATGGAGCACCATGCTAATATTGTTCCTTGGCAAATTGCCTGTAAGCAAACTGGAGCGGTGTTGAAAATTATCCCTGTTCTCGATGATGGATCTTTGGATTTATTGACGTTTGAATCATTGCTTTCAGAGAAGACCAAATTGTTATCGATTGTACATATATCAAATTCACTCGGTACGATTAATCCCATTAAATCAATGATCAATAAGGCGCATGCAATGGGAGTTCCTGTGTTAGTAGATGGCGCACAATCTGCCCCGCATATGAAGGTGAATGTAAAGGACTTAGATTGTGATTTTTATGTCTTTTCTGGTCATAAGTTATTTGCACCCACAGGAGTAGGAGTTTTATACGGTAAAGAGAAGTGGCTTGAGAAGCTTCCACCGTATCAAAGTGGTGGGGACATGATTGAAAAGGTAGATTTTGGTGGGACTACATTTAAGGGTATTCCTGGAAAGTTTGAAGCGGGAACTCCTAATATCTCTGGGGTCATTGGTTTGTCGAAAGCAATTGAATATTTGCAAAAACTAGATCGAGAGAAAGCGATGGCTCACGAAGATGCTTTGTTAAAGCAAGCAACCGAAGGGTTGAATGAAATTGATGGTTTGAGGCTTATCGGGACGGCTGAAGCTAAAGCCTCAATAGTTTCTTTTGTGTTTGAGAATATTCATGCCCATGATGTCGGAACCTTTCTTGATGCAGGTGGCATTGCTATCCGTACAGGGCATCATTGTACAATGCCTCTTTTGAAACGTTTTGATGTTCCAGCTACGGCTCGTGCTTCGTTTGCCTTTTATAACAACTCGAATGATGTAGATTGTTTGGTAGAGAGTTTGAAAAAAATGAAATCCTTTTTCTATGAATGAGATTGATTTACAGGATCTCTACCAATCTGTCCTTGTTCAACATTCCAAGTCTCCTTTACATTACGGGAAACTACATGCTTATACGCATTTTTCAGAAGGTTACAACGCACTTTGCGGTGATGCTATTTCTATTTATCTATCAGTTAAACAGGGTAAAATAGAAAAAGCTTCATTTGAAAGCGCTTCGTGTGCTATCTGTAAGGCTTCAGCTTCAATTTTACTGGAAGCAATTGAGGGGTCAAATGAAGAAGCTTTCATTCCTTTGCAAACTGGGTTTTCTAAAATACTTGAAGGTGATATTTCAGATCAAGAAAATGGTTCTTCGAAGGAGATTCTTGCTTTTCAGGGGATTAAACAGTTCCCATCTAGAAAAAATTGTGCGCTTTTGCCATGGACAACTCTGCAAAAGGCATTGAGTTCTAGTGTTTAAGACTGAGCAATTCAGAGATATTTTGGTGAAAAATTTGCTTCATCTCTTTTTCGTTTAATCCAGCATTTGTACGAATATCTTTGATGAATGTTTGCATGTCAGCTGTCCTGTGTTTTTTGGGGTATAGTTTCAAGGGAAAGTCTGAGCCAAAAAGGATTTTTTTTGAACCTACTAGATCAATAACATTTCTAAAAATATTAATGTCGTAGAGTAAAGGTGACGCAGATGTGTCATAATAAACATTCTTTAAATGGCTTTTTAGCTTAGGATTGAGCTCGAAAAAAGGAATCCCACCTCCCCAGTGAGACAAAATTATTTTTAGATTAGGGTAGGCCAGTGCTATTTCTAAATATATATCAAAGCGAGTTGAGATGAAATTAGGATATTTTACATTTAGGCCTTCGCTGACATGAAAATTTATCGGCCAATTATGTGCTTCACACCATTCTGCCATTGCATGCCATTGTGCCTTGTTTTTCTCATAATTCTGAATGACGGGATGCAATTCACCGACACCTTTGAATCCCATAGAAAGGGCTAGCTCCAATTGATTAATCAAATCATCATTTGGGTAAATTGCGGCGAAAGCAAGTAGTCGCTTTGGTGCAAAATCCATCCATTCTTTCATCAGTAGGTTATGTTTGAGACAAGTAGCTTTATTTTCCCAATACCAACCTAATAGAATGCTTTGGGTGACATTAGAATTGTCCATTGTCTGAATCATCGCTTCTTTTGAAGCCCAGCCTTGGATGCTGGATCGATTTTCAGGAGCTACTAATTTTAGCCAATGGGGCTCATTGTAGCGTTTAGCCCATTGACTAATGTTATCCGAGATTTCAGGAGGGAAACAATGAGTGTGTGCATCTATCATAGTGCTTGTCTTGATAATTTTAAAAGTGCTACTATTTTGCAATAAGATTATAAATTTATCCTAAAATGCCAGAGCTAGCAGAAGTAGAGTTTTTCAGAAGAGTTTGGTCGCCTGCCGAAGGTTCCAGGATTATTGATGCAGCGGCTAATCTAGAGAAGCGAATTTTCCGTAATATCATTGTCCCATCTTTCCCAAAGTGCTTTATTGGAACTCGTTTACAAAAATCTTTTCGAAAAGGAAAACAATTATGCTTTGTGTTCAACAATGAACATTGGTTGGGCTTGCATATGGGGATGACTGGAAAATTACGATACAGTCGCGATCTTAACGAACATTTTAAATATAATTACCTAACTTTATTTTTAGAGAATGGTCATCGTTTGATTTTTCAAGATCCACGCTTGTTTGGTAAAGTCATCTATGAGCATTCAACAAAAGCACCTGCTTGGTGGGATGCGATGCCAATTGAATTAACAGATGCTGCATATTGCTTAGATAATATGAACACATTTTTAAATAAGCGGGGAAGAAGTCAGATCAAATCGGTACTTTTGCAGCAAGAAGGCTTTCCAGGTATAGGTAATTGGATGGCTGATGAGATACTTTGGCGAAGTAGAATAGCTCCATTTGTGAAAGTGGGTGAGATCGATCCGGCTAAGCGAAAAGATTTATATCATGCTATTAAAGAAGTTTGCTTAGACGCCTTAGAGGTAATTGCAGATGGTTGGAAAAGGCCGCCTGATTCTTGGCTGTTTAATCATCGTTGGACAAATGGCGGTGTTTGTCCTAAAACCAATAAACCGCTCATTCGAGAAAAGATAAATGGTCGGACAGCTTGTTGGTCACCTTCTTGGCAAAGCTATTGTTAGTCACTATTGCTAGTCACTATTTTTTGTGGCCTTATGGATGGCTACCGTTGAAAAAGTCATTCCGTAGGCATTTGCTTGAGAGTAGCCTGCTTCAAGTAATTGGGATTTAAGCAATTCCTTGCTAGGAAAGCTTTCAATCGTTCCAGCTAAATATTTGTAGGCATTTTTGTCTTTAGATACTAAGCCAGCAATACTTGGTAGTATGTATTTCAGATATAGAAAATAGAAAGGTCGAAACCATGTAATAGGCTGTGAAAATTCTAAGATAAATAAAGAGCCCTTGGGCTTTAAAACCCTAAGTATTTCTTGTAAGCCTTTTTCTCTATGCTCAAAATTACGAACACCAAATGCGATTGTTACGACATCAAAAGTATTGTCAGGAAAGTTCAAACTCATGGCATCTCCGAATTCAAATGATATATTATTATAATTCTTCGATTTTTCTTGTTTTAATTTTGCTTGGTCTAGCATGGGTTGGCAAAAATCCGTAGCCGTAATTGAACATGTCTTTTTCAGTGAATCGCTTAATTTGAAAGCAACATCACCGCTACCTGTAGCGACGTCCATCAGTGTATTTGGGTCTAATGATTGAACTTGTTTAGCCAAACGATGACGCCAATAATAGTCTAAACCGAAACTTAAAATATGATTGAGGAAATCATATTTATTCGCAATTCCAGAGAACATTTTTTCAACTTTACTGCCAATAGGTATATGCATTGTGTAATTTTGTTACTTTTTTCGTATTTAAGCTTAGTAAATCTATTTTTTTCTTTTTCTATATTTGACAGATAATATGGGACTTACGAATATAACATAAATTTATTTACACAATAAAAGCAAGATGTCCAATAATCTAACAAAAAGAGATATAGTTACCGAAGTTTATAACAAGACGAACTTTTCTCAAAAAGAAATTAGAGAAACTGTCCAATTAGCTTTGGATTGTATTCAAGAGGCATTGGTTAAAGGACAAAATGTTGAATTAAGGAATTTTGGCGTTTTTGAGCTTCAGGTTAGAAAAGCGAGAATAGGAAGAAACCCGAATAAGCCAGAAAAAGATGTGATCATTCCCAAAAGAGCGGTCATTAAATTCAAAGCAGGTAAAGAAATGCGTGCGGGCCTCAATCAAATTAACCTAGAAGATTAAAAGTTATTTTAAATTTAGCTTTAGTTTATGAATTTTGAAACCTTACCTGGATTTCGTTCTTTTTATCCAGAGAATTGCTTTTTAAGGAATTATATTTTTAAGACGTGGAAAGAGTCTGCGCAAAGTTATAATTTTCAAGAGTACGATGCGCCAACTTTAGAGCCTCTTGAATTATACAAAGAGAAGTCTGGAGACGAAATAGTAAATCAATTGTTCAACTTTGAAGACAAAGGAGAGAGAGCTGTGGCACTTCGTCCAGAGATGACTCCTTCTCTTGCTCGTTTAGTAGGGGCCAAAGCAAATAGTTTAAAGCGACCGATCAAGTGGTTTAGTATTGGAGAGCAATTTAGATATGAGCGACCTCAGAAAGGGCGCTTACGTTCATTTTATCAATTCAATGTCGATATTTTAGGTGAGCCTGGAGTCGGTGCGGATGCCGAGTTAATTGGCTGTTTGGTTGAAACTCTCAAGAATTTTGGATTGGCTAAGGATGATTTTAAAATTCGATTGAGTGATCGTCAGCTATGGATCTTGTTTTTAAAACATTGGAATGTAAGTGATAGTGATATGACTTCAGTGCTTTCGATTATGGATCGCATTGCTCGATTGAAGAAGGATAAGTTAAATAGCCAGCTCAAGGAGTTTTTTGGAAATGAGACTGATAGTTTCATAACTTCTGTCGAAGGACTAATGGCAATTAATTCCGAATCGGATTTAGTTCGGTTCTTTTCTCAATTAACACTTTCTGAAATTCATAAACAGTTAATTGATGAGCGTTTATTGGAATTAGCTTCTTTGATGCAACTGATCAATTCAATGATGATCGGGCAATTTGTATCAATTGATTTCTCAATCGTGCGAGGGCTTGCTTATTACACGGGCTTTGTATTTGAAGCTTTTGAATCTTCCGGAGAAGGAAGAGCCCTTGCGGGTGGGGGACGTTACGATGATTTGGTAGGACGTTTATCTTCTAATTCAATGGAAGCGGTTGGTTTTGCTATGGGAGATGTGACATTGCTCGATTTACTCGAATCCAAGGGAAAGCTTCCTGAATTTTCTCAAAATCCTGACATCATGATTTTGTTTTCTGAAGATGAAGCACGTGACTGCGCCTTAGCCGATGCTCAACTGTTGCGCCGTTCCGGTATAAAAGTTGATTACCCTTTAAAGCGTGTCAGTTTCTCAAAACTTTTCAAGGAGGCTAATCAACGTGGAGTTCCTTTTGTTTTAATCTATGGGAATGAAGAAATAGAAAAAGGAGTTGTTAAGTTAAAGAATTTTCAAACAGGTGAAGAATCTTTGATTGATCGAAATGGTATGGCATTATTGGAAAAAGTAAAAAGCCTATTTTAAGCAAAGATGTCTGGAATCGAAAAACTTTTAATTACTGTCGCTAAATTAAGAGAGCCGGAGACAGGTTGTCCATGGGATATTGAGCAGACGCATCAATCGATTACAGATTGTTTGATAGATGAATGCTGCGAATTGCTTCAAACAATTGATCGTCTGGATATGGATCATATGGAAGAAGAATTAGGTGATGTATTACTTCAGGTAATTTTTCATGCACAAATCGCTAAAGAAAATGGACATTTTGATTTTGATTCCGTTTGCGAAGTATTAAATGAAAAATTAGTTCGTCGGCATCCCCATGTTTTTGGAGATGAGAAGAACTTAAAGACAAGTGATTCAGTTCTTGATCGCTGGGAGTTAATAAAGGCGAATGAGAAGAAGAGGGGATTTATTGCTTCTGGAATCTTCAAAGACTTACCGCCCCAGTTACCTGCATTGATGTTTGCAGAAGATGTTCATAAACAGATTGTAAAGAAATCACTGAATGCTTCAGAGTTTTACGATTCAGATTCTATCAGAAATATTTTAAACGATAGACGTTTGGACGAGTCAGGAGTAGGTGCACTACTGTTTAATTTAGTAGCTTGGTGTAAGGATAATGAAATTGAGCCAGAGTCTGCACTAAGGCGTTACGCTCAAAATATTATTGATTCGATAGAATCTAGGAAAGGCTAGTTTGCTTTACAGCGACTAGAGTCTAACCGGAATATCTTGTGATTTGAGATATTCTTTTGCATCGGCTATTGAGTAAGTGCCAAAGTGGAATATAGATGCAGCAAGAACAGCATTCACTTTTCCTTTTGTAATAGCGTCGGCTAGATGTTCGAGCTTTCCAGCGCCGCCTGATGCGATAACAGGTATGCCAACGGCTTCACTGACTCGTTTGTTTAACTCTAAGTCATAGCCATCTTTTGTGCCATCTGCATCCATGCTTGTAAGCAAGATTTCGCCAGCGCCTCTTTGTTCAACTTCTTGAACCCAATCTAAAAGATTTTTCCCTGAATCCTTTCTCCCACCATGTGTGAAAACACTCCATTTATTATCGGATACTTTTTTTGCATCTATAGCCACAACGATACATTGATTTCCAAACTTTTCTGATGCAGCAGAAATAAGTTCGGGGTCTAAGACAGCTGAGGTATTTAAACTGACCTTGTCTGCTCCTGCATTGAGCATAATTCGAATGTCTTCTAAATTTCTTAGACCACCACCTACTGTTAATGGCATAAAACATTCTGAAGCGGTTCTTTTAACTACATCCAGCATGATATTTCGCTCTTCATTGGACGCAGTAATATCTAAAAATACAAGTTCATCGGCACCTTGTTTTTCGTATGCCTTTGCTTGCTCAACAGGGTCACCTGCATCGATTAAATCAAGAAATCGTACACCTTTCACAACTCTTCCGGCGTGAACGTCAAGACAGGGGATGATTCGAATTGATAACACAGCTTTGCGTAAGTTGATTTAAATAAATGATGGGTTAAGCATCGGCAAATGTAATATCTGGCTCAAAAGATAATGCTAAACGGTATTCAGTGCCTTTACGCATAATTAAAGGATGGTCTCTCTCTAAGGTTTGAATGTAGTGAATTTTACCGTTATTAGTTCGATATCTCGTATCCTGTGAAACAGTTTCAGTTTGCTTCCATTGTGACTGGAAATCATCTCTCAAAACTTCAGCCCTATGTCCTTCTTCACCTAAGGTAAAGGAAGTTCCAAGGCGGTATGTTGAATGAGGTGCCGAGATAACAATTGAATAACGTATGCGATTTAATTGAATCTGATTTTCTACCTTAAAAATGTATTCACAATTGATTTTTCCTCCTGAAAATACCCAATTAACTTTACAGGAACCAAGGCCATTGGCAAAGGCACCTTCTTTTGTAATAAGGGTAGGTTGTTCATAAGAAAACTGTAGAGAATTTCGCATACCAACCTTGGTGGTGCAATTCTTTCCATAATAAGCAGGAATGATGGTGGTATCTCCAAAAGTTAATTCAGGTGTCATGATTGGCATGTAGTGATCTACAGGACAATCAAATATCCCAGGTGCGTGCGGAAATGCTAGGTAATCACTGCTATTGGCATGCGCTTTATTGGGAGCAATCAAAGGTAATTGAAACGATAGAAGAGAGTCCGGGTCTTGATAAACAAATAGGCCTTGTTCTTTTTTAGAAGTTTTATCGAAATTAATGAAACGTCCAATTTTTCTTGGCTTAGGAGTGTCTTCAGATGGGTAATTGTTTCCAATAGATTTTATCAATCGTGCCCATTGGCATAGATATCGAGCTGCATCAAAATTTGCGATCCGACTAGTGCAAGATGGTTCCATATCTCTTTCATCATCTCGAATGACCAGGTAGCCATGTTCTTGATCTAGGTAAGTAATGAAAAAGTTAAGGAATAATTTTTTAACAGTATCTTGATACAAGTCTGCTTGATTCTTAGGTATCCAACCATCTCTCATCGCTTGTAGTATAATGCTGATAGCATGCATTTGACCATAAGCACCAATAGAACGACCATAGCTCCAACCAGTTCCATCTTGGCGTACCAAATCTGGAATAAGTTTTATGTATTTTTCAGCCTTAGTTCTAAGACTGGCTAATTTTCGTTCTCTTAAATTTATGTTAGCATGTAGCTGGAGTGCCTGACGTATAAAGACAAAGGAAGATACTCCATAAATATCAAATGTGCCGGAAAGTGTACTTGAATCTGGGTCTACATCATCAAAATATCCTGAAGATGAGCTGCTTTCTATTCGCTCTAAAAAACGATCGATTAATTTGCCTGTTTCATCTTTTTTTGAAAGTCCTACGCTATAACGTGTGACTGATTTACCAATGTTGAAGGCTTGGTAGTGGTTGTTGTAATCGTTTCGCTCGAGTAACTGTTCGTCGAGTTGCAAGCGTGTTGGCTCTAAAAGACGCTCCCAAATTGGATTACGATCTTTTGCTGAACCGAAGGAAAGTAATCCGAGTCCTGCGAAAGCGAGACCACCTTCTTGACTGTCTTCAGCGAAGGCTTGTGCAGTAATTGTCCTAGCAGCTAGATCTAATAGATCACGATCTTCTAAAGTTTGTTCATTGGTTGCTCTGAAGTATTCTCCAATAGCAAAAGCAGCATGTCCTGATTCGTGACCTGTGCCTGATTCATTGGGGAAAGGTTTTATCGTTCCGTTATCTTCTATAGCTCCTAAGTTTTGGCTTAAAATAGAGCGCGCCATGTCCAGACATTGTTCTGCAAAATTTTCCATTTTTTTATTTAATAAATTGATCCACTTCTATTTTGATGAATTTCTCTAAGTTTATGTCAACTTGGTATTTGTTAATTTGACCTATTTTTTATTTCTTATTATTGATGAGAAATAATAAAATTAAAACATAAGCGTAAACATTACAGTAAATTATAAGCCATGGAAAGTTTATCCCTAGAAAATAGAAAATTCAGTCCAGTCTCTAAATTCGTTAAACAAGCAAAAATAGCTGGTATAGATGCCTATAAGGAGCAGTACCAAAAGAGCATCGAAAACCCCTTGGCATTTTGGTCGGATGTCGCAAAAGAACTTCATTGGTTCAAACCATGGGATAAAGTTTTGGACGATTCGAATGCGCCTTTTTATGAATGGTATACAAATGGAAAGACCAACATCAGCTATAACTGCTTAGACCGTCACGTTGAAGCAGGTAAGGGGGATAAGGTAGCTTTTTTCTGGGAAGGTGAGCCAGGCGATAAGAAATCATATACTTATAAAGAGCTTTTAGAGGAAGTATGTCGCTTTTCTAATGTTTTGAAATCACTTGGAGTCAAAAAGGGCGACCGTATTGCACTTTATTTGCCAATGATTCCAGAATTGGTCTTTGCGGTTTTAGCCTGTGCGAGAATTGGCGCTGTTCATTCAGTGATTTTTGCTGGATTTTCGTCTGAATCTATTCGTGATCGTGTGGATGATTGTAAAGCTCGTATGGTTATTACGGCAGATGGTGGCTATCGTAGAGGCAAGATACTTGAATTGAAGAAGATTGTTGATGAAGGAATTGCCCATTGTGATACAATAAGTGAAGTGCTTGTAGTAAAACGAGGGGGCGATGATGATATTAGCTGCCCTATGACAGAGGGTCGGGATTTTTGGTATGATTCTTTGAGGAAGGGTTCTTCAGTTGAATGTCCTGCTGAAGCAATGGACTCTGAAGATCTTTTATTTTTACTGTATACGAGTGGAACTACAGGCAAGCCTAAGGGAATTATGCATACTACTGGAGGCTATCAGGTTTTTAGTTATATTACATCGAAGTATGTTTTTGATTTAAATAACGAAGATGTTTATTGGTGTACCGCAGATGTAGGTTGGATTACAGGCCATACCTACATTGTATACGGCATTTTGCAAAATGGAGTTTCTCAACTCATTTATGAAGGGGCACCAAATCATCCAGATCCAGCACGTTTTTGGAACTTAATTGAAGATTATAAAGTAAGTATTTTTTATACTGCTCCTACGGCAATACGAGCCTTTATGAAATGGGGAGACAATTGGCTGGAAGGCAAAGATTTGAGTAGCCTGAGACTATTGGGAACAGTAGGAGAGCCTATAAATCCTGAAGCGTGGATGTGGTATCATGAAAAAATAGGGAATTTAGAATGTCCGATTGTTGATACATGGTGGCAAACTGAAACTGGTGGACACTTGCTCACTCCTTTGCCAGGTGCCATACCAACAAAGCCAGGTTGTGCTACGGTTCCATTTTTCGGAATAGAGCCATTGATCTTAAATGAGGAAGGTGAAGAGGTAGAGGTGGGAATCTTAGGGATTAAAAATCCATGGCCGGGAATGCTTCGTGGTATCTATGGCGATAAACAACGGTACATTGATACTTATTGGAGTAAATGGAAAGGTCGTCATTATTTCCCCGGAGACGGGGCTCGAGTTGATGAAGATGGTTATTTTTGGATTCTTGGGCGGGTTGATGATGTGGTTAATGTATCAGGACATAGAATCGGTACCGCTGAATTAGAAAGTATATTTGTTGAACATCAAAGTATTGCCGAAGCAGCCGTTATTGGAATAAAGCATGAAATTAAGGGACAAGGGCTCTTGGCTTTCGCCACAGTCATCCAAGGAAAAATTGCAGATGAGCAATTACAAAAGGATTTAATCGAGCTTGTTGATAAACGTATTGGTAAATTTGCACGTCCAGAAAGAATTATCTTTTCTTCTGATTTACCTAAAACACGGTCAGGTAAAATTATGCGACGTATGCTCAGATCCATCGCTGATGGAGATGATTTAGGTAATACAACAACTTTAGCAGACCCTTCAGTTGTTGAAGAAATTCAGGAAAAATTTAATCAATAATTTCATTTATTCAATTTGTAAGCTAGACAAAAAGAGAACTTAACACAATCTAGCACACTATCTTATGAAAATATTTTTAAACAATCAGCTAGTAGATGCCGAAGATGCAAAGATTTCAGTATTTGATCATGGTCTCTTGTATGGTGATGGCATTTTTGAAGGGATTCGTCTCTACAATAAATGTATCTTTAAATTAGAAGAGCATTTAATCCGCTTAGAGATGTCAGCTAAGGCATTAATGCTAAATATCCCTATGAATAGGGAGGAGCTTGCCAAAGCCGTTTGCGACACCTGTAAGGCGAATGAATTGGAAAACGGATATATCCGTTTGGTTGTGACACGAGGTGTGGGTAACTTAGGTCTATCTATCAAGAATTGTAATCAACCACAAATTATCATTATTGCGGATAATATTCAATTATATCCCAAGGAATATTATGAAAAGGGCTTAAAGATTATTACTGTTCCAACTCGCAGAAACAATTCAGCCGCTTTACCGCCGATGATTAAATCACTGAATTATTTAAATAATATTTTAGCCAAGATTGAGGCTCAAAACTTAGGCTATCAGGAGGCAATTATGTTGAACGACCAGGGCTATGTAGCTGAATGTACGGGTGATAATATATTTATGCTTAAAGATGGCGTCCTTTATACGCCTAAAATCGCTTCTGGTTCTTTAAAAGGTATTACACGTGAAGTCGTTATTGATATTGCTAAAGAGCTTAATATCGAACTGGTCGAGACAGAAATGACTCGTTATGATACATGGATTGCTGACGAAATTTTTTTAACAGGTACTGCCGCAGAATTAATTCCAATTGTTGAGGTGGATTCTCGAAAGATTGGCAATGGTCAACCTGGCAAAGTAACCGAACAATTCCTTGATGTATTCAAATCTAAGGTAAGTAAAGAGGGTGTTAAAATATAAGTATATTCAATCAATTGTTTGAATTATCCTTTCCTTTATCTTAAGTGATACAGCTTCTCCTTTTCGATTAAATTTTGATTTTTCTTTTGCGATTTTTGAAAATTATTTTTACTTTGTACTATGTCTAACAAACTTAAATGCAGTCTGTGTGATGAGGTCGCTACGGTTCATCTAACACAGATAATTAATAATCAAATACAGAAAATTGATTTATGTGAAAGTTGTGCACAGAAGAAAGGTGTGACAGATTCTGAAGGTTTTTCTTTAGCCGAAATGTTATCCAATGCAGATTATAGCCCAAATACTTTACAACAGAATTGTCAGTCATGTGGTTTGACATTATCAGAATTTAGAAAATCAGGTCGCTTTGGTTGCGCCACATGCTACACGAGTTTTGAATCTATTTTAGAGCCTATACTTAGTGAGATGCACATCGGAAAACACCATATTGGAAAATTGCCGATTAAAAGTCTTAAAAATATCAGCAATGAAGAACAAATCACCGTTCTTAAAGAAAAACTAAATAGCGCCATTAAGTCTGAGGCTTACGAAGATGCTGCCCTATATCGAGATGAATTAGATGATTTGATGAAATCTTTAAATTCTGACTCAAACAATGATGATTTATGATTGAAGAATTGATAAAGAAAGCATCCGCTAAAAGTGCAAAGAGTACCGCGAAAGCATCTTCAGTTGTCATCAGTTCTCGTTTAAGACTTGCACGTAATTTAAAGGATAGTCCTTTTCCTAACCGTGCCAATATTGCACAGAAATGTGACATTTTGTCAGATATTGAGACAGTTCTTAATGAAACCTCTTACATGAAAAAAGGTAATTTTTTCAAAATGGAGGAGTTGAGTTCGCTTGAGAGAAAAGTGCTAGTCGAGCGACATTGGATTAGCCGAGAATTATCGGAAATGGAAGAAGGTTCAGCAGTATCGATTTCAAGTGATCAACTCTGTTCTGTAATGATTAATGAAGAAGATCACCTAAGAATACAGTTTATCAAAAATGGATTTAATTTAAATGCTCTTTGGAAGACGGTAAATGATTTTGATGACTTACTTGAAGATAAATTACCATACGCTTTCTCCAGAGATCTTGGCTACATAACAGCATGTCCAACTAATCTAGGTACAGGACTTAGAGCATCCGTCATGATGCACCTGCCTGGTTTATCCATTTCGGACAATATTGAAAAAGTAATAAGGGCTTCAAATCAACTCGGATTAGCCGTAAGAGGCTTATTTGGAGAGGGTTCTGACGCAAGTGGGCACATTTATCAAATTTCAAATCAGCAGACTTTAGGCGAATCAGAAAAAGATATTTTAGACCGCTTATCCGGTGTTTTGAAAAACATTATTGAACATGAATTGAACGGTCGAATTAAATATTATGAAAATAATAAAGAGAAATTGATCGATAAGATATGTCGATCTTATGGAATTTTACTAAATGCACATTTAATTAATTCGGATGAGGCTATGAACCACTTGTCTTATGTTCGCCTGGCCATTGATTTAGGGTTTTTACCTGAGGAATTTAGGCGTCTCATTGATTACCTATTCATTGAAATTCAGCCAGGTCATATTCAATACCCAGATAGTAATATCAGCATGGAATTGAGAGACATCAAAAGAGCGCAAATTTTAAGAAATAATTTTAAAAAACTTCCTTCACTTAATTTTGACAAATAATTGGAATGCTTTTAGCTTAGATTAAATCATTTATGGAACCACTTAATAATTTCACACCAAGAGCACAACAAGTATTAGCCTTATCCAGAAAGGAGGCTGAGCGCTTTAATCATAACTATGTCGGTACTGAGCATCTTTTGCTCGGATTAATAAACCTTGGTCAAGGCGTTGCGGTAAATGTGCTGCAAAAAATGGACCTAGACCTCCAAACAGTGAGAGTTGCTGTTGAAAAGCAAGTGGGAGTAGGTCCCGAGTCCAAGCCTTTGGGGGCGATTCCATATACTCCAAGAGTTAAAAAAGTATTAGCATTGTCTGGAAAGGAGGCGAAATTACTGAATCACTCTTACGTGGGCACTGAACATATTTTATTAGGACTTTTAAGAGAAGGCGAAGGAGTCGCTGCACGTGTCTTAAAATCGCTTGATGTAGATATAGAACGTTGCAGAAATGAAATTTTATCCGAATTGGACCCTAATTTCTCAGGTGAAGTTGAGGCTTCTAATGTAAATGCTTCCTCAGGTGAGGAGAAAAAAGATTCTAAGACTCCCGCACTCAAAGCTTTTGGTCGAGATTTAACCGAACTATCTAAGCAAGGAGAGTTAGATCCGGTGATTGGTCGTCATCATGAAATACAAAGGGTCGTTCAAATATTATGCCGTAGAACAAAAAATAACCCTGTTTTGATTGGTGAGGCTGGAGTGGGTAAAACTGCAATTGCCGAAGGCTTGGCCCATGAAATAAATTCAGGTCTCGTGCCTGAGATATTAGAAAATAAGCGAGTCATCACACTCGACTTAGCCCTAATGGTGGCAGGTACAAAATACAGAGGACAATTTGAAGAAAGAATTAAGGCGGTTATGGATGAAATTCGCCGAGCAAAAAATATAATTATTTTTATTGATGAATTACACACTATAGTCGGTGCAGGTGCTGCAGAAGGTGCAATGGATGCCTCTAATATTTTCAAACCAGCATTAAGTCGTGGCGAGCTACAATGTATAGGTGCAACAACTTTATCTGAATATCGGAAATTTATTGAAAAGGATAGTGCACTCGATCGACGTTTTCAGTCGGTTAAAGTAGAAGCACCATCAATTGAGGACTCGGTTTCTATTCTTAAAGGTATTCGAAGTAAATACGAAGAACATCATAATGTACGCTACACTGATGAGTCTCTAGAGTTAGCTGTCAAGTTATCCGAGCGCTATATTACTTCGAGGTTTCTCCCTGATAAAGCGATTGATATCCTAGATGAGGCTGGTGCACGAGCAAGAATTGACTCAATGAAACGTCCTCCTGACCTTGAATCCATGTCCGAAGAAATTGAATCCGTTTGTGCTCAAAAAGAAGAGGCCATTGCAAAGCAGTTATTCGAAGAAGCGGCGAAACATCGTGATGAGGAGAAAAAGCTTCGTGAAGCACAGAAAAAATTCATAGAAGACTGGAAGAAAGAGCGCGCAGAAAAAGAAATATTAGTGGATGATGACGCAATGCTCAAAATCGTTTCTGATTGGACAGGCATTCCTTTGTCTCGCATGGAACAAAAAGAAAGTAAGAAACTACTTAATCTTGAAAATGAATTAAGGGCTGAGGTTATCGGCCAAGAAAAGGCTACAGAAGTCATTGCTAAGGCTTTAAGACGCTCTCGTGCCGACTTAAAAGACCCTAAACGTCCAATCGGTTCATTTATGTTTTTAGGACCAACTGGTGTTGGTAAGACTTTATTAGCTAAAATATTAGCTAAGCACATGTTTGGTAACACTGACTCAATTATACAAATTGATATGTCAGAATATATGGAGAAATTCACAGTTTCTCGCCTAGTAGGTTCTCCTCCTGGTTATGTAGGTCATGATGAAGGCGGACAATTAACAGAAGCAGTTCGCAGAAAACCATATTCTGTTGTGTTATTTGATGAAATTGAAAAAGCGCATCCAGATGTTGTTCAGTTATTGCTTCAAGTTTTGGAAGAAGGCCGCTTAACCGATAGTCTTGGTAGGAAGATCGATTTCAGAAATACAATATTGATAATGACATCGAATGTCGGTGCCGATATTTTGCAAAGAGATACTTCGATGGGCTTTGGACTCGAGGTCAATGCAGACAATGAGTACGAAAAGATACGTGATAAAATTTTAGACGAAACGAAACGCGTCTTTAAGCCTGAGTTCTTGAATCGTTTAAATGACCTTGTTATTTTCCGCTCATTGAGAATGGAAGATATGAATTCGATTGTAGATCTCGAGCTAAGAAATCTTTCAAATCGTTTGAAGGGACAGGAATTATTTTTCACCTTGGATGAAGCTTCTAAAGAATTCATCATTGAAAAAGGTTATGATGAAAAATTTGGTGCACGTCCTTTAAAGAGAGCTATTGAAAGATTCCTCGAAGATTCCCTAGCTGAAGCTATACTTGATGGCAGCATCAAGAGAGGCGAGGAAATCAAAGTTTCTATGAATGAGACCAAAGATGGGCTTACCTTCAATCAAGATAGCTTAGCTTCAAAGGCTAGCCATTAACCGGCAAAATTCTCAAATTATTTTCAAGGACTTTCAGAATTCGTGTATTGGACGTGGAAAGTCTTACGAATTAAGTGAAATTTGTTCCGTTATAGATAGGTTATAAGCGTCTAGGCCGACTACTTTCCTTGGATTGTCGGTTAGGATTTTGATTTCATTTAATCCTAAGTCTACAAGTATCTGAGCACCTATTCCGTAATCTCTTGGATCCATTTTAGGAGGGCTGATCTGTTCAGATTTTAAAATATCTTTGAGAAATTTGATTCCTCCATGCTTTTGCTCGATATAAACAAAAACTCCATGTTTAGCTTCAGCTATTTTTTTTAAGGCTTGGTCATAGTTTTTGTGTCCTTGGGTGCCAATTTGTTTAAAAAGATCTGATAACCTGTATTCACTGTGAACTCTAACGAGAGTAGGGTCTTGGTTGAGTTCTCCCATAGATAGGGCAATATGTTGGCGATCATCTAAAACACTTCTATAAAGATGAAAATCAAATTCTCCATATTCAGTTTCTATCTTTTTAGACGAGATTCGTTTAATTAGACATTCTTTCTTATGCCTAAATTCTATAAGCTGTGAAATAGAGATTAGTTTTAGATTATGTTTTTTCTTAAATTTAACAAGATCAGGTAAGCGAGCTAAGCTACCATCTTCATTTAAAATCTCACAGATGACGCCAGAAGGGTTTAAACCAGCCAATACGGCTAAATCTACGGCTGCTTCAGTATGTCCTGCTCTTTGCAATACCCCGCCTGCTTTAGCCCTTAATGGAAAAACGTGACCTGGTTGAACTAAACTTTCGGGAGTTGAGTTTGGATTGCTTAAAATCTGTATTGTCTTTGCACGATCATGGGCACTAATTCCTGTGCTTATACCTTGGGCAGCATCGACCGAAATGGCAAAATCTGTTTGATGTGCTTCACGATTTTCAGAAGACATTGGGTTGATGCCCAAGCTTCTTAATTGTTCGGCTTGCATGGGAACACAAATTAAACCCCTTGCGTGCAAAATCATTTGATTGATGCTTTCTGTAGTCGATTTTTCTGCTGCTAAAATTAAGTCACCTTCGTTTTCCCTAGCTTCATCATCGGTGACAATTACTGCCTTACCCTCAGCGATATCTTTGATAGCACTTTCTATCGTATCAAATTTCGTATTTTCTCTCTCTGTATTAATTTCCATATACTATTAAAGGATGTGTATAGTAATGCTATTACTTTTTGTAAATACAACTTATTAGGTAAGATAGCATAAAAAAACCCGCTTATTAGCGGGTGCTTGGTTAATGAAAGTCGGGTTAAGCACTAGCTGTTTCAACTACATTAATCTTTCGATGCTTTGAATCGAAATTTACTGAGCCTTCAGTAAGAGCAAAAAGTGTGTGGTCACGTCCCATACCTACATTATTTCCAGGGTGGTATCGAGTACCTCTTTGTCTCAAAATGATATTCCCAGCAACTACGTGCTCTCCGCCAAATTTTTTAACACCTAGTCTCTTTGAGTGACTATCGCGTCCATTTCTTGAAGTTCCTTGTCCTTTTTTATGTGCCATGGTCTAAATTGGTTTAATCGATTAACCTTCGATAGAATGAATTTTAATAACAGAGAGATGCTGACGGTGGCCTTTGACTCGTTTATAGCCTTGTCTGCGTTTCTTTTTAATAGTTGTGACTTTCTTGTCTTTCTTATTTTCAAGAATGGTAGCCTTTACACAAGCATTTTCGATGGTAGGCGTTCCAAAGCGAGTGGCTTCACCTTCACCGAGCATAATAACATCTGTGATGTCGATTGTATCGCCAGCTTTCGTCTCTGGATAAAGATTCACTTTTAAGATATCTCCTTCAACCACTGTAAATTGGCGACCTTGTGTTTTGATAGTTGCTTTCATGTTTAGAAAAACCATTGAAAAAAGCGTATTATCAGAAGAATTCAAGAGTTTTCTGCGTTATACTGTAAAAAAAATATGAATTTAGCGATAGAATGTTATTGAGTCTCAATTGAGTCTCATTAATTTAAGCAGTAAATCAGCTATGAAAATTGAAATACAGGATCAATACCAAGAAACGTTTAAGGAATTCTTAACACGTAAAGGTCTAAGGGTTACTAATCAGAGATTGGCTATCTTTAACGCTGCCTTCACTTGCGATGATCACTTTACGGCAGAAGATTTATTGGATAAGGCTAGAAATTTGGATGATTCAGTATCACGTGCAACAGTGTATCGTGCTCTACCTTTATTAACTGAGAGTAATCTCATCCGTGAAGTAGATGTCGGCAAAGATTATAAGTACTATGCGGCGAATAAAGATGTAAAAACTTTCCAGGCTCAGGTTATTTGTATGGATTGTGAAAAAATCTTCGAAATTGATGCACCGTTTATGGAGTGGTATGGAAAAACAGTTGCTGAAAAATTACTATTATCAGTCGAAGATCAAAGATTGCAGGTATCTGCAAGATGCGATCAACTGAAATCAAAAGGCACTTGCGATAGGGTGCTACAAAAATAATTCTATTTGATTTATGAATAGTGATGAAATGGTAGAAGATCTATTCTGTGATTTTGAATTTAATTTTTATAAATCGCTATACAAAAAATTGCCCAATGATAAACGTCTCATTTGCATACTAGCAGAAATGTACACTCGTTATGGGGCTATTGATAAAGGTTTAGAACTGGATAAAAAGTTAGTTAAAATAGATGCAGCCAATCCTCTGGCATATTATAACTTGGCTTGTAGTTTATCGCTTAAGAAGCAATTCAAACAATCCATTGATGCCTTGAGGCAATCGATCAAGTTAGGCTATGGTGATTTCAATTGGATGTTAGAGGATGAAGATTTGAATGCCCTAAGAGAGACAGAGTATTTCTTAGAATTAAAAAATGATTTAGGGATTCTGTGATTGCTAAAAGAAAAAGAAATTTCAAAGGCGATGCCTTGGTTGAAGTAATACCTTTGGCAGGTTTTAACGCGCAATTAGCTTATAAAGTCCCTTCGTTTTTAGCAGGAAAAATTAGCCTTGGACATTTAGTCAGAATACCGATTCGCAATAAAAGTGAATTCGGTGTAGTTGTTCAATTATCCTCTGAGCAAATAATCGCTAGTGAGAAAATCAAATATATCCTTGAGTTAGTTCAAGATGAGCCTGTTTTGACGGATGATTTGCATGCTTTATTGAAGTGGTGTGCCTCCTATTATACAGCTTCTTATGAATCGATACTAGAAGCTATGATTCCGAGTTTTATTCGAAAAGGAATGGGGTCGAAAAAAATACGCACGATACAGATTGCAAAGAATTTTGATTCAGAAGTGATAGAATCCTTATTGAAAAGAGCCCCTAAGCAGGCTGAACTATTAAGGTTTATGATGGGCCAAAAATTGGCTCTGCCAAAGCAGACAGTGATTAAGCGTCTGAAGATTTCTGCCTCAGTTTGCGATGGTTTAATCAAAAAAGGCTATTTAGAAGAAATTTTCAAGGAGGAGAAACGGGAAGCTTATGCAGACTCGCTTGCTCAAGAATCAAATGAAGTGAATGCACACGCTCATAGATTAACGGAAGAGCAAGAAGTGATTACTAATAAGCTGAGAAAATCTATCGGTAAGAAAGCATTTTCCGTAGAAGTTGTACACGGTGTAACTGGCTCTGGTAAGACGGAAGTATATTTACAAGCAATTGCTTCGGTGGTGAATCGAGGCGGAGGTGTGATTTTCCTTGTTCCGGAAATTGCCTTAGCTCCTCAAACAGTTGGGCGAGTACGAAATCGTTTAGAGGCAATTGGAGTTAAGACAGTGGTATGGCATAGTCATTTGTCGGATGGTGAACGCTATGATGCTTGGTCTTCTTTAGTAAAAGGTGAAGCCTCAGTTGTGGTTGGGGCACGATCTGCAATTCTTGCGCCTGTTAGAAATCTAGAATTAATAGTGGTCGATGAAGAGCATGAGCCTGCCTATAAACAAGAAGATGCACCAAGGTATCACGGAAGAGACGTAGCTGTTTATCGCGCATTTATAAATAATGCGGTTTGTATTTTAGGATCGGCCACACCGTCTTTAGAAACTTTTCATAATACCGCATTGGGGAAATATCAATTACACAAGATGTATAGCAGGGTAGATAATCGAGAGCTTCCTAAAATTCATGTAGTGGATATGCGCAGAGAAGGGAAGATGGGCGATGGTGCTGGGCCTATATCTTCAATGCTTGCAGATAAAATGATCGATCGTTTCGAGAAAAAAGAGCAAACCATTCTTTTTTTAAATCGTCGCGGATTTGCATCCAATTTTCTCTGTCAGGAATGCGGACATGTTTCTTCTTGTGAGCATTGTAGTATTCCTATGACCGTTCATCGAACGGACTGGACATTGAAATGTCACCTTTGCTCTGCATCTTATAAGTTGCCTAAGGTATGCCCAGAATGTAATAATAAGTCAGTATTATCAAAGGGATTTGGCACACAAAGGATTGAAGATATAGTGCAAAAGATTGTGCCTCGAGCTAAGATTGTTCGCATGGATGCAGATGCGATGACAAAGAAGAATTTATTCCGCTCGATTTTAAATGATTTCCGCATTGGAAAAATTGATATTTTGGTAGGGACACAGATGATTGCGAAAGGTTTAGATTTTCCGAATGTTACTTTAGTGGGTTTAGTGGATGCTGATCGTTCTTTGCATGTTGAAGATTTTCGAGCGAGTGAACGCACCTTCCAATTAATTGTCCAAGTATCGGGTCGATCGGGTCGTGGTGATAGGGCTGGTGAAGTGGTTGTGCAAACTTGTACACCCCATGCATCACCAATTCTTTATGCACGTCAGACGGATTTTGAAGGCTTTTTAGTAGAAACCCTAGAGCAGAGAAAAGAATTTAACTATCCGCCTTATCGACATTTGATTCGACATTTATTTTCAGGAAAAAACCCAGAAAAGGTTTTGTTTTTCATGAACCAATGGCTGAAGGTTTTGAGAGAGGTAATGGGCGAGAATTTAGATATTCGAGGGCCGGTACCTGCTCCTATTGAAAAAATTAAAGATGAATACCGTTTCCACTTTTGGTATTTTACCCCGAGTATTATTCGTTCTATAGATCCTATCAATGAAGCAAGAAAAGATTATAAGTCTAAACTTGATAAAGATGTAAGGGAATGGATCGACGTTGATCCAATTCAAATGAGTTGATTACAGGAATTTATCCCTCAATGACTAAGTCAGAACCATCTTTGGGTTTTGAGCAGCAGAGTAAAATATGACCTGCATCAGGTTCGCCAGTATGTCCGAATGGATATTCTATTTCTCCGGATACTAATGGGTGTTGGCAGGATGTACAATTACCCATACGGCAACTGAACGGTAGGGCTAGATCATTAGCTTCTGCTAATTCGAGTATGCTTTCATAGCTTCCATCCCAGATAACGATTTCATTGGATTTTGTAAATTTGATGTCTGACATAGAAAAAAACTAAATTATCCTTTTTAAATTGGCTAGTGTGAATTACTCTTTTTTTTATTCATGAAGAAAATACGTCAAATTGATTACCTGACACCACGGGTTTTGGTGTCTTATTCGAAAAAATGTCATGTTTTGCTCATGGGAGAGGAGTCTCGTTATCAATTTTCTGGTAAAATGATAGAAGGTACAGCGACAGAATTTGCAAAGGTTGGGGATGTACGCAATGATTGGCAAAAATCTTCATTTCCTTTACCGTGGACCGATTCTGAAGAAATTGTTTGGCCTGATTGAATATTAATATACATCTTTTCTTGACAGAATGTATTCGTATCGGTTTTTTCTTCGGTTTCCTATTGTTAAAGGAGATTAATAAATTATGGCATTAAAAATACGATTACAACGTCATGGAACTAGTCACCGCCCATTCTACAGAATGGTTGTTACTGAAGCAAACGCTCGTAGAGACGGTCGTTTTGTAGAGCTTTTAGGCACCTATGAGCCACAGGCTAGTCGTCCTGAAAATGAATTAAATCTTAAAATAGATAGAATTGAATACTGGAAGTCAGTTGGAGCTAAGTCTTCTGACACAGCTGAAAGTCTACTTCGTAGAGCACGTCGTGAAATTGACGGTGTGATTCCAGAGAAAAAGTCTAAAAAACAAGATAAGAAGCTTGAGGAGACAGTTGCGGTAGAAGAAGCGAAAGAGCCAATCGTTGAATCTGATGAAACTAGCGAAGCCTGTCCTCTCCCTGAAGCTGAAACTGAAGCAGTAGAAGCGGCACCCGTAGAAGCTGAAGCAGTAGAAGCTGAATCAAAAGAATCAGACGCATCAGCTGAAGAAGCTTCCAAAGAGTCTTAATGCAATTTAAGATCTAGCTCTTAGAGCTATGAACATTGAATTTGATATACTAACCCTCTTCCCAGAAATGGTGGAGGGTTTTTCGTCTTCTAGTATGTTGGCGCGGGCGCAGTCTAATGATGTTATTAAAATAAAAGCACATAATATACGTGATTGGGCTGAAGATAAACATAAGACAACCGATGACATTCCTTATGGCGGTGGTGCAGGCATGGTAATGAGCCCTGGTCCAATTTTTAATGCCATAGAAAGTCTTAAGCGCAAAGATAGTAAAGTTATCTATATGGCGCCTGACGGAGTTCCTATGACTACAGCTAAAGCTCAAGAATTAGCAAAGGAATCACACATTATTATCCTTAGTGGGCATTACGAAGGGGTTGACCAGAGAGTCCGAGATGAACTCATTGATGATGAAATAAGTATTGGCGATTTTGTCTTAACTAATGGCACTTTGCCCGCAATAATCGTGGTCGATGCGGTCAGTCGATTTGTCCCTGGATTTTTAGGTGATGAAAAATCCTTGACTGAAGAAACATTCATGAACAATTTACTCGCTTTTCCTCAATACACGCGACCTGCGAATTTTCGTAATTTGTGTGTACCAGAGGTCCTTTTATCAGGAGATCATAAAGCGATTGAAAAATGGCGTAAAAATCAACAGATAATAAAGACAACTGATATGAGGCCGGATATACTAGAAAATGGAGAATAACAATAAATGAGCCAATCAATTATAGATGAAATTACAAAAGACCAACTGAGGGACGACAGAGACGACTTCAAAGTTGGTGATGGTGTGCGAGTACACCTTAAAGTTAAAGAGGGTGATAAGACACGTATACAAGTATTCCCTGGCATCGTTATCGCTCGAAAGGGTGGCAGCATCGGAGAAACCTTTACAGTCAGACGTATCGCATCTGGAGTTGGAGTGGAAAAAGTATTTCCAGTGCATAGCCCAGTGATCGAAAAAGTAGAGATTGATAGAGAATCAATAACTATGCGTGCCCGTATGTATTATATGCGTGATCGTATTGGTAAAGCTGCAAACCAAGTGAAAGAAAAACGTCTTTACGAAAGACGTGGTTAATCACACTAATCTTTTTATACGAAAAAGCCCTCAATAATCTGAGGGCTTTTTTTTATTAAAATGTTAAAATAAGACTAAGCTTTTTGTACTTTACCAGCCTTGATCGCTTTTACAGCAACCCACATACGCTTTACTTGACCTGAAGCCAATCTTACGCGAATGCGTTGTACATTTGGCTTAAAGCGTCTCTTGGTATTTTTAACCAAGCTAGTTCCAATCCCACCACTTTTCTTGGTAAGACCTTTTCTGATAATTCTACCGCCTTTGACTGGGCGTTTTCCTGTGATTGCGCAAATTCGTGACATAATATTTCTTTGTTGGGAAACAGATGACAAAAATGGTTTTAAGTAAAGATTCAAGCCTTTTCTTAAATTCCCTAATTAATTTTATTTCCTTATTGCGTGTAGTGTTTGAAATTTCTGCCCCATATTGGCGGGGTGAATTAATTCTAAAAGTGTTTGTTTGTCTTTTGAGAAGGCAAATTGAGCATCGGATAAGATCTTTTTTATGCACTCCTCGGCATGATGAACAAAAAAAGATTCCTGTGATTGAAGATGAGTTTCGGCTACTTTATTGTCTTTTATGATATCTTGGACGAAATCCCAACATATATCAAAGGTGATATCGCATTCACCAGGGTTTTGTAATAAATCAGTGCCTTGTTTATGTTTATGATAAGTGCGAGCACTACCATTTGGCATTTGTGTCGAGATTTCCTGCCATGTTTTTCCATAATCAAACAGCATGACGAGCCCTATCCATTTTTGATCCATAATAAACTGAAGCTCATTTTCTATTTGTGGCGATAGGTCAATTTGGTAGCCATTATTTGAATCTTTCGGTAATCGATGAGCAATCGATTGAATGGGCATAGAGAATTTTTCTAATAAAGTTTCCTCTAGTGCATCTTCAGGATTAAGGGTAATTGCTTTTTCGTACCATTTTCCATTTAAGAAGACTAAGCGATGAAAAGGTTGCGCATCTAACCATTCGTTCGCAAAAAGAATAATCGGTTTATCTTGTACGCTGAATTTTTCTCCGGGACGAATCACACTGTGTTGTGTAAATGGATTTTTTTCTAGGTGGCTTAAAAATGAGGCATCAGGTTCTGCTCCAATTTCTATAAAGTGAAACGAAGAAAGGTCTTCTGTTTTCAGTAGTTTTTGTGCCGCACTTAATACTAATTGGGCGAAAACTTTCCCTAGGCTTTCCGAGGTGTAAAAATCAGTCTGCGATGAGCGTCCAACACGTTGGGTCGTTTTTGAATAATAACCGTACTCTGGATGATAGAGTGCTGTTTCGGTATACTCCTTGTACGTGATGGGCGACTTTGAGCAGCTTTGCTTTAGAATATCTTGGAGATTTGAATTCATAGAGAAGGGACTTGCTTCTGATGGATAAATAATAGTCTATTTATGACATTGAAGTATTAGTTTCAATTTTTGTATTAGAGAAATGATTTTAGCAATAGAAAGTTCATGTGACGAATCGGCTTTAGCATTGTTTGACCCTGCTTTGGGAATCATTGATGAGAAAATATCTTCTCAAATTCAATTGCATTCCGAATACGGAGGAGTAGTCCCTGATTTAGCCAGTCGTGAGCACTTGAAAAATTTCCCTTTGATCTTAGAGCAATTAGCATTGGCTGAGAACGAAGATCGCTTAAGTCATATTGCGGTAACCTATGGCCCGGGATTAGCCGGTTGTTTGGCCATGGGTGGTATGCTGGCTAAAAGCTTAGCTTTTGCCTATGATTTGCCCGTAATAAGAGTAAATCATTTGAGAGGGCATGCTTGGTCGCCTTTCATAGCCTTACATGAGCGAGAGCCTTCTGCTTTTGAGGCAAATTTAAATACTCAATTACCGCATTTAGGCTTAATTGTTTCCGGTGGAAATACTGTTTTATTTGAAATTGATGTAAATAAATCAATACGGATTTTAGCAGAGACCGTGGATGATGCTGCCGGAGAGGCCCTTGATAAAGGTGGTAAGTTGCTTGGATTAGCTTATCCTGCAGGCCCAAGAATAGAGGCATTAGCTAAAGAAGGAAATAAAGACGCAATTGAATTTCCGAAGGCTATGGGCAATCGGAAGGAGAAACGCTTTAGCTTCTCTGGATTAAAAACAAGTTTGCGTTATAAATTAGAAAAATTGTCTAAATCAGAAATCGAAGAACAGTTAGGTTCTATTTGTGCTTCTTATCAAGAAGCTGTATTCTACCAACTACTTAAAAAAACTAGGCAATTTATAAAAGAAGGAAATTACAAAAGCTTAGGTCTTTCAGGCGGTGTGGCGAATAATCAAAATTTACAAAATAAGTTTCAACACTTAGCAAAAAGTAATAAAATCTCATTTCATTGTGCATTACCTAAGCATAGTGGAGACAATGCTGGTATGATTGCTTTTGCTGGATTCATAGACTTAAACTTTTCTTCAGAAGACTCTCAAAACGACTTAACTAATATCGAGCCTTCTTTGAGTTTAGTTGATTCATAATTTTTACATTTTTTTAAAAAACTCGATTGACTGTAGGGTAAAATCATAACTTACTCTTCAATTTTAGGGATGGCCAGATAGCTCAGTTGGTAGAGCAGAGGACTGAAAATCCTTGTGTCCGCAGTTCGATTCTGCGTCTGGCCACCATTTTCCTAAATTTTC
>JBJLEY010000019.1:0-114607 GCA_045565635.1 Coraliomargaritaceae bacterium
GGATTGGTAATTTAAAAATCTTCTTGAAAAAAGAATAGTAAATATTGAAAAAAACATATCATTGTTTCGCAAAACTCTGAACGCCTTAGCCTTAAGGAAAATAGAAACATTATTCATTTAGAGTCATTCAATCCCAATGAACATATGGTTTTTAATTCCTATAATTGTACTATTTGTCACAAAGAATAGCACAAAGTAAGCGCTACTTATTGATACTAATCTTAATGCTATCCAAAGGCATTATTTCTGTTCGAATAAAAATTTGCCAATATCTGGAATGATTTCCTTCTTTCCGTCTTCCAAAACATAATGGCCTGCATTACTGTAAAGGCTTCGCTGGGCATTAGGAAAAAACTGCACCCATTTTTTAAAAAAGTACTTATTAAAGCAAAAATCATGCTCACCCCAAAATAAGCCAATTGGCTTATCCTTTAGTAAACTTAAATTTTCCTCAACAGCTCTTAAAGTATCGTATGATGGATGAGATGCCTTCATCGGAATATCTTTAACGAAATTCCACACAGCCACTCGGTCGGCCCACGAGCTGTAGGGAAAAAGTAGCCCTTCTCTAATTACCGGGGATAAAGGTATCTTCACTGCCATATTTATCGCCATACCTGCAAATATATTTAATCCTCTTATTAAAAATTTACCCAGCACAGGAATTCGCAAAAATGCAATACTTGCTGGTATGCGTTTCGAGCGAAATGCAGCTGAATTCAGGATCGCTATACGATTCACTTTTTCAGGATTTTTACCCGCCAAACCCATGCCGATAGCTCCGCCCCAGTCGTGAACAACTAAACTATAATCGTTTATTCCCAGATGTTCTATCAGTCGCTCAACATCTGAAATTCTTTTTTTTAAGACATAAGGATAATCTTCCGGCTTATCCGATAAACCACATCCCATATGATCTGGAACAATACAACGGAAGCCAAGCGAGCGCAGGTGTATAATTAAATTCCGGTAATAAAAAGACCAAGTGGGATTTCCGTGCAACAAAACGACAGCAGGCCCAGAACCTTCATCAATATAATGCTGATTACACTGACTACCCTCATTATAGTTTTGGGTAAAAAAATGACTATTAAAAGGATACTCTTCCCTCAGATATGGCGATAAATCTTTAACCTTTTGTTCCATAAGTTAAGCCTTCCATTCAATCCCCATCATCAAGCTACTCAAACCGCTTCCAATACCAAGTAAGGCAGCTTTTTCACCAAGGTTAAAGGCCCCATTTTCAATTGCGTGAGCAAGGGTGATCGGACAAGACACCGAACCCACATTTCCTAAAAATTCAAATGTCGAATAATCTTTATTAAGATCTAAATCAAGTGCCTCAAATAAAGCCCGTGTGTGTGCTTTCCCAACTTGGTGTGTGAAAATTCGATCTGCCGTTTCATTCGTCCAAGCACATTCTTCAACAAACGACGCCCAAGCTTTTTTCGCAACTTGGATGCCTGCTTCAAGCAATGCTTCAGAATCTGTCTGCATTTCTAAGGTATTTCCACTCGAGTCCCCTTCGCATAATTGATTATGCGACGTATCTGTAGCAACTGATGCCGAATGCAAAATCATAGCATCCCCTTCAATGAGATCTTTTCGACATAATACAGCCGCCACTGCCCCAGCTCCAATCGTTAAATTAGCAAAATAAGGTTTGATCGTTTGGCGCATTAATTCCGGGTTATGCAAAGCTTTGATAGTATTATCTACAAGTGGCCGTCCATTTTCTCCAGAACAAATTAGAGCACGCTCGATTTGCCCTGATTCAATCATGCTTGCCGCAATTGTCATTGCATTCAAAAAACCTAAACACGCATTGGAAACGTCAAAAATTTGAGTAGAACTAGACAGCCCCAAAAGATTATGCACATAAGATGCTGTGGCTGGCTCCAGTCGATCTCGACAAACTGCTGAATGAATCAATAGCTCAATATTCTCTTTTTTAAAACGGCTCTTTTTTAAAACTTTATCTCCAGCTAAATAAGATGCCTGTGACGCTTTAAAATCAGCGTCCCAAAAACGACGCTCCTTTATCCCAGTCATTAGCTCCAATCGCCCTTTCGGCAAATTTAGGCGCTCATAAACTACAGACAACTCAGATTCTAAAGCCTCTGAAGTCACTGCAATATCAGGCAAAATATAATCTAAAGATTCAATGGCAACATTTCGGAAACGCATAGTAATGCGAAAATTTGGGCTATCTCCAAAGACAAGACGAGTTTATTTTTCATTCAATAGTGAGAAATGGAAATATTTATCTTAAAAGGGCCTCTAATGAATATTAGCCCATAATCAAATGATTCCATGTCTTACTATCAGCGATATTTAAAACACTACCAAAATCTTAATTTTCATATTTCTCAAATATTAGAATGGATTAAGAATAATCGAATTGATTATATATTTCATTCTTTAATTTCAGCGGAAAGTGAAATAAATTTCATCAAACCCTATCTTTTAGAAATTTCTGCGCTTGATCTTGAATCCGTTGAAGATGCCCTGAATAACATACAGGCTCAAAAAGAAAAAATCTTAAGCTTTTTTGAAAATTGGTTTGAGGAACATAATATTCTTGGGGATGCAAAAGCCTTTAAGGCACCTGACGTTGCTATTATTTTGGGAGTCTCCCAGCCGATACTTGATATTCGTTTAAAAGAAAGCTTCAAAATACTTGAAAAATATCCAGATACCCTGGTTATTTTTTCCGGCGGTGGGTTTTCAACCCTTAAAAGCGAATCAAAATATATGAAAGAAAAAGCCTTAGCTGTTGGTTTAAAAAATCCAATGGTACTTGAAAGTAAATCTATGGATACTTTGGGGAATGCACTATTTAGTAAGTTTGAATTAATGCGTAAAAAGAATATATCAAATATTAATAAAATTTTAATTCTAACTTCACGCTTTCATACCCCTAGAGCATTTCATTACTTTAAGCGGATATTTAATACGCACCATTTTTCAGCCATTGCAGCGTATGGGATCCCCACCAATGACCATAACCTAAAAAAACTAACCGCTCATGAATTAATCTCTGAGTACCGAGCTTATTCCACATTAAATATTTTCAAAACTCATCCAAACAACCCCATTGATGATCAAGCTATATTATTAAAGCTTTTTAAAAACCACCCACTCTACCAAAATCGTTTTGATATTTTAGAGCGTTATCTAAAGGATAGTTGAATCTATTTTTCAGGGCGCATAGCTAGACGAACAAGCTCGCTATCAAAATAATTGCGATCCATACCCGCGTTCACAACGATACCTTGTCCGTTGATGCCACTTGATACCTCACTCAACAAAAATACTGCTGTATTAGCAACTTCTTGAGTTTGCACATTTGCTTTTCGAAAAGTGAGCTTCTCCGCATAGAGGTAACTTTCTAAATATCCGGGGATTCCTGCCGATGCACTCGTCTTTAATGGCCCCGCATTTACTGTGTTGAAACGCACCTTTGCATCTGCACTGAAGGACTTGGCTAAATTATAACTCGAACTTTCTAATGCGGCTTTAATCGGGGCCATATAACCATAATTTTCGGCCGTCACATCAGTAGAAGAAATTCCAATGGATACTACTGACGCATTTTCCGTAAAATGTGCCTTAAACGCATTGGCAACCTCAACTAAAGAAAATGCTGAAATCGCTGTAGCCTGTAAAAAATCTGCCTTATCCGTCTCATGAAAAGGACGCATCCCCTTACTATAGTTAGCAAAAGCGATAGAATGAACGAGCCCGTCAATTGCTCCATAATCTTTCGCTACTGATTCGGCTAAAGATTGAATTGCTTCCGAATCTTCCACATCGCAAATGTAAGCCTTACGACCTGCAAGCAATTTTTGAAGACTCTCCAAGCGAGATTCTGATCGCACGCTAAAAATCACCTCCGCTCCCTCCGCTTCCAATGTTTTAGCAATTGCCCACGCTACACTCTTTCGATTGGCAACACCCATCACCAAATAACGCTTTCCTTCTAAATTCAAAAAACTCATCAAGCTTAACCTTCTTCCTCAACCATTGCTAAAGCACATTCTAAAGTCAGCACTGGTCTACCTTCTTTTAACACTTTACCCTTCATGAAATAAAATTTACTCAATTTTTCTTTAAATTCAGCTTCAATAGTAATCACATCGCCAGGCTTAACCATTTGTTTAAACTTCGCCTCACCGATTCGAGATAAGACAGGTGTGACTTTGGATAAATCGACTCCTTCCGATTCCATAAGCGTGGACAAGTAAATCGCACCCGTTTGAAAAACTGATTCACAGAGTAAAACCCCCGGCATGATCGGATTTCCTGGATAATGTCCTTGGAATTGGGGCTCATCCTCTCGGATTGTTCGTGTGCAGATCGCCTTGTTTTCTGTCACTTCAACAATCTCATCAACAAATAAAAATGGGGGGCGATGTGGTATTTTTTTTAAGATCTCTTCCATAAAACTCTAACGGTAGGAATTATCGCAGACTCTGCGATATAAAAATTTACTTCCTGAAATTGCTTTTAGACTTTATTGCGCCCCAACCATTTCTAATTTAGACTGCTCAAAAAGCCATTTATCTAACTTATTCGCGGTAATCACTCCATAGTTCATACTACCAAGCCAACCTGACATAATGATGCCCACAGAGCCAGCATGATACAGTCCGCTAATTTGATCGGATAATTCTAAAGACACTTTCAATCCTTCAAACTTTGTCCCGAAAGAGGTTCCTTGCATAGATTTCGTGAAGTAATTCACTGTTCTCGGAGTCGCTGCTTCAATATGATCAATCTTATCTCGTACGTCTGGGATAAACGACTCTAAACTGGCTAAGCATTCTTCACAAATCCGGGCCTTTTCTTTTTCATACTCTGCTTCAGAAAGTTGCTCCCATTCGTCCCAACGACTATTCAAAGAAGCAACAACTGCATATCGTTTTTCTTTAAGGTGTGGGCGCGTCTCCGGATAATAAAGTGAAAAGGTATGACTGCTTGTCTTAATCGATGTCAGTTCATCAATCGAATATTCGTCTGCTTTAGAGGTAAAAACAAGGTCTCCTATATTTGGAATTGTTTCCCCTTTTTTAATCCCCATGTACACTTGGCACGAACTCGTATTATTACGTACTGCTTTTACCTCATTAATATATTCCTTACTAAAATGCTCTTCACCGACTAAATGTTCTATTGTATTCCGAACGTTTGCGTTTGATAGCACAGCACGGCATTGAATTTCTCTAATAGGAAATTCAACTCCGCCTGTATTTTGACTCCGAGCACACACTCCCGCAACTTGCCCATTTTCAATCTTTACTTCTTCAACTAAGGCACATTTGCGAACCTCACAGCCATTCGATTTCAATTCTGCCACCATCTTTTTGATCAAAGTATCCGTTCCACCTTGGAAAGTGAATACCCCTTTGTTCATAAAATTAGAAAAAACAATCCCGTAAGTGATTGCCGGATCATTGATGTGCGAACCATTCGCGTAAGAAATCGGCTCCATTAAGAGTCGGTGCACATCCGTACGACCAGGGAAAAATTCTTCAAACATTTCACCTGATGTCTGAGTATTATCATCATAAAAGTTCATCTGCCTTAAATGATCGTAGAAACCTTCTACTTTATCTCTATCAATACCAAAATCTTCCACCAATATCTTGGTAAAATCATCGCGATCAAAACTCGTCCAAACATCCATTTGAGGATTAATGAATCGTACATCTTTTAATTGGATAATTGAATCAGCGATTTCCTTTGTCCAATATTTGCGGCAGGATTTCACCATTCCATACGGAAACCCATGCAGCGAAATATCGAAAATATGCCCTCCTGGACGTTTGAACCAGGTTGCTAATCCTCCAAACTGATAATGGTGCTCTAGCAGAAGTACTTTATGCCCATTTTTAGCTAAATAATTAGCACTGGTCAACCCGCCAAGACCTGAGCCAATAATGACTACGTCATAACTATCTTCAATACCTGCTAACCAATCTTTTGCCATAGTCTATTTAGTTTATATAAAATGTGTTACCCTGTTTATTAATCGAATGCTTATCTAACGAAATGAAAAACAAGCTAAACTCACAATAAAAATATCTATTTAATTTTCAAGAAATTGCAGGCAAATTTTAGAATATAGGATTTCTAGCTTTATTTTCAGCTTAAAAAATATAGCTTGGCCTTTTGTAAAAATGGAAAGAATACGACAATTATTTAAAGCTCTAGGGCCGGGTATATTAATTGCTTGTGCCGCTGTTGGTGGCTCTCATTTAGTATGGTCGACGAGGGCAGGTGCCGAATATGGATGGTCTCTACTCGGTCTCGTCCTCCTAGCAAACTTCCTGAAATTCCCCTTCTTTTATTTTGGGCAACATTACACCGCAGTCACAGGAGAAAGCTTACTTTCTGGGTACAAGCGACAAGGCGTGTTTTATTTATATGTATTTATCGCCATTAATTTACTCACTGGAACCATTAACATCGCAGCTGTTAGTATGCTCACAGCATCATTAAGTATTCCATTTTTAGGGTTTCTAAACTTAGAGCTTACCCATCTTACAATTCTTATCGCGCTACTACTTTCCGGTATTCTTTTTATAGGCAATTATGCGATACTCGATCGATTATCCAAGTGGATTATTCTTATATTAACAGCCTTTACCGTACTCGCAGTCGCCTTAGCTTTCTTCAATCAAGGCCCAACTCTTGAAACCGCTTTAAGACCGGAGGTTAACCCATTCAAATTAGCCTCTTTGGCATTCATCATCAGTCTCCTTGGATGGATGCCCGCCCCAATTGATTTATCCACTTGGTCATCCCTATGGATGCACAGCCGAGAAGCACAGACCCAACACAAGGCCTCTCCAAAAGAAGTTGCGATTGATTTTTCAATCGGCTACGGAATAACGACTTTGCTTGCCTGTTTATTTTTGGCCCTAGGAGCATTGACCTTATTTGAAACAGGCGCAGAGATTCCTCAAAGCGGCATCCAATTTTCTAATCAACTTATCGAACTCTATACCAGCTCGATTGGCTCATTCGCAAAACCCATAATCATAATCGCCGCATTCTTTACCATGCTGAGTACGACGCTAACCTGTCTTGATGGTTATCCGCGTTCTCTCGCCACCAGCTTTCTTTTATTAAAGACCACTTCAAATAAATCTCATTCTATAAAAAAGAGCCACTATTCCGCCATGCTCATTGCCTACACTGTGGCCGCATCGATCATACTTTTACTTTTTGTTAAAAACCTAATCTCCCTCCTCAGCTTCGCTGCCATTGTTGCTTTTTTATCTTCTCCAATTCTCGCTTGGTTTAATTTAAAAGTCATGACGGACTCAAATGTCTCTCGTGAGCATCAACCCGCATTCTGGATAAAATTAACCAGCTATGTTGGTATTACATTCTTTACTCTTATTTCTTGCCTTTTTATTTACCATCATTTCATTCGATAAAATTATGAAAAAGCTGAAAATTCTCATTCTCTGTACTGGAAATTCCTGTCGGTCCCACATGGCAGAAGGTATTTTAAGAAATTCTGCCAATGATCTTTTTGAAGTCTTTTCCGCAGGATCAAATCCCAAAGGAGAAGTCCATCCCTTGGCCACTGAAGCCTTAAAAGAAATCGAGATCGATATATCCCACCATACTTCAGACCATCTTGATCTTTATTTAAATTCTGGTATCGATATCGTGATCACTGTTTGTGATAATGCGAAAGAAGCATGCCCTGTATTTCCTAATACTCCTACGACTTACCATTGGTCGTTTGAAGATCCTCCGCACGCTGCACAAGAAGGAGAATCTGAAATGGATGCCTTCCGCCGCATCCGCGATCAAATCAAACTTGTTTTTGAAGCCTATGTTGCCGGCTACAGAGACGCACAATAATTTTTACAATCAACTATTATGAAAGCTAAGCTCATCACTGAATTCATCGGAACTTTTTTCTTGTATCTTATTATCAGTTTATCTGCTGTAGTAGGTAACGCAGGTAACTTAGCCCCTTTAGCTATTGGAGTTGGTCTCACCGCGATTTGCTTTGCTTCAGGACACCGTTCAAAAGCACACTTTAACCCTGCAGTAACCGCAGCTTTTCTTATAACGAAGAACCAGCCGGCAAGAGAATCTTTCTTTTATTGTATCGTCACGATAGCGGGCGCAGCACTCGCTGCCTATGTAGCTCTGATAATAATACCGGCACCTTTTCAGGCAATCATTGATAATAGTACGGGCTTACAGCATTCCGAAAACTTTCAATTAATTCCAGCTATCGTTAGTGAATTTTTATTCACTTTTGCTTTAGTCTGGGTCATCCTGAATGTTGCCATTTCCAAAGGAACCGAAGGTAATGGATTTTATGGAATAGCGATAGGTTTTGTTGTCGCCACTGGAGCTTTTTCCGTTGGTTCTATCTCCGGCGCTTCGTTTAATCCGGCTGTGAATGTTGGTCTATTAATCCATCAGGTAATTGATCTTAAACTATTTGCAATTTACACAGTTACACAAGTATTTGCTAGTTTGTTTGCCTCATTTATTTTTAATTCCATAGAGCCTAAAAGTGAAGCCAGTGCCTGAATTAAACGGTGAAATAACAAAAGCTGTCGCCGATCGCTTATCGATAATTGAAGCATTATTACCAAAATTAGAAGAAGAAGTATTAGCCTTACAAGAAAGCTCTAAGTCCCGAAAAACAAAAACCAATGTTTTTGATTTAGTTACCGAAGCAGACTTGTATTCAGAAAAAGTAATCACTGCAGCGATTCAAAAACATTTTCCTAAAGATACAATAGTAGCCGAAGAAGGAACGAATCACGACCTTCCCAATCCCGAATCATTTACATGGGTGATTGATCCTATTGATGGAACAGTAAATTTCGCAAACAGCCTACATCACTGGGGCATATCTGTGGGAATTGTCACTCAAAATACACCCGTAGGTGGTATTGTTTCTGCACCCGCATTGAATTTAAGATTTCGAGCAATTAAAGGACAAGGGTCCACTAAAAATGGAACACGGATAAGGGTTAGCGATAAATCTAAACTATCTGAAGGAGTTATTGTCACAGGCTTTCCTTATGACCGAGCCATGCGAGCAGAGCCTCTTTCAAAGGCTCTTGCTAATTTTCTCATAGTTGCGGGTGGTGTGCGCCGCTACGGAGCCGCCGCTCTTGATTTTTGCTCTATTGCAGATGGAACAACAATTGGATACTACGAGATGCAATTAAAGCCTTGGGATATGGCTGCTGGCTTGGTCATCGCCGAAGAAGCGGGCGCAAAGATTACCGATTTTGACGGAAATCCAGTAGATCTATTTAAAAGTCACGGTGTTGTTGTTGCAAACTCCAGCATTCATAAAATCATGCTACCACTCACCGCACCCATGTTGGATGCGATTGCTATCACAGTGAAATAGTGTGCAGGTATAGAAACCCTCTTTTTGCCTCTATCTATCTTTTGATATAAACTACTCTGATAATTCCACCCTAATGCGATAAAAGCTGTTAGGTATATTATTATGCTCGGCATCAGTGTGACTTGAAGTTGGATAACTGAAAGTTTGAATAGTTTGAAATGCATTACCCAAACCATTTGTCCATTCCAAATGATATAGCCTACCTTCAGCTCCGCCAATTTATTCCCTAAAATGGTCGGGGAGACAGGATTCGAACCTGCGACCCTCTGGTCCCAAACCAGATGCGCTGCCAGACTGCGCTACTCCCCGCCAAAACTACTAAAACCATCAAAAAAAGTATTTCTGTCAATGCTCTTTCCTCATTATTCGTTTGAAAGAATGGATTACCCTATTATATAGAGTAAATTTAACCTATTAATAACATTATGCCATTTGACATTTCAGGAACTATTAAGGAAATCTTTGAGGTACAAACTTTTGCCAATGATTTCAAAAAACGAGAATTTTTACTAACTACGGAAAACGAGAAATACCCTCAAAATATTATTTTCGGCTGTTTGAAAGATAAAATTGAACTACTTGAATCGGTTAAAGCAGGCGATACTGTGACAGTTCATTTTGATATCAGTTGCCGAGAATGGAACGAGAAACATTTTGTAAATCTGAACGCTTGGAAAATTGACACTCAATCTGGGAGTTCTTCAAATGATGCAAATAAATCGCACAGTTCAGATGTTGTACTCGACGAAGAGCCACCGTTTTAATCGATATTAGTTTTTCCTTATACTCCTTATACTTGAGCAATTAATCCTTTGATAGGTAGATCTACTTCTACCTCTGCAGAGTAGTCGATGCCCTTTAAGCCAAAACCAAAGAGTTCAAGGAATTCTTTTTGGTATGAAGCAAAATCTGAAAGCTCTCTAAGATTTTCCGACGTGACCTTAGGCCAGATGGCGGAGACTTCTGCTTGAACTTCTGCATCCATTTCCCAGTCATCCACACGAATACGCCCTGCTTCATCTAAATTAAGCGAGCCATCGTATAAACGATCTTTAAAAAGTCGTACAATTTGCTCAATACATCCTTCATGGGTGCCTTTCGCTTTCATGATCTTAAAAAGGATTGAAATATAAAGTGGCACGACTGGAATTGCAGAGCTTGCTTGTGTTACGACTGCTTTATTCACCGAAACATAGGCATCGATCCCATATTTTTTGTGGATTGCACGACTGGCTCGCTCTACATTTAGTTTTGCTGTACCAATTGTTCCATTCTTATATACTGGCCATGTTACTTCGGGGCCAATGTACGAATAAGCAACCGTCTTTGTTTTTGAGGTTAGGACACCTGCTTCAGAAAGTGCTTCCATCCAAAGCTCCCAATCTTCTCCACCCATCACCTTCACGGTATTATTAATATCTTCTTCGTTTGCTGGCTCAATAGAAACACTTTCAACTAAGCCTTTGTTTGTGTCTAAACTAGTATTAGTGAAGCTAGTACCAATTGGCTTTAAACAAGATTTATAAACAGTTCCATCCGCTGGATCAATTCTTTTGGGAGAGGCCAAACTATAAATCACACAATCCACTGTGCCCCAATCTTCCTTAATAGTTTGGATTACATTTGCCTTTATCTCATTAGAAAAAGCGTCTCCATTTATACTCTTTGCATATAAGCCAGCTGCATGTGCTTCATTTTCAAAGGCAACCGTATTATACCAGCCTGCGCTTGCTGGTTTACCATTAGTGGAAGGGCGTTCAAAAAAAACGCCCAAGGTATCTGCTCCACTAGAAAATGCAGCTGTGATTCTTGAAGATAATCCATAGCCCGTGGATGAGCCGATGACTAAAACTTTTTTCGGGCCTGCTTCAAGTGGGCTCGCCTTAGCTACTGTGATCTCATCGTTCACTTTTTTTGCACAACCCGCTGGGTGTGCAGTGATGCAAACAAATCCTCGTATTTTAGGTTCAATAATCATAAAGTTTTTATTAAGAGCGCCCTATGCTTTGTGCGTCAAAACCTATCTGACGAAGCGCTTCGATATCTAAGATGTTTCTTCCGTCATAAATAAACGCTGGTTTACGCATAATCTCATATATTCTTGTGAAATCGAGGGATTTAAAAACATCCCATTCAGTTAAGACTAAAATTGCATCTGCATCTTTTGCCGCTTCATATGGATCATCGGAGATAAAGACTTTTTTATTATCATCAGCCACATTTAAGTCTTTGCGAATTTGAGCCTCACTGACCTTTGGGTCGTAGATAACCACATTTGCACTTTCCTCTAGCAAATTACTTGCAATAGAAATAGCCGCTGACTCTCGTGTATCATTCGTATCTTTTTTGAAAGCAAATCCAAACAATGCAATTTTTTTATGTGAGACCGTATTAAATAAATGACTCAAAACATTTTGGGAAAAACGTTTTTTCTGATAATCATTCATTTCAATAACGCTATTCCAATAATCGGCGACTTCAGGTAAGCCAAAATGCTCACACATGTAGGCTAAGTTTAAAATATCCTTTTTGAAGCAAGATCCACCAAATCCAACCGACGCTTTTAAGAATTTTGGTCCGATACGATGATCGGTTCCGATTGCATGAGCCACCTCATCAACATTTGCACCGGTGACTTCGCATAATGCAGAGATTGCATTAATAGAAGAAATACGTTGGGCTAAAAATGCATTGGCTGTAAGCTTGGATAATTCTGAAGACCATACATTAGTAGTAATAATCTTTTCCCTAGGTACCCAATTTTCATAAATGCTCACCAACTGATTCACTGCAGCCTGCCCTTCTTCTGTTGAATCGCCTCCAATTAAAACACGATCAGGGGATTCAAGATCTTGAATCGCAGTACCCTCTGCCAAAAATTCTGGGTTAGATAAAATTTGAAAGTTTCTACCTTTAGCATTGGCTGTCAAAATTTGCTTAATGGATTCGGCAGTTCGCACGGGTAAAGTAGATTTTTCAACTACAATCTTATCTCCTTTGGCAACCTTAGCGATTTGTCTCGCACAACTTTCGACGTAACGCAGATCAGCTGCTCGCCCTGCCCCAGTGCCTGACGTTTTAGTCGGAGTGTTAACTGCTAGAAAGATCATATCCGAGTCTAATATCGCCTTATCCACATCTGAAGAGAAAAATAAATTCTTGCCACGGCATTCTTGCACCACTGCATCTAAACCAGGTTCGTAAACGGGCAACTGATCTGAATTCCATTCGGCGATCCGTTGTTTATTAATGTCGACAACCGTAACTTCAATATCGGGGCATTTTTGGGCGATAACAGCCATTGTTGGTCCACCAACATAACCCGCTCCTATACAACATACTTTCATAAGCCATTATAAAACCAAGGTGTTTTACTTACGACAAGATTTAAATTTACTGCGTAATTTTTTTAAGGTTCAAAAAATACTCCCAATCTTTTTCGTAAGATTGTCCGATTAATGAACTAATAAAGGGACGCCATCTAGGTCGCTCTGGCTTCTTAATTAAGTGCATATTTGCTTGGTGTGGTAAACGATTCGCTTTTTTAGAATTACATTTAATACACGAAGTTACAATATTCTCCCAAGAGGTCTTGCCTCCTTGATCTCTAGGAATGACATGATCCATATTTAAAAAAGCTGATTCTAATTGATTGCCACAGTATTGGCAGCGGTGATTATCTCTTTCTAGCAAATTTTCTCGACTGAACTTCACTTCGTGCACAGGCACTTGAGAGTAAGAACGCAACAAAAGTACTTTTGGGACTAACACTTTTAATCGCACGGTCTGAATATACTCATCCGAAGATTCTCCCAAATCTTGCATTTCTTGGGATAACTCCAACCAAGCGCCTGAATTCATTAATCGATAACTCTGGTCGCTCGTATAGATTACTTGTGCGTTATCTTGAAGCAGAAGACTAAAGCCTCGCTCGACTCCTACAATATTAACGGCCTGCCAAAGGCGGTTAAGAACTAAAATTTTATAGTTCAAATTAATCTTCATCGGAAAACAGTATTTATAGGCTGAGACAAAAAAGTGTCAATGATTTGCTAATAATACTCGGTATTTTTTAAAAGCTATTTTCTCGAATTAAACAGTAAGCGATTTAAGCAATTCACTTAATCGACTTTTATCTTGTTTCCCATTTTCTAAAATTGGCAACTCTTTGACTAAGACATAAGCTTTGGGACGTTTATAGGCAGCTAAATCATTCTTCATAGACTCCTTTACTGAATCAATAAGTGCTTTTTGGCTTATATTACTATTATGTAGAAGAATTGCGACAACTGCTTGACCCCATTCTTTTGAATCTTTGCCAATAACTAAGGCTGATTCCACATGCCCTGAAGCTACAAGGCTGCCTTCAATTTCTTTGGGATTAATTTTTTCTCCCCCGCTAATGATCCAATTGTCCACCCTTCCTTCAATCACCAAGTCTCCGTCATTAAAAAGCTGCCCGTAATCATTTGAAGAAAATCCTTCCGCCCTATCATAAGCGACCTCTCCTCTCCAATAGCCGTAAAAAAGACTTTTTGAATGTAAATGAATTATATTAAACCCATCTTTAGGTTTAAGTTCTAATTTCACGTTTAACAATGGCTTACCTGAAGAAATTTTTCCGGATAAAAATTCTTCTTTGCTTTGTGCGCAGACCATGCCTGCCGTTTCAGTCATTCCATAGGATAAAGTAATGGGCAATCCATAATCTTTCGCCTTCATCAATAGGCTCTCATTAGCTGCGGCGCCCCCTATAAAAATTGCTTTAAGTTCGCACATTTTTTCAAAAATACGGACTTTCGCAAGCATACGCTCTAATTGAGTCGGCACTAAGGATAAGCAATAATCTTCTACGGCTATAGTTTGAGTTGCCGCTTCTAAATCATCTAACTGGCAGAATAATATTTGCCCTTGTGTGGCAATCGCACGAATGACTTGCATCAGTCCACTGACATGAAATAAAGGCAAACAACAAATAGAATTAAGCGCTTTTACTCCTAAGAAAGATTGAACCATTAAACTCTGGGCCTCTAAGGACTCCCAGCGATGAATAGCAAAACGTAAGGTATTTTGACTAGTACCACCTGTAGGAATTAAAATAATACCTTGATCCTTTTCTTGAAAAACCGATTGATTTTTCTGAGAAACTTCACCGGCTCCAAAAATGACTGCTGGAGAAAATTGTCGGTAAAAGGATGCCCACTCAGTATACCCCCAATGGTAATTCCCTATAATGACAGGAACATTACGATCCATTGCAGCCAGTAATGTCGCGACAAATCTGAGAGAATCTTTTTCTATAATTAAGACCCCTTGGGACATTGCATCTTCAAGCTTTGCATCAATCTTATCTCCACAGCTACTTACTAAATCCCAAAATATCTGAGACTTCACAGTAACGATTAAATCTCGCTGAACTTGCTCTAATTTAAAAGACATTAGCGATAATAGATTTAGCTTGTTGCTTTATTTGAAAGAGAGAAATCAAAGGACTTGTTTGAGTCGAACTATAATCATCGAAAAACGCAGACTGGGTATCGAAGCCTAAGGCGAAGTGGTTGCCTTCGATCGATGAAGCTAATTCTAAGCAATTTGCTAGGCCAATGCTTGTTTCAAATGAGGAAGATAATATACACCGAGCCCCTAGCTTCGGTAAGCAATCCTTCATTAAATTAAAGTTTCCTTGAGTAGTAGGTTTAATGACAAAAAGCCCTGTCCAGTCATCTTGATATAGCCACTGGATTCCACTAGGACCATTTAATGATTCATCTAAAGCTATTGGTATCTTATATTTAGTCGTCAATGCTGCCATTTCAGATTCTCTTCCTATTGGCATTGGTTGTTCGAAAAATTCAATCTGAGAACGATATTTTTGTGTATATTGCATCCATTTTTCTAAAGTATCTTCACCCATACTTGCATTTGCATCTAAACGAAATTGAACCTTTGGATCACAAGCTTCAATCAACTCATCGAAAATTTGTGCCTCTTCTTCAAATGAATCTACCCCTATTTTCCATTTAAATGTTTTGAATCCTAATGCGACTTTCGAGGCTAGTACTGCTTTTGAGTTAGCCCCACTAGGGAGTAAACCAGCGACAGAAAATACTCTATCCACTTCAGTTTGCACAGTTTCCTTAGTTTGATTAGCTTGATTAATTTGAGCTATAGCTGAACTGAATGCGAAGGTTGTGCACGGAAGATTCTCAGGTATTTTCAACTTTCCCATATCTATATCCATATCTATATCTATTGATCCTTCGAGGGAATCAATGTACTTTCTAGCTTCATCAAGAGTCTCAGTTTGAAAAAAAGGTACAGGCGCAATTTCTCCGAAGCCAATGCCCTTTTCGCACTCTAGCTTAATTAATATCCCCTCTCTTTCCTTCCAAACTCCATGCCCGGTCTTCAATGGATTGATGAACCCACGGGTATAAAAATGCGTTGAAATTAAAAATTTCATAGTTCTAGTGTCGATTCTACTTGAGAAAACACAATCTTTTGTTGAATTTGAAGCATGACAGGGAATAACAATGCCACTTCAAACAGTTTTTTTCAACCTGCTGACACCTTTTTTCAGCAAGCTATTCCATTTGGGCTCACATTTGATGATCTCTCATTAGCTACACTTTATTCGGAAATTCTCCCTCGAGAAACAAATCTCTCCACCAAAATCTCTGATTCGCTTGAATTGCAAATTCCAATCATCTCATCTGATATGGATACAGTAACCGAATCTAAGATGGCCATACAAATGGCACTCAATGGAGGAATGGGTATATTGCATTATAATATGTCTGATGAAAAACAGATTAAAGAAGTTGCTCGTGTCAAAAACCATATTCACGGATATATACAAGACCCGATTACTGTAAGCCCCGACCAAACCATTGGTTCAGTTTTGGAACTCATAAAAAAACACAACTACGGCTTCAGTACTTTTCCTGTTGTAAATGACTCTAACACCCTGATTGGATTACTTCCAGGTAGAGCAGTTAAAATCCGCTATTCAGAGAAATTAGTCTTTGATGCCATGTCTCCAAGAGAATCCATTTACACATTGAGTGAGAAGGAAATCAAAAATGACCCGATTAAAACTGCTGACCAATTTTTTACAAATCACCTTGGGATCCACAAGCTACTCGTGGTTAACGAACAAGATGAATTGCGAGGCCTATTCACCTTATCCGATATCGAACGAATAGAGAGTGAATCGAACCAAGAGGTTAAGCCAGCACGAGATAATGATTTTCAATTAATCTGTGGGGCCTCCATTGCCCCACATCGTAAAGCCGATGGTACAATAGACGAAGATCGGATCGTAAATCATATCGGCAAACTTGTAGATGAAAAAATTGACGCAATTGCCATTTCCACAGCACATGGTTTTTCAAAATCTATTGGCGAAATCGTCCAATTATTAAGAAGCCAATTTCCAAGTCTTAGTTTAATTGCCGGTAATGTCACCTCATCGGAAGGCGTGGAATTTCTAGCCAATGCAGGAGCGAATGCAATTAAGGTTGGACAAGGTCCTGGATCAATTTGTACAACAAGAGTCGTTGCCGGTGTAGGTATTCCTCAAATGACTGCACTCCATTCCGCATCGCAAGTAGCGGCTAAAAAGAATGTCAGCATCTTAGCCGATGGTGGTATCAGTAAATCTGGCGATATAGTAAAAGCACTCACTCTTTCCAATGCCGTTATCTGCGGAAGTCTCTTAGCAGGCTGTAACGAAGCTCCTGGACGCATTATAGAAATTGATGGCAAACTGTATAAGCAATATCGAGGAATGGGAAGTCATGAAGCGATGAAAGACGGTTCCGCTTCACGATATGGGCACAATAAAAAAGATGTCCAATTAAAAGCTGCTGCTGAAGGCATCGAAGCTCTCAAAGAATCCTCTGGTTCCCTCTCCCGTGTTCTCAATGAACTCATTGGAGGAATACAATCAGGCATGGGCTACCTTGGTGCTTCAAACTTAGAATCTTTACGAAAGAATGCAAGGTACATAAGAGTTACCCAAGCCGGGCAAAAAGAGGCATCTCCACATGATGTCATCACGGTAAAAACAAGCAATTCTGACACACAAAAATAATATTCCATGCTCACTCCTTTTTCCTCCCAATTTATTACGGATACAGGTATTTCAACAGGTGACGAAGGCAAGGGCCGAGTCATTCTTGAAATCATCAACGAACTCAGAGACCAACATAAGGACGAGCACATTGTAGCGTCTGTAATGAAAGTCAACGGAGGCTCAAACTCCGGCCATACTGTGGCTGGCTTGAAGCTCAATCTCTTACCAGGAGGAGTTGCCGACCCTCTCGTCCCTCATTTAATTATTGGCTCCGGTGTGGTTGCCGATCCAAGAAAATTTTTGTGGGAAAGTATTTATGCCGAATCCCATGGTCATGCGGTATTGTCTCGTCTCGTAATTGACAATCGTTGCCAAGTATCAGATTTGACCCACCGCCTACTCGACCTTGCCTGGGAAGACTTTCGATTCGCCCAAATGCACCAAGCTCCAAGAGGCTCAACCGGCCGAGGTATCACCCCTGCCTACTTAGATGAAGTCGGCCAATTTCAAATATATTATGCTGATTTCTTGGGACCTAAAGATGAATTCTTTGAAAAGATTTCATGGCGTGCTGAGCGAACTATGCGAACGATTCAACACGTTTGCCGAGTGAATGAAACAACCTGGTTTGATTTTTTTAAACGTTTAAGTGAAGCAGAAACCAAAGCTCATAAAGGGCTAATTGAGTCAGGAAAACTCTCCGAATCTGATTTTGATTTCGCTCAATTCATACCTAAAGATAAGACTCCTTTCACCCTCGATACAAAAAAGCTAGCCCAGACCTACTGGGACGCAGGGCAACAATTACAAAAGACGATATCTGATGTTCGTGAACTAATTTTAAAAGCAAAAGATGAAGGCAAATTCGTCATTGGTGAATTTGGCCAAGCTTATTGGCTCGATAAACGTCACGGGTTTGCTCCAAATGTCACCGCTTCTCATACCTTTACTCCAGAATTTTTTCAATCGGCCGGTATACCTGCCCAACCCGTTCACAATATCGGATGTTGTAAAGCATATGACACAAAAGTTGGCACCCATGTCTTTATTACTGAGATCGAAGACGGACACCCTCTCAGCGACAAGCTTAAGCAATTAGAATTTGGAGCGACTACAGGACGACAAAGAATGGTCGGTTGGTACGATGCTGTAGAAAAAGGAGACGCCTTACGTTATGGCGGCTACGAAGATCTTGCACTCAATAAACTTGATGCACTTTCCTATTCTGGGAATTGGAACGGTGATCTCCAAATTTGCATCGCTTACCAAGATTCCGAAGGCAAAGTCTATCACCATGTGCCAAGAAATGACAGTGTCCGAAAAACCTTGTCTCCTGTTTATAAAATACTTCCTGGCTGGGCAGAAGATATTTCCAATGTTCGTCATTTTGAAGACCTTCCGAAAAATGCAAAAAATTATTTAGCCTGGATGCTTAAGTCACTGACGGATGTTGCGAATTATGGCGATAGCAATAAATCACTCTTCCCAAATCTACGCTATATTGGTGTCGGCCCAGAACCAAACCAAATCATCAAAGACGCCCCCGACGTTTTAGAATTAATTCAGAGCGCTAATTAAGCACTCCCTCAAAGAGATATTCTCAGAAAACAGTCTTTGCATGAGTTTGATTTTTTAATTTGGCCGATTGGTAAAATTTAATTATTTTAAAATATTAAATTTTTAATGTCTTTTAAGCCTAGTTCTTCGGTCGAAACGTTTGTGCTATTTTATAACTCAAAGTTAATTCTAATTCTAGGCCTAGTAACATTGTCATACCCTTTAAATGCCTAGATAACTCGAGAACAATTCCTGAGTGTATTAACACATGCTCTTGAAAATACTTGGGATTTTGAAACTGATCGGATTGATGTTGAAATTAAGAAAGTTGAACTAGATAGCTCGAAAAGAATACATTAACAAAAGAATTGTCACTACGCTTAGACTATCCCGAATTCATATATCAAGATATTCTTCCAGAACTCCAAATAAGTTTTGATCCCGTTACAAATTTAAGCGAATATCTTATGCAGAATAACCGTGCATTAAAGGAAATAGATATCGATATAAAATTAAAAAAAATAGATACCGCACACTTTAAGAATCAGCTAAACCAGATTTTGATCTACACCTCCAAGCTTCATATAAAACGGAAAAAGGAAATACCATAAGCACCGAATTTAATGAAAATCGCAATGATTATGGCATAGCCATAGAATTCAAATTACCCATAATTGGGCAACAAAGTAGCGAAACTTCTTTAGCTGTTGCTCTATTGAATCTACAAAAAATAAATCATAAATATAATCGTAAGAAACAAGATTTAATGGCTGAAATTAAATCGATAGAACAATCACTTGTGGAAGCAAAGAAAAACATAGCTTCCTACCCTCAATTCATCCTCAGTTCTATTAAATCCGAGAGCAAGAGGCCCAAAACTATCAACTTAAAAAAGCCTCGATAATTGACTACATTCAAGCAATAGAAAATGAATTTGATGCGTATAACAGCCAACTTAAGGCGAAAATTCAATTTCAAGAAGAATTTCTTGAGTATGAGGATCTTCTCGACCGATTAATTGCCGAAAATAATCAAATTCCCTGAAGTGAAATTACAATATTTCGCCTATGAGAAATCGCCCGATGTTCCCAAAGAAACACCCCCTGCCAAGTGCCCAAGGCTAATCGCCCATTGACAATCGGGATCGACTCACTGGTACGAGTCAGGGCCATTTTGATATGACTAGGCATGTCATCCACACCTTCATAAATATGAGTGAAATTTGGATCATTTTCGGGAACAAGCCGACATATAAAATTTTCCAAATCTCTTGAGGCAGAGGGATCAGCATTTTCCATGATAACCAAACTACAGCTTGTATGCTGACAAAAGACCGTTGCCAATCCTTCGTTAATCTCACTAGATATTAAAATAGTTTTTACCTCTTGGGTAATTTCTTTCAGCTGATACGCTTTCGATTCTATGGCAATTGTTCTATTAATACATTTCATACTAAATTTTCTCTTTTATGCATTTAATTCAATTTTCACTGATTTCAACAATAAGCCTACTTCTAGTTCACTTTCCTTTAGAGGCAATACAAACGCAAATAATTACTTGGGATAAAACCGAAGCAAGTATATTACTTCAACCTCATGAAGCGTATTCGAAAGTGACTTTTCGCACTTACAATCATGGTGATGCTCCTGTTCGAATTAATCATGCTAATTCCGAGTCTAACGCAATCAAAACACTCATTAAAAAAAGGGTTATTGAATCAGGAGAATCTGCCACTGTTGAAGTAAGCTTTTTCTCTGAGGGGAAAGATGCTGGCGTATACCATAATAAAGTGAATGTGTTTTTTGAAGGGCATAAAGATCCCTTAGCAACTCTACACTTCGTTGTAACAATTCCTGAATTAATTAAATGCTCTCCAAATGTAATTACATGGGAATACGATAATCGGAATGATGCTTTTATGGTTGATCTTAAATTAAACGAAAATTTTATCACAAACCTTAGCTCTATTGATTACGACCAAAGCCTTTACCATGTATCACTTATCCCAGACAAATTAAGTGCTTATAATTATACTTTAAAAATAACACCTATCGCAGAGAATAGACCCTTTAACTCTTTAATCAAAATCAAAGCAAGTGGCCCACAATTAGCAGAAATAGAAGAGCCGATATTCCTGTTCAACAGCTACTCATTAAGCAAATAAGTATCGAATTCTAAATCGACTTATTCTATCTCGTATTCTGTAATCCGCTTTTTTAAAGTATTTACAGTCATGCCTAGAATCTTAGCCGCTTTAGACAGAACCCCTTTTGAGTCCACCATTGCTTCTTTAATTAATTCTGCTTCGACCCTTTTTAAGATACCTTGTTGGTCGCTTAAGTGACAAAGTCCATGATATAGAGCTTTGAAATCAACCGCTTGATTATCACTTTTTTCGACTGTAGAGGCTAACACATCGGTACAAGCAACTTGATTAATTTCTTCGGGAAGGTCCTTGGCTAAAATCGTATTGCCTTGAGCCAAGACTGCACTGCGATGTACGATATTTTCCAACTCTCTGACATTGCCTGGCCAATTGTACTCAACTAATAAATCAAGCGCCTCTTTAGCAATTGTATCTGCGACAGCCCGATTTTTTTTGGTTAAATTTTGTAAAATGAAATTTATTAATAGAGGAATATCTTGCTTACGTTGCCTCAATGCCGGCATTAAAATACGCACCACGTTCAAACGATAATATAAATCTTCGCGGAATGTGTTTTTTTTCACCATTGCCTCAATTGACTTGTTCGTTGCAGCAAGAATCCTTACATCTACTTTGATTACCTCTGTCCCACCAACTCTTTGGATTTCACCCTCTTGAAGAGCCCGTAAAATTTTAGTCTGAGCGGTTAATGGCATATCCCCTATCTCATCAAGGAAGATTGTGCCTCGATCACACTGCTCAAAGAAGCCTTTCCTTTGCTGACTCGCACCAGTGAATGACCCTTTTTCGTGACCAAACAATTCACTTTCGATTAAATTTTCTGGGATAGCTGAACAATTAACTGCAACAAAATAATGACTCGCTCGTAAACTATTTTTATGTATCGCTCGCGCGATCAATTCTTTACCGGTGCCACTCTCTCCCGTTATCAAAACCGTGACATCTGTTGGCGCTACCTGACCAATCATTTTATAAACATCCTGCATTGCTGCAGCATTGCCAATAATTCCAACTTTGAGATCTTCTTCTATAGTTGCATCTCGCTCTTTTTCTGACTGCCCTTCTTTAGATGTTTCTGTAATCACGCTTGCAGCTGCATCGACAAGACTAAGTATCTTTGAAAGATCAAATGGCTTCATGATATAATCAAAGGCCCCAAATTTCATTGCTTCAATAGTGGTCTGGGTTGTGGTGAAGGCAGTCATGATTATAATTTTGGCTGCCGGACAAATACCCCTTAAATGCTGCAAGGCTTCAATCCCATTCATACCTTTCATTCGGTTGTCCAAAAGAACAATATTAGGCATCTCTTTTTGGGCGACTTCAATGGCCTTTTCTCCGCTATCGGCTTCATATATATTAAACGACCGATTGGATAAGGCGCGTTTAAGGGAATAGCGAAGGGCATCCTCGTCATCCACGATTAGTATTTTTAACGAATGGCTTACTTCTTTACTCACTACATCACAAAAGAACAGCGAAAGAAAAAAAGCAAGAATCTAAAAGTTAGAATAGGCTAAAATGTTTGCGGTAACGCTTCCACAAATAAACAAAAGACCAAGCGAAATCTCTTGGGTTTTCTTCAACCCATATATCTAATTTCTCTGGATCAATCCAAATTCCATCTGTGACTTCGTTCACATCTAGCTTAAACTCACCATCGTAATTAGCCACAAATAGATGCACATGCTCATAACCCGTCTCAGGGCGAGCTTGCTCAATCATTGCCAATTCTATATCTTTTGAATAATACATTCCGATTTCTTCACCTAGTTCCCTAACTGCCGCATCGAAATAATATTCACCTGAATCCACATGCCCTGAACAAGAACTCACCCATTTTCCTGGCGCACTATCCTTATTCATAGATCTTTTTTGAAGAAATACATTTCCGAAGCTATTGAAGACAAACACGTGCACTGCGCGATGAAATAACTTGTTGGCATGAATGTAATGCCTTGGGGCCAAGCCTACTACTCGGTCAAAAATATCAACAACATCGAAATATTCCGTTGTGTTTACTTTGGAAGTAGCTGGGTAAGAGACTGTATCATTATTCATGTAAATTAAATATTATGAATAATCGTTGAATTTAATTAAACCTTACAAAAATAAATTAATTAACGGATTAGAGCATTAAAATCATCTACACTTCCGCTAAATCCCCCCGGAACACCCTTATGTATAACAGCAATTGCATCATGGGAATGGAGTGATTCTAAATGAGCACAGGCCACTTGAAAATCTTTTATACGTTTATCTGCATTTAATTGAGCAAACAATAGTCGTGCTGCGTCTTCAACAAACTTTGGGTAAGCGCCATTGAGCTCTGCAAATGCCTGCTCGTCTTCACGCTTTACCATCACTTGAGTTTCTGTTTTGAGCGCGTTTAGAGCTATGGATTGCAAGTCTTCAACAAATAGGTGTGCGGCTGGGTCAAGCTCTACGCTAATTCTAGCAGTGCTCCTCTGGGAATGCGGAATTGAGTAGATCTGCCTAACCTCTCTTGCATGTTCTGCTAAGTCGGAGGAACAAGGGCAAGCAGAAGAGTAAATGAAATCAAAATGCATTCGTTTATGAAAAACATCCTGTTCGTCTAAAATACCCTCATATGTTACTTTATAATACTGCCATCCAGATAAATCACTTCTCAAGCTACTTTGCATGATTGGATAATTGAAATCCAAACGGATTTCTGCCCGATAAGTATTCAAGGTTACTTTGTAATTTTGCAAAACCTCCTTGAGTAAATCTAAGGTAAAGACTCGATCCTGAAATTCATAAAAGACACGCATGATTCTAGACATATTGATTCCCTTTTGACCTGCTTCGAGTGAAACATTTCCGGTAACCGATGTTTCCAGCTGGATGGTATCTGAATTTTGTACAATAAATTTTAAAGGTAATTTAAAATTAGAAATTCCAACCTTCAAAATTGGCACATTAGAGCCAGTAATGTGGCGATCGTTAGCATTTTGAACATCGGGTAATGATTCCCGATACTCATTGGATACAACAAAGGATTCATCGTAATCACGAGTTAAATGATTCTTATCGACACTTTTAGAAAGATTTTCCGCACAATTTTTATTAGAGTTAGCCATTAGAGAAAATAACGAATGAGTAATAGTAAGCTTACATTATAAATATAGCAAGAATTCCTGAAAATAAATAAAATACAAATAAGGTCTGAAAATTGCTTTGATCAAGTAACAAATCTAAGCTAGATAAGGAAACAGTGGAAACAGACTTTATAATATTAGGATCAAGTAGTAACGGAAACTCAGCATTTTTGAATACAGGCAATAGCAAAATCTTGATTGATGCGGGATTTTCAGGGAAACAGATTAACGAGAAACTAAAAACCATCGGGGAATCTGTAGACAGCTTAGATGCCGTTTTTTTAACACATGAACACAGTGATCATTCCCAAGGCATACGTGGTATGAGTAAGCGATATGATCTGCCAATATTTGCAAATCGGGACACCGCCGATGCTATTCAGGCAAAGTTCAAAAAGAACATTAATTGGAAAATCTTTGAAACAGGAACTGATTTTACTTTCCGTGATATTAAAATCAGGTCTTATTCGCTCCCACATGATGCTTATGATCCAGTTGGGTTTAATTTTTATTGGGGTATCTCCGATGATTTATTCTCAAAACAAGGCAGTTTGGCATGGGTAACTGACCTTGGATACATCCCAGAACACGTTAAAATCCAAGTCCGAGATGTGCAAACACTTGTGATAGAGTCTAACTTTGAAGAATGCTTGCTCAAAGAAGATACTAAAAGACCTTTATCGATTAAACAAAGAATTAGAGGCCGCCATGGTCACCTCTCAAATGAGGATACTTTACAATTTCTTAACGAAGCTATCGCGGGATCAAAAATTGAATGCATTCATATTGCACACCTGAGTAAAGATTGTAATCAGATTGAACTTGTTCTAGAAAACAGCCGAAAATTAAAAGAGAAATACGCACATTTAGAAATACATGTTGTTGACCCCAATCTCGAATTCGCTCTAACTAGCGGGAAAATTTAAAAATGGGTAAAACTAAATGAAAAAGACTACACAAAAAACAAAAATTATTTTTACCATCGGTCCTGCAACCGAATCGGAAGAAACCCTAGAGGCAATGATCAACGAAGGTGTTGATATATGCAGAATAAATATGGCCCACGCTGACCATGATTGGACAAGAAAGATTGTGAGCCGAGTCCGCTCTGTTTGCGAACGAGTCGGTCGCCACATTGCCATTATGATGGATGTCAAAGGTCCTGAAGTTAGAACAGGCGATGTTTCAGAAACATTTCATTTGGAGAAAGATGAAATATTTTATTTTACTTATGGTGTCGGTATAGGCGGGAAAACAGCCAATGGACATAGACGAGTTGATGTTAATTATCCTGACTTTTATCGTGATATCGCTGTAGGCAATACTGTATTAGTTGATAGCGGCTTAATTCGACTTGAAGTACTCAGCATTGATAATACTGATGTCAAATGTAAGGTTGTCATACCAGGACCCCTAGGAAATCGTAGACATATTAATCTACCTGGAGTGTATGTTAAGCTACCATCGCTAACGAAAAAAGACCAAGGTGATGTGGATGTAGGAGTTGAGCTCAATATTGAATTCTACGCCCTATCGTTTGTTCGTGAGCCCAATGACATTACTAAGCTCAAGGATTACTTAGAAGCAAAGGGTTCCGAAGGAAAAGTAATTGCAAAAATTGAAGATCAACAAGCGATTACCAATTTAGATGAAATCATCAAAACCTCTGATGGACTCATGGTGGCTCGAGGCGACCTTGGAGTAGAATGCTCATTCGAGGAATTGCCGGCAATTCAATCAAAAGCAATTAAGATTTCCATTAATGAAACCAAGCCCGTTATTGTTGCGACACAAATGCTTGAAAGTATGATTGAATCACCGATGCCAACTCGGGCAGAGATTAGTGATATTGCTAATGCCGTACGAGAACAGGCAGACTGCATCATGCTTTCCGGAGAAACAACTATTGGAAAATATCCCGTCGAATGCGTGAATACAATGAACCGTATTGCTTCTTGTATTGAAGCCGAAGAGGATTTAGACCCAGCAAGGTTACGAACCGATATAGTTCTGCGACTACCTAAGTCAAAAATGCTACGCTCGGCAGCTCAACTGGCAATTGATCTAGATGCTGCTATTGTTGTGTTTACAAGAAAAGGATTATTCCCGCTCAAGCTAGCCGCATTAAGACCTCAAATCCCAATTTATGCATTCACCGACAAGCCGACTCTCTTTAAGCAATTGCTGCTTTTACGTGGTATTGAACCATTCTATATGGACTTTGTGAGTGATCATGAAGAAACTATTCAAAAAGCTTTCAGCATATTGAAAGAGAAAAAATGGTCTGCAAAAGGAGACCCAATTGTAGTCGTTACTAAAATGCATGCCGGTGAAGAATTAATTGATACGACACAAATTCGTACAATTTAAACATAAAGCGTAAGCAGTTTTAATAATTAACGATGTATCTTATGTGAAGTTAATATACGCGTTATTATTTTTTACACTTACAATTATGTTTGCATCCTCAGAAGATACCACTCTTACGATAGGAGACTCCGTACCAAACGTTGTCGCCCTTGATCACGATAACAATGAATTTGATTTCAAAGCAAATTTATCAGAAAAAGTTTCGGTAGTTTTCTTCTACCCTAAAGCACATACACCAGGGTGCACGCTTCAAGCATGCAGCATGAGAGATTCGTTTTCCGAACTAAATGAAAAAGGCATTCAAGTCATTGGGGTGTCTTCCGATCGCCCTGATTCCCAAAAATCATTCAAAGACAAATACTCACTGCCTTATGCCTTAATATCAGATAAAGGCGGAGTCGTGGCCAAAGCATTTGGAAAAGGTAAATGGAGCCGACAAGCGTATATATTTTCAGAAGGTAAGCTTATTTGGAAAGATACGAAGGGAGCCACATCTAAACAAGGGGACGAGGCAAAAGCTGCACTCGCTTCATTCGATTTATTCTAAAAGATTAGAAATAAAACGCTTCCGACAGCTCTTGTTCAGGGAGCATCGTCTTTATTTGCATGGACAATTCTTTGACAGCTCCGTCAAAGTTATGCCTTAGATGACTGATTGAAGAGTCCTCAAACTGAACCCACTTAATGAATCGTCCATCTAGGTATTCTATTTCCAGACTAAGTCGTTGATTTGAATTAGGCTCAAGCTCGGATAATTTTGACTCAACTGACCCATCCTCATCACATTTCAGGCAGTGCTCTAACCACTGCATTAAATGAAATGCGTCACCTTTTTGATTTAATGCAGAGCAGACGGTAACCAAACGTAAATCCTTACTTAGTAAGTCAAACGGAATCCCGCTCAAATATTGCCCAATTGCTTGGCGTATGGGTAACAATCTCGCTCGTGCTAAATCAACTACTTTTTTAGGGTTAGGCCACGGCAAATCTCGAATCGGATAAGACTCAATATTACTATCGAAAACAATACGATGCACACGCTTCAATAAATAATCAAAATACTTAACCACTCGCTCAGGTCGAACCTCCGAAAACCAATGATAAATAGGTAAATCTGACTCTAGCCATACCGAAACTTGATTGAATAAAAATCCGTTATCTTCAGAAGAAAAACCGAGTATTAATGCTTCGCAACAACACATTTCTCGATGTGAGTATCCAATGAAACATTGGCTAAATAATTTGGCCTTCATCGGCTGATTTTTCTCAGTAAAAGGACATAATACAATAATTCGACTCGGGTAGCGTTGAGCAAAGCGAACGGCAACCTCAAAGCGAGCTTTCGCATCATTTGGCGAAACAGTGCGCCCAAAATGTAAGACTAAGTTCATTTGAGATGCACGAAATTCTGAAAGCGCTGTTTCGTTATTGCCTTCCCACATTTTTGACAACTCTTGCGATACAGCACCTACGGGAAGTTCAATCCCCGGCAAAACATCTATTAACTCAGTCATTTCTTTATCTTAAAATTTCAAACCTTGCATGGACTCAACTTAACCCGAATGCCTCCATTCGTGATTCTTTTTTGACAATAATTCGTCACTCAATTCCGGGCCCCAAGATCCTGCAACATAAGGCTCTAATCCTTTAGTACCAAGACTGTCCCAATGATCAAGAACTGGAGACAATAATTTCCAAGAAGCTTCTGTTTCATCCCCTCGGATAAACAATGTACTATCCCCAATCATTGCATCTAAAATTAAACGTTCGTAAGCCTCTGGTGTATTTGATCCAAATGTAGTCGCATAACGGAAATGCATTTTTACAGGTTGCATACGAGTTTCCAGTCCTGGCACTTTTGAATTCATGACTATGGTAACTCCCTCGTTGGGCTGAATCTGAATCACCATGGTATTATCAGAAACATTGAACCGCCCTTCCTCAGAAAATAAAATTCCTGGAGGACGTTTAAAGCGAATTGCAATTTCGCTCGTTCTTCGTGCCATTCGTTTCCCGGAGCGAATATAAAAAGGCACGCCCTTCCAACGCCAATTATTGATCATCAAACGAAGGGCAGCATAGGTCTCGGTTGAAGACTCTTCTGGAATGCCCTCCTCTTCAAGGTAGCCTTTGACCTCTTCTCCGTTGACTAATCCGTGCGTATATCGAGCGCGGATCACATCCGACTCCTCTCCATCTAAATTCAAGGGCTGTATCGAACGTATTACCTTAACTTTTTCATCACGAATTGATTCAGGGTCCAAAGAAACAGGTGGCTCCATCGCCGTTAAAGCCACTAATTGCATCGTGTGATTTTGGATCATATCTCTTAATGCACCACTCGTATCATAATAACCACCACGACTGCCTACGCCTAATTTTTCGGCAACTGTTATTTGTACACATTCGACATATTCTCTATTCCATATAGGCTCAAATATTGCATTAGCAAACCGTTGAACCAAAAGATCTTGAACGGTTTCCTTTCCCAAATAATGGTCGATTCGGAATACTTGCGATTCTTCAAATACGCTGTTGATGAGGTGGTTTAAATTTTGCGCACTGTTTAAGTCTCGTCCAAAAGGCTTTTCAATAATTACTTTAGAAGCTAAAGGTGTATCTATATTAGCCTGCGCAAGCCCGCTCTTACCTAAACATTCTATAATTGGCTCAAAGACACTTGGAGGTGTAGAAATATAAAATATTCGTTGTACCTTTCGACCTAGCGTGGCTTCAATTTCGTCTATTTGCTTTGCTAATCGCTTATAACCCTCGATATCTCCATAATCTGCCGAGGCGTAAAACATAACATCTCGAACACGTTGCCATATTTCTGATTTTATGGGACGGCGTGAATGCTCTTTAATCGAGGCCTCCATAGCATCACGAAAATCCTCATCTGAAATAGCTTTCCGACCAAAACCTATCAAATGAAAATCATTGGGTAATAAATTATCTACACTAAGATTATAAATTGCCGGAATTAATTTCCGGGCAGTCAAATCGCCCGAAGCACCAAAAATAACCGCGACTGTTGGAACCACGCCTCGGTGCTTACTTAAACCTTCTAAAAATGGGTGTCTTGATTCTTCCATAATATGATGTGCAATAATTAAGGAATATAATTAAAATAAAGCAACATTCCTATAGTATGAAATTTCATAGTCTTTTAATCGCCCATAAGCGATAGAAATAATATCCAAGCGATAAGTTTTAGGCGGGTTCTTTAAGCGTTTTAAATAAGCCAAGGCAGTTTTCCTCAATATCGATTTCTTCCTCTGACTTATTGAATGCACCCCAGGCACTAAAGATGTCTCTTTTCTTAAACGCACTTCAATAAAAACTAAACAGCCTTCATCTAGACAAATTAGATCAATTTCACCACGGCGATTACGCCAATTTTTTGTTATAAAACGAAAGCCCAATTCTTTCTTGCAATAATTTAAAGCCAACCGTTCTCCCTGAGCTCCTTTTTCCGAGGAACTCATCGAATCCCAGTACTTATAACAAGCTTTTCTCAAAGGGCTTTGCTTAAACAAAGAGAAAACCTTGTCTATCCATCGCATATGAATCATTAGTAATTCCTAGCATAATATATTAGAATCATCAGGCAAACATCAAAACAACACCCGTCATAGATTACTTAATAATCGGAGCAGGCTTAGCCGGCTCTTCGCTTGCTTGGCGATTAAATTCAAGAGCTTACTCTTATAAAATCTTTGATGCCCCTAATTTAGCGAGTGCCTCTCAGGTTGCTGCAGGATTTATCAACCCCGTCACCGGAAAATGGATGACTCAATCCTGGGAAATTGATACTTTAATGCCAATAGCCAAAGCTTTCTATCAAGAAATTGAGCAGGCACTAGGTATTTGCGTATATCATAATTTACCAATACGCCGTTATTTTATTAACCAAGATGACCCCACCCGTGCACGACGCAGAATTAAAAATCCTCGATATGCGAATTATTTTGATCCAATTTTAGAAAAAGGAACTGCCCCGAATGGAATTATAGATGACTATGGAAGCGTCTCTATCCTTCAAGGCAGTTGGGTCAATGTGCCTTATCTTATTCAAAGTTTAAAGGACTACTTTAATTCACAAGATAGACTTATAGAAGATGCTTTTGATGCGAGCCAGTTAGAAGCAAAAGGTAAGCATTGGAATTATCGAGGCATTGAGGCAAAAAATATTATTTTTTGTCAAGGGATACACATACGAGACAATCCTTTTTTCAAAGACCTTCCGATTATCCCAATAAAAGGTGATGTCATAGATTTAAGACTGGGAAAAATACAATTATCCCAAGGGCTTTATTATAAAAAACGATGGCTTCATGCTTTAAAATTAAAGGATCAAAGTTTTCTTTATCGGCTTGGTGCTAGTTATGAAGTTAATAATTTAGATGCTAAGCCTTCTTGTGCAGCCAAAGAAGCATTGATTGAAAACTTAAAAGAAATGCTTGGCGCTGATTGCCCATTTGAAATTGAAGCACACCGCAGTGGTATCCGTCCCACCACAGAAGACGCTAAACCCATTTTGATAAAGCACCCAATACACGCTTCATTATTTGCCATCAATGGACTCGGCTCTAAAGGCTCAGCAACTGCTCCTTACTTATCCAAGCAATTTATGGATAATCTCGAAGAAGCTCCTTCTATAATCTAAATGATTTAAATCAAATCATGCGACTGACTGAATATGTACATCTTTGCTTAGAAAAGCGCTTGCGTAGCGGTGATTGCGTACTTGATGCAACCGCCGGCAACGGCTATGACACATTAAAAGCGGCCCAATTAGTTCAGCCGGAAGGACAAGTGATTGCCCTCGATATTCAAGAAGCAGCCATTAAGGCGACAGAAGAAAAACTCACTCAAGCAGGACTTAATACCCTTTGCGAATTTCATCTTGGCAATCATGGCGATCTGCTCAAAGCGCTTAATCAAACATTTGATTCTATCTTATTTAATCTAGGCTATCTACCAGGGAGCGATAAGACAACTATCACGACTCCTAAAACCACCCTCTCTGCACTCAATCAAAGCCAAAAACTTCTCAAAGAAAACGGGATCCTTTTTGTCACTGCTTACCGACAACATCCAGGGGGGCTAGAAGAGGCCTCTATTGTTGAAAATTGGATGCAAAAAAAACGTATGGAAAAATGGTTTATTCAATCGATCAATCCAACAGGCAAAGAATTTAAGTTAAGCCCGATCTTATGGATTGCTTCTAAGTCTTTGATGGAATTACCAAACATTCAATAAACTAACTCAGCGATCATCCTCGCTTAAAAATACTTAATGAAAAATTTATTTTATTTTTAGGGATTAAAATGCCTAAAAAAGATAAAACGCCTAATATCAAAGCATAAGTATTTGGCTCAGTAAGAATGGTGATAGTTAAGGTTCCATTATTAAAATTTAAGGAAGTCACTATTTCTTCATTGAGACGAAAACCATAATCTTCCAAACGAGCATCTTGAATAAACAAAGATCCTTCAAAATATTAATTCTGGATATAATCATTAGGCGTGTATATATTTTCCCCAGAAAATCCTATTTGATAGCCTGTTCGAGTTATACGACTATTATCAATTTGTGTGAAACTCGACGATCCATCCAAAATTATTGCAGGCGTTGATATGACTGAATGTTGCGCTAATTCACCCCCAGGATTATTTAAAAAAAAGTCGGATCCAATTTCTAATGAAGGCAAAGTATCTGGTTCTCCAAATACAATTGAATAAAACCCATAATCAAATGAACCAGACCACCGAGCTTACAAGCCGGATCGCTCTGGCCCAGTGATATTTTCAAAAATAATATGAATATTTCCTCTACAAAGAGGCAGCATCAAGCCCATGCATAACACAAACTGAAATAAATTTAGCAATTTATGAAAGTTCATATAATTATGATTAATGATAAAAGCAATTATGAGATGGGTTATAATGTTATTGTAGTTATTTCCTATAGTTTATTTTATAGTTCGTCTAAGCATAGTACTAGAGTTAGAGTATATTTCATCTGAAATATTCCATATAAAAATTAGCTTTTTTATAATGATAAATAATTAGCTTTTTTATAGTATTCGTGGGAATTATTCGAAAAATACCATTGCACTTATTATCAATTTCAAAAACTATCTTTGGCATGAGTATGCCAATTGTATGTTTAGATTTAGAAGGAGTTTTAATTCCGGAAATATGGATCGCTTTTGCAGAAAAAACAGGAATTGAAGCCTTAAAACGAACAACTCGAGATGAACCTGATTATGATACCTTAATGAAATATCGATTGGATATTTTAAAAGAAAATAATCTAAAGCTTAAAGACATACAGGAGGTAATAGGTACCTTAGACCCTTTGCCTGGAGCAAAAGAATTTGTTGAATGGGTCACCTCTCAAACCCGATTGGTGATTTTATCTGATACATTCACAGAATTCGCTGGGCCTTTGATGGCAAAGCTAAAATACCCTACGCTTTTTTGCCATAATCTTTCCGTCGATGACAATGGCATGATCGCTGATTACTGCTTGCGATTAAAAGACCACAAAAGAAAAGCTGTTGAAGCATTTAAAGCTCTGAATTTTAAAACCTTTGCTGCAGGTGATTCATACAATGATCTCAGCATGATAGAAGTTGCCGAACATAAAGCTTTATTTTGCCCTCCAGAACGCCTAATTAAAGAGCGTCCTGATTTAGATTTAGCATTAACTCATGCAGATCTTAAATCATTCATCCAACAAATTTTATAACCTTTTTATAGCCTTTTCTGTCCTATGTTTGTTCATACAGTATTATTTCACTTAAAGAAAGATTTGACTCCCGATGCGGTCGCAGAGTTTGAATCAGCACTCAATAGCTTAAAAGCTATTGAAGTGAGCCGAGCTACCTATATTGGCACTGTAGCAGACACAAAAGATCGTCCCGTGGTCCGCTCGGATTATAGCTATAATTTAACAATTCTCTTTGATACTCTTGATGGGCATAATCAATACCAAGTAGATCCATTGCATAAGGCATTTGTTGCACAATGTTCAAAATATTGGACGCATCTTGAAATAATTGATGCAGACTAATTTTTATGGACCTATATTTCATTTAATAGCCTCCTTATGCTTGAATCTATAATTCTTTATTTCAAAGCAAACGGCTTAGAATATCTCGGGACTGTTGCGGGTATTCTCGGAGTATGGTTTAGTATCAAAGAAAAAATCATCACTTGGCCAACATTTATCATCTGCTATACGGTGTATGTTTACCTCGCTTTTAAAGCAGGTCTCTTGGCAAATATGTCCCTAAATATACTTTTTATAGTTCTGTCCGCCTATGGCTGGTGGCAATGGAATCAAGTGGACGACAATATTTCATCTAAAGGCACCAAAGCGATTCAGCACACCAGTCGAAAACTATGGATAATCAATGTGCTATTTTGGGTAATTGGAACTATCGTGATTGGTAATTTGCTCGAAACCTACACTCAATCATTCCAACCTTACTTTGATGCTTTTGCTACAAGTGTTGCTTTTTCTGCACAATGGATGCTGAGTAAAAAATATATAGGAACCTGGCTTTGTTGGCTGATTTCTGATACTATATTTATCAATCTATGGGCTTTGCAGGGGTATTGGGTGACCGTATTCCTCTTTTTCACATTTATGGTCTTAGCCATTTATGGTTGGAGACAATGGCACCACACCCTTACAAAAGCAGAATCAATTTAACATTATGTATCGAATCGTAATTACAGGTGCCGAATCTACCGGCAAGACTACATTAGCGGAACAATTATCCGCTCACTTTGAAGCACCGTGTTCTTCTGAATTTGTGCGTGACTTTGTGGAATCCAATGATCGCCCCATTCAAATAGAGGATTTAAACGCTATCATGAAGGGCCAAATCGATTACGAAAACACAGCATGCGAAAAGTCACCCAGACTAGTTATTCATGATACCAACCTTCTCTCGAATGTCGTTTATGCTGAGCACTATTTTAAGCAAACACCAAGAGAGCTTGCTTCTGCTTTATCTGCGACACAATACAACCTCTACTTATTTTGCCAAAATGATATCCCTTGGAAAGAAGATGGTGCACAAAGAGATAGCCTTGAAGCGAGAGACCAAATCCATCAAGCCTTTGAGCAGATGCTCGAAGAAAGCCCTGTTCCGGTAGTACAAATCAAAGGGACTCCGGAGAATCGCTTTTATCAAGCCATTAATGCTATCCTAGAATACTTGAGCAAAGGAACGAATTAACCGTTCAATGCGTAGGCAGGCAATAGCTTATCTGCATAGATTTTCTTTAACTCAATGTATTGAGGCATACCGTTTTCAAATGGGACTTCAACCTCACCTTGAATCAAAGGAAGTGCGTATTTGATGAAATTATAGTTCATAGATACACCATCTTCATTGATCCAGCTTTCTGGAAGAAGTTTTACTCCATTAGCAATTTCAGATAAAGGAGCTAATCCTGTTTCACAGGCATAAGTATCTCCTTCGCTTCTCACTAATATCACCATCTTATCGGTTTCACCCTCAACAGCTGCTTTAACTGCGGCTTGTCCTGCCATGAAGGCTTCGTCACTATCTGCTTTTGATGCACAATTCACAGCTGCTCTTTGAGCCATACCTAATTTAATTGAGCGAGCCTTCACAGAAAGATTTTCTTCAGCTAATGAGCGAAGATACTCACCTGCTCCGCCTAATTGAGAATGCCCGAAAGCATCTGCACTTGCACTATCTGTTGAAACATAATTGCCGTCTGCATCAACTAAGCCTTCGCCTACGACTACCAAACAAAATTTTTCTTTCTTAAGAACGCGAGTGACGTCTTCGATATATTTCTCCTTAGAGAATGGAACTTCTGGGAGATAAATTAAATGAGGCGCACTATTAGGATCGTCTTTATATTTAGCGAGTGCGGCACCTGCAGCAATCCAACCAGCACTTCGTCCCATAACTTCAATAACTTGAACTAAATCGTGCTGTCCCATACCCCCATTATCACAGGCTACTTCTCTAATTGTCGTAGAGATATGCTTGATGACACTTCCGTAACCTGGCGTATGGTCCGTAGTCACTAAATCATTATCAATTGTTTTTGGCACACCAATCACACGTAAAGCATAACCTTTTTTCTGAGCCAGTTTTGAAATCTTATCTGCAGTATCCTGAGAGTCATTACCTCCTGCATAAAAGAAAAAGCGGATGTTATGAGCTTCGAAAACTTGTAATACACGCTCGAAATCAGCTTCACTTTTGAGCTTATAGCGACATGTCCCAAGAGCAGCACCTGGAGTATAACGTAAGCCACGAATGTTTTGCTGGGTTTCAGATGCCAAATCAACCAACTGCTCCTGGAGAATTCCTTGGACTCCATTTAAGCCTCCATAAATTTCTTCGATACACTCGTGATTGAGCGCTTCTGTGATAACACCAGCCAAGCTAGAGTTAATAACGGATGTAGGCCCACCAGATTGGGCCACTAAACAATTACCATTCAATATTTCAGTCATATGTATAAGTACTTTAATTAAAAAAATATATCAGAACTAGTGGATACTATAATAGCAATACTTAACTTAAAGAATTGCTCCTGGGGTATAATTTTTTGCCTCAGAGAAGCCAGCTGCTTCGCTGTGAACCCGCTCACAGAATTGCTCCACCTGCTTTTGGGCCATTCCTGTAAGCTCTTGCGCGCCTTTTACCAAACGATCAATTGTCACTTCATCAAGGCCTAGTCGTTCATCCGATCCCAGTCGTTTTACTAAATCATTTTGAGAAATTTCTCCAGATCGTAAGTCTTTTACTGCAGCGACTGCATGGGACTTAATTGCGTCATACGCTTCTTCACGACCTGCCCCATTTTTTACTGCCTCCATAAGAATAGTTGTTGTAGCTAAGAAAGGTCCATAGCGATTGTTTTCCTGCTGAATCATCCCAGGAAAAACTTCCATTTGACTGAGTATGGTAATGAAGGTATCTAACAAACCGTCTATTGCAAAAAAGCTATCCGGTAAAAATACACGGCGTACTACAGAACAAGATACATCGCCTTCATTCCATTGATCCCCTGCCAAACCGCTCGCCATAGTCAAATAACCGCTTAAGATTACAGCAAAACCATTCAATCGCTCACAACTACGGCTGTTCATCTTATGAGGCATTGCCGATGAGCCAACCTGTCCTTTAGCAAATCCTTCACTTGCTAACTCATGACCTGCCATAATTCTAAGTGTTTTGGCAAAGCTAGAAGGCCCAGAAGCTAAGCGTACAAAGACAGAAACTACTTCAAAATCTAAGCTCCTAGGATAAACTTGCCCAACGGTTTCCAAAACAGATCCCACGCCTAAGTGCTCCAATATAGCATCTTCCATTTGATCCACTTTTTCTGCATCACCGCCAAATAAAGTCATCAAGTCCATCTGTGTACCAACCGGTCCCTTTAAGCCTCGAACGGGATAATTGTCAATAATACGGTCTAATTCACGAACCGCGCACAATAGGTCTTCCCCAAACATAGCCAGGCGTTTACCAAAAGTAGTCAACTGTGCCGGCACATTGTGTGTACGGGCAGCAAGCACTAAATCGCTCCATTGCCCTGCCTTATCGGCTAATTTAATCAATGCCGCCATAGCTTTGATGCGTATCAGTTCCAAGCCTCTGAGAATTTGTAACTGCTCTACATTTTCGGTAAGGTCTCGACTGGTTAGCCCTTTATGAATGTGTTCATATCCAGCAAGTGCACAAAATTCTTCAATTCTTGCCTTAACATCGTGTCGTGTTACCGCCTCTCTTTTTTGGATAGACTCAAGATTTACTTGGTCTTTCACTGATTCATAAGCTTGTATTGCCTCTTCTGGAATATCAATGCCCAAAGATTTTTGTGCTTTGACTACTGCTATCCAATAATCTCGCTCAAGAAGAATACGGCCTTCTGCTCCCCATATTTGGTTCATTTCCGCTGAAGCATAACGGTCTGCTAGTATGTTAACTGTATTTTTCGACATAATTAAAAATACTATAGAAAGGATTTTTCAAAATGAGACCATAAAAAAGTGATTGAATCACTAAAATTCAAGCGATACTCGATTATTCCTTGTTAATTCCTAACTTAATCTCCTAAGCATCGAATCGCTAATTGATTAAAAATAGCTACTTGATCTTTAGGGCTTTCCACAATTGCTTCAAAGGTCTCAGCAAAAGCAATTTGAAAATCAATAAGGTTTTTTAAATTGAAATGATTCACATCTTTAAGAAGCCGTCCTAAATAATAAGGATTTTGGGTGAATACATTAAGATTTGATTTCGCTCCGCTTTCGTCAAAATGCTCGCCGAATTTGCCAGCTATACGAACAAGGTCATTTTGACTGATTCGTTGAAATCCACTTCCCAATTCGCCCGAGTCTTTTAAAATTCGCAATTGTATCATCAAGCGATTCCTTGATTGTAAACTCCCTAAAAGCGGTCGAGCTTCACTCTGTGTGAAAAAATGACGGGTTAATGCCTCCAAAGTCCATTCCAATTGCCCTGAGAAAAAAGCATCTGTGGCTTCGAAAAAATCACCTTCTCCAAAGTTTGGCACCATTTCATTAACAAGCTCCTCGGTGATTGTTCCGCCTTTCTCTATATAAGTGGTTAATTTTTCCACTTCCATAGCGATCAAGCGATTATTGCCATTCACTTTATCATTTAGGAGCTGAATGGCCCCTTGTCCCATTTTTATTCCAATCTTGTCACAGGTTTGCCGAATCCTTTGCTCGATTTTAGCAATACCCTCTTTGCTACTATCAATAATTTCCGAATCACTTTCTTTAATGCACCATTTATAAAAACTTCTCACTTTATAAATTGGCGAAGCTGTTATTAAAACAGACACAGCTGAAGAATCAATCCCCTCAAGTACAGATTTAAGGTGCTCCAATAACTCTAAAGTTCCTTTAGCATTTCCCGTTTGAGTATTGGCTAAAAAATTCACCGCTTTAAGCCAAACAACCTTCTTTCCTCCAAACATTGATTGCGTTTGGATTGCTTCAATAAAACGATCTATAATTTGTGAGACGTCGTCTAAATTGTTACCGCGACCATCAATCTCTTCTTTAGAGAGATCGTCGCTTATTCCTTCTGTTTCTTTTTTAAACCAAGCCTTACCTTTATCAGAAACAAGGAATTCATCATCACCGCAAATAAATGCAAATTTAGCACGAGTAGCCATAGCCCTATTGTTGAATTTCAAATGACTCTAGCGAGAAAAAAATTTGCCCTCTTTGGCTCTTTTAAATATCGTATCCCTCAAAGTCCGCTTGCTTCTGACGAATCAATAGCCTGCGCATCCAGTCTAAAGCTGCGTTAACGGCCCTTGCTTTCACGTCCATACGCCCCCCTAAATAACGAACACGTTTCCCCCATATTCCAAATGAGGAATGAAATCCGATGTGGATGGTGCCTAGTGGGTTATCTTCATTACCCCCTTCCGGCCCAGCAAAGCCAGTAATACTCAATCCATAATCCGATGATAAATTTTCCGCCACCCCTGAGGCCATGGCAATCGCACACTCACTACTCACCGCACCATGTTGATCAATGGTTTCTTCAGGAACACCTACCTGTGATATCTTAACTTCATTGGCATAACAGATCACGCCCCCTTGAAAAACTTTTGAAGCCCCCGAAATGTCAGTAAATGCATTCCCCAATAAGCCTCCCGTGCACGATTCCGCCACCGCTAAAGTTTTTTGATGGTGCCTAAGTTTCTGGTAGATAACTTGAGATAAAGAAATGTCACCATACCCGACAAAATGATCTTCAAGAGCCAAACGACAAACTTCTGCTACTTGCTTTAATTGATACGTATCCTTTGTTTTGTCTGTTAAACTCAGGCGAACATCCACAATGCCTAAATGTACACAAAAAGCCAATTCAACGAAACCATATTGCTTAACAATAGGTGAAACAATCTCTTCAACAGAAGATTCACCAATCCCGCAGGTTCGCAACTGAATGTACGCGTTATCTTCTTGTGCGAAGGCGTTGATTTTAAAATAAGGGATTACCTGTTTTTCAAACATGGGAATCAGCTCATGAGATGGGCCAGGCAGTAAAATAATTGTACATAACTCTTGTTTAATTAATAAGCCTGGAGCTGTACCTCGATCATTTTTCAATATTTGGCTTCCCTCGATTTGGTAACACTGCTTTTTGTGTACTTCTGAAACATTGCGCCCTAATTTTAAAAACCGATCTTTAATCGAATCAAAAATAGACTCATTATAGATGAGCTTACGGTTCAGGAGTTCAGCTAAACTTTCTCGCGTAAGATCATCTTCGGTAGGTCCAAGCCCACCTGTAGCAATGACGATATCTGAGCGCTTAGAAGCGATCGAAAATGCTGCATTTATAGCCTCTGTTTTGTCTGGAACAACTTGGCAATGATCAATTTTTAAGCCTAATAAAGACAGTTGCTTGCCTAAATAAGTTAAATGACTATTAGTACGAATGCCTAATAGTAACTCATCTCCTATATTTAAAATTTCAACTGTAACTTGTTTGGGCATTGTAATAGAATTCTCGATTATAGATTAAACGCAAGTAGGAGACATGTTTATTTATTAAAAAATTTAATCTAATGACTCAAGAAACAATCAGCGCTTTGAAAGAAGCGATCAGAAGATTACCTAATAAGCCAGGTGTCTATGTCATGCACAATGAATTCAAACAACCATTGTATGTGGGCAAGGCCAAAAACTTGAAAAAGCGAGTGGCCTCCTATTTTCAAGCTTCCAAAAAACTTCAAATTGCCCAGCCGAAAATCAAATCTATGGTTCAGCAAATAGTGAGTTTTGAGTATCATTGTGTAAATTCAGAATCAGAGGCCTTACTTCTAGAAAGCCAATTAATTAAAAAGTATAAGCCTAAATATAATACTAGCCTAAAAGACGACAAGCGCTTCTTGCTTGTACAATTAAATCCTAAAGAAAGCCTGCCTAGATTTCGCTTAACACGAAATCGAATCTACAAACATTATCGCTACTACGGACCTTTCCCACATGCAGGCTCTTTGCGAAAAACACTGGATATCATGAAGCGAAAATTCGGCATTTTGCTAAATGATGCGAATCCTAAAAAAATTGATGATCACACCTGGCACCTTTATGATGATGTACGCGCTGAATTATCCGATCTACCGAATGAAGTTACAGAAGAAACCTATCGTGAACGAGTTGAAAAAGCCTGCAAATTTCTGGAAGGCCAAACAGTAAGCATCATCGATACACTTAAAGAAAGAATGCAGGCATATTCAAAAAAGCAAAACTATGAAAAGGCGAGTGCACTGAGAGACCAAATCATTGCAATTCAGCAAACCTCAAAACGAACTAGGAAATTTGAGCGAAACTTAATTGGCTTTATTACAGAAAAAGAGAGCCTCACCGCTTTAAAAGAAGCACTCTCACTCAGCAAGTTACCTAAACATATTGAATGCTTCGATATTTCTCACATTTCTGGAAGTTTTTGTGTAGCTTCTATGGTTTGCTTTACTAATGGAAAGCCTAATCGAAAGCAATATCGTCGATATAAAATCAAATCTTTTGTTGGAAATGATGATTTTCGGGCGATTGAAGAAGTTGTCACTCGTCGCTACCTACGATTACAAAAAGAAGGTTCTCCATTTCCTGATTTAATTGTCATTGATGGAGGAGTTGGGCAAGTACATGCTGCGGAAAAAGCCTTTAAAACTCTGAAGAAAAATTCACCTTACTTGATCGGCTTAGCTAAAAAAATGAAACGATTGTTTTTCCAGATAATCGCCCTAATTTAAATTTGCCGTTTCGAAATCCTGCATTAAGGCTTCTACAATATTTAAGAGATGAAGCGCATTCTTTTGCAAATAATTTCAATGCTGAGTTAAGGAGTAAAAAAATAAAAGAATCCATCCTCGATGACTTCAAAGGGATAGGCGAAACTCGAAAAGCTGAATTGCTTAAAAGTTTTGGTACGATCAAAAACTTGAGAAATGCAAGTATCGATGAACTAGTACAACAAAAAGGCATTGGATTGAAGACCGCAGAAAAATTATCTAAATTTCTAGCGCAAAATTGAGTATTCGACCTAAGTCCCATACCCATACCCTTAGGTACGTATAGCTACGGCTTTTAGCGAACGCTTATAGTGCCATGTTTTTCTGAATGAGCAGAAATTCCTTCATTACGATAAATTATTTCTGGATAAACTTCATCCTCAATAATTTTTAATGCGGAAATAACTTTTCTCGGGCCAATGAATTCATAAAGACTGACTGAATTGACGTCATGCTCTATAAAATACTGATCTGAGTAACAAAGAATCTGATCTAAATTTCTTACAATCCTTTTTTTTTGGCTACGATCACTAAATTCCTGAAGCAATGGAAATGTGATGATTAACAATAAAAATAATGCGAACCCCGATAAAAAAAATTCGATTAAAGTGAAACCATACTTCTTTGCTTGAGACTGCATAATTTATCTATTTATAAGATTTAATGATTATTCAACTACAAATCGAAAGCCGATTAATCGACTTCTTTCATTACGATTTACGATCCTTAATGGCACGCCATAAATAGCCTCTAAGCTATCACTAAAATGCCCCCCCGCATGTTTAACTGGCTCATTCTCAAAAACACCATCGCTGTAAAGCCATTCACTAACATTTCCCAATAAATCATAAAAGCCTTCCCTCAATGGCTCTTTACTTGCCATGTTTCTTATCTTTCCTCCGTCTACATTTGAAACAACAAAATTTTCTAATTTCACATAGCGCAAAGACCCAACTGCAGCACGAAATTCATATTCTTTGGGCAGACGAACCTTTAAGCCCATGATCCAAGATAAACGCTTGCAGAAAATTTTCGCCTCCTCCCAATTAACAGACTCAACGGGCTTAAGATCTCCAATAAAGCGACTTGGATTATATCCTATAATCGTAGAATACAAGGCCTGCGATACTTCTGTTTTCAACATTCTAATACCCGGTTCACCAGGAACAGAGATTAAATTATCGTATATTCTATCCTGTACTAGCTCTAAGTTATTTCGAATAAAATTAAGGTATTTAATTTTTACGCTTAATACACTATCATTATAAGAACTTTTAGGAAACTCTTCCTGCATTCTCAAAATAGCATCTGCAATTCTCAATATCTTACTTTTAGCTGATAGTATTTTTCTTTGCCTTAACTCACGATCAATTTCAAAATTTAAAACATTAATCATCTCACCCAAATCATAACTTGCCGAAGTTTGAGCTTTTCTCGTTAGATCATTCATTCGATCAATCGAACTATGGGGGCTATCTGGATACGTTTCGTTCAGCTTATCCTGTAATCGCATAGCATCCTCATAAAAATTCGCGGCCTTAAGATTGTCTCCTTTTTCGACTAAAGCTTCTGCCTTATTCTCCAAATCATTTATTTGATGGAATAAAGGCGTGCTTCGGTAAGCAATTTGTTTAAGCTTTAACGCATTAAGCTTAAGGCCATCTGAAAGATCTGAGCTACGGTATTCAGAATTTAAATATAACTGCTTTTCAATTGCCTCTTCTAATAAATTCGCGGCCTCACCCCATTTTTCTTCATTCTTCAGCTTCTCTATTCTAGCTTCGGCAAGGAGAATCTCTTCATGAATTGGGTAGGCATTTAAATAATCTAAGCTTCGATTCAATTGAGCCATACGATTGATGTCATAATAAGAACTTAAAGGATAAGATTCATTTATTTTTCTTTGTAAAGACATCGATTCCTTAATTGCCTCAATTGCATCCAGGTAATCACCCTCATCAAACAGCGCTTGGCTCAACTCTTCTTTAGCGATACTTAATTTATAAATTTCGTCAGATAAAACTTGGTCGTATCGTTGTTTCAGATAATCTAAACGCTGATTGGCAGACTCATTGTAGTAAGGCAGTCCTTCTACGTAAGACTCCTGAAATTCTACTGCTTCTAATAGCAATAACGCATCGGATTCCGTCATTTCTCTTAAAGAAATAACTTCTTCAAATTGCCCCTGGGCTTCAAAGCTTTTCAATCGAAGTGCTTCTACTTTTTCAGAAACTTCCATTGTTGCGTTGATTGTTTCTTTCGAAGCGTAGTCAATTGTCTTAGGACCTGAAATAATTAATAAAGCAAATGACCCTATCAAAATGATAGGTATTAAAATATAGAAGATAATTTTTTCAAAAGACATAAACGATAACTTGTTATATACAAGAAGGAGAAACTAAAGATATAATTATTTCATTCAAGTAAAAGAAATTAGAAAAAAATCACTTATTGCGCTTCTTCAAAAGACCGTTTAATTATTTAATATATGTATAATTCATTAAGCATAATTGGACCAGGACTACTCGGCGCTTCAATCGCTATGTCTGTTTATGAAAAAAAATTGGCTAAGGAAATTCATCTTTGGGCACGCAGTGAAGACAAGAGAAATCTTTGCTTAAAAACTGATTGGTGTGACTATGTTCATGAAACTCTTGAAAATGCGGCTAAAAACAGTGACTTTATTATAATATGTACTCCCGTTGATACAATTATCCCCATTCTCGAAACCATAGCTCCACATTTAACCCCCGGAACTATTGTCACTGATGTTGGAAGCGTTAAAGAAAGTATTTGCTCACACGCTAAAGCCATACCGAACCAAGGCCATTTTGATTTCATTGGTTCCCATCCGATGGCTGGTTCAGAAAAAAGCGGAATGGAGCATGCATGCTCAACCCTACTAAAAGAGGCCACTTGCATTGTCACTCCTACAGAGCATACCGAAACACCTGCTTTAGAAAAAGTGACCGAATTTTGGGGCAAACTTGGAATGCATCCCGTACTCATGGACCCCCAAGCTCATGATTCACTAATCGCAAAAATTAGCCACCTACCCCATATAGTCGCTTCGATTCTAGCCGCCTCACTTTCCGATATCCCTACTGAGCAATTTGCATATTCAGGCGGTGGACTCAAAGACACCACACGAATTGCTGGAGGTAGCCCAAACTTATGGCAATCTATCATATCTCAAAATGCCGATTCCATTCTTAAGTCTATTGATCAATTTGAACATACACTCAAAGCATTCAAAGAAAGCTTAGCCTCTCAAGACCTCGATAATTTGCATAAAATTCTAAATGACGGCCAACTAACAAGAAAAGCCATTGAAAAATCTAACTAGCGGCTCATCTATAATCTATTGAATTACATTGTGAGATCACCCTTAGCCATATTGCCATTTAAGAATCCAATATCAGGAAGCTTAGACCTACCCGGCTCAAAAAGTATTACAAATCGTGCATTGATTATCGCTGCACTTTGCGATGGTCCAGTGACTCTCAAAGGAGCTTTATTCAGCCGAGATACCCATATAATGATCGAGGCGCTGCACGCACTCGGCTTTGAAATTCTGGCCGACGAAGACAACTACACAATCAATATACAAGGTCTAGATGGAATCATCCCAAAAAAAACCGCATCGCTTCATGTCGGAAATGCTGGAACTGCTGCACGTTTCATTACGGCCTTTCTTGCTCTCCAAAAAGGTGGCGAATATACATTAGACGGCGACCCACAAATGCGAGATCGCCCAATGAAAGGGCTTATTGATGCCCTAGATGAACTTGGCTCTACAACATTTACTTTTTTAGAGAAACCTTATCATTTTCCTTTTCAAATGAAGACCCAAGGTATCCAAAAAAATCACGCTAAGGTCGATGCTTCAACAAGTAGCCAAATTCTTTCTGCATTACTATTAACACTTCCTGCCTGCGAACAATCTATACAACTTGACTGTCCTCATGTTCGTACTGCTTATGTCCAAGTTACCGAACAAATAAAATCAAAATTTGGAATTCTTAAATCTGCAATTACTGACGGGAGCTCCTTCCAGATAATCAATAATCCATACCAGACTCCCGAAGGCTCGCATTTTTTAATAGAGCCTGACTTATCCGCAGCCAGCTATTTCTTTGCGCTAACTGTGCTGCATGGAGGTTCACTCTCGATAAAGAACATTCCTGAAAAGCCGATACAAGGTGATATTGCATTTGCCGAACTCCTCAAGTCGCACGCCCTAGAAATATGCCCTCAAAAAGATCGATGGGACATCCAGCGCCCTTTAAGCAACTCTATACAAAAACCCATTGCTGATTTTAATTTCAACTTATTCTCAGACACCTTTTTAACCTACGCGGCCATTGCCCCTTTGCTCAATAAGGAAACTATAATCTCAGGCATCAAGCACACTCGACATCAAGAAACCGATCGAGTATCCGCCATGGCGACAGAACTCAAAAAGCTCGGGCAAACTGTATACGAAAGTGAAGATTCATTAAGAATTCTAAGTGATAAAAATGCTTTGATTGAAAAAGCTAAAGCAGCCCGTGCTAAAGGAAAACTTTTAGAAATTGAAACCTATGAAGACCACCGCTTTGCCATGAGCTTCGGAATACTGGGCACCTACGACTTATTTGGAGATGGACAAGCCTGGCTAAGCATAAAAGATCCTGAATGTTGCGGAAAAACCTTCCCTAATTTTTTTAAGACACTCGAAACTATTAGACATAGACATGGCAGCCGACCCTAATCAGACATCATCTCTCTTGATGGGGCTGCAGCAACAGGCAAATCGTCAACTGCTCATGCAGTTGCTAAAGCCCTCAACTATCTGCATGTCGATACAGGCGCACACTATCGCATCATTTGCTATCACCTAAATCAAAAATCCATCCAAGCAGTAGAAAATCCAGAGCTACTTAACGCCCTAGATTCATTTAGGATCCATACGCTACTGAACAAAAATTCTGTCCTTTTTGGAATTAATGAAACACAAGTTGAGCCCAATGATTTACGCTCCTATACGGTTAATACTCTCGTTTCTCAATTTGCTACACTTAAACCAGTCAGAGACTTTCTGTTAGGCTACCAACGGTCACTAGTCGACTTTGCCCAAAATCATCATTTTAAAGGAATGATTGTCGAAGGCAGAGATATAGGGAGTATTGTTTTCCCCAATGCCACTTTAAAAGTATTCTTAGAAGCTGATGCTAACACACGCATAGCTCGTAGAGAAAAAGAGGGGCACATGGATGTCATCAACAAAAGAGACGCCATAGATGCGACCCGCACACTATCCCCGCTCACATGCCCCAAAGATGCATTAAATATCAACACTTCGTTGCACTCTCTTGACGAAGTAGTCTCTATAATCTTAAAACAAATATCAGAATAAGATGAGACCAAGTGCGCTTTTAAAAACAATCCCTGATCCTTATGAAATCGTAAGACGTAGCCTAAACGCCTATTTCACAACATTCCATGATCACACTGCATCCGGATTGAGCAACATTCCCCAAACAGGCCCCATTATATTTGCATCCAACCACTCAAGTTTTTATGATCCTCCTGTGATTGGTATCAAAAGCCCTCGTCCAATTCATTACTTAGCTAGAGATACTTTATTCAAAGGGTTTTTTGGAGAATGCCTACATGCCATAGGGACTATTCCTATTGCAAGAGGTACGGCTGACGTAACTTCAATTAAAGCAATCTTTAAAGCACTCAAAAAAGGAGAAGCCACTGCTATTTTTCCAGAAGGGACGCGCTCACTTGATGGAAATTTAAAAGAACCTCAAGCAGGGACTGGTATGATTGCGATAAAATCAAAAGCTACTGTTGTCCCGACACGGATTTTTGGAGCCTTTGAAGCCTTTGGACGAAATGAGAAATTGCCAATCTTAGGCAAAAGAATACATATCATATATGGAGCACCGCTATCAACTGAAGCATTAGACCCCGGGAAAGAACATCCTAACCGTTATCTCGAAGCATCAAAAAAAATCATGCATGCTATCGACAAAATTCAACCATCCGATATTCCTGTAGTATAATTATGAATCAAGATCGCTATTCCTTAAGAGGCGTCTCCTCCACAAAAGACGAAGTACATGCCGTTGTTGATAAAATGAGCAAAGGGCTTTTCCCAGGAGCTTTTTGCAAAATTAATCCTGATTTTTTGACTGGCAACTCAGACAAATGTTGCGTCATTCATTCCGATGGCTCAGGCACCAAAAGCACACTAGCTTACCTGCACTACAAAGAAACAGGTGACCCTTCAGCTTTTAGGAAAACCGCGCAAGATAGTATGGTTATGAATATTGACGACCTTATATGTATTGGCGTTACCGATAATATTCTTATTTCCAGTACTATTAATCGAAATGCTCGAAATATTCCAGGCCCTGTGTTGGCAGAACTAATTTCTGGAACAGAATCTTTCCTACAGTCTCTACGAGATAATGACATCTTGGTACATAGTGGTGGCGGCGAAACTGCCGATGTAGGCGATTTAACCCCCACCGTAACTGTAGATTCTTGCGCGGTTGCGGTAATGGATCGAGAGAAAGTCATTGATAATGCAAATATAAAGCCTGGTCTTGCTATAGTCGGCTTAGCTTCATATGGACAAGCAAGCTACGAAAACTTTTACAATTCAGGAATTGGTAGCAATGGATTAACCAGTGCGAGACATGACTTGCTTGCAAAGCACTATTACGAGAAATATCGAGAAACTACTGATCGACAAACGGATAGCAAATACCTCTACTGCGGCCCTTATAAAATGAATGATCCGCTTCCTGAATCCGACCTTACAGTCGGCGAAGCCCTCCTCAGCCCTACCCGCACTTATGCCCCCGTAGTCAAAAAACTTTTATCTGAATATCAGTCGGATATCAAAGGTATGGTACATTGTTCGGGAGGTGGACAAACAAAATGCTTACGCTTTGGGACTGAAGTACATTTTGTAAAAGATTCTTTATTGCCAATTCCTCCCATCTTTAAAGCGATACAAAAAGCGAGCCAAACGAGCGATGAAGAAATGTATCGAGTTTATAACATGGGCCATCGGTTAGAAGTTTATTGTTTGCCTGAAGTCGCAGATGCGATAATTCAAACAATCCAATCCTTTGGCATTGAAGCAGCTGTCATAGGCCGAACCGAATCTAGCCAAAGCAATGATAATACCAATACTCTTACCATACATCATCAGGATAAAAAACTAAACTATAAGATCTAAACAATATCCTAATGAAACAAATATGAATAAAGCTATTGTCTATGTAATAAGCCTTCTCGTTGTTTTAAACTTTTCCTTAGCTCTCCAGGCGCAAAATAATGAACTCCTTGGATTCTACAAAATTGTTTTTATTGGAAAAGATAAAGAAAGTTCAAAATATAAAGCTGTATTTTCCGGAATAAAAGATGCCGCAAAATCTCTAGGCGAAGAATTTTCTATTGAAGTTGAAGTAATTGAGTTTAGCCCTATTCGCAACCAATCGGGAGCACAGTCCAAAGCGATCGTTCAATCCTTTCTTAAAAACGTAGATGGAATTATATTAAGCCCATCAGAAAAAGAAAATCTTAGCTCTGTTCTTGAATTAACGCAATTCTATCAAAAGGAAGTCGTCTTCCTTGAGCAAAATGTTGACTCCATAACTCCCTTGCTAAGCATTCAATCCGATGAAGTAAAAGCGGGCCAACTCATGGCAAAAGCCATTTTGAAGAAATTACCGACGCAGGGACGTGTTGCTATCTTAACCTCCTCAGAGCCTTCCCCTATTTATGAAGATCGGATGAAAGGCGTGAAATCCATATTGGGCTATAAGCGAATCGAAACTGTAATCCAAACTAAGCCAGATTATAAAAGTGCCTTAAAAAGTATCAAACAAGCGATAGATGAAGATGTGAACCACGATATTAAAGGATGGGTATTTCTTGATGATTGGGCTTTGCGAGGCACACCAGATTTGCCGTGGAAGCCAAATTCAATTCCTTTAGTAACAATACAGTCTTCTGTGATGACTAATTTATTTTACGACCTTAGATACCTGGAATCTATGGTGCTCCACCCATTTCATGACTGGGGCTACCAAGCTTCAAAAACTCTTATTGAAAAGCTATTCAAAAAACAAAACCCAGACAGCAATGTTTTGATATTCAACCCCACTTTAGTTAATTGGGAAAACATTGATGCATATGAAGCTGACTGGAAACAATGGCTTCGCTAGGCTAAATTATTGAAAAATTAACTGCTTATATAATGTATAAATAACGCATAACTTTAATCCTATGAAACATCCTTTTCTTCAAGAGAAACAATTACCTGATTGGTCGCTCATGCTTCCTTCGAAAATTGAAGTTGATATAAATAAAGCTTTGCAAGAAGCGGAAATGATTATCCGTGATATTTCGAAATTGTCCGAAACAAATACCGTATTAAATTATTCTAATACTTTTGCAGCTTTTGAAAAAGGCCTCGAGCCGCTGAATACTGCTTGGGGATTCGTAAACCACCTCGACAGCGTTAATAACTCAAAAGATTTAAGGAAGGCATTCAATGCCATGCTACCGAAAGTCACTAAATTTTATACCGACATCCCTTTAAATCCAGAACTTTGGAAAGTATTAAAAACATACGGAGTTAGCTTGGACATCCAACAATTATCACCAACTCAACAAAGACACATCGAAGAAACCCTAGAAGACTTTCGAGAAGAAGGCGCCGACTTACCGGATGAAAAAAAAGAACAAGTTCGTCACATTCAAAAAACCCTAGCCGAATTAACTCAAAAATACTCTGAAAATTGCCTCGATGCTACAAACGCATGGGAGCACATTGTAAATGATTCCACAAAATTAGAAGGGCTTCCTGAATCAGCACTTCAAGCAGCGAAAGAAAGTGCTCAGGCAAAAGGTAATAAAAATGCTTGGAGATTCACCTTAGATGCAACGAGCTATATTCCTGTAATGAGCTATGCTAAGCATCCAGATCTCAGGAAAACGGTCTGGAAAGCATACCAATCTATCGGTCGAAAAAGTCCTTACGACAATCAAGACTTAGTTGAACAAATTCTTAAACTGCGTCACAAGTACGCACAAATTATTGGCAAAGAAAACTTTGCTGAATATACTACTAATCGAAGAATGGTCAAAAATGGGCACTCCGCTTCTTCTTTTATTGAGTCCATGCATTCACAAATAAAATCTGCTTTCCATTCCGAATCCACCCTTCTCAAAAACTATAAAGCATCGAAAAGTACACAAGAGGATAAAACGCTCGAACCCTGGGACATAGGCTATTGGTCTGAACAATACCAGAAAGAATATTTTCAATTTGATGAAGAATCCCTTCGCCCATATTTTCCCATAAATAAAGTCATTGATGGACTTTTTTCCATTTGCGAAAAACTCTTCGAATTAAAAATTGAAGCGGTTGAAGCAATTTACATCGAGCCCGAAGCACCTGAAGCAAGAGACGAGCTTAACCCACAGAAAATTCCTGAAGTTTGGCACCCAGATGTTACGCTCTATAATTTATACGACAAACCGACCAACACCTTATTAGGAAGCTTTTATGCAGATTGGCATCCAAGAGAAAGTAAGCGTAGCGGTGCCTGGATGAACTATTTACGGACTGGCTCAAGAAGCAAAACTCATACACCCCACTTAGGACTTATCTGTGGCAACTTAACTCCGCCATTAAAAGATACACCCTCACTCTTAACCCACCATGAAGTTGAAACCATTTTCCATGAATTTGGTCACCTATTACACCACTTATGCGGTACAGTTGAAGTGCCCTCATTAAATGGGGTCAATGTCGCTTGGGATTTTGTCGAACTGCCGTCACAAATTATGGAAAATTGGTGCTGGGAACGAGAAAGCCTAGATCTATTTGCCCGGCATTACCAAACCAATGAACCTATCCCTCAAGACCTCTTTGAAAAAATGCAAGCCTGCAAAAATCACTTCAAAGCCATGGGCACAATGCGGCAATTAAGTTTAGCCAAACTCGACCTAGATCTGCACCGTGATTGGGTCTTAGATTCTGATCGCCCCATTGATGCTTACCTAAAAGAGGAACTCAAAGACTATCACTTCCATTTCAATACGCCCACACAGCCCATGACCTGCAACTTCGGTCATTTATTCAGCAGCACAACAGGTTATGCTGCTGGCTATTATTCGTACAAATGGGCCGAAGTCTTAGATGCCGATGCCTTTACCCGATTCCAGGAAGAAGGCTTACTCAACCCAACAACAGGTTCAGCTTTCAGAAGTACGATATTGGCAAAAGGAAATTCAGAAGACCCCTACAAGCTTTTTCAAGATTTTATGGGGCGCAATCCTCAGACCGACGCACTCTTAAAAAGAGACGGAATTATTGCTTAAAATACGACGTAACCCTGCGCTAGCTTCACACCAAAGACGCCAAGGTTGAGCACCATATGTGCGATAATCGAAGGAAGAAGCGATTGATTCGCATTCCAAGGGCCAAAACGTAGGGCATAAAAACAAACTGAATTAAAAAACAAAATCCAAGTGTTAAAAATTCCTTGCACGGTAAAACTCCAAGCAAATCCTTCCTCCATGGACCATAAGTAACCATGCACCAAAGCAAAAATAAGCGAGAAGCCCAAGCAACTTAAGACCAAAGCATTACGCCCTCGATTCTGCACTACTAAATACCCGCGAAAAACAACCTCTTCGATCAAACCCGCAGCAAGGGAAGCAAAAACAAAAAACCATACCATTTCACTCTGTGCCTCCACTATACCTAAGGCATACTCTCCAACTACTGCATTACCCAATAAAACTAAGGCCCCTAAGATAGATGCGAAGATTAATAACCCATTTGTTGGCTTTGCTCCTGGCAATGCCTTAACATTCGGACGACCCGCCACAAACGATTGAATGTCTGTACGATATAGATTTGCAATATAGAGACCAATCGCACAGTAGATTAAAATAATTAAAGGATCTTCATTCATAACTACATTTAATACTATATACAAAATCCCGTTTAAATATGACGGGAATCTGATTCATCTTTATCCTCATAGCCACTCTCTTGACGATCATGGTTTACCTGATTCTTCTTTACGTAAGCATTATAGACATCTTCTGGAGTCATTCCCATAACCTGTGCTAGCGAAATCAAGAAATGAAATAGATCAACAATTTCAACTTTTGCATTTTGCTCATCAAATTCTTGATACTTAGCCCACCATTTCCACGGTACAGAATCAATCAACTCAGCTATTTCTTGCTGCATGGCGCGTGTATAGTTTAAAACCCATTTGGTTTTTTCTTCTTCACTAAGATTTTCGGTCACTACTCCAATTCGCTTATTGAGGGTGTCTTGCATTTCAAATATAGTATCTAATTTATCCATAATCAAAAAAATTAACGGCTAAGTATTTTACGGCAAGTTGATTTCTTTAAATTGAGAACAAAACAATTAAAACCTTGCACCTAAAAATGTTCCAATATACCCATTAATGTTAATCCGATAATAAAGAGTATTATGATTTAATAGAATATATCGGATGTCAGAAATAATCATAAAACGATTCAATAAAATAACCTAAACGGATAAATCAGATGCCAGAATTCGAAGAAACTAATAATTCAAAAAAAGAAGAGGAAGCGTATTCTCCAAGAAACGAAAGCAGAACACGCTCAAGAAGAAGAAGCGGTGGATTTAAAAATGACTCTGCCCCTACACAAGACTTGAACATCGGAGAAATTGACCCAAGTAGTGTACAAGCGGAAGCAAGTGATGAACAAGCCCCAGTGATTGAAGAAACTCCTGTCGAAGCTCCGAAAGAAGCGAAGAAACCGGAACCGAAGAAAAAGAACGCGCCACTCAATCAAGATACATTGAGAGCAATTCAAGAGCTCGAAGAAAAAATTGCGGACAAGAAGCAAGCACGAGAAGCACGCTATGCAGAAAAACGCTCACGTGGTAATAATAGAAAACCAAAGAAAAAGACCGGCTTCTTTGGGGGTATTGCTAATTTCATTGCTTCACTCTTTGGTAAAAAACCAAAGCATAACAAAGGAGGCCAAAGAAATAGACGCTACTCAAAAGGGAAGCAAAGACGCCCGTATTCAAAAAATAAACACCGTTAATTTTTAGACCTAAGTAACTATGGATGTTTTCCGAGTTGAAGGCAATGGGCCACTGGAAGGAGAAATTAAAATAAGCGGTTCAAAGAATTCCGCTTTACCTATATTTGCAGCCTGTCTTTTAACGAGTGAACCCGTTCATTTAAAAAATATTCCCAACCTAAGCGACATTCGCTATATGGTTGAGATACTTGAATACCTAGGGGCAAAAATTGAGAATCCAGAAATAGGCGAATGGATAATCCATGCCGAAACTATATCTCACATTGCCCCCTATGAGCTTGTTCGAAAAATGCGCGCTTCTGTGTGCCTTTTAGGTCCTCTCGTTGCTCGATTAAAAAAAGCCGAAGTCTCAATCCCAGGGGGATGTGTTATTGGACCTCGCCCAATTGACCTTCACCTCAAAGGCTTGAGAAAATTGAACTGTGATGTCCGTATCTCTAATGGCTATGTTCATATTGATGCTTCAAATATTCGTGGCTCAGATTTATTTCTAGGAGGGCGTAACGGAAGCACCGTTACAGGGACGGCCAACCTAATAATGGCAGCCGTACTGACACCAGGAACCACTCGGATTGAGAGTGCTGCATGTGAACCAGAAATCATCGACCTATGCCAATTGTTGGTAAAAATGGGTGCGCAAATTGAACAAATCGGCGGACCTGAATTAATCATCACTGGAGTGGATGAATTACACGGATGTGAACACAGCGTCATTCCTGATAGAATCGAAGCAGGTACTTTTATTTGTGCCGCCGCTATAACTAAAGGTCATGTTACCTTAAAAGGTATTTCCTATAAATACCTAGGAGCTTTCTTAGATAAGATTCAAGAAGCAGAGCTCCCTATGGAAATTTCTGATGATTCGATAACTATTCTACCATACCAAGGTAGCTTAAAGCCCGTAGATATCATTACTTTACCCTACCCAGGATTTCCTACCGACCTACAAGCACAAATGTGCGCTTTGATGTCTGTCACCGAAGGTATCTCCATCATTACTGAAAAAATTTACCCTAATCGCTTCATGCATATTCCAGAGCTTCAACGAATGGGCGCCAATATTGCGATTGAAGGAGCTAGCGCCATTATCAAAGGCCCTAGTCCATTTTCTGGAGCACCTGTCATGGCTTCTGATTTAAGAGCATCTGCCGCCCTTATCTTAGCAGGGCTTGCGGGCAATAACACAACTTGGGTGCAACGTATTTATCACCTAGATCGTGGCTATGAATCTTTTGAACAAAAATTGGCTGCACTTGGGGCTAAGATCGAACGTTTATCCGAAAAAGAAATTCCAAGCGACTTATTAGATGCTTAAATTGTCTGTTGAATTTGCTCACATAATCTGTCTAACTTTTTTTCATGGCTGAACCGGATACAGAAATTCCTAATGATGAATCTTTTAACATTGAAAATGCCTTGGATGCATCCACTGAATGTCATGATTCCATCATTCGTCCCAGTGCCTTAGGAGACTTTTCTGGACAGAAAAAAACTGTTGAGCGTCTATCCATTATGGTTGGGGCTGCACTCGCTAGAAATGAGCCTCTCAATCATATTTTACTCAGTGGTCCTCCTGGCTTAGGTAAGACGACTTTATCCTTTATCATCGGCCATGAAATGGGCGCACAAGTTGTCATTACTTCAGGTCCTGTTATTGATAAGCCAGCTGATCTTGCCGGATTGCTGACTAATCTAAATGAAGGAGACATCCTCTTTATTGATGAAATTCATCGTATGCCTAAAACTGTTGAAGAATATCTTTATTCGGCAATGGAAGATTTTCGAATTGATATCATGATTGACCAAGGCCCTAACGCTCGAAGCGTCCGCCTAAATCTTCCACGATTCACTTTAATCGGAGCCACCACACGTATCGGATTGCTCACCGCACCCCTTCGAAGCCGTTTTACACTTCAGTCTCGCTTAGATTATTACGACCTACAGACCTTAGAAGGAATCATTAAGCGCACCTGCCAAATTCTCGATGTGCCTTTCACGGAAGACGGGGCGAGCGAAATAGCCAAACGTGCCCGAGGGACTCCAAGAATCGCCAACAATTTAATCAATTTTTGTCGAGATTATGCGATGCAAAAAAGCGACGGAGTGATCACTCAAGAACAAGCAAATAAGGCCCTTGAATTATTGGAAATCGATCACCGAGGATTGGATGAATTGGATAAAAAATTGCTCCGCATTATCGCGGACAACTACAAAGGCGGGCCGGTCGGACTGAGAACACTTGCCGTAGCTGTGGGTGAAGAAGCGCATACCTTGGAAGAAGTTCATGAACCTTTTTTAATACAAGAAGGCTATATTGCCCGCACCGCACAAGGAAGAATTCTTTCTGATAAAGGCTGGCAAGTTGTAGGGATCGCCCCGCCTAATCCACAAGCATAAAACTCACAATAAAATACCAACAGTTCAATGGGCAGAAATTCGATTCATAAAATAAAGCGTACTCCACGGTACTCTCAACCATCGTCCCCAATTCTCTTGGAAAATGAAGATGATTTGATGGATCTACTTGAAGGCAAAGAAAAGCCCCTATTGCTAATCCTAGAAGGCGTACAAGATCCGCATAATTTAGGAGCTTGTTTGCGAACAGCATCTGGTGCGGGTGTGCACGCAGTCATTGCCCCAGTCAAGGGCGCTTGTGGGATAACAGATACAGTAAAAGATATTGCCTGTGGTGGAGCCGATGATGTGCCATTCTTAAAGGTAAAAAATATACTTAGCTTCATTCGTAAGCTGAAGGATAAAGGCATACAAATTGTCGGGACATCCGATCGAGGCACAGACTGTCTTTATGATGTCGACCTCAATCAAGGGACCGCAATTATTTTAGGGAGCGAAGGATGGGGACTACGCAAAATTACCGGTGAACTCTGTGATTGCCTAATCTCTATTCCTATGGAAGGTAATGTGGATTGTCTAAATGTTTCTGTTTCCGCCGGTGTTTGCCTCTATGAAACGGTTCGCCAAAGACGATAAATTTATCAACAGCTCAAGCCTCACTGCTTAACATTTTAAGAAATTATTTATATCCAAATGATTCAAACAATCTTAAACAACACAGATACATTAATTGGACAAGAGTCCCTTGAAGAAAAGTTGAAGTCAGGACAGCCCTTAAAAATCAAATTAGGCGTTGATCCAACACGCCCAGATTTAACCTTTGGACATCTTGTTGTATTCAACAAACTCAGGCAATTCCAAGAGCTTGGACATGAAGCTAATTTAATCATTGGCGATTTCACCACCTTGATTGGCGACCCGTCTGGCCGTTCTTCCACTCGCCCAGTTCTCTCAAAAGAAGAAATTAAAGAGAATGCCAAAACCTACCTAGACCAAGCCTTTAAAATACTCGACGAAAGCAAAACTAAGGTGCACTACAACAGTGAATGGTTTGGTCAAATGGACTTTGAAGATTGCTTGAAACTTTCACGCAAAATGACGGTTGCACGTATGTTAGAACGAGATGATTTTTCTAAACGATTTGCTTCAAATGCACCAATTTCAATTATTGAATTCCTCTATCCTTTAATTCAAGGCTATGACTCTTTGATTTTAGATGCCGATGTAGAAATTGGTGGCACGGATCAATTGTTCAATATGCTGGTTGGCCGTGCGTTACAAAAAGATGCCGGAAAATCAGAACAAGCCGTGATTACCATGCCACTTTTAGTTGGGCTCGATGGAACAAAAAAAATGTCCAAAAGTGCGGATAACTATATCGCCTTTACCGATTCCCCGAAAGATATGTTCGGCAAAATTATGTCAATTGATGACACCACTATGTGGACTTACTATCAATTGCTTCTTGAAACTGCAAAGGACTCAATAGAAGCGATGAAGCAAGAGCACCCCATGCAAATCAAAAAGAATTTAGCCAAATCACTTGTCGGACGTTTTTATTCTGAAGGTGAAGCCGAAAATGAGCTAGCCCAATTCGAACAGGTGTTTTCCAAAAATAAAATTCCCGACGAGATGCCTACATTTAAATGGGATCAACTGAGTGGCAACTCTAACGAAGATTTAATCATTAATATCATGCATCAGACAAAGCTTTTTGAGAGCAAAGGAGCGATACGTCGATTAATTGCGCAAGGTGGTGTAAAAATCAACGGCGACAAAATCACTGACCCACAAAAAGCAATCACACATGGAGAAGAAGCTCTGGTGATTCAGGCAGGAAAGCGAATTTTTTTTAAATTACTCGAAAAGCAATAAAACTATTGATTGTTAACGCATAATTCATTGACTTTCAGTAACGATAGGAAAAACATATAGCATACTTTTTTAATTTCAAACACACGTGATAGGACTTCTCTCCAACGATATCGGCATTGACCTCGGAACAGCAAACACACTGGTTTTTGCTAAGGATAAAGGCATCGTGCTTCGTGAGCCCAGTGTTGTTGCAATTTATACCAGCAGTAAAAAAGTTTGTGCGGTAGGATCTGAAGCCAAACGCATGCTTGGACGTACTCCAGGAAATATCACCGCCATTCGCCCGATGCGAGATGGAGTGATTGCTGATTTTGAAATTACTGAAGCAATGTTACGTTACTTCATTGGAAAAGTGAATCGTAAGAAAACTTTCATTGCTCCTCGTATTGTTGTCGCAGTACCTTCCGGAATCACCGAAGTTGAACGCCGTGCAGTGAAAGATTCGGCGATACGTGCAGGAGCCAGAGACGTTGTTTTAATTGAAGAGCCTATGGCAGCAGCGATAGGTGTAGGACTACCCATTGATGAACCGGCCGCAAATATGATTGTTGATATTGGTGGTGGTACTACTGAAGTCGCTATCATCTCTTTAGCAGGCGTTGTTTATACCAAAAGTATTCGTGTCGGTGGTGATGAAATTGATACCGCAATCATCAACTACATGAAACGCTCTTATAATTTGATGATTGGTGAGCGTACCGCTGAAGCGATCAAAATGACCATCGGCTCGGCATTTAAATTAGAAGAAGAAGCATCCATGGAAGTGCGTGGACGAGATTCTGTTGCTGGCTTACCTAAGACCATCACCATAACTTCGGAAGAAATTCGAGAAGCATTATCTGATACCATTTCTGCGATTACTGACTTAGTAAGAAATGCGCTTGAAAGATGTCCCCCAGAACTATCCGCTGATTTGGTCGATAGAGGATTTGTTCTCGCTGGTGGTGGTGCTCTGATCAGCGGACTCGATCAATACTTAAGCGATGCCACAGGACTTCCCGTTATTATAGCGGAAGATCCACTCAGTGCAGTTGCCAATGGAACGGGCATGGTACTACAAGATTTAGCACTACTGCTAAAAGATGTTGCTGAAACAGGGAGAGGATAAAGACAGTGGCGCGAATTCGCCTCGATAGACTCACCCCAATTGTTACACTAATCGTGTTTCTCATAATTTGGTGGCTCACTCCAAGTTTCATCAAACTCTTTACCCAAGCATCTTTTGAGGAAATACAAGCTCCCATTTGGATCGCCACTGATAGCTTAGAAACACTTGCCAACAACACCGTAAACAAGACCAAGAGCAAACAGGCACTTATTGATACTATAGCCGAACTCAAACGGCAAAATGCTTATTACAAGCAAATCAAGAATATCAACGAAAATTATAAAACAGAAATTGATCGCTTGCAGTCAATTTTAGATCTTCCAAGTCGAGATCGCTTTCGCTATGAATTAGCCCATGTCATTCAGAGAAATATGGGAAGCTGGTGGCAGACTATTCGTATCAATAAAGGCTCAAAGCACGGAATTGAAGAAGGTGATGCTGTCATTTTTATTGGGGGCGTTGTTGGACGTATTTCCAAAACCAATTATTACACCAGTCAAATCGACTTACTCTCAAATCATTCATTTAGAATATCCGCATCTTTTATTAATGATAATAGACCTTTATTCTACCAAGGCAAAGGCCCTGATTTATGGGGACAACCCAAAGGCAGAATCAAAAATGCCCCACAGGATTTAACAACTAACTCGGTCAAGCCATTACAGCTAGTAACAACAGGTCTTGGAGGCACTTTCCCGGAAGGAATTATCATAGGTCTCGTTCCGTGGCTTGAACCTGATAACACAGGCATGTTTCAGGCAGGAGAGGTTTTATTAGATAAACGACTTTTGGGAATCCAAGAGGTTGCTGTTCTGATTCCATTTAACCGTATAGACGCGATTAATCATGATTTTTGATAAACGGAGTCTGCTGCTTTTTGCTTCAAATGTACTGTTGCTTCACCTCATGCTTTTGGTCAATAGCAGTATTACCTTTGCTGGATTCAACCTCTTTATCCTTGGCCCTTTATTCATAATCGCTCCACTTTATTTACGTGCAGACCAATTTTTTATTACTTCCTTGCTAACTGGCTTTTGGGTTGATGCTGCTCTTCCAACACCTTTTGGTTTGGTTACCCTATTGATGCTTAGCATCGGATCTTTAATTTTATTAGTACGTCTTCGATTTCGGGCAGAGAAAAATTTTCATCCCGCCCTTCTTGCTCAAATTGCTAACTTTATTACTGGATTAACTTTCTTCTATTTATCCGTAAGTTCAAATTTCACAGATTTTTTTAATCTTCTTTCTACCAGTTGTATCGAGCTTATAATTTCTCACCTCGCCCTTCTTGGTATCGCACCTTGGTTTTTTAATTTTCAACGCTCGCTCTTTTCAATCTTTGAAACCAAAACGGAACCTGAATCTCTACCTTTTGTTTAAGCTATCATGGAACATTATGATATCAAACGAAGATACAATCCAAGGATACTGTTATTCTTTTGGATCAATTTGATTCTAACTTCTATTTTGTTATTCGGATTAGCCAGGCAGCAGTTTTTCAAGAAAGACACCTATGAGGATATGGAACGCCGTCAAACCGAACGCCGTATTTTCCTTCCTGGACCACGAGGCGATATCTACGACCGTAACGGAAACTTACTTGTCGGGAATCGTCCACATTATTCTGCTACCGTTATTCTTGACGATTTAAGACCTGACTTTCGCAAAGAGTATTCAAAACTTATTCGAAAGGCTCGGTCCCAAATTGAAACAGAAAGCGTTAACGAAGAAGCCTCTACCCGACTGCCAGATTATTATCAGCTAAAATGGGAAGCTCGTACCAATGTCATTCAAAAATACCTCGATATCATTGAGTCTATCACTCAACGAAAATCTACGCTGAAACGAAGCAAAATCATACGCCATTTTAACGAGCAGTTATTACTACCTTTACCTCTCACACAAGATCTCAGTGCTTCTGAATACGCCCAGTTGATTGAACGTCTTCCTGTTCGTTCGCCTATTAATATCCACACAAGTTCTGCAAGATATTATCCCTACAATGAACTTTCAGTTCATACACTTGGCTATGTACAAAACGTAAATCCTGATTTGAGTCAGCTACCTAAAGACGGTATTAAAAATTTTACCTACAAAACAAAAATTGGAAAAACAGGAATCGAAAACTCTTTTAACCAACAACTCATGGGGGAAAATGGTTATGAGATTTGGCAGGTCGACCCTCTTGGCTATCAAAATAAGCAGCTTGAACTAAAGTCACCTAAACAAGGGAACGACCTTATCACCAGTATCGATATTGAACTACAAAAAGTTGCCGAGATCGCTTTAGGCAATCGGACTGGTGCGGCCATAGCCCTTGATATTGAAACAGGAGAAGTTCTTACCTTAGCCAGCCATCCAAACTACGACTTAAATGACCTAAGCCCATTTATTCCCCAAAATACATTTAATGAAATAAATGATGCAGGTGCTTGGTTAAACCGTGCGGTTCAACTTTCTTATCCTCCAGGATCAACCTTTAAATTAATCACCGCCATTGCTGGATTAAAGGCTGGGCTTATTGATGATACGACGAGTATTAATTGCCCAGGTGTTTATCGGGTAGGCAATCGCATCTACCATTGTCATGCGAAAAATGGACACGGTACAGTTAATCTTGAAAAAGCAATCGCTGCTAGTTGTAATGTTTTTTTCTACGATATCGGACTGAAACTAGGTATCGACAAAATTAATGCTGAAGCGAAGCATTTTAAACTCGATCAACATACAGGCATCGAACTTCCTTTCGAAACGAAACGCATTGTCATTCCTAGCAAATCTTGGAAGCGAGAAATCGTAGGGGATGGTTGGACAGCAGGCGACACTGCAAATACCGCTATCGGGCAAGGCTTTCTTCTAGTCACTCCCCTTCAAATGGCTTGTACAATAGCTTCCATTGCCCGCAATGAAACCCACACTCAACCCACACTTTTGGCTGTTCCAAGAAATGATCTCAGCAATCATTTACAAAATAGTCTTCCAACAGGGCTGACTCCAGAACAACGCAATCTTTTACTCAAAGGTATGCAAGGGGTCACGAGTTCCATTGGCACTGGGCGCTTAATCCACATCGAAGATTTACCCATTGCTGGAAAAACAGGGACAGCTGATTTCCGAGCCCATGGCAAAGAAGTTAACTTAGCTTGGTTTGTTGGATTCGCACCCATAAATAATCCCAAAATAGCAGTAGCCGTAATGGTTGAAGGGACTCAGGAATCTGACGATTATCATGGAGGCTCAACCGCTGGCCCAATTGCTAAAGATTTATTTCTTGCTTACCAAAAAAAGTATCTCAACCGCTAAAGCTTGCGAATATCAGCATAGCCCCCACTTGCGTTTTCTAATAAACGAGGGAATGCATTAATTAACTTTTTAGCACAGTCATAACCTGAAGGCATTGCCTCTGTTCCCTTCGCCGCTTTCAAAATTTTAATAGGGGCATGGCGAGAATCCGCGGGCAAAGCTGTCATATAATCCTGCATCGCCGTATCGACTAAACCAGGAGCAAAGGAAGTAAAATGTGTTGATGGGCACTCTTCTGCATACAATTTAATCAACATATTCAGTGCCGCTTTAGAGATACTATAGCCATTCCAGCCACGACTACCCGACAAAGATGCACCCGATGAAATTCCAACAACTTGCTTAATCTTACGGCCTTCAGCAAAACAACTATCTAAAATCCATTTGTTTGCCCATAGATTAACTTCCATTGTTTCTTTTAATTCATCCATAGAGCATTCCTGCATGTCTTTGATTTTCCCAAGAATACCCGCATTGAGAATCACTAAATCAAAAGACTTAAGTTCTTGAATCCACGCTCGAAACTTCGGCTCACTTTCGATTTGTTGAGCGATGTCTAAGTCACAAAAATTCAATCCCATCTCAACTAAATCTATCGGGCTTCGACGACTACAGCCATAAACCTCTGCACCCATTTCTAAATAAGATTTGGCTAAGCCATGGCCCAATCCAGAGCTTACTCCAGTGATTAATATTCGTTCTCTGCTCATTTATTATCTATTTATTTTTTGGGGTCTGCTCTCCAGGTAAATGCATGACACATTGCTACAGCCGATGCATCCGATTCATCATAAGCTTTTTCGAAATCGACGTTTAAAAACCCTCCAACCATTTTTGCAACCTGCTCTTTGCTAGCTCGCCCATTGCCAACAGTTGCTTGTTTGATTCTCAAAGGAGCATATTCAAAAATAGGCAAGCCTTGCATCGCCGCAGGAGCCATTGCTGCTCCTTTAGCCGCTCCCATAATTTGTGCTACTTGAAAATTTTGAACATAGATAGTCTGCTCAATTGCTACGTGATCAATCGTGTGATTATTGATTAAGCTTTCTACCTGTTTTGCAATTTTCCCCAAACATTCGACCATAGTAAATTTTTGCCCCAATTTCAAAGTCGCTTTATCTAATAATTCTGCCTTCGCTTTTTCATAGCGGATTACCGAAAAGCCCGCCCCACGTAAACTTGGATCAATTCCCAATACGACTCCGCTAAAGGAAGCTCCCAAAGACTGTGTATTCGACACATTAGAAATTGCCGCTGGATTATTAGTTTTTTTCTCCAGATAATCTGCCCACAGTTTGCGATTCGTTTTATTTGCCATAGACCGCTCAAACCATGCATATTATTTAAACAAAAACAATTTTTATATGACCACGGCTTGCATCTATTTAAATACATCACAAAGATACTCGTATGCGATGGAAATGCATATGCTCTTATAAGGGAACTCAATTCAGCGGTTGGCAATTTCAACCATCCGGCAGCGGAGTTCAGAACCATTTTGAGTCAGCGCTCAGCACTATTTTCGATCAACCTATTCGCATCCACGGTTGCAGTCGAACCGATGCGGGAGTACACGCCCATGGGCAATGTTTTCATTTTGATGGTGATTGGCCTCATTCTGAAGAGAAGCTAAAGCGCGCCCTTCACTCTTTGCTCAATAAAGATATTCGCATCGAAAAACTCACACCCGCTTCAAAAAATTTCCACGCACGTTTCTCTGCTCTCAAAAAAAGCTACACCTACACACTGTATTTAGATAGAGCTCCACCCGACGAAGTAGACTTTGTTTGGGCCTGCCGAGATACCCCCATTGATTTTTCGTCTATGCTCACCGCAAGCCAATATTTTATTGGCCATCAAGACTTCACCGCCTTCAGTGCAGTTCATGCTAAAGACCAAGACCCAAACCCAGTTAAAGAAATTCATTCCTTAGAGCTTAAGCAAAAAGGAGCGAAAATAATTATCACGATTACTGGTAGTGGCTTTCTTTATAAGATGGTGCGAAGTATCGTCGGCACACTTTACGCTGTTGGCAGAAATCAGGTCAGTCCAGATGAAGTACTCAACATTCTCCACTCAAAGAAACGCACAAATAAAGTTGTAACGGCACCTGCCAGTGGATTATCCCTCAAAAAAATCTTTTACAAGTAAGCCCCATCACGGGAACTTGCTGCTAAACTCCATACAAGATATCTTCTTTCCTAGAAGTTGTATCAACTGTTCTGGGGCCGTTGAAAGATCACCCTATCAGTACATTTGTAAAACCTGTGCACCATTGCTCATTTTGGCCCATCCACCTAATTGTAAAACATGTGGCTACCCATTTCTTGTGGATAAGATCATGGCAAAAAATTGCCCGCATTGCCTTGAGCTTAAACCCAATTACTCACGAGCTTATACATTATGCTTGGCAAAAAAAGTCGGACGGCAGATGGTTCACAATTTGAAATACAACAATGGACTGTACTTTACCAGCGACTTGAAATTAATCATTCGACAACTCCCTCACTTAAAAAAAATCTGCGAAAATGCCATACTTGTTCCCGTGCCGCTTCACCCGACAAAGCAACGAGAGCGTGGCTTCAATCAAAGCAATGCCTTAGCCCAAGTACTGAAAAAACCTTAAACACAAACATTCAGATACAAAATTCATTAATCCGTACTCGCTTCACGCAAACTCAAACCAGCCTAACTAAAGAACAGCGTAAAGAAAATATTCGTGGTGCTTTTGCCTTGTCCCCTAATATTAAATTGGATTTAGATAAGAAAATATATTTTAGTAGACGATGTTTTCACCACAGGCTCTACGGCTAATGCTTGTGCGAAAATCTTAAAAAAGCCGGCATACAGACAATTGAACTTCTTACACTAGCGCACGGATAAATGTTGCTAAAATCAAAACTCTTATAAAAATTTAAATTATGGCTATTTTTGGAAAACCACAATATTCGACGGTAACCGTCAAAAAGAAAGACATACCTAAAGATGTTTGGACGAAATGTCCGAAGACAAATGAGATTATTTACAATCGTGTACTCAAAGAAAATTTAATGGTCGTTCCCAATAGCGATTACCATTTTCCTTTGGATGCCCGCTCTCGCATTAGCTCTTTATTGGATGAGGGTTCATTTGAAGAGCAAGATACAAATATTCGTTCACTTGATCCTCTCAACTTTACGGCCACGGCAAATTATAAAGATAAGGTAAAGCAGAACCAAAAAAAGACGAATGAAACGGACACGGTTATTAGCGGAGAAGGCAAAATTCAGGGTATGGCTGTAAATATCGCGGTAATGGATTTTCGATTTATGGGAGCAAGTTTAGGCTCTGCAGCCGGTGAAAAAATTACACGTGCCATTGAAAATGGCTGCAAAAACAAAAATCCAGTTATTGTAATATCTGCGTCTGGAGGTGCTCGTATGCAAGAAGGGATTCTAAGCCTCATGCAATTAGCCAAAACGAGTGCCGCACTAGCAAAATTGTCCGAGCTTAAAGTGCCTTTTATTTCAATTTTGACGAATCCAACAATGGCAGGTGTTATGGCCAGTTATGCCTCACTCGGCGATGTCATTCTCGCAGAACCTGAAGCCCTTATCGGATTTGCTGGCCCTCGGGTAATTAAAGAAACCACACAACAAGATTTACCTGAAGGATTTCAAACTTCAGAATTCTTGCTTGAACACGGTCTTGTCGACAAAATTGTACATCGCCACCAAATGCGTGATACAGTCGGACGATTACTTGCCGCTTTTGGTTCAAGTAAGGTCTCCTAACTTCTTTAGTGCCTGACATGCACGATTTAAACAGCGTCACTCAATTCCTTTATTCCCTAAGAAATAAGGGTTCTAAATATGGCTTAGTGCGAATGCGGCGCTTTGCAAAAGCCCTGCATAATCCAGAAAAAGCACTTACCTTAATTCATGTGGCCGGGACCAATGGGAAAGGTTCCGTTTGCGCCATGCTTGAAGCCATCTACCGTTCAAACGGCTACAAAACCGGGCTATTCACCTCGCCTCATTTAATACGACTCAATGAACGTATTCAAATCAACCGTGTCCCCATCAGCGACCAAGATCTTGCAAATTCTGCTAATGCATTAATCACTGAATGCGACAAGCAATTTGAACCCAATGACTACCCCTCCTTTTTTGAATTCATTACGGCTATTGCTTTTTCGCATTTTTCAAAAAATGCGGTAGACATTGCCATAATTGAAACAGGTCTAGGTGGACGACTGGATGCCACAAATATCATAAACCCTGAATTGAGCATTATTACAAGCATTGGCAAAGATCATACTGACATCCTCGGCGACACGCTAGAAGCCATCACCCAAGAAAAAGCAGGCATTATAAAGCCAAACACCCCAGTCCTCATTGGCAAGTTACCCGATATTTCCAAAACCATTATAAAAGAAAAAGCAGACGCTTTAAACTCAGAGTACTACACCTTGGAAAACTATTCTGAAAAGCACCCACTACCGACAACTAATCTTAAAGGAACTTATCAAAAACAAAACGCTGTCCTAGCCAGCTATGCGACAAAAATTCTAGCAGACCGCTTTCCCATAAAGCATACTCAAGCCCTAAACCAGGTTAAGTGGGAAGGACGCTGGCAAAAATTGAAATTAAAAAAGCAAACACTCATTCTTGATTCCACACACAATGCGGAAGCCTGCTTGCAACTCGAAGAAAATCTTCGAAATCACATCGCCGAATCCGGTAAAAAACCAATTATCATTACAGGGATTCTTGGCCGTGAACGTGCTGGCGACATCATGCCTTTGCTCAGCCAATTCGCAAAATCTCTTTACCTAGTTGAACCCGATCAACCCAGAAGTTGCTCTGCTGAGACACTCACTTCATTGATTCCAAAATCCCAAAGCATACAGCCAATAGCCAGTCGACTAGAACAACTCTTTTCAGAAAATTCCTGCCAGATCGGCGATGAGACTGATACCATTCTCGTCACTGGCTCAATCTACCTTATAGCAGAAGTCTTAACCATCCTTGAAGGGCATACCAAAGACCCAATCGGACAAGATTTAATCCAATAGCATCGACTCCTAACTCCTAAGCAAGCCTATGGCTTAAATACTAAAATGCTTAAGAATTGTTAGCGACTAAATCGTAAAATTCAGTGAACAAAGGATCTGCATCATTTGGACCTGGTGCTGCTTCTGGGTGATACTGAACAGAAAACACTGGACGATCCTTTAATCGTAAGCCCTCTACAGTTTCATCATTTAGATTAATTTCCGTAACAATTGCTCCACGATTTTCTAACTGCTCCTTTGTTGAAGCAAAACCATGATTCTGAGAGGTGATCGATACACGATCCGTCTCTATATTTTTCACCGGCTGGTTGCCTCCACGATGACCAAACTTCAATTTAAAAGTTTCCGCACCAAGTGCATGTGTAATAATCTGATGCCCTAAACAAATACCAAATGTAGGATATTTATCAATCAAAGTGCTCACTGTCTTATGAGCGTAGTCTACTGCTGCAGGGTCGCCCGGGCCATTAGATAAAAAGAGGCCATTTGGACTGTATTCCTCAATCTCTTCCGCTGAGGTATTTGCAGGAAACACTCGCACATCAAAACCGTGCCTTTGTAATTTACGATAAATTGAAAATTTAGCTCCAAAATCAAGTGCCGCAACAGTGAAACGTTTCTCTATCGATAAATGATTCATCACTAAATCTGTCCCTGTCACAGTGAACGAATTTGATTCCTTATGCTCTGGATCCCAATCATATGCTGATTTCGCAGTCACTTCTTTAACGAAATCAACTCCAATCAAACCACCGAAATTTTTCGCCATTTCAACTGCTTGCTGATCGCTTATATCTTCCGTTGAAATACATGCATTCAGCGCCCCGCTCACTCTAAGCTTCTTAGCAATCGCTCGAGTATCAATCCCTTCAACGCCAGGAATAGAGGCCTCACCTAAATAAGCCTCTAAAGAAGTACTCGCCCTCCAATTACTAACCACTGGGCTTAATTCTCGAACCACAAAACCTTTAACCTTAGGTCCATCCGATTCTACATCCTCTTCATTAATTCCGTAATTCCCTACCTGAACCGCAGTCATTGTGACAATTTGAGAAAAATAGGAAGGATCAGTGATAATTTCCTGATACCCGGTTAAGCTAGTATTAAAACAGCATTCACCGACTGAAGTCGCAATTGCACCAAAGCCTTTACCCCGGAATACTGTTCCGTCCTCAAAAGCAATTACACCTGAAATTTTATTATTTTCCATTAAACGTAAAGTACTGAAAATAAAAATTTTAATTCATGCAAATGAAATTATCGATCTTTTGAATTTATTCTACTTTTCTCAATTGAATTCCTCTTATAATTTAATAGCTTAAACAAAAATACATTAAAGCATGCACAATTCTGAGTTTTTCGAACAGTCCCCCATACAAGATCTTTGGTCGAATATCAGTGCTGAGGATTGGAACAATTGGAAGTGGCAATTAAAAAACCGGATTACCTCTTTAGAGCAATTAGAAACACTGCTTGAATTAAGCCCAGAAGAACGAGAAGGCTGCCTATTTGCCAAGGACAAGCTATCCCTTGCCATCACTCCTTATTTTTTCAACCTAATCGCCCGATCCGATCCCCAAGACCCGATTCGGCTTCAAGTCATACCTAACATCAAAGAAACAATGACTAATGAAGGGGAACTCTTAGATCCCGTTGGCGAAGAAAGCAGCTCGCCTGTTGAAGGCATTGTCCACCGCTACCCAGATAGAGTCTTATTCTTGGTCACTGACCGTTGCGCAGCCTATTGTCGCTATTGCACCCGTAGTCGCCTAGTTTCAAATGCTCAAGATTATAACTTTCACCCAAAGTATGATGCAGGACTAGAATACATTAGGAAAAATCCACAGATTCGTGATGTACTCCTCAGCGGAGGGGACCCATTGCTTTTGTCTAACAATAAACTCGATAAGCTCCTCGGGGAATTGAGAAAAATAAAGCATGTTCAGTTTATCCGAATTGGTTCAAGAATCCCAGTATTTCTACCACAAAGAATCGACTCCGAGCTCTGCGAAATATTTAAAAAGCATGGTCCAATTTGGCTAAGTATTCATGTCAATCACCCTAACGAATGCACTCCTGAGCTCAGAAACGCCTGTGAACAATTGGCTTTTGCTGGAGTCCCTATTGGCAACCAATCTGTATTGCTTAAAGGAATTAATAATCATGCCGATACAATGAAACGGCTCATTCATAAACTGCTTATGATGCGAGTCCGCCCTTATTATCTTTATCAGTGTGATTTAATAAATGGAAGCGCACACCTTAGAACCGATCCAAGAGAAGGCATTGCATTAATTCAATCACTTCGAGGCCATACAACTGGCTACGCCATTCCTCAATTTGTCATCGATGCTCCAAATGGTGGCGGCAAAATTCCCATCAACCCAAACTATATTGAGTCAATAACTGAAGATGCTATTATTATGAAAAATTATGAAGGTAAGATATACCAATATCCCCTAAATCAAAAAGCTTCAGCCAGCAGTGCTCAATACCCTGATGTCATAGAGCCTATGCTCACCTAGGCAATCAAACCATCAACGAGATGGCTGATTTAAGACTAAGCGAACCGAATCCATTCGCACCTGGGCTTGTTCGATAAACTGTATTACCTCGTGCTGTTCCTTTTTCGCAACTTCCAGTTCCCGCTCCGATACATTTGCGTTTACTTTCTTTAATTCCAAAAGGCGGTTGTATTCCTTGCCCAGGGCATCCCTAGCGATACTTGAAGCCACTTTGATTTCTTTTTGTCGTCCTTTTTCTGCAACTGAATGAGCCGATTCCAATAAATTTGGAAATAAAGACCGAAGTAATTCCGGACTCTCTCTCAAATGAAATGCCTCTTCATTCATTACTTTAGATTGAAGTACTTCCATCGATAACAACTCAGATATATTTTTCCCAGAAATATCCACAAGTACCCTTATTGGAAACGGCGGAAGAAAGCGATCCACGTGTAACTTCACCGGCGCCACACTTTCTAAAATGAAAATACACTCTATAAACAAGACGGGAATCCCAGCATCATATTCTTTAAATCGAACAATGCCCGCATTTCCAAAATTGCCTCCCACCATTAAGTCGATAGCACCATGTACCATCGGATGATCCCAAGTTAAAAAAGCCAAATCTTCTCTACTGAGTGCAGCCTTACGATTGAAGCTTAATGTCATCCCCTCTTCAGGCAAGTTCGGGAATGATTCTGTATATAAATGCTCTGGCTTAATGAAATACTTCTGAGCTTCTAATCGCTCTACCGTAACACCAAAAAAATCAAACAACTGGTGCATCAAAGATTCTAGCATTGAGTCCTTGTCAGTCGCTCCGATTAAATCCACTAACTCCTTCGCTTTATTCGGGCGATTTGAATTAATCGCCACCAAACGATCCTGCCCCTCGCCTAAAGATTGCTCCATCTCTTTACTGTACTTTGCTGACTCACTTAAAAAGTCTTTAAATTCATTTTCAGAAAATGAAGCTCCTTCCATCAATTGCTCACCAAATACTAATAATCGTTCCTTGTTAGCTTCGTAATATAAATGCCCACCCTTCAAGGAATTTTCCATTCCATTTAAAGATTGGTGGTGCCATTGAAACAAAATCTCCGTCCAGCTTCCTAGAAAATAAGGGACATGTATTTGAATCATCTTCGTCTGCCCAATCCGATCTAATCGACCTATCCGTTGCTCCAATAATTCAGGGTTTAAAGGCAAATCAAATAAAACTAGATGATGCGCAAACTGAAAATTTCGTCCTTCGCTTCCAATTTCAGAACATAACAGAATCTGCGCTCCTTCCTTGTCGGCAAAATAAGCCGCATTACGATCCCGCTGAATCAAACTCAAATCTTCATGAAATACGGCCGAATCTATTTTTAAAACTTCCAGAAGACTCGACTGCAAAGCCTCCACTTTTTCTTTTGAACGACATATCAACAACAACTTCTCTCCTTTTAAGCTTTTAAGAAATCCAGCTAACCACTGTATCCGCCTATCATGCTTAAACGAATATTTATAGTTCTCTGAAGAGCCCTCATCACTCTCGTGTACACGATACTCCTTATTGAATTCTTCACACAAACGAGCTCTATGTTCATCTTCGGACAAATGCTCACTCGCTTCAAGTAGATGTGAAATAACTTTTCGTTTAGGAAACCCTTTTAATGCCTTACGAGTGTTACGAAAAATCACCCGCCCTGTACCATGTCGATCAACTAAAGCTTCTAATAGTTTATCTCGATCCTCCAATAATTGATCAAAAGCATCTGAGTCCACTTCAATTAATAAATCTCTTAATACGGTTTTTGCTTTTTTCGTTAGCGCTTTTTTTCGAAATACCAAATCTGCAATTTTCGCGACTTCATTATAATGTGAGTGCTCTTCAATGAAGTCTTCTAAATTGGGATAGCGATTTACATCCAACAAACGCAAGCGAGCAAAATGTCCCTCAATCCCCATCTGCTCAGGCGTTGCCGTTAATAAAATTAAGCCTGCACACTGCTTCGATAACTTTTCTATAATTGTGTATTCCTCGCTCACTTTTTCTGGAGACCATTCATAATGATGAGCTTCATCCACTATCAATAAATCCCAATCCACAGAAGTGATTGCTTCCGCCCAACGCTCATGCTTGATCAATGTTTCAATACTACATAGGACCAACTGCTCTTCTAAAAAAGGATTTCGCGACTCATTTTGCATTGCCGCAGCTGCACAGCGATCCGCATCCATAATCGTGAACCAATGATTAAAACGTCGATAGAGCTCAACAAACCATTGATGTACCAGTGACTCTGGCACGATGATTAAAATTCGTGAGGCACGTCCTGTTAAGTGTAAACGGTGCAAAACCAAACAAGCTTCAATTGTCTTACCTAGACCCACTTCGTCTGCAAGCAACACTTTTGGACAAAACCGAGAGGAAACTTCATTTGCGATAAACAGTTGGTGTGGAATTAAATCAATACGCCCTCCTAAAAATCCCGCAACTGGCGAACGACGTGCTTTACTGTAAGCTTCAATCGTTTGATACCTTAAAGCAAAAGCTTCCATACTGTCCACTTGCCCTTGAAGGATTCGTTCTTCCAGATTACTAAAATTTGAACTCTCCGCTAAGTCTGCTTCTGCAATCATTTGCTCGCCATTTTGATAAAATAAAAGCCCGTCCACTTCTTCAACACGCTCTACTTGAAAGCTAATTCCCTCACTTGAGCTTATCGTATCGCCTTCTTTATAAAGGACTCTTTTTAGGGGTGGGTTTTCTGTAGAAAATATTCGGCTCTCTTCTGCGACGGGAAAAACCAAATGCACCTGAAACTTGTTTACTTCTTGTACCAAGCCTAAACCTAATTCGGGTTCATTTTCACTCACCCATTGTTGTCCTATTTTAAACATAAAACAAATGAGCTTATATCCCTATCGGAATTAAGTCAAAACTTGAGTTGGTGAAAACAGGCAAAACTTTCCGAAAAACTAATCACAAGATAAGTCGAATAGATTATTGAATTATAATAAAGAATACTTTTTTATACACCTATGGACAATAAATCTGATCAACCACTCGTTGGAATCATCATGGGAAGCCAGTCTGATTGGTCTACGATGAAAGAATCTGCTGAGCTTCTTAAATTATTTAAAATTCCTTTTGAGACTGAAATTGTCAGTGCCCACCGTACGCCAAAAAAACTTTATTCCTATGCTGAATCTGCACAATCGAGAGGACTGCAAGTTATCATCGCAGGTGCTGGAGGTGCCGCACACCTTCCAGGTATGACTGCTGCGATCACTCCGCTTCCTGTTCTTGGCGTTCCTGTGCAAACCAAAGCGCTGGATGGGCAAGATTCTTTACTCTCTATTGTACAAATGCCCGCCGGGATTCCCGTTATGACTTTAGCCATTGGTATAGCAGGTGCAAAAAATGCGGCTATCTCCGCCGCATCCATTATAGCACTTAATAATACAGCTGTCCGAGAAAAGCTAGACACCTTCCGTAGTCAGCAGACCCAAACGGTAATCGAGACCCAACTTCCCAAAGAATCATGATATTGCCTGGAGGAACTATTGGTATACTCGGAGGAGGGCAACTCGGACGAATGCTCATACAAGCAGGAAGACCTATGGGATACCGCTTCCATATTTTCTGCCCAGAAGCTGAATCCACTGCAGGTCGTATTGCTGATTCTTTCACACAAGCAAATTATGACGACTTTGAGGCACTTGAACGCTTTGCTCGCTCCGTTGATTGTATCACCTTTGAATTCGAAAACATCCCCTCCGATTCCCTCGATAAGCTCAGTCAAATCACCCCAATTCACCCTAAGACTAATGTCCTCCATATTTGTCAGCATAGACAAAGAGAAAAAGACTTTCTTAAATCCAAACAATTTCCCTGCGTCCAATTTGAATACGCCACCTGCCCACAAAGCTTGAAAAAAGCAGTCGATGCCATCGGATTTCCTTCTGTGATTAAAACGGCTGCTTTCGGCTATGACGGAAAAGGACAAATTAAATTAGATTCACAGGACTCTATAAAAGATCCAGAAGCCCTATGGGAAACGCTTGAACATCCAGATCGTGTTGTCGTGGAAGAATGGATTGAACACAAAGGCGAATACTCTGTAGTTTGCGCAAGAAACGAAAACGGAGAAAAAGCCAGCTTCCCTGTTTCTGAAAATGTGCATATCCATCACATTTTGCACAGCTCGACCGCTCCAGCACCCATTTCAGAAAGCATCGCAAAGCAAGCCCATGCCCTAGCTGAGCAACTAGCCGATACGCTAGAGGTTGTTGGATTAATCGCCGTTGAATTTTTCTTAACACAAGACGACCAACTCATCGTTAATGAAATGGCACCACGCCCACATAATTCTGGGCACTATACCATTGATGCCTGTCATACCTCTCAATTTCAGCAACACATTCGAGCCATCACAGGTCTCCCACTTGGAAAAACAGACACTCACACCCCGGTAGTTATGATTAATATTCTCGGCGACCTTTGGTCCGAAACATCGCCCCCTTGGAACCGCTTATTTAAGAATTCCACCAGTCAATTACATCTTTATGACAAAGGTGAAGCGAGAAAAGGTAGGAAAATGGGACATTTCACGGTACTCGATCAAAATTTAAGCCACGCAAAAAAAGAAGCCGAAGCACTTTTTCTTGAATTAAAAGGCTAATCAAATAACACTCCCATCATTCAATCATGGAGATACAGCCCAACTTAGACGAATTTAAAGCCATTGCAAAAAAGGGCTATCGTATCCCTGTGTTCATGGATTTAACTGCCGATTGCGAAACCCCTCTTTCCGCCTACTCAAAACTCGCTCAAGAAAAACCTGCATTTTTATTTGAATCTATTGTAGGTGGAGAAAATATAAGCCGATTCTCCTTTCTCGGAGCGGCCCCAAAGAAAATTTTTCGTATTTATCGAGACACAAGTACCATTACTAATAAAGATGGTACTCAGGAAAGCTTCAAAACCCCAGAAGATCCACTCAGTTTAATCGAAAATGAGCTAGCACGCTTCAAAACCCTAGAAAATGAGGCGATGCCTCCCTTTGATGGAGGTGCCGTCGGCTTTGTCGGCCACGAGTTTATTCACACTGTTGAACCAAGTATTGCGATTTCTGAAAATGACCCTCTAAAACTCCCCATTTTATACTATATCATCACTGATTCAGTTTTGATTTTTGATCATGTAAAACAGGTATTAAAAATCTGTGTTTATGCGGAAATTAGCGATTCCTCAGAAGAGGCCTATCACCAAGCGGTTGCTGAAATAAATCGCATTCATTCACTCCTTCAAAAACCTGCTGACATTGCTTATCAGCAAATCGCTCAACCCAGCGAAATTCCCGTCCCAAAGGGCAATTTTGAACAAGCCGAATTCGAAACAGCTGTCAGCAAAGTTAAGCAATACATTGAAGCAGGAGATGTTATTCAAACTGTTCTATCTCAACGCTTTAAAAAAGAATTCTCCGTCCCTCCCATCGGACTTTATCGTGCCCTACGTACCGTTAATCCCTCGCCTTATATGTTCCTTTTTGAGGACCCTGAATTCTCTGTAGTAGGAGCCTCACCTGAGATTCATGTCCGCCTCACGGGAAATGAAATTGACATACGCCCCATCGCTGGGACACGACGCCGTGGCCGCAATGAAAAAGAAGATCTAGAGCTCGAGGCCGATTTACTCTCAGATAAGAAAGAATGTGCTGAACATTTAATGCTGGTTGACCTTGCCCGCAATGACATTGGCCGTGTCTCTGAATATGGCTCGATTAAGGTCTCTGATTACATGACAATTGAACGTTATTCACATGTTATGCACATTGTTTCTCAAGTCCAAGGAACTCTCGCTAAAGACAAAACCGCCTACGATTTGATGAAAGCTACTTTCCCAGCAGGAACACTCAGTGGAGCGCCCAAAATTCGTGCCCTACAAATAATATCTGAGCTAGAAGATAGCCAGAGAGGTCTATATGGTGGAGCATTAGGCTATTTTAGCTACAATGGAAACCATGATTCCTGTATAGGCATTCGTACCGCCGTCATCAAAGACCAGACTATTTATATTCAGTCCGGCGCCGGCGTAGTAGCGGATTCAATTCCTAAAGAGGAATACATTGAAACAATCAATAAAGCCAAGGCCATGTTCAAAGCGGTTTCTATCGCTGAGAAAATGTTTTCAAAGTAAACTCCCTTATTCTTAATTTCGATTAGTAAGTAATTCAATTATTTCACGATATGTGAGAATAAAACTATTGTGAATAAACTAAATAATAATCGCTTAAAATCTAATTTAGAATCCGCTCCCGCTATTCCTAGAAACGGAGTAGATTCTGTGGATGAGAATCCACGTACACTGATGCATCCCAATGAGCGTGATGCCATGTTTTCCTACATGCAGTCTATTTCTAAAACACCTTTACTCACGATAGAAGAGGAAGTCGAACTCGCCAATAAGATTAAACAAGGCGACCAAAAGGCACGTGAAAAAATGATCGCCTCTAATTTACGTTTAGTTGTGAAAATAGCCCGTGACTATATGAATTTTGGATTACCTTTAATGGACCTAGTCAGTGAAGGAAACATCGGACTCGTAAAGGCTGTAGAACGATTTGACCCTTACAAGGGAGGGAAATTAAGTACTTACGCTTCATGGTGGATCAAGCAATCCATCAAACGTGCCCTTGCCAATCACAGTAAAACTATACGTGTCCCAGTGCACCTAGTTGACCGCATTTCTAAAATGCGAAAAACAATAAAAAAGCTCACGGAAAGTCTAGGTCGAGAACCCTGTGATGAAGAAATTGGCTATGCAATGGAAATACCGACTAATAAAATTGCGCACCTTAAATCAATCAGTTCACAACCAAGATCTTTAGATGCTCCAGTAAACGATGAGTCAGATACTAGCTTTGGCGACTTAGTCGGCGATGAAAAGCAATTGTCTCCCTTTGAAGACCTAGATACTAAAATGCAAAGTATGGACATTCAAAGTGTTGTTAACCAACTTGAACCTAGAGAAGCTGAGATCATTAAACTTCGCTTTGGATTAGATGGTTCAAAAGCAATGACCCTTGAAGAAGTTGGAGAAAAATTTCAAGTGACCCGAGAACGGATACGTCAGTTACAAAATGATTCCATACGTAAAATGCGAAATTTGCTCACGGAAATCAATAAACAGAAAAGCAAAGAAGAACTGCATGAGGAATTAATCCAAAAGAAAAAAATGGAAGTACTCCAGGAATTCTTTCAGGAGCATTCAAACTAGAAAATTCCCCTTGGCTTCTTGCGAATCAAACAAGCCAAAGTAGCAAAAATTGCTGAAACCCAAACAAACCAATCGCCATATCGGGTGTACACACTTGTGTACGATTGCCATTGACCATCTAGAGTCAGAGTAAAGTTTCCGCTTCCTCTAAAATAGATAGAGTTGGATTCGTCTGTAAGTACCGAACGGATGGAACCGTAAGCATCAATCCATCCACTCCACCCTGCATTTCCACAACGAATGACTGGCCTGCGGTTTTCCACGGCTCGTAAAACAGAATGAGCCGCATGAAAATAAGCCCCGCCCTCTTCGTCATACCAAGTATTGTTGGTCGCTACATAAATAATATCTGCCCCTGCTCGGACTGTTTCACGTGCTACTCCTGGAAACATATCTTCATAACAAATCAAAGCCCCAAAGGCATACGCTTTCCCTTTCAAATGTATCGGAATGATTCCATCCGTAGTTCCTGGATAGAAAGCACCTTGAGTTCCACCGAAGGATTCCATTATACCTTTAAAGGGTTTGGGCGTATACTCGCCGAAAGGAACTAAACGCTTCTTGGCGTAATAGATTGGATTGAGTCCTGTTTTTGGCTCTATTAAAAAAATTCCATTATACCATCGATTGCTCTCACTGTAGTAAGCTAAATTCCCAGTCAAGATAGGCCGATCCTGATTCGCGACTAATGATTCAAAAAACGACAAGGTTTTGCGATCTCCCTTAATTGCATTTGGAGTAACTGCCTCAGATAACATAAGAATATCAAATTCCAATAATTGTGCCCGTATAATTTCTTGCTCTAATTGAGCCAATCTCGATGCATTAATTGCTTCATCCCAATACAATAAAGGTGGTAAATTTGGCTGAACAAGGGCAAATGAAATCCTATCTTCGGGCTCCGGCCATGATTTAGGCAGGCAGTTCAGATAGAGAAAAATTAGGCTAACCAATGCAGCAATGGCTAAATAAAAATCGGCTTTAAACCAACGAAGAAATACCGACTGCTTCTTATCAGAAATCACTAGGAAATAAAAGGTTTGAGCCATGCAGCAATTAAAGAAAATCAAGAAAAAGGACACCCCATAAGCTCCTGTCCAAGCCGCTATTTGCAACATCACTGGCTTCTCCCATTGACTTAATGCCAACGGCCCCATCGGCATTCCATAAAGTAAAATTGATCGTAGCCATTCACAAACTACCCAAGCACCTGCAATTCCTAAAAAACCAAGTACTCGAAGCGAAAATGATTGATGAAGCAAACGAGGCAAAGTCCAACGCACGTAACTCAACCATAGAATAAAATAGAGGGATAAACAGCCTGCTAACAAAACCGTCCCGATAATCGTAACATGTCTCAACCAAATTAAAATACCGAGCCAAGCTAAAATAGACGATAGCCCGGCCACCCAATAAACAGAACGCCAACTCGGCTTGGCGTACACCCACAAAAAGAGTGGAACAAAAAGAACATAGCCAAGCTCCCCTAAATTAAAAGGAGGCATTGAACTGATCCAGAATCCTGCCGTTAATAAAATTAAAAATGCTTGAAATATAAACTTACTATATATGGACATAATCTAGTAAGTTTTAAGGTGTCTATTGATTTGAATCTAAGTCCCAACCCTCATTTTCAATCAACTGTTCGGCACGCTTGTATTTCAATTGTTTACTTTCTCCATTCTTGCGAATGGTAACAATATCATTGCGTCCAATTTTAGCAATTTCACGACGAATTGGCTCTACCTTTGGAAGCTGTACTTCTTTTTGAGGTCTTGGTTGTCCCGGACCTGACTTGGCCGCTTCCAGAGCAACTGCACCCGCCAAAGCTCCCGCTTTCGCTTGGCCTTGATCTGATCCCGTCAGTTCCACCTTCGCTGACATCTTTGAAAACATTTTTTCAAACGCTTCCTGATTCGTTGCGGTACGAAATACCGAAGTGCAAATCTCTGACCGCAAGGTTGTCATCAATTCTTCAAAGAAAACAAAGGCCTCGCTCTTGTACTCACTCAAAGGATCTTTTTGTCCGTAGCTTCTCAAACTCACGCTACGTCGCAATTCTTCCATCTCTGTTAAGTGATCTTGCCAACGACGATCCACCGCTCGAATCACGATATATCGCTCTAAGCCTTTCAAGGATTCTACATCCTCGAATGTCTCACGCTCGTCATAGGCTTTCTTAATACTTTCTAAGATAAACTCCAATCCGGCATCACCTTCTTTTGCATTCAAATCTTCTAAATTTAAACTAATCGGGAAGTAGGCATTGATCCAAGTGACAAAGGATTCCATATCCTCCCCACTTTGATTAGCTTCTGCAGAATGGTAACGCTCCTCGATTTCTTCCGTTACCATTTCCATCACAATACCACGAGGCGTGTCCGAAGTAATCGCATCATTTCGAATACTATAAATCACTTCCCTTTGTGTATTTAAAACATCATCAAATTGTAGCAGTCGCTTACGAATTGAGAAGTTCTGCTGCTCCACTTTTTTCTGAGCATTCTCAATTGACCAATTCAACATTGGATGCTCCAACTCTTCGTCTTCACTGAAATTCTTTTCCAAAATATTTGAAATTGGCCCCGCACTCGCAAAGAGACGCATCAAATCATCTTCTAAAGAAACAAAGAATTTAGACACCCCAGGGTCGCCTTGACGAGCACAACGCCCACGCAACTGTCTATCCACACGACGTGATTCATGTCGCTCGGTTCCTAAAACATAGAGTCCGCCTAAATCAGCAATGCCTTCGCCTAATTTAATATCAGTACCACGGCCTGCCATATTGGTAGCAATTGTCACCGCACCTTTTTGCCCTGCACGTGCTACAATCTCCGCTTCTTGAGCGTGGTATTTTGCATTCAAAACACTATGAATAATATTTGAGCGCTTCAGCATACGGCTCAGCAATTCGGAAGATTCCACTGATGCCGTACCGACTAAGACTGGTTGCCCTATTTTATTAACTTCTGCGATTGTCTTAACCACCGCATTAAATTTCTCTCTTCGGGTTTTATAAATAACATCATTATTATCCTGACGAATATTAGGACGATGTGTCGGAATAATCATCACGGCTAATCCATAAATTTCGTTAAACTCAGACGCTTCTGTTTCCGCCGTTCCCGTCATCCCCGCAATCTTCTCATACATACGGAAATAATTTTGAATCGTCACCGAAGCGTAAGTCTTTGTTTCCTTTTCGATTGTGCAATTTTCTTTCGACTCAATTGCCTGGTGTAAGCCATCCGACCAGCGACGACCTGGCATCACACGACCAGTATTTTGATCGACGATATTCACCTTCCCGCTCTGCACTACATATTCTTTATCTTTTTCATAAAGACTGTATGCTCTCAACAACTGACTAATGCAATGAATGCGCTCACTCGTATTTTGAAAATGATGCTCTGCTTCTTGTTTAGCTTTTTGCTTTTCTTCGTCATTCAGTTCCGCTCGCTTATCAATTTCGATAAACATTGTTGGCAAATCAGGAAGCATGAAAGCGTCTGGATCATCTGGGCTGACTAAACTACGTCCCTTTTCCGTAAGGTCTGCCTGACCTTGTTTTTCATCCAAGATGAAAAATAAAGATTCCTTTAGGGCATAACGCTCTTTCTTTTTAAAATCACTGTTCATCTCTAGATCGACGCTGTCTAAGGATTTGCGAACTTTAGGATCTTCCATCAAGCGAAGAAGTTGCTTATGCTTTGGCATACCCAATTTCACTCGATACAAATCGGTTATTAAGGCTAGGTGCTGTTCCTCGGAACACCCTTCTTTTTCTAATTCTTCCAAACCAGTTTTCACATTGGCAATTACCTCATTACATAAACCTTGTTGCTGTCTGACTAAATTTTGCACCACTGGCTTTACTGATTTAAAGGGCAGCGGGTTGTCATCTTGCATCGGCCCTGAAATAATCAAAGGCGTTCTCGCTTCATCAATCAAAATGGAGTCCACCTCATCAATGATACAGAAAAAGTGGTCGCGTTGCACTTGGTCGTCCTGACGTGTTGCCATCCCATTATCTCTTAAATAATCGAAGCCAAACTCAGCGGCCGTACCGTAAGTAATATCACATCCATACATCACCTTACGATCTGCAGGCGACATTCCATTTTGGATACAGCCTACTGAAAGCCCTAAATAATGGAACAGATGTCCCATCCATTCCGAATCTCGACGAGCCAAATAATCATTCACCGTCACCAACTGACAGTTTCTTCCAGATAGTGCGTTTAAATATAAAGGACAGGTCGAAACCAATGTCTTACCCTCACCAGTCGCCATTTCCGCAATCCGCTTTTCGTGTAAAGCAATACCCCCTAGAAGTTGCACATCATAATGCACCATTTCCCAAGGTAATTCATATCCACAAACATCTAAAGAACTCCCACACATTCGGCGTGATGCATTTTTCACCACAGCAAAGGCCTCAGGCAATAAATCATCCAAGGTCTCACCCGCTTCAAATCGCTTTTTGAACTCCGATGTCTTTGCCTTCAAGGCCTCTTCGCTTAAAGATTGCATCTCCACTTCAAAAGCATTGATACGCTCAATAATCGGAGCGCATTTTTTTTGGTACTTTCGGTAATGACCTCCAGAAAATCGTTTAAAAAACTGTTTTAACATATGAAAAAATTCTATTACTTTATGATTCTACTTTTAATCTAGGCCTTAAGGGTATAAACATATGACCAAGACTTCATTAAAAAACCTATTGTTCACCTAAGTAGTTTTTAAATACAATCTAAAAATCTTCTACTTTGTCCACACTCTTTCTTAATTTCTCCGACAATCTCGACATCTCTTAATTATGGAAAACCCTTTCTCTATAGTTTATCTTATCGCTTTTCTGGTACTGCTTGTCGCAACGCTTTTCTTAATAAAGGTCATTATTCAGAATCTTGCCCTAAAAGCCTTAAAGGAAAATCAAAAAAGCTTTCTCGAACTAGCCGAGCAATCTTTCCAAAAACTCAGAGCCAGCTCCACTGAAGACTTAGAATCTAAAAAGACGGCGATTGAGAAACAACTTGGCCAACTCAACAACGAACTGGATAAACTCAAAACCAATACTACCGAGCTTAAAACCAACATTCAGCTCTCTAAAGAACAGCTCACTAGCTTAACCAATACCACCAATCAGCTCAACTCCGTACTCTCAAATAATCAGCAACGAGGGCAATGGGGCGAGCGACAAGCGGAAGACCTCTTACAACACTTTGATTTCCAAGAAGGTATCAATTACAACAAGCAGACATCGGAAAGTGGCGATCGCCCCGACTTCACCTTTTACCTACCCAAAGGCAAACGCCTCAATATGGATGTTAAATTTCCCATCCGTGCCTTCCAGTCCTACCTCGATGCAGACTCCAAATCTGAGCAAGAATCACATCTCAAGCAATTCACTTCCGATATCAAGACCCATCTCAAGGCCATCGCTAAACGGAAATACATCAACCCGGCAGAGGATACCCTCGACTACTGCATCATGTTTATTTCTAACGAAGGGATCTTCCAAATCGTCAACCAGCAGCAAGACCTCCTAGACCTCGCTAAGGATTTAAGCATCGTCATCTGCGGTCCTACTTCGCTCTTCGCCATCCTCTCCTTAATCCGTCAATCCGTCAGCAGTTTCCACATCGAAGAACGAGCAAAAATCATTCAAAAAGATTTGCTCAAATTCCAAGATGAATGGGAAAAATACAAAGACAAGATGTCCAATGTGCAGACTAAAATGGAGCAAGCGAGCAAAGCACTTGAAGAAGCACAAGGGACTCGTACTCGAGCCCTAGAGCGTCCTCTACAAAATATCATTAGCCACGAAATTGATTCACCTCAAGAGTGACCCAAGAATGTTTCAAGGCTTATTCCGTAAAGTTTGCTCAATCTTTAATCCGCTCGACTTCCATTCCAATCACATCCCCGGCATCTTTAGCCATTTTATCATTTGGATGATTTTGAGCGATATACAAAAAAGTGGCTTCATCTTCTTCGCTCAAAGACAGATTTTTTGAAGCTTCAAGAATATTTGCCATTAACCATCCATTTTTAAATTCCCCATCTTCAGTGAGTTCTTTGAGGTTATCCATTAAAGGCTCTTTCATATCTTGAGTCACATTATCTTTAATCACTCCCAAGGCATAAGCCCTCATGCGGCCATTTTCTCCGTTTAAATAAACATCGGCAATACTGTTATAAGCCGCCTCATCCATGCGATTGAAACGATCTAAAATCTCACCAGCACGTACTCGCGCCCAGCCATTTTGCTCTAAATCTGTAGCCTCCCCATAAGATTCAGCTATCCATGCTTCCGTATCTTGTAATATTCCATTAGGGTCTATCTTTCGCAGTAGATCGGTTTGATCTGTCACTAGATTATCCAGCTCTGAAATCTTATTTTTCATTTGCACCATTTGCTCCTCAACGGGTATCGGTAAACTCGATTTTAATTCCGCATAGGCTTCAGATAAATTCTTCAAGTCCTCATTCAGTGCTTTAATCTTTGCCTCCATTTCCGAGACATCCAATTTCGCATCTGAATTACGAGCATTGCTATATAAAACAAAACCTACCCCAAGTAGCGATAGACATAATAAAATAGTTATAAATTTTTTATTCATAAAATAATGATCCTTTAATAAAAAGAAATGGCAGGAGAGGAGGGACTCGAACCCACAACTTACGGTTTTGGAGACCGTTGCTCTACCAATTGAACTACTCTCCTATCATTTTAAATTTATAAGCAATTTCTAATAAATGACTAGAAAATAATCTGGACTAGCAACAACCACCTTTAGACGCATGATCACAACACGAAAGTTTTCTGCACAAATAGAAATTTCGAGCATGGGATAAGATTAGAAAAACGCCCCCGACTGTATTGATCCATGCGATATTACTAAGCCCTGAATCCACCTCTAGACTCGCACACGAGGCGCAGTGAGCCACACCCTGCTGCTCCATAAAATAAGCCCCTACTAAAAAGGCTAAACCAATAAAACAAGAGGCTAAGACAAACTTATCTCTATGTTTTTTACAACCCAATAAAATAGAAGCCAAGGTTGTCGGAAATACGGCTATTAGCATCCATAAATGAAAATTCTCGTGCACAAAAAAAGTCGTGCTAATTAAAGGCACCGCGACAATAAGCACTGGGACAATCAAACAATGCACCGCACACAAGACTGCCATACTGATGGCAAATTTATCCAACCAACCTTCGTGCTTTTTTTCTTTTAGTTCATCCATAGGTAATTTTGTTTTCATTAATATTGATTAGTCAAACTTCTTATGCAACTAGTAGAGACAATAATTTTGATGAATTTATTACTATGAATAATGTTATCGATGGACCTAGAGGAAAGATTTGTTTCGACCTCCCTTCTCCTTATGAAGCGCATCCCTGCGGATTGCTTTATCTACCAAGATTTATCGCAAAAATAAGAAAGCATCTAAAAGAAGGCTTGCCTGATTCTTATCAAAAAAACTTCAAGCGAGGCTTTGACCAATTTTTCTGCATGCATCTCGGTATCGAACCCGACCAAGTTGTAGAAGCAGTCAAAGAGGCCGGTGATGACGACATTGCACTCGACGCCCTACTCGGTGAAATTTTTCCCGAGGATTTACAGGTGCGAAAATGGAATCATGAAATCACCCATAAAGGACAAACCGAGGCCGGGCGAGAATTCATGAAAGAATCCCTTGAACAAATGGGAGTCCCTCACCTACAAGATAAAATTGTCTGCATCATGGATATGATGGATCTCGACGAAGGCCGCCTTCCCGGCTTTTGTGATGACAAGCGAAGAGAATGGGAAGCTAGCCTAAAAAAAGCTGGATCGACACAAGTTTAATTTTTTAATGAAAATTAAACTGCTTAGGCAAAAGCATCAAATAGGTGGCGGACAAATTGTATTAATTTAGAACAATGTTCGTTATCGATAGGACTTGAGGCCTCCAGGCTTTTTTTCCCATTTTTTAGGCATTCTTCAAATTCTACCTGAACTTTATCTAAAATTGGATTCGTTGCCAAAAGAGCTTCTAAGTTTCGGATAGCCACTTCGGTCTGGCCCTCCTGATATAATGCAATCCATTCGGTGCGGGCCTCACTTTCCATGCTCTCAAGTAATATCAATAGCGGAAGTGTGAATTTCCCATTGGCTAAATCGGTGCCCAAAGTCTTTCCAATTTCCGATTCACTGGCAAATAAGTCTACCACGTCATCAAAAATCTGATACGCACAGCCTAAGTGCATGCCAAAGCCTTCTAGAGACTTAGCCTCGGCGGCTGATTTTCCTGCTACCAGTGCCCCTAAGCGACACGCCACCGCAAATAACTCGGCCGTTTTCAACTCAATAATCCGAAAGTAATGTTTCCGGTCAAAATTCAATTCTTTCTTCGCGTAGGTCTGACTGATTTCTCCAGAGCACACTCGACTCGTTGCGTAGGCCACCGAACGGCAAATTTCGGTGGTATCGTACTCCGAAGCCAAACATAAAGCATGGGCAAATAGGACATCCCCCACCAATACCGCGGCATCTTTTCCGTACTTAGCCGCCACCGTCGGGCTTCCATGGCGGATACTCGCCTCATCTAAAATATCGTCATGCACTAAAGTCGCTAAGTGAACCAATTCGAGAATTGCCCCCAAGCGAATTAAGTCCTCGTTACTTTCGAAACCTTCCTGCCAGCCACTGTACGCCACCAAGACAGGGCGTAGGCGTTTCCCACTATGACTTAACACATACCTAACTTGTTCCTGTACCTCTGGCTCCAAAACCGCTACCTGCTCAAGAAGATAAGTATCTAAAGTCGCTAAATAACCACGCACAGGCGCAACAATCGATTCAAAGCTCGGTGCTTTGTCGCTAGCGTCTTTTGTTGCCATTGCCTGTGGATTTGTTGTGTTCACTGTATTAAATATAAATGCTGATTACTGAATGTAGCTTAACTCGCTGAAAAATCAAAGCCATTCCATTAATTTATTAATTAAGGTCTCTCTCCCATCGACATGTGGATTATGCGACACTCCTTCCATAAGAAACAAGGTAAGCTCTGGAAAATACTTACGCATCACTTCCAAATCACCCTCTTCAATAAAATCAGACGCTCCGCCTTTCACTAATAAAGTATCCCCGAGGAAAGATTGCCCTTCACGCAAAGGGTTTGTCCGTATCGTTTCTAGATTACGATAGAGCACTTTCAGATTCGGCTTCCAAGCAAAGCCTCCCCCCTTGCGAGTCAGATTCGTCAACAGCGATTCCCGAAAATCCGCTTCAGGGATCGCTTCCTCTAGTGCCTCTGATACCGACTTCCGAGATTCTAATGTTCCTAAATCCAGCCCAAGCATCGCCTCAAATTCTGCCTTATAATGCGGTGCATACGGCTTAGGCACGATATCTAAGACCACAAGCTTTGCCACACGCTCACTAAACTCAGTAGCAAAATGCATTGCTACCTTTCCCCCTAAACTATGCCCCACTAAATAGATCGGCTCCTCAATCCCTTCACGCTCTAAATAGTCTGCCAAATCCGTACTCATCGCCTCCCAGTCCATCGAATCCGACCACGGCGACTCACCATGATTTCTTAAATCCAACAAATGTACCTCATAGTGATTCGCCAAAGCCTTCCCCACTAATAGCCAATTTCGCAAGCTTCCCATCAAGCCATGAACAATCACCACCTTAGGTGCCCCCTCTCGCTCTATCTTCAAACTCTTCAATGCTACTGACATACGCTTTCTACCATTACCCATTTATTTTTTTACATTTTTTAAAGTCACGACTTTATTTTTTCTCTACACCTGCTAGAAAGTAACCTTTAAAGCATAATGCCAAACGAAAAGACAAAAAAAATAACCCCCATGATGCAACAATGGCATTCGATCCGAAGCCAGTTGTCCGAAGATACCTTATTGTTTTTTCGCTTAGGCGATTTCTATGAAATCTTCCACCAAGATGCAGAAAAAGGCGCCAAGCTCCTCGGCATTACCTTAACTCAGCGCAACGACATCCCCATGGCCGGCATCCCTTATCACGCCGCCGATAATTATTTACAAAAACTGCTCAATCAAGGGATCAAAATCGCCCTCTGTGAACAAATGGAACCCGCCACCGCCGGTAAAATCGTTGAGCGAAAACTCACCCGCATCATCACCCCAGGCACACGCTTAGCTGAAAACCAAATTGAGGCCAATCGCAACCAATACCTCCTCGCCATTGAATTCACCCAGAACCAGACCCATCTCGCTTGGCTTGATTTAACCACCGGCACTTTTGCAATTGCCACCGACACCCATCACGAAAACCTCACCCCCCTCATCGAAAGCCTTGCTCCCAAAGAAATCCTCATCCCCGAAAAATCCTCCGAAGCATGGTCCCAATCAGAAAATCCTTGGTGCGATACTTTTCAATACCTTAAGCAAAACTATACCCTCACCCCCATCCCCGATTACCATTTTGACCCGATTGCTGGTGCTCGAACCACTTGCGATACCCTCGATGTCTTAAACTTAAACGGCTTTGGGATTTCCGGCCAACACCCCGCACTCGGTGCCGCCGGAGCAGTTCTCCAATACGCCAGCGAAACCCTCTGCAACACCCCTGCAAACATTAAGAAAATTGAAGAGTATAAGGCCTCAGAAAACTTACTCATCGACCCAGCCACCCAACAAAATCTCGAAATTTTTAAATCCGCCACTAACACTTCTGGCAACGGCAATAATAAATACGGCTCACTTCTTCATGCCATGGACGGCACCGTCACCGCCCCCGGCACCCGACTCCTCGAACGATGGATGGCCCAACCTCTTCTCGATCTAGACGCTTTACACAAACGACAAAACTCCGTTCAAGAATTCGTTCAAGCCCCGGGCCTCGCTACTGATTTGCAAAATACCTTAAAGCAAATTCGTGACCTCGAACGGATTCTCGGCCGACTGCAAAACCGCATTCAGAATCCCCGTGAACTCGGAGGCATTCGTGATTCCCTCGAAAAACTTCCCCAAGTCAAAGCCCTACTCGCTGAATTTCCTGATTCCCCCATCGAACCGATCGCCCAGCAAATCGACACCTTTGATTCCCTGTCGACCTTACTCACAAATGGACTTGCTGATGAACTTCCCTCAAAACTCGATGAAGGCGGAACCATCCGCAATGGATTCGATTCCCAGCTAGATGAACTCCGTACCCTCAGCTCTTCCAGTAAAACTTGGCTCTCCGAATTTGAACAAAAAGAACAAGCCCGCACCGGTATTAAAAACTTACGCATCCGTTACAACGGAGCCTACGGCTATTTTATTGAAATCACCAAAAGCCATTTAGAACGTGTTCCCGAAGACTATACCCGCAGACAAACCATGAAAAATGCGGAACGCTTCATCACCCCTGAACTCAAAGAGCAAGAGCAAGCCATCCTCCATGCCGAAGAACAAGCCATCGCTCGTGAACAATCTCTCTTTCAAGAACTCATTCAAAGTATCTTAGCTCATTCTGATGCACTCAAAGCCACCGCTGAAGCTATCGCTCAACTCGATGTCCTCATCGGCTTCGCTAACAAAGCACGAGAATGGGATTACTGTAAGCCCACATTAGACGACTCCAAACTCCTCCATATTGAACAAGGACGACACCCCGTTGTTGAACAAATACTCAAAGAATCGCCCCTTGGACTTGCGGGCACGCACGCCTTCGTGCCCAACGATTGCCACCTCTCCACTACGGGCGAAATCCACCCCCAAATCGCCCTACTCACTGGCCCCAATATGGCAGGCAAATCCACTTACATTCGACAAGTTGCCTTAATTGTTCTGATGGCTCAAACCGGCGCTTGGGTTCCCGCCTCTCAATGCCAGATCGGTATCGTAGACCGTATCTTCTCTCGAGTCGGTGCCTCCGACCAACTCGCACAAGGTAACTCCACTTTCATGGTCGAAATGAATGAAACCGCCAACATTCTCAACAACCATACCGAAAACAGTTTAATCATCCTCGATGAAATCGGTCGAGGCACCAGTACCTATGACGGACTCAGTATCGCCTGGGCCGTGATTGAACATCTCCATACCGACAACCGAGCCGGACCTCGTACCCTTTTCGCTACCCACTATCACGAACTCACCAAACTGTCCCAGAGCCTAAGCAAACTACAAAACTTTTCCATCGCGGTTAAAGAATGGAACGATGAAATTATTTTTGTTCGACAAATTATCAAAGGGCCAGCCGATCGTTCCTACGGAATACAAGTCGCCCGCCTCGCGGGACTTCCTGGTTCCGTTATCGATCGTGCCAAGACCATCCTCGACCATTTGGAAAACAGTAGCCAGCAAACCACACCCAAGGCAGTAAGCGATAAAGCCATCGCTAAAAAGAGCCCAAGCAAGAAAGCGGCCGACCCGACTTCACAATCCCCACAAATTGACCTCTTTTCTTAAAATAGTGTATTTTTGTTCACTATTTACTTGATCTCTCACCCTTTCTTTCTCTATTACTTTAGCTTCATTCTATGGCGCTACGGTACTTATTCATTGATTTCGACAGCTTTTATGCCTCAGTCGAACAAGAAAGTTGCCCTCATTTAAGAGGGCGTCCTATCGCCATTGTCCCCAGTATCAATGTTGAAACAACTAGTTGTATTGCAGCGAGTTACGAAGCTAAGCATTACGGTGTTAAAACTGGAGTACCCGTCCGTCAAGCACGTGTCTTATGCCCGGAAATTACATTCATTCAAGCAAAACACGAAAAATATGTCGCTATTCATAACATAATTACCGAAACCGTACACAAAATCATCTTTGTTGATGAAGTTTTATCGATAGATGAGATGTACGGACGGCTTCCTCCCAAGTGGCAATCACCTAAAATCGCGATGGAAAAAGCGGAAGCGATAAAAACAGCCCTTAAACAAACCATCGGTCCTTATATAACCGCTTCCATAGGCATCGCTCCCAATCGATTTATCGCCAAGCTCGCAAGTAAAATGAAAAAGCCGAACGGGCTCATGCTTATCGACCACCCTCAACTACCTCAAGCCTTGGACTCGCTCGATTTAAACGACATTACTGGAATCGGTGCCCGCATGCTCATTCGTCTCAACAATCATGGAATCTTTGATGTGGCCAATCTCTGCCAGGCAGATCGTGGGACACTGCATCGTATCTGGGGCTCTATTGAAGGCGATCGCTTTTGGTATGCCCTCCGAGGCATTGCTCTGCCTGAACAAAGTACCAGTAAACGAAGTTTTGGTCATTCTCATGTTTTGCCTCCAAAGCTAAGAACTTTTCAGGGAGCCTTTTCCACCCTACACCGAATGCTCGAAAAAGCCTGCCATCGCTTACGTATGAATAATTATTTCACAGGGCATCTAGTCTTACAGGTTAAATTTGGCTTTGAGTGGCGCTGGGGGCAAGAAGTTCGCTGCTCGCTCACTCAGGACACCCTAAGCCTAGCTAAACTGATGAATATGCTTTGGGAGACACGTCCTTCGATGGTCCCCAATCCAACTAAAGTTTCTATCACGCTCATGGGGCTCGTCCATGCGCATAATCACACCCCATCTTTATTTGAAACTCACGAAGAACAACAAAGAGCGAAACTCCTTCAAACCATCGATCAAATTAAACAACGCTATGGCAGTCGCTCAATTTACTATGGCAATGCGATGATCGCCCAAAAAACCGCAGAAGCAGCCCCCATGCGTATTGCCTTTAATCATATTCCTGATTTATCTATAGAACGTGACTGATCACAGACAAGCAGACTCAGGCGAAATACTCGACCAAGATTCATCCATCGAAAGGGCTAACCTCAGCCACTGGATAGGAATTGATGGCTGTCGTGGTGGATGGATAATCGCATGGCTAAAATCGGATCACAGTGCCGAAATACATTACAGGAAAACACTTCGACCCTTTTTAAAAGAAGTCCCGAAACAAGCGATCATTCTCATTGATATGATTCTCTACAAAGCAGGTCATAAAGTCCCAAGACAATTTGATCACTATGCAAAATCACAACTCGGGAAATGGCACTCGCGTGTTTTTCCAGCTCCCCCTCAAGAAGCCCTCATCGCTCAAGATTACCCAGATGCTTGCCAACGCTCTCAATCCGTTAGCGGGAAAAAGATTTCCAAACAGTGTTACAACCTATTTGCCAAAATCCGTGAAGCCAATGATCTGGGGATTCCCGAGGAACAATTAATTGAATACCATCCAGAAATTGCCTTCAAGCAACTCAATCAAAATACAATAATCGAGGCCTCGAAGAAAACCGAACTAGGACGAAGTCTTCGACAGACATTAATCGAAGGCCATCTTAAACATTACCCAAGCACACCACTCAAGCCAAAGGCGAAAAGAACCCCTTCCTTTTGGCAACCCGATGACCTGCTAGATGCTTTAGCCCTCGCGCTTGTTGCCCAAAACGGCGAATACAAAGATTTTTATCAGGCCTTAGCTACCTTCCACACTCTAAAGTATGTCTAAATCAACGAGAATTTCTCGAGGACTTGAGCCATTTTCTGGTCCAACGATCCCTCGATCTTCTAAATCCTCCATAAGGCGGGCGGCACGATTATAGCCAATTCGCAAACGTCTTTGTAGCATTGATGTCGAAGCACGCTTAGAAGATTTTAGTACTTCCAAGGCCTTATTCAACATCTCATCATCTTCGCCTTCAAGAAGACCTGAGCCCTCTTCATCGCTAGAATCAATCTGCCGTTGCACCGCTTCGGCAAATACAGGTGGCTCATTTTTCACCTTAAGAAAATCAACAATCCCATTAATTTCATCGTCTGAAACAAATGCCCCTTGTGCCCGCACTAAATTGGACGTACCCGGAGGAATGAAGAGCATATCTCCTTTGCCAATCAGAGCCTCTGCACCACTGCCATCTAAAATGGTCCGACTATCTATTTTTGATGCCACTTTAAAGGCAATACGGCTCGGTAAATTAGCTTTAATCACACCGGTAATCACATTCACAGATGGTCTTTGCGTAGCCAAAATCAAATGAATCCCCGCCGCTCTTGCCAACTGGGCAATTCGTGCGATTCCGGTCTCAATATCCGCAGGAGCAACCATCATCAAATCCGCCAACTCATCAATAATACATACGATATACGGCAATTTCTTCTTCGGTACTTCAAAGGCATCGTCATCCCTAGGCACCTCAATCTGTGTTGTCGCTGCACGCTCTTCCGCTGTCATCTCAGATTCTAATTCCTTGGCTCGCTCCTGTTCCGCTTTGTCTTTAGAAATTTTAGCATTAAAGCCGGCAATATTTCGTACCTTAGTCTTAGCAAAAATCTGATAACGTCGATCCATCTCTGCAATCAGCCACTTCAAAGCACCCGGCACTTTTTTCGGCTCAGTCACCACCGGAATCAACATATGGGGCAAGGCGTTATACAACTGCATCTCTACCACCTTGGGATCCACCATAATGAAGCGCAAATCCTCAGGCCCTGAATGATAGAGCAAAGAAGCGATGATCGCATTGATACAGACTGTTTTACCTGAGCCCGTAGAACCCGCGATTAATACGTGAGGCATCTTCGTTAAATCGGTAACCATCGGCTTGCCTGTAACATCTTTACCCAAGACGATCGGGATTTCTGCATTTGCTTCCGCCCATGATTTTGATTCAATAATGTCTCGCATACACACCGCCTGAGAAATTCGATTAGGCACCTCAATACCAACCGTTCCCTTGCCCGGCACAGGGGCTAAAATACGAACGGATAAGGCCTTCAGCCCCAAAGCGATATTCTTATCTAAATTAACAATTTTTTCCACACGCACGCCAGCCGCAGGGGTCACTTCATAGCGAGTGATCACCGGCCCAGTGAAAATTTCTCCAGGCACCACCTTCACGCCAAACTCATCTAAGGTTTGGACCAAAGCTTCCATCATTCCCATATGGTCTTCGTTCGCTTGATCTGCAGGCACTGGAGCATTTTGCAATAAATCAATCGTCGGGAAAACATAATCTCCACGCCGCTCCGGAATCGATGCCACCGATTTCTCCGTCTTTTCTCCTTTAACAATCTTAAACATTGCCGGATCCAAAGGCGGCTTCTTCACTTCCACCTCAAGACTTGGCTTGTTCTCAACCACAGAAGTAGTTGCAGGCTTAGCAACAACCGGACTCGTCTTCTCGATCGCTTGATCCAGTAAATTATCTGGCAGACTTTTCTTCTCAGCGACCGCCTGCACTTCAGCTTCATCAGCCTTTTGACCTAAATTGATTTTGCTGAATAATTTAACAAGCCCATCGATAAAACTTCGAAGCCCATTAATAAATGCTTTGATCAAGGAATAGATCCCCTCAGCAATAATTTTTACCCCACTGTATAACTGACCAAAGACATAAGACATTCCAGTCAGAAATAAACGACTCAAGGACCCTAAATTGTCTCCAAGCCCAATATAAAGACTGCTCGCCAATGCCATCGAGAAAATAAGAATGCTTCCCAATGGACCTAAAACCGGCTCCAAAAATTGAAGTACCATCAAATTGCCAAGCGTTCCGCCCAAGCCTGAGGTCAACTGATGGCTCAATGCATTGGCGACAAAACCCAAAAGCTCCAAGGATTCAAAAATTGCGAACAATCCCGACAAAGCAATCACACTGACAATTGCTAGGATAAATTGACGGATACGAAGCCCTCGTTTCTGCTCAAAAAAGAAGCGATAGCCAAGAAAGCCGATTAAAAAAGGAAATAGCCAAAGGGCTGCACCCAGATTATGAAAACCATAATGTCCCACAAATGCGCCAAATTGCCCGACCCAATTCGCATTCTCAGAATCAGTGCCATGGAATTGTTCTTGCGAATAATCAATAATAGAAAGTAACACCAGTGCGGATAGTGTTACCAAGATAACGGCCATAAATTTTTTAGGGGGCACCGTCCTCTCTTGGGTTGTGATCTTTTTTCGCTTAGGCTTAGGTTTCGTCTTCAATAGGAACGAATAAAAAGTGATTTTATCTACAAGACAATCTAAATTATCGCTTGCAAACGCCCTTTGATTGAGGCAATTAAAGATTCTATTTAAATAATACCCGCTCATGAATCCCCTCATTTTCAAGCCCATTTACAAAGAGCGTGTTTGGGGAGGTCAAAAGCTCGCCACTCGCTTGGGTCGTACCATTCCCAGCAACAGACCCATCGGCGAAAGTTGGGAGCTTGTAGATCGAGAAGCCGACCAATCAGTGGTCGCACAAGGCCCCCACCAAGGAAAAAGCCTCAAACAATTGCTTGAATCTCACGGAGCTGAAATAATGGGCCCTAAATACGAGCGACACACACCCTTTCCCATCTTAGTTAAATGGCTCGATTGCAAAGACACTCTCAGTGTTCAAGTGCATCCACCAAAAGACATCGCTCCTCTTTTCAACGGCGCTCCTAAAACAGAAAATTGGTACATCCTTGAAAGCGAGCTCAAAGCACCACTCTACCTAGGGCTCGTCCCAAACACCAACCTAAGCGATTTTTCAAACGCTATTGAGCAAAACCGTCTAGAGCCCCTACTCGCTCGCACAGAAACTCAAGCGGGCGATTCTTATTTAATTGAAAGCGGTACCCTGCATGCTATCGGCGGAGGTAACCTTATTCTCGAAATTCAGCAAAACTCCGACACCACTTATCGTGTCTATGATTGGAACCGCCTTGGGCTCGATGGTAATCCAAGAGAACTACACATAGATAAGTGTATTAAATCGTTAATAATCAACGATTTGCCAATTAAGCCTAAACGCATTCAAGGCCGCTCATCTATTTTAGTCGATTCCCCGCATTTTCGCATTACTGGCCATACCCTCACTCCTGATTGCGACCCAATTATCCTGCCCTCCCATGAAAGCCCCCGACTCGTCCATGTCACCCAAGGACAAGTCACGGAGTCACTCTCTCAACAAACTATCCAATTGGGAGATACGGTGCTTTTACCCTATGCATCTGAAGCATCTGAAAATCAATTAAAGGCGACCGAAACGACCACTGTCTTAATTACGGATTGCTTTTAAGCGGTACCCTTTTTTGCTTTTTTCGCTTCCGCTGCCTTTCGGCTCATCGCCTCAATCGTCACCATCAAAATACTGATGTCTGCCGGATTCACCCCACTGATTCGGCTCGCTTGCCCCAAAGTCTGTGGCTGAATCTCTGCCAGCTTCTCTCCACTCTCCGCGCGCAATCCTTTCACCTTTCCATAGTCCAGCGATTGGGGCACTTTTATTTTATCAATATGCTTAAGCTTATCTACCTGCTTCATCTCACGTTGTAAGTAGCCCTTAAACGCCACACGATAAAAGACCTCATCCTGCACCGCTTCAGATAAGCCCGCTAGAGCTTCAGGGAAGGCAGTTTTATCTCGGCTACGCCTCACATGAGTCGCATAGGAATCCCCCTTATGGTATTCTTTTTCTAAATATTTTACCCAATGTTCAATCGTTTTTTTCTTCTCTTCAATCATCTTTATTCGACTGTCTTTCAACAAGTTATGATTTTTAGCATGCTTGAGTAAACGCAATTCCGCACTCGGGTGATTGAACAGCAAACGATGCTCCGCACGACTCGAAAACATTCGGTATGGCTCCTGTGTCCCTTTTGATACTAAGTCATCAATTAACACACCAATATAGCATTCATCTCGCCCTAAGATCATTGCCTCCTCACCTCGCACCTTCTGTACCGCATTAATCCCAGCAACCAGTCCCTGACCCGCTGCTTCTTCATAACCCGATGTCCCATTAATTTGACCTGCGAAAAATAAATTCTCCACCTTCTTTGATTCAAGCGATGGGAATAACTGCGTCGGCGGTGCAAAATCATATTCTACCGCATATGCCGGTCGCAAAATATGCACGTTCTCTAAGCCCTTTATACTACGAAGCATTTCAACCTGTACCTCTAATGGTAAACTCGTGGATAATCCGTTAATATACCACTCATTTGTGTGCCGTCCCTCAGGCTCTAAAAACAACATATGACGGTCCTTATCCGAGAACCTTACGATTTTATCTTCGATACTAGGACAATATCGTGGCCCTCGACCAATAATCTCTCCTGAGTACATCGGCGATAAATGTAGATTTGCTTTCACAATAGCTTCTGTCTCCGCTCCCGTGTAGGTGGTCCAACAAGACATCGGATCGGTTCCTGGGGCCCAACCTAATCGCTTTTCCCCATAATGTTCCACGTGGAACAATTCCTCTGGCAAACGTGTGTCATAAAAAGCGAACAAGGTCGGCTTTTCATCTGCCTTTTGCTCCTCTAATTGCGAAAAGTCGATTGTTCTGCCTAATATTCGTGCTGGCGTTCCCGTTTTCAGGCGTTCCAAGTCAATTCCCGCCTCAATAAATGATTTAGAGAGCCCTTTTGCCGAAAAATCTCCCATACGGCCGCCTTCATTTTTATTTTGCCCAACGTGCATCAGGCCCCTCAAGAAGGTTCCCGTGGTGACAATCACTGTTTTTGCCTTAAATTCGACCGCTAAATTAGTCTTAATCCCAACAACACGCCCATTTTTCATCACTAACTCATCTACGAGTGCTTGAAAAACATCTAAATTTTCCTGCCATTCCACTGATTGCTTCATGCGAAGCTGATAGGCTTTTTTATCGCACTGGGCTCTAGGTGCCTGAACAGCGGGGCCTTTGGAGGCATTGAGCAGACGAAATTGAATGGCGGTAGCATCGGTATTCATGGCCATTTCTCCACCCAGTGCATCAATTTCCCGCACCATATGTCCTTTGGCTTGTCCGCCAATGGCTGGATTACAACTCATTTGAGCAATGGTATCTAAATTACCGGTTAAAAGTAGGGTGCTAGCACCACGGCGGGCGGAGGCTAGGGCGGCTTCACAGCCCGCATGACCCGCACCACAGACAATCACATCGTATACTTTATTTAAATTGAATAGGGGACTCGTGCTCATTTGCCTATACAAAATTTTTGAAATAACTTATCCAACATAGCCTCATTGTCAATTTTTCCAACTACCTGGCTAAACCCATCAATCGCCGAACGTAATTCGACGACGACTAATTCGCTAAGTTCTTGATTATGAATAGCTTGCAATGCTTTATTTAGCGAATCTGCCGCTTGCTTAAGGGCTGCGGTATGGCGTGCATTAAGAACAATTGCATCATCGCCCTTAGGCTTAGCTGAGGCCATACCTTGATCGATAAGTGTCAGCATAGAGTGCTTAAAAGCTTCAATGCCCGAGTGAGTCTTCAGAGAAATAGGGCAGTGCACGCATTCAGATAAAAAGTCATTTTGGGGGTATTTTGATTCCAGATCTATCTTATTTTCAATGACTAAGGTATTTTTAGCATTCAATACTGATTGGACTGAATCGGGCAAACTAGGGGAAGGCTGACTATGATCTACAATCACTAAATAAAAGTCTGCGTTCTGTGCTAGCTCCATTGTTTTTTCGATCCCTTGTTGTTCGATCGCATCACCTGTGGTATGTAATCCAGCTGTATCGATTATTTCCACTCGATAATCTTTAAGCATAATGTAAGAGGTGATAAAGTCACGGGTAGTCCCCGGAGTATCGCTTACAATAGCCCTTTGAGAGCCGACTAAGGTATTGATAAGGCTACTTTTCCCCGCATTGGGAGCACCAATAATCACTGTCTTGATGCCTTCTTGAAGTAGGGCAGAGTAGTGGTTGGTTTCGATTAAATCGTCAACTTTCTGAATCAGTTGCTTCAAATCATGAATTGGCCCTGCATCTGAAGCTTCAGGCAAATCTTCTTCGGGAAAATCGATATAGGCTTCTAATTCGGCTAATATGCCTAAAAGGTGGTCGCTTAGTTCAGACATTTTCTGCCCAATAGAGCCATTGAGCTGCCTGCGAGCGACTTCTAAGCTGAAATTGGACCGGGCATGGATAATATCCGCCACTGCCTCAGCCTGACTGAGGTCTATTTTTCCATTGAGAAAGGCTCTTCGAGTGAATTCTCCGGGTTCCGCCATCTGACAACCTCTGGCAATTAAGTCTTCCAGAATCTTTTGAATGATCAAAGGGTTTCCATGAGGCATGATTTCAAGCATGTCCTCATTTGTGAAAGAAGCATTTTCGGAGTAGGCTATATATATCCCAGAATCCAATTCTAACCCATTGATGTCTATGTATTTACAAAGTGTTGCTTGCCGTGATTCCAAAGCTTTTGATCGCCCGGTAATCGCTCGCTCAATCTCGGCACAGTGGGGCCCTGACAATCGGATAATAGCGAGTGCGGATTCCCCAACGGGTGTCGATAATGCAACGATGGTTTCTGTAGCAAGCATAGTATCCTGCTACTTTCCAATAAAAGTGCCTTAGGTCAAGACTGTGATTCAGTCTACTAACAATCTACTCACCTTGGTCCGTAGCTTCGTCGGTCGAACTTGCGATAGATTCACCTACTTTTGGGTGGACTTTGTCTAAGATCAGGCTTGTGAGTTCATCGGCCAACTTAGGATCTGTCATAATCGCTTGCTTAGCCGCTTCTCTCCCTTGTCCTACCATTTCTCCCTTAAAAGAAATCCAAGACCCTTTCTTTTCTAAAATCTTATGTTCCACGCCTAAATCCACTAAAGAGCCTGAATGAGAGATCCCTTCATTGTACATGATATCAAATTCGCAGTCGGTAAAGGGTGGGGCGACTTTGTTTTTCACGACTTTCAAGCGAGTACGATTACCGATCACCTTGCCGGAGGTCTCTTTAATTTGTCCAATTCTACGTATATCCAAACGCACTGAGGAGAAAAACTTCAAAGCACGACCGCCCGGTTGTGTCTCTGGGCTTCCAAACATAACTCCTATTTTTTCTCGAATTTGGTTTGTAAATAAGACAACGCATTGCGTTTTATTGATCGCTCCAGTGAGACGACGCATCGCTTGGCTCATCATTCTGGCTTGCAAGCCGACAGTTGAATCACCCATTTGACCGTCCAGTTCATTTTTTGAGACCAAAGCAGCCACAGAATCAATTACGATAATGTCAATTGCACCTGAACGAATCAATGTTTCAGTGATATTCAGTGCATCTTCTCCGCATTCGGGTTGAGACACCATTAAATTTTCTAAATCCACACCAACTACCTTGGCATATTTTGGGTCTAAAGCGTGCTCTACATCAATAAATACCGCATTTCCACCCTGTTTTTGCGCTTGTGCAATGATGCTTAAACAAAATGTTGTTTTACCCGAGCTTTCAGGCCCATAAATCTCACAGACACGCCCTTTAGGCAAGCCACCGATGCCAAGTGCCAAATCAATGGCAATCGAGCCCGTAGAAATTTTATCCACCTCCATTTTTGTCGCTTCCCCTAAACGCATTAAGGCGCCAGGGCCAAATTGTTTATTAATTCCAGAGATTGCTAGGTTCAGGTTTTTGTCGTTTGCCACCTTATTAGCTGCTTTTTTTTGAATTTCTGCTTTTCCTGCCATGATTTGTCTTTTGTTTAAATTTAATTTTGATACCAAGATAGAAAGGCAGAAATAAAAATCAAGTTTAAATGAAAATATGTTCACATAAAATAATTTTGCCGATCCGCTCTAAATAATTATGAAAACCTCATCCAAATCGACCGACACTGCTGTGGAGCGTGGCCTTAAATATGCACGTTGGGGTGGCTATTTATTCAGTGTTTTATTGCTCTTATTCGCCTTTAAAGAATTTCGATCTCTGTCCTCTGAAAGCACTTGGTATGCTTATTTTAAGGTGTTTTACTTCGGAGGCCTTGGCCTATGGGTGCAATTACCTTATCAGAAGCTGGTCGGCAGTGCATGGCGAATTTGTTACGGTCTCTTGGTCCTTTTCTCGATCGGCTTCGTATTTCTAATGATTGTTGTGGTTATGTTTTCCTACATGGAATCTGCAGAAAGGGGAAAGCGTCTAGGAGTTCCTGGATTTGAAGGCAGCTTGATTTTTCTGTGTTTGCTTCAAGCGCCGACTATCTTGTTTAGAAAATATCCTGACTTATTGGACGGATGATTGAGCAATATAAACATATTTTATGGGACTGGAATGGAACCCTTCTCGATGATACTTGGCTCTGTGTTGAGGTCTTAAACACCTTACTCGAAGAAAAAGGGCAGGCTCCCATTTCATTAGAGACCTATCGCAGGCATTTTAATTTTCCCGTAATCCACTTTTATGATTTTCTTGGCTTTAAGACCGATGACGCCAACTTTAAAGCCATCAGCCAGAAATTTATTGCCACTTATGAATCTCGTTGGCTAAAAGAATGTCGTTTACATTCCGGGCTGCATCAGATCTTCCAAGACACTCGAATTCAGGGACTGTCGCATTCCATTTTATCGGCCGCACACCAAAACGCACTCGAAATCGGCACCTCTCATTTCGGCATCCATCATTATTTTCAGAATTTATTAGGCACCGACAATATTTATGCGGAAGGGAAGGTGCAACGAGCCAAAGATTGGATTCAGCACTGTCCGTGGCAAAAAGAAGACATCCTTTTAATCGGAGATACCCTGCATGATTTTGAAGTCGCTGAGTCCATCGGTATCCCTTGCCTATTATTGGGCGCCGGGCATTGTCATCGGCAACGCCTAGAAGACACTTCATCCCTCGTCTTAGACTCGCTCAATGACTTGCTTGAGCAGTTGCCTGCACTACCACAAGTAGACTCGGAAGCCTGAGCTGCCACTTTCCTTAAGACTTAATAAGGCCTAGCAAGGCTCAGTACACAGCCCATATGACCTCGCCGAAACAAAGGATGGGCATCCCGCAAGCCCTCAAGCTTAATATAGGAGCAGGCGTTTACCATTAGACCTATTCTTATTAGGCCGCAAAAAACATGCCTTAATGGTAAAAAATTATTGGCAGAAATAAAGAAATAGACTCTTTTAGCTGTAATAAATTAATTTTTACCGTGAACCGAGTATATATAAAAACTTATGGCTGTCAGATGAATGAAAGGGATTCACAGGCAGTGGCGGCCTTGCTTCGCAATAAAGGCTATTCCATCGTCAGTGAAGAAGCCGTAGCGGATATTATTTTGCTGAATACCTGTAGTGTTCGAGAACAAGCTGAGCAAAAGGCTATCGGGAAAGCAGGCTATATTACGGCAAAGAAGCGAAAAAAGCCGAATCTTATTTTGGGTATCATGGGCTGTATGGCTCAGAATAAGGGCGATAGTCTAGTTGATACTTTACCTGATTTGGACTTAATTATCGGCACACAAAAATTTCACCGAGTTCCCGATCATTTGGATCATATGATTGCTAGCATGAATGGTCTCGGCCCAAGACCTGACACGATCGTGGACATTGAAGAAGAGCTTGGTTCACAAAATACAATTAAATCCCATCTCGATGAAGGGCAAAAAGTATCTGCTTTTGTGAGCATTATGCAGGGCTGTAATATGAAATGTTCTTATTGTATTGTCCCGAAAACCCGAGGTGCCGAACGTGCTCGCCCTATGAATGAAATTGTGGATGAGATTAAAGACTTAGCGAGTAAGGGGACGAAGGAAGTAACATTGCTTGGGCAGATCGTGAATCAATATGCGGTGAGAGAATTTCCCTTTGTCGATAAAAAGAGCCCCTTTGTTCAATTGTTAGAAAAGGTGAATGCAATTGAGGGAATCGAGCGAATTCGATTTACCAGTCCACATCCCGTTGGCTTTAAGGACGATTTAATTGAATGCTATCAAAGACTGCCTAAATTGTGCGAATATTTACATTTCCCGATGCAAAGTGGTAGTAATTCTATCCTTAAGGCGATGCGAAGACCCTACAGTATTGAGAAGTTTCGGGATATTATTGAAAAGTTACGAACGCTTCGCCCAGATATTCATATATCTACCGATATCATTGTTGGCTTCCCTGGGGAGACCGATGAGGATTTTGAAGCCACTCGCTCTGCTTTTGAAGCCATTGGTTTTGATATGGCCTATATTTTTAAATACAGCGTGCGTCCGGGAACCACTGCCGAACCTGAAGGCGATCCAATTAGTAAAGACACCAAAGAGGCACGAAATCAAATTTTACTCGATATTTTAAGTCTATCATCCTTAGCACGAAATAAATCTTTAATCGGAACGACTCAAGAAATCTTACTAGAAGGTAAGGCGAAGCGTGGAGACAATATGTATCAAGGTCGTACCAGAGGCTATCGAAAGGTGATCGTCCCTGCGAGTGAACGATTAATTGGTGAATTGGTTGATGTGAATATTACCGACGTATCGGTAAATTCTTTAACGGGTGAATTAGTGATCTCGGACTAATCCAATACGGTATCTCGACAAAGGATTTAATTCTTGGATTCTTCCATTTCATTAAGGTCCTTTAAAACGGCTTCGATGGTACGCAATTCCTCCTTGGGGAAAAATTCGTTAATTTTCGTAATAACTTGCTGAATGATGCCGTCGGGACAGGATGCACCGCCGGTGATTAATATGCGTACGGGTTTCTTCCTGGAAATATCCGCCGTTATCTCCGCATTAATCTCCGTCTTAATAAAAGGGCGCGTTTCTTCTTCGGTATTTCCGCTTTTACTGTAAACATAATGATTGATCCTATCAATAGACTGAATATTGGCTTCGGACTGAATATAATGAGCCTGTTCTCCGAATTTATTTTTGCATAATTGATATAACTGGTAGGTATTCGAACTATTTTTTCCACCTATGACCAGAGTATGATTTAGGTGAGTGGATAAGGCTTTGATTAATGCGTCTTGGTTAACTTGAGTGGCATAGCATAAAGTATCCCCTTTTTCGTTGTCCCAGAGGTGTTCTCTTCGATTCGCTTCTCCATATTTTTCAATGATTAGATCACGGAAATAGTGGATAATTTCTATGGTTAGATTGCGTAAGAGGGTGGTTTGGTTAACAACGGCTATTTTCTCTAAATCGGTATCGGGATTAAACCCTGGAGAGCATCGATTTGCGAAATGTTTTTCAAATAACTCTCGTTTGACTTCTTTTGGAGCTATGATTATCGATCCTAATAATTTAGCGTCTTCGATATCCGCCAGAATTAAGGCAGGTCCATAACTTAATGCATTTGAAAAAGTCGCTTTGGTTTCTTCGTGATAATATTTCCCATGAATTAAGGTGGTAAATCCCTGTTCAGAATGTTTCTTAATCGCTTTCCATACTTTTTCAACGAGCATACAGGTGGCATCAAATTCTTTCAGGGATATGCCTTTTTTTATCAGCCGAATTTTATCTTCATGCGTTGCTCCGAATGCAGGAATGATCACTATGTCGTTTGATTCTAACTGATTCCAGAGTGCTAATTTGTCGGACATATCGGCAATTCGTTCTCCGTTAGCATCAAGCCATTGCCCTTTATCTGTTTGTAAATATTGTAAGCCTCTTTTGTTTAAATCATTATTTACAAAAGGATTATGAATTAATTCGCTCAACATATAAATACGCCTGTCGGGATAATTCGCAATTGTTTCGTACGCTCTTTCGATAGCATTTTGCACCCCTAAGCAAAAACCAAAATGGCTGGGCAAAATATATTCCACCGCTCCGAAGTTTAAGGTGATGGGATCATTAGAGATTTTTTCTTTGATTCGCCTAATCGTTTTAATCGTAGTACAGAGATGGCTTTGATAAATGCTACTGGTTTCTTTTTTATAAATTTGGGTGTTTCGTTCTTTAGTATTTCTAAAGCGATAAATATAGTCTGTTTGCTTGAATTTTAAGTAAGAAATATCAATCAGATAAGGTTCTAATAGTTCAATGAGACTAGAAAGTGCGGGGGTCTTCTTTACCGAGTGCAAGGTATCCCAGGTTAAAAAATCGTCTTGGGATGTTTCACTGGATTCATAGGAAATAAAGCATTTGTAGTCTATATTTTGCCAGTGGATTTTATCTAAGAAATTTGTATTGTCTGCCGCATCATAAATCACACAAGAATCGTAGCTATTTGCTTTATCTTTTTTGACTTTTAGGCGATTATTTAAGTCAAAGCTGAGGGTTATGGTTGGCATAATAAATTTTATCTCTTAGATATATAAAAGAATCATATAAGAAAAGGAAGAATCTAACATAAATATGTATCAAGTCAATTTTAGTGAGCAAAGCATGAAAGAGTTGAATCAACTCGAGATAACTGAACAAATGAAAATTGCGGAGATCATTAGTTCTATTACAAAAGAACAGTTGGAACATTCAAGTGAAGAATTAAGATCCTTTCATCGAGGAAATACTGTATATTATCGTGTTCGCGCTAATGATTTTAGAATTTATTTTGAACTGATCAAAGACCAACTCTTCGCCCATTATATTTTACATAAAAATACTTTATCGGATTTTATATTTAGAACAAAACTACCGGTTAATGAAGAATTTTTGGCGGAGCAAGAAGACTCATTTTGGAAATATTTAGACTCTTTAAAATAAATATATGACCCGAAAATTACTGTGTATAATTCTGTGTATAAAATGTGCTTAAACCTATTTTAAAGAAACCACCGATTAATTGTTCACATTATTCACAGTTTATCCCAAATTACTTACACATGAAAAAATATTTTAAATCATTGATAAAAAGGCTTTTATCATTTTATTAAGATATTCACTGCCTATACTACTAATAAGAGATTTATATATTAAATAATTATTATCTTTATAGGTGAAACAAAAGTGTTAGCATTTTCAAAAATTATGGAATTCAAAATCAACAAAGATCATTTTAGTAATGGCTTACAACAAGTGTTAAATGTAGTGAGTACACGATCCGCTATGCCGATCCTAGGAAACGTATTAATCGAAGCGAGTTCGGACCACATATCTGTGACAACCACAAATTTAGACATGGGAATACGTTGCCGAATCACTGCAGAGGTTTCTGGCGAGGGTAGTATTACTTTGCCTGTTCGAAAATTAGCAACGATCGTTAAAGAATTACCGCAGCAAGAAGTCTTTTTTCAACTAGCCTCTAACAACCAAGCAAAAATCACATCAGGAGGCTCGATCTTCAAAGTGATGGGAATTGGAACAGATGAGTTCCCTCCGTTACCAACTTTCGAAAACCAGCATGTGTTTAAATTAGAGCAAAATGATTTATCTAATATGCTTAAAAGTGTGTCTTTCGCACAATCGTCAGACGAAAATCGCTATATTCTAAATGGTGTTTATTTTAATTTCTCAGACGATAATTTAACCTTAGTTGCCACGGATGGGCGTCGTTTGGCTCTGACGTCTCATGAGTTAGAATCGGAATCCGCAGATACGGGTAATTTGATACTCCCAGCAAAAACAGTTTCGGAGATCGAACGACTTATAGGCAAAGGTGAAGGAGTGAAGATTGCTTTCAATGAAAGACAAGTGGCTTTTGAAATCGCGATCGAAGATGAAGAGGGCAATAGCGGATTGATTGATCATATTTATCTGGTCTCAAAAATAGTCGAAGGGAATTTCCCTAATTACCGACAAGTCATCCCTAAAGAGACGGAGCACCGCATTAAAGTGGAACGTGAGTTATTTTTAGAGTGTGTGCATCGTGCTGCCTTGGTGACCTCAGAGAAAAGTAATTCAATTAAATTGAAATTGAGTAAAAATTTGATGGAGATTTTAGGATCGTCTGCTGAATACGGTGAATCTCATGAATCTATGGGTATCGCTTACGATGGACCGGATGTTCAGATTGCTTTTAACCCTACGTTTTTAATGGAGCCACTAAGAGCTTTAAATCACGACGAAATTTTCTTTGAATTTAAAGACGAATTAAGCCCTGGTTTAGTTAAGACGCTTAACCAGTTTTTATGTGTTATTATGCCCCTAAGGCTTAATTAAGCACATTTAAATTCATTAGCATTCCATTAAAAAATTATGTTCGTAAGCAAAGAGCTGACGCTTCTTCTATTGGCGGTTTATGTAATCACACATATTTTAAGTAAACAGCTACCAGTGCGAGTTTTGGGCTTAATTAAGCATTGGATGCGATGGATGGCCTTCGCCTGTGTTTTTAGCCTAATCTTGGTTATTTTCGAATGGTCAAGTCGTCCTGATTGGGTCCATTTTGTCAGTGGCTTGGCACTATGGTATGTTTTAGAAACAGTATTTTATAAAGTTTCTATCCACATGATGAATGTGAGTGAGATGGAATTGTTTCCAAAATATAAAAATGATACGGACGAAAATTTATGGCCGATCAATAAGGAAGTGCTCAAAGTAAAAGACCTACTTTCAAAGGAAGGATTTAAATTTGAGGAAACTTTAAAGGCTCACATAGTTTCTCATATAACAATTCGCCAAGCGATTTTTTTAGACGAGGCACGAAAAATTCGCCTGAATGTTTTGTTTATTCCAAATGCCCAGAATCAAATAAAGCTTTTTTATTCGCTTTTTAGTACGAAAGTTTCCGGTGAGAACTTGATTACAGATAATCAAAATATGCCTTTTGGAGGATTCTATCCCGAGCATTGGACAGTAAATCGATTTCCACTCTGTCATTCTCTAGGGCAACTTTTAAAGAAGCATCGAAAAGCGATAGAAGAAACCAAGGATACGTGGTCCTTTTTAGATGAAGATATCCGAACAAAGAACAATAAATTACAACGAGAGTTAGAGATTAAGAACCGGGAAATGGGCTTTCTTAATCAGCCGAATAACGAGGATAAACAAAAAATTTCGCCCGACGGATGTTTTAGAATCTGGACGGAAATGTGGTTACTGGCTTATTTTGGCAAAACTTTGTCTTAGCTTTTAGCTTTTTATTTCAGTGCGTTCACTTGGTGAGGACCAATCAAAGTGAAAAAATTCACCACGCGGGCTATCCGCTCGCTCATAAGTATGTGCACCAAAATAATCCCGTTGTGCTTGTAGAAGATTTTGTGGCAAGACGGCACTACGATAGCTGTCATAGTAAGCGAGGGCGGAGCTGAAAGTCGGTACAGGTATGCCTGTTAATACAGACTGACTAATCACTAAACGCCAATTACCTTCAGCGGTATCAATGGCTTGCTTGAAATAATCATCGAGCAAAAGGTTTTCCAAAGCACTATTTTTATCAAAGGCTTCGGTGATTTTCTGAAGGAAAGCCGCACGGATGATGCACCCGCCACGGAAAATTTCGGCAATAGATCCGAAGTTTAAATTCCAGCCGTATTCTTTATTCGCTTCACGCATGAGTTGAAATCCTTGGGCATACGAACAAATTTTTGAGCAATACAAGGCGTCGTGAACAGCTTGTATAAAAGTGGCTTTATCTTCGACCGCAGGAGCACTTGCAGGTTGCGACAAAATCTTTGATGCGTTTACACGCTCCTCTTTGAGTGCGGAGATACAACGAGCAAATACTGCTTCAGCAATTGTAGGTGCAGGGACTCCCATATCTAATGCATTTACAGAAGTCCATTTGCCTGTTCCTTTTTGCCCTGCAGTATCTAAAACAGAATCGACTAAGGGCTGATTGGTTTTGGGGTCTATTTGTTGGAGAATGTCTGCGGTGATCTCCATTAAGAACGAATCGAGAAGACCGGTGTTCCATTCCTCAAATATTTTTCCAATTGCTACGGGTTCTAATTTTAAAATATCTCGCAAAATATGGTAGGCTTCACAAATCATTTGCATATCTCCATATTCAATTCCGTTGTGCACCATTTTTACATAGTGACCAGCGCCATTCTCTCCGATGTATGTTGTGCAAGTAACACCTCCGTCAACAGGCTCTCCTGGTTTGGCGCCCATAAGCGGTTTCCCGGTCTCAGGATCCACCTTAGCGGCTATTGCTGTCCAAATCAGTTCAAGTTCTTTCCAGGCATCAAAAGAGCCTCCTGGCATAAGTGAGGGGCCAAAGCGGGCACCTTCTTCACCGCCCGAAACACCGGAACCGATAAATTGTAAATTTATCTCGGTTAAGGCTTTTTCTCTGCGGATGGTATCATCCCATTTGGCATTTCCGCCATCGATAATGATATCTTCTTTTTCGAGTAAGGGAATGAGTGCATCAATGACTGAGTCGGTGGCTTTGCCTGCTTGAACTAGGATGATGATTTTTCTCGGCCTTTTAAGGGAAGCGACAAAATCCTCTAGTTGTTCAAATCCTAGCAGTGTACCTGGTGTATCCGGGTTAGATTCCAGGAATGTTTTTGTTTTTGCGTAGGTACGATTAAAAACGGAAATATTAAAACTATGGTCGGCGATATTGAGGGCTAAATTTTGTCCCATTACAGCAAGGCCGATTAATCCTATATCTGAAGATGCAGAAGTCATAAAATTGAAAATAAGAGATTAGTAAATATTTGTGGATTCTTGATTGATGACTGGGTTATTCAAGAAATCAGCCATAAAATTTAAGTTGGTTCTGCCTGAACCCATTTGGATTCCTTCTGCAGATAGCGTGACAACAATATCGTTCCCAGGCTTCAGCAGTACTTCTGGGATTACAATTTTGTTATCAGAAATGCTACCTTCAATATCATTGAGAATAGCCAAAGGTTTGAGGTGCTCAGAAAAGCTGATTTCAATTTGTCCTTTCACGGGCTCAAATTCACCTTGATTACGAACACGAATACTTAATTCGGTTGTTTCCCCGACAGTGATCGGGTCTTTGGAATCCACAATGGAAAGTGTCACCCCTGGAACCGCAAGCCATTCCGTTGTCGTTTGGTCTGAAGCCGTAAGCGTTTTATCCGTTTTTAATACTGTTTTAACCGTGGCAGCACCTGGGCGATTAGCAGTGAGTTGAGTGGTAATCAATTGATTGCTACCAGCGGGTAGACGAGGAATCATCCAACCAATGGCGTTTTCATTGATGCGGCCCCGCCCCGAATCTAAGATAGAATAATTTTCTGAAACGATTTGTGTGATACGAACATTTTCTAAGTCGGTATCACCGGTATTGCGGATATTAATTTTGTAGTTTTGAGGTTTGAATACATAGGCACTGAGAGGGCCGAGTGTTTCTATTTGTATGCCAGACTGTACGATTTGTGTTCGTGCTTGGGCGAGTGCTTCTGTTTCGGGAACGCTATTTTCATAAGTTGCGAGGAAGCTATTTTCAAATAAACCTTGTTCGAGTGCATCGGCCTCAAAGCTAAATGAGCGAGATGCGCCCATATCTAATTCGTAAATAGAATAGTTTAGAGGAGTGATTTTTTTAAATGCGTCCGAGAAATTAGCGGTTAAGTTAACGGCTTTAGCAACGGCTGAACCTGTGTTGCTTATGATGACTTCCCAAGTTCCTGATGTATTGCGCTCAAGTGAACTCGGAGCGACTAATTCTAAGGCTAATTCGGGCTGTCCTGAAAACAGGGATAAGTTTAGGGATTGTTCAAAGCGAACTAAGGTTTGAACCTCATGCGTGCCTTTGTCCATAGGGCTGAAGTTGAAAGCAATAGCTTGTGTATCACCAGCTATGAGCTTTGAAAAATGCCAAATTAAAGAAGAAGGATTTTCAAGACTAGGAATCACTTCATTCAACTGAAATGAATCGGGTATGCGTTCCTCTATCCACAAGTTTTCGACGTCTTTTAGTACTTCTAAAGTAATTTCATAGATGATTTCTCCACCTACTTGGTCGGAGTCTATTAAGGTTTTTCTAACAATCAAACGATCGTTCTTAAATATTAGTGATTCATCTTCGTTTTCCTCTAATTCGGTAATTTCTGGAAGTGATTCTACGATAGGAAGATCGACGGGAGTCTCTAAAACAGTGGGTACAGTATAACTGGACTGAATTGAATTAGAAGAGGTTGTTTCACATCCGGATAAAAAGATTAAAGATGTTAATATTAAGAGAAAGCTGTAAGTTTTGGGCATGAATTTAAAAGATTCGAAAGAGTTATTCATAGTTTTAAAAATAAGTGCTCTAGTAAAGCGATATAAAAAATAGCTTATTTGATATCTAAATGATGGAAATTTAAGAAAAAAGTTCTAGATCAGAATTTGAGGCATTGGGCGTAGCTTCATCGTGGTGGGGTTTTTTATGGAGGTGTTTGGGCGGTTCTTGAATCGATTTAGAAAGTGTATTTTCACATTCATTGACAACGGCATCACAAATTCTTCTGATGTGCATGGAGAGCCATTTGGTGGTGGTACTTTGGGGAGTATAGTCTGCTGGTCCGTAAGAATGAATACGCCCTGCATGAAGTAAGGCATCATTTTGTGCAAATTCGGCATCATTGTCTGGCTGAAAGACGGCATAGGTTTTGCCGCCATTTTTTTTGACCACAGAAAAACAGGGGATATCACTGGGTCCATCGGCAATGTAAATCATGCGGTCTATGGGAATACGGCGATCGTTTTTATCAATATAGGCATTCACATCAATGGAAGGATTTTTATTTCCACCTTTATTGATTTCAAAAATATAACGGGTCTTTATCGTGTTATCGACAATGGTGCCAATTTGGCTGATTTCAAAATCCAGTTTTATAATTAGCTCGTCTTGCTTTGAAAAATTAGGAGGCATGGGTGCTTCAATAAATTCACAGCCAAAAATATCGGTGACATAGTGGGCAATCTCGCTTCCACGGATCATTTCAGCAAGCCCTGTGCTAATAATATAATGCTCTAGTTGTATATTGTGTTTTTTATAAGCTTCCGACTCTTTTGTTATGGCTTGTAATAGAGGAAATAATTCAGGCAGTCCCGGACAAAATTCTAATTGTTGCCCTAGTTCTCTAAGTTTTGCATTGGTCAAACCTTTAAGGATGCCATTTTTGACATAGCTGAGTAGGTGATTTAAATAAATTGTATCAGAGGAAACACGTGTGCCTTTTTTCTGGTAGATTTCTGGAAGTGCATTCACCTCTTTCCAAAAGAGTTTTTCGTCAATGCTAAAAGCATTGAATAAAGGGGTTTGCATATACCCAGGAATGAGGGTTTTATCAAAATCCCAAACGCAAGCTATAATATTTTGTTTGTATAAAGATTTTTTCGACATTACTTGATTCTCTATTCTTATTTAAGAACTCTTTTTTCTGCAACGAATTTTACATAAAATATGCACAAAATACCTGATATTGAGCCATTTAAACAAAAATTAAGTACACTAGATGAACAAATGGCTTCTGCTGATTTTTTTTCAGATGCAAAAAAAGCGACTGAAGTGTCTCGCGAGCATCAAAGATTATCCTCATTAATAGAAAAATTTGAGAGTTATCATGCGGTCGAGAAGCAACTCGAAGATAATAAAGAACTTCTCGAAGATGCGACGACGGATAAAGAGTTAGTGCCATTGATTGAAGAAGAGCAGATTCTTTTAAAAGAGGAAAAAGAAGCCTTAGAGCTCACCGTATTGAAAGCGATGATTCCGCCAGATCCAAGTGATAGCCGAAACTCAGTGATGGAAATTCGAGGCGGAGCTGGTGGCGATGAGGCAAATATTTTTGCGGGCGATTTGTTCCGAATGTACAGCCGCTATGCAGAGAAAATGAATTGGCGAGTTGAATTAATGAGTTCAAGTGTCGCGGAAACCGGAGGCTTTCGTGAAATTATATTTAATATCACAGGTGAGAATGTGTATAAATATTTAAAATTTGAAAGTGGGGTGCATCGAGTGCAACGGGTTCCCGTTACCGAAACACAAGGAAGAATTCACACTTCGACTGCTACAGTGGCGGTACTACCCGAGGCGGAGGAAGTGGATATCGAAATCAGACCACAAGATTTAGATATTTCGACGATGCGTGCCTCTGGGGCAGGTGGACAGCATGTTAATACAACAGATTCTGCAGTGCAACTTGTTCATAAGCCTACAGGCGTTACCGTGTATTGCGCAGACGAGCGGTCGCAGCATAAAAATCGCGCCAAAGCGATGACAGTTTTGCGGTCTCGATTGCTCAAAGCAAAAGAGGAAGAAGAGCACGCAAAATATGCAGCGGAAAGAAAAGGGCAAATTGGAACCGGTGATCGCTCTGAACGAATTCGTACCTATAATTTCCCACAAGGACGATTAACAGATCATCGCATAGGAATGAATTTTTCACTTCCTGGAATAGTCGAAGGTAATTTAGAATCCTTGATTGAGGCCTTACACAATATTGATTACGAAGCCCGAATTGAGAATTTGGTAAAATCGCAACAAGTTTAAAGTAGTTCGGGTATGCTAGTTACACTTCGAGAGATCAAAAGTAAGACAGAAAATTTTTTTTCCGAAAAAGGGATTCCTAATGGAAAATTAGATACGGATCTTATTTTATCATCGGCACTTAAGTTAAAACGCTTGGATTTATATTTGGATCTGGATCGGCCGATTTATCCAGAGGAATTGGGTCAGATGCGTGATATGGTGCGCCGAAGGGCGATGCGTGAACCCTTACAATATATTCTTGGAGAAACGAGTTTTTTTGACTGCACATTGCGTGTGGATAAACGCGCTTTGATTCCTCGACCCGAAACAGAATTGTTGGTAGAGCAAGTACTTCCTTTATTAGGGGATGCCGAACATATTTTAGAATTAGGCACGGGTTCAGGAGCCATTGTTTTAGCTATTGCAAACGCAGGAATTTCTGCAGAGATCACCGCAATTGACCGAGACCCAGAGGCCTTGGCTTTAGCTAAGAGCAATGCAGAAGCCTTAGCTCTAAAGGATAAAATCACATTTTTGGAGAGTGATTGGCTATCTGCTTTGTCTGCAGAAAAACAATTTGATATGATTATATCTAATCCTCCTTATCTGAGTGATGTACTTTATGAATCAGCGGAGCCCGAGGTAAAAGAGTTTGAACCAAAGCAAGCCTTACTCGCTGAGGATTCAGGAATGTCTGATTTAAAAATAATCATGCGAGAATCATTTGCTTTTTTAAAACCGGAAGGAATTCTCGTTTTAGAAACAGGGACAGATCAGCATGGCGAATTATCAAAGGAGGCAGAAAAAATCGGCTATAAGGCAAGCAAGACAACAAAAGATTTGAATGAATACGATCGCTTTCTTTGGTTGTATCGATGAGAGCCTAGAAATTTTTCTAATTTTTCTCTTAGGCTAAGCCAGGCTAGGCTAATTTGATTAATTAGGAAATAAATTGAATGCGGCACTGGTTTGTACGGACTTGTTTTCCCAGGATACCCAGTCACCAAGGATCCGAACACTTTCCCTTAAATGTATATCATAAGTGTCTTCTTCTTCCTTTTCTTCCACTTCTGAATCAAGGTCATCTCCTTCGAAAGCTTCTTTTGTCTCTTGGAGGGCAAAAGAAGCTTGTAAGCTTTGCGAATCAGCTTCTTGTTCCAGGCGGATATCTAAGAGCACCTCAAATTGATTATAAGGATTTGATTTTAAGGCATCATAACGTTCTTCAAGAGCTTCATTAAATAATTTTTCTTCGAGCTGTTGGTCGATACGTGTTTCTAAATTGAGTGAAATTTTGGTTTCGTCATAACGTTGTGTTCGCCAATCAATTTGATCGTTTAGATAGATGAGTTCCTCCAATTCTTTTTGTCGAATATCACTTAATTTTGTAAGATGTGGGATCAAGTTTTCTTGGTAGGGGCTGGAAACATTAATTTTCTCCCAATTATTATACCAATTGATGGGTTCGATTAATGCCCAATCAATGGGATTTTCTAAATCAGATTCGGCGATAGGAAAAAGTTCATTTATAGAGGGCAAAATAATATCTGAAGAAACTCCCTTGAGTTGAGTCGAACTCCCTTGTGGTAAAAAGAATTGTTTGATGGTAATTTTTGAAGCGACAGGTGGAGTCGTTGAATGGTTGGGTTGAAACCAATTCATGGGCGATCGCATATTCATGTGATAAACTTCTTGAACCGTCCCTTTTCCGTGAGTTGCACTGTCGCCAATAATTAAAGCCCGTTTATGGTCTTGCAGAGCACCGGCAACAATTTCTGATGCGGACGCACTGAACTTGGAAGTAAGTATCGCCAAAGGATCTTTCCAGACCATTGCAGGGAGCTGATCATGCAATACTTGTTTCTTCCCTCGTGCGTCTACGACTTGCACTACGGGTCCAACTGAATGAATAATCCTGTAAGGCGGACGGCTTCACTTAAAAGACCTCCACCGTTTTGTCTTAAATCTAAAATTAAACCTTCTATGTTATAGGATTTTAGCTTTTCAATTAATTCTTGTACATTGTCGGTGGTTGTTCCAAGAGCACTCGTCATCCCAATATTACCATAAAAAGAAGGCAGTTCGATTACCCCAATAGCAATCATAGTGTTGTCAGAGGGAAGGTGGATTACTTTAGCACTAGCAAGATTGGCCGTTAATTTTACTTCATCACGTACCAGTGACACAATTTTTCTAGCGGATGGATCGGTAGCATCTCCTGGGCGAATTAATAAGCGAACAATCGTCTCTTTTGGCCCCTTTATCTTCCGTACAATGTATTGTAATTGCATATCAATGACATCTTCAAATTCTTCATTGCCTTGTGCGACACCCAGAATTTCATCCTCAGCTTTTAATTGATTTGATCGCTCAGCGGGGCCTCCTGGTAAAATATCTTTTATTGTACAAATACCATCCACATCT
>JBJLEY010000020.1:0-103363 GCA_045565635.1 Coraliomargaritaceae bacterium
GAGTACTACTTCTCACTGATGCTGTTGGCGGACCACAAGCCCAAACCCGTTGGGTACTCAAAAAAGCCCTTAGCCAAGGACTTAAAACTATTTGCGTAATTAATAAAATTGACCGTGACACTGCCCGCTCCGAATGGGTACACGATAAAGTTCTCGAACTATTTTTAGACCTTGAGGCTGATGATCAATTCAATGCACCCTTCTTATATGCCTCTGCCAAAATGGTTTTGCCGACAGAGAGTCCGACGGCCCAAGAGAAAACATGACCGCACTCTTTGAAACTGTTGTAGACCGAATTCCTCCACCCGTTATTGAAGCTGGCGATTTTCGTATGCTCGTCTCAAATATTGAATGGGATGACTATGTAGGACGTATGGCCATCGGAAGAATCCTTTCTGGAGAGATTAAACAAGGTCAAACTATCCATGCTCTCCACAAAGACGGTACCACTAAGCGCGTCAAAATCACAAAAATGAAAACTTTCTCCGGTTTAAAAACCGACGATATCGAAGCAGCCTATGCTGGTGATATTGTCGGGATTGCTGGATTCGATCACATCGATATTGGTGACACCTTATCACTCACCCCCGAAGGTGAAGCACTCCCCTTTGTAGAAATTGATCCCCCTACCATCCAAATGGAATTTTCTGTCAACGATGGACCCCTCGCTGGACAAGACGGCAAAAAAGTCACCTCTAGACAAATCAAAGAGCGTCTCGAAAGAGAAATGCAATCCAACATATCCATTTCACTAGAAGAAGCCACGGAAAGCACACGCTTCTTAGTCAATGCCCGAGGATCAATGCAAATTGCGGTCTTGGTTGAAACCATGCGACGTGAAGGATTTGAATTACTCGTTTCTCGACCCACAGTACTTTATAAAGAAATTGATGGCAAACGCTGTGAACCCTTCGAACAAATTTGGGTAGAAATCACAGAAGATGCCCTCGGTGGTGTCATGGAAAACCTTTCCAAGCGAAAAGCAAAAATCACCAACCTTGAGCACCACAATGCAGGTGTTACCGTTGAAGCCGAAGCACCCACTCGTGGAATCATCGGCTTTGAAAGTGATTTAACCACTATGACCTCAGGTCACGGTGTGATGAGCCATTCCTATTTGGAATATCGTCCTTATTGCGGAGAAATCAATACACGCCTAACAGGAACTCTCGTAAGTATGGATCAAGGGAAATCCATGCCTTATGCCTTAGATATGATCCAAAATCGAGGTAAACTCTTTATCGCTCCCAGTGAAGGCGTCTATGAAGGACAAATCATTGGAGAAAATCCACGAAAAGAAGACCTTCCCGTCAATCCAACAAAGGCTAAGCAACTCGACAATATGCGTGCTTCTGGCTCGGATAAAGGCATCCAGCTAGCTCCACCCCAAAGATTTTCTCTCGAACGAGCCATCGAATACATCACATCTGATGAACTTGTGGAGGCCACTCCAAACCACCTAAGGCTTCGCAAACGGATACTAGATTCAAATATTCGAAGAAAATTAGCCAAAGCTGAGAAGAAATAATAGTTTCTTCATCTATGAGCTTAGCGCTATACCTATACTAGGTATGCTTAAGCTGACTAATTATCTGAATTAGCTAACAAACTTTTCAAGTGTTCTATATAGTTCTCAGGTCCGCCTCTACGGTAGCCTGTTTTTGCCAATACCTCACCTTGTGCATCCACTAAGATAATTGTGGGAAAACTATCAACACGATATTTTTCCATCAGCTTGTAATTTTGATCCACTAGGGATTCTTCCTGTTCCACGCCTCGAGGGAAATCAACTGTCATTAGTATTAAATTTTCATTCGCATAATCAATGAAAGTGGATTGTGAAAAAACTTCTTTTTTGAGTTTAATACACCAACCACACCAATTTGACCCGGTGAAATCCATTAAGATCGGTTTTCCTTCTTTCTCTGCTTGTGCTTGCACCTCAGACAAATCGGTCAACCAATTTGCAGAAGACTCAACTACGACCGTCGAATCTAGGTCAACTGAATCCATGCCAATTTGATTCGTAGAAGTATAAATAAAAAACGCAGCGATCAACACTACTAATATAATTAATATTCTCATAATTTAAAAATAAGACAAATACCTAAAAAGTCAGTAAAAAAACTTAAAGATTTGATTGAAAGAAAGACAAAAAATCATTTATATAACTATAATGAATTTTTTAATTTTGATCATCATTCCAATTGTAGTCGGACTCTATGCGCAAATACGTATCAAGAGTGCTTACAGTAAAAATATAAAGCGCCAATCCCGAGGAAGAATCACTGGTAGAGAAGCGGCACAAGCGGTTATGCAAAGTGCTGGAATCAATGATGTGGAGATTGTCGAATGTCGCGGGGAATTAACTGACCACTACGACCCCGCTCATAAAAGATTAGCACTCAGTGCAGAAAATTATCGTGGATCCAGTCTTGCCGCCCTCGGTGTCGCCGCCCACGAGGCCGGACATGCTATTCAGCACAAACATGAATACGCCCCACTTAATTTGAGAATGGCACTCGTACCCGTCACAAACTTTGCCTCTCAATTATTACCAATGGTCATGTTTGGTGGATTCTTTTTTGGCTTAGGCCCAATGTTACTCAATATTGGTATTTTTGTTTATTTAGTCCTAACCATATTCCAACTGATCACACTACCCGTAGAATTCGATGCTAGTGTCCGAGCCAAAAAACAACTCGTTGGGCTTGGAATCATAGAACAAGATGAAATCAAAGGCGTAAACGAAACCCTTGACGCCGCTGCATTCACTTATGTAGCTGCCTTTATTTCAAGTCTTGGTTGGCTACTCTACATGCTCGCTCAAAGACGATAGCTTCCTCTCCGCTCACCTCCGACAGTCGTATTAACCCCAGAATTATTGAAACAATGATTCTCAAATCTTCATATTTAAGGTGAACCTCATAAATTACATACCATCAAAAATTGCAAACACTGCAAAAAAAGCACTTTATTGCCTATACTTGAGCGTCTTGAGCATCTTGAGCATTACTTTATCCAGCACTGCTCACGCGATTATTCTTTATAGCGGAGACAATAATGCTAATTTAAACGCTCCTGATTCTTCTCGAGAAGCTATTTTTAATTCTGTAGCCAAAATCAGCAATGCCGATGGAACAGGCATCGTTGGTTCAGCGACCCATATCAAAGACAAATACATGCTTACCGCAGCACATGTACTTTACGAAAACCTGACCCCAAGGCGATCCTATGTCACTTTTGATGGCATCACTTATTGGGCCATTGATCTCAATTTCTTACCCATTCAAATTGGAACTGCCGACTTAGTACTCTTTAAACTGATCCAAAACCCTAATCTTCCTGAAGCTCCCTTATACAGTTCCACCAACGAACGATTCAAAACAGGCACATTAATTGGCTGGGGCTACGGTAGAGATCCCGATCAAATTGAAGAAACAGGTACTAACCGCACCTGGAATTGGGGAAATGGTTCAACAATTAAAAAACGCTGGGGAACCAACCAAATTGAAAGTACAGGCAACGGAAGTATTGGAAATAATACCTATCATTACTTAATCACTCAACTCAATTCCAGTCAGGGTAGTAACGAAGTTGCTTTCGCCTACTATGATTCAGGATCAGGACTTTTTGTGTCTAATTCAGGCACCTGGCAACTAGCCGGTATCACCACTGCAGTCTCCACTTTTGGCAGTTCCACCTTTGCACAATTCAGTGGAAGCCAAGATGCCAATTACTTCGTTCGTATCTCCCAATACCGACAAACCATTTTAAACAACATACCGGATACCTCCACCTATGCGGGTTGGGCCATTGACCAAAGTCTCTACGGGGCAGATGCAGATAGTACCGCCGATCCCGATTTAGACGGCCTAGACAACCAAACTGAATTTAATTTAGGCACGAACCCCACCCTTTCTGACAGCGATGGCGATGGCCTTTCTGATAGCGAAGAAGTCAATACCTATAGCACCGACCCTCTTGATGCAGATAGCGATGATGATGGTCTCAACGATGGTGATGAGGTCAATACCTACAGCTCAGATCCATTCGACACTGATAGTGATGATGACGGCTTAACCGATGGCAATGAAGTCAATACTCATGGTACAGATCCAAGCGACAGTGACAGCGATGATGACGGACTTTACGATAGTGATGAAATCAATACCCATAATACAGACCCCAATGACACTGATAGCGATGATGACGGCCTAACCGACAGTGCTGAAATTAATACCCACCAAAGTGATCCAAACAATGACGACACTTCCAATGATGGCTTGAGCGACAAAGCACTCGTTGATTATGAACTCGACCCCAATGTTGATCATACCCTTTTATATAACGCAATCGTTCAAAGCATTGCAGATTTAAGAGCTGGTTCCACAGTAATTCAAGTCATCAACAATCAAGCCACCATCACACTCAATCTAGAAGGCAGCGATGATTTACAATCTTGGACAGAGACCGGTGATACCGCCACTCTACAAGTCCCCACAAGCAATGACACACAATTCTATCGCTTCAAACTCAGCGACTAAGATGTCTAACCATTGCTTAGGACTTGACCCAAAACAAAATTACTCAAGAGTTAACTCTTTAATTAATTACAAAATTTAATTAATCAAGTCGGGCCGTAGCGCAGTCTGGTAGCGCACTTGCATGGGGTGCAAGGGGTCGCAAGTTCAAATCTTGTCGGCCCGACCATGCCTTACCTTGAAGTAAAAATTCCAATCTTAAAGAAGGGGCGTAATTTCGATAGGATTAAGACTACTAAGAACTTCAGATACCTAGCTTTTTAAATTAGCTTAAAATTCTTCTAGCATTTTTGGTACCCCTCTTCTGAGAGACTGTGCTAACCTACGAATTTACCCGTAGGGCTCCCCCCACATGCGCAACTCATAATGCTAATTTTATTTAGTAGAATTTTGTTTTCGAATGGCAAAACCAAGAGTAATAATTCCCAAGATTAAAGCATAAGTTGTTGGTTCTGGAACTACGACACCAGTGATTGCGATGTTGTCTACCCGAAACTGCCCGTTGGCCCCAACATTTTCATTAGCTATTCTAAATGCAGCAGTTTCGCCACTCTCTAAAATATAATCATCTAGACCAGAAATAGTGATAGAAAATGCAGTAGTACTTGCGGAAATGTCTGTTTGAGAAAAAATTTCTCTTTGCGTAACATTGTCGCTGAGATCACTAGATGGTGAAAAGTGAGATACTTTTAATGCAACATTACTAGCTGTGCCCCATTGTCTCTTAGCATGAAAGAGTATTCTATCTAATTCGTAATCATCAGCAGCATTGTTAGTAATACTAAAATCAATAAATCGAGTATTACCTGTGCTGTTGATAATAAAACCATTGGATAATGGATTCAAATCACTTTCAGCTACAGCAAAAAGATTACCGTAAGATAAAGCCGTTCCACCAAGATTAGCGCCGTCACTAATTGAATGCCCAGCACCTGCAGAAGCAGAATCGCTAACCGAAGTGCCTACTATGCCAGAAAAATCTTCGTGCAGTGTGTCAGCTACTGTGTCATTACTGTTGTCAAAATCATTCCAACCGACAAGTACTACTTGTGCATATGAAAATGAAACAAAAAAGAAAATAGAGTAAAATAGTAGTAAATTTTTCATAATGAGGTAAAAAAGTATAAATTAAATTGAACAAACTAGACAATCGAGTCAATAGTTTGACATAGAGGATATTAATCTAAAAACACTTTGTGGTAATTTAAAAACAAAACGCTAATTTTGAGATGCTTTTTGAATAATTAGCGTGTCATATGCTTTTAAACAAACCTCATTCGGTAATTTCATATTATTAGAAAAATCAAACCACTCTTCATTATGTAAATCTATTTTTACATCTTTATTTTGGTAATTGAATAAAAAGTAATAATTCTCGTTTTTTGAATCTCGTCTTCTAAGAACAACTCCTTCAGGTAAGCTCATTCCCTCGTGACTATCTTCAAGTTTATTTTCTTTTTTAAGACTCTTGTAAAAATTGACCAAAAGATCATCAGCAAATTCAGCTCCCAAATAATAGGAGCACCCTTTACCTGCTTTGTGTTTCGTAATAAGTGGAGAACCTTGATGCATGTCCGAATCAGCTTCTGCTAAACTATGAGCACCTTCTAAATTTAGTTGTTCAATAACCGTTGAGCAATTGCCATTGAGCTCTATTTCAAAAACAGACCTTGTATCTTTTACTTTCACAGACTCATCTGGAAATAGATAATCCATTCCTTCATTCCAAATACCAAATAATTTCCTAAACGATTTACCAGGAAATCCACCAATATGGCATAAGTTAGTTTCATTTACATAGGCCGTGAGAAAAGTACCCACTAGTATTCCGCCCTTATTAACAAAGTCATTTAATTTAGCCTCAATATCAGCATCAAGAATATACAAAGAGGGTATTACCAATAATTTATAGTCACCCAGACTAGATTTTTTCGATATCAGATCAACAGAAAGGCCTGCAGATGTGAGCGCATAATACTGTTTCTGGCAGTTTTGAGTGTAAAGATCGGAAGCAAAAGGGTAATTATCATTAATATTCGTAGGCCCTTTAGAAGCATCTAGTGCCCACCTACTTTCCCAATCATAAATAATTGCTGCCTCGGCTTTGGGGCAAATGCCCCCTTTGATTGATTCAAGTGATTTTAGCTCCCTTCCAATAGAAGCGCATTCCTTAAAAATTTGCGAAGCATTAGTACCTTCATGATCCACTACAGCTCCATGATATTTCTCAAAACCGCCACGTCCTTTTCTCCATTGAAAATAATGAATAGTATCCGCACCATTGGCCAATGCCTGCATGACCTCCTGCCTGTGTACGCCGGGTCGTTTTAATTTATTCACTTTAGACCAATTTACAGAACTGGGCGAACACTCCATTAACATCCAAGGCTTTCCACCCGACATTCCTCTCATCAAACTGTGAATAAAATCTGAAGCAATGGATCGCTTATGAACATCGTCTCTGTCATCATGAAGTGGGTATAAATCATTAGAAACAACATCAACTAACTCTGCCCATCGCCAATAATCAGTGTTATAATTAGTTGCCATGAAGTTGGTCGTACAAGGTACGCTAGCATCAACAGACTTTACCGAATCTATTTCATTTTTAATGAAAGACATATGCTGGTCATTCATAAATCTAAAAAAATCAACGGCTAAGGCATCAATACTAGCGTCTTGTAGTGGAATTTCAGACCAAGAAGAAAAAGAATGTCCCCAAAAGCGAGTCCACCATTTTCTATTTAAGTTTTCAAGTGTCTCATAGCGGTGCTTTAACCATTTGTGAAATTCTGATTTACATAAATCACAATAACAAACACCACTGAATTCATTACCAATATGCCAAAGGGCTAATGCTGGATGTCCTTTATATCGTTTAGCCAACATCCTGTTTATTTCAGTCACCTTGTTTCGGTAAATTTTCGAACTGAGACAATGGTTATGTCGATGCCCTGAGCTTTCCCTATTCCCTTTTGAATCAACTCTTCGAATCTCTGGATACTTTTCAGACATCCAAAAAGGCTTACTTCCACTAGGGGTTGCAAGAAAAACGAATAAGCCTTCATCAGCAAAGCGATCCATTACAGAATCTAACCAAGTGAAATTATATTGCCCTTCCTTCGGTTCAAGCGTTGACCATGAGAAAATTCCAATAGAAGCGGAAGTCACACCAGCTTCATGCATTAATTCAATGTCTCTTTCCAAGACTTCTGGATATTCCAACCATTGATCCGGATTATAGTCCGCTCCATAAAACAAAGACTTTTGTTTAGGTAATCCCCTTTTATTGTAGTCGAATGTTCCCATAGATTATTCTTTTCGAAAATTACTTTGTATAATACCGATCAATTTCATCCCAGTACTTTGACTCTTTGAGAAAGCGAATCAGCTTTTCAAAATTGGCTTTTGTTAGTAGATCATTTGAAAGACGCCCAATAAGTGACTGCAAACTTTCATCATTTCCAAGCAAACGCATACCCTCTTCATTATGATCTTTTATATTGGAATAAGCATTATTTTTAAAACTAATGTTTTTATAACTTATTGGCTTCTGGTACTTCCATTCCCCTATTTTTTCGCTATTCCATGTTCCTTGTATGTGAGATGCCACGCCATCAATGTAAAATAAATTATTTTCAACAATAACTGATTCAGCAAAACCGTCCCACGGAGTATCGATAAATAGAGGAAAATCATCCTCTATCGTATTAAAAACAATATTATCAGTAATAGATACAGATTCAATAGGACCGTTCAAAACAAATCCCCTAAGGCGATCATTTAAGCTTATGTTATACCTAATGACTGTACCTGTATTGCCGATAGAACGACCCTCTTCTTCATGCTCTCCCCAGTTACATACAAGAAAAAATCCGCCTGCGTTGTTTGAGCTAAAATTAAACTCAAACAAAGTGCCAGAGCAGTTAAAATCTGAGTCAAATGCCTGCCCATCAAATGTGCCTTCATAGCCCCATACTTCATTGAAGCGCACATGGGTATTAAGCGAACTCCATGGCCAAATGCCAACACTTGGCCCTGCATACTTTGTCATTTCTTTAGTCGAGATATCAAAACGTTTTCTAGCCCCGTAGATTCTGTTATATTCTACTAAGGCCCCGTCACAACCAACTATTATAATTCCATCTCCCCCTACGTCTATAATTGTATTATTTCTAATTAATACATTTTTGCTTAAATTTGAAAGATCTGTCCAAGGATTCAATCCACCTGCAATAGCGTTTCTGTCACATCTAAGCAAAGTACAATCTTCTATGAGAATACCATCAAATGAACTTTTTTTCTTATTACTTATGGCTTCCCATTTGATGCCAAAGCCTCCGCCTAATTGTTTAGAAACAAGTCCATTCACATCATGAATAAATAAATTTCTTAAAGTGATCGCTTCGACAACTCCGTGATTTTTTGATGCCAAATAAACACCCATCCTTTTTGCTTCAGGAGTCTTACCCGTATTTGTGATTTCAATACCATCGATTATCCAATATGAAGCATTTTCCAAATGAATGGCTGAAGAGAATTCACCTTCTGCTTGAATTTTCGGCAACCCCTTATCGGAATGAAAAGCAGTCAATGTAATCGGAGCATCCTTCTTTCCTGAGACAGTTGGCTTAAATTGGCCAAAGAATTCTGCATTAGGCATTAAAAAGATAGTATCGCCTGGTTTGAACTCAAATTGATTAATCTTTTCTAAACTTTTCCACGCATGTTCCTCGGAAAATCCAGAATTTGAGTCATTACCACTAAAAGAATTTACAAAATAATCTTTTGCAAAAACGGTACTAGAGAAGAATAAAAGAATATAAATAAATAAAAAATGCATTTAAATCTAACGTTGGACGCGACCTGATTGATTGCCTTTCATCAAATCTATTACCTCATTCTTCTTAGTGTAATTAAAATCTCCTTTGATTGAATGCGCTAGACAGGATGCGGCCACAGCAAAATCTAATTGATATTGTAAATCTTTAGATGAATCTTCACAAATTGAGTAAATTAGTCCTGCGGCAAACGAATCACCGCCACCGACTCTATCGACTATATTATTTATCGCATAAGAACTGTATTCACTTCCTTGTAAAGGAGAGAAACATACTGTCTCTGTAGCTTTCTCGTAAAGCATAGCCCCCCAATTATTTTCATTGGCTGATATGCTCTCTCTTAAAGTTATCGCGACTAACTCTATATTATCAAATTTTTTGCAAATTTGTTTGGCTACTGAAGGATATGAATCGTGCGAGATATTACCTGCATCTACTTCTGTATCATTTGCTTTTATTCCAAGAACATTATCTGCATCCTCTTCATTTCCGATAACTACATCAACATACTTTAAAAACTTCGGCATCACATCTCGTGCAAGCTCAACAGAACTCATACTAGAACTCCATTTCCATAAATTCTTTCTAAAATTCAAGTCACAGGAAACTTTTACTCCGTATTCTTTTGCCTTTTTTACAGCCATCAAAGCTGCATCTGCGGCAATTTCAGAAATGGCAAGCGTTATTCCTGAGATATGCAACCAACCTGCATTAGAAAAAATACTGTCCCAATCATAGTCTTTCCCCTTTGTTTTAGAAACAGAACTCATCTCTCTGTCATATATTACACGACTAGGTCTTTGGTTTGCCCCCTTTTCGACATAATAAACGCCAAATCGTCCTTCATCTCTTAAATATATGAAATCTGCGTCAACACCAAATCCTTTAATTTGTTGGATAAAGCTCTCTGATATAAAATTATTGGGCAAAGAAGTCACAAAGCGACTATTACCTCCGAGATAAGCGACTGAGGCTGCAACCGTGCTTTCAGCACCTCCAAATGTCAGATCCATTGACCCTGGACAAACTTGCGATATCCTGAGGTTTTCTTGAGGGCTAAGACGAATCATAACTTCTCCGAATGTTACTACTTTTTTCATGGTCAATATATAGTTATTTTTTTGTAGATAATGCCATTACCTTTTCTGCTTTATTTTTGATTGAAATCCAATCTTTAGATTGCACAGATTTATCATCCACAATCCAAGAACCTCCAATGGCAAGGATGCAACTTGAACTGAAATAATTTTGAGCATTGTCTAAATTTATACCTCCAAGTGGAATAAACTGAATCTCTTTGTGCGCATAAGGTTTAAACATATTCTCCAAAAAACCAAGACCTCCCAAATTTTCCGAAGGAAAAAATTTAAATATATCGCAACCATAATCTAAGCCTAATTCGATTTCACTAGGCGTTGCAATACCTGGTGCAAATGGAAATTTTAATGCTAAAGATTTTTCTATAATTTTTCTATTTAACCCAGGAGAAACTCCGCAAATAGCTCCTGCATCTATAACCTGAGAGACTTGCTCTAAATCAATAACCGTCCCTGCAATTAAATTCATTTCAGGCAAATTATCTGCTAGTACTTTCATTGCTTTTAAAGCTACAGGTGTTCGTAGAGTTACCTCGATAGTATTGATTCCTCCACCTAGAAGGGCCTCTCCTATAGGAAGTGCATCTTCAACATTGGATATGGTAGCGGTAGCAATTACCTTTGCACTCGATAATCCTGACCTAAATTCTTCTGAAAATAATTGTTTCATAAAAGCTTTATTTGGCTGCCTTAAAGGAATCCAGTAATTGCTCATCAATGCTCACACCGAGACCGGGCAGATTATTAAAATGTAAACAGCCATCTTTTATTTCATGAGAGGCACTAAATATAGTATCACGAATTGGATGCTCCGTTTGATCCATTTCTAGATAGAATGCACGCTTCTCAAAACGCCCTGGATTTTCTGAGCTGGTAGAAAGCAATGAAGCCGAAACAGCTTGATTGATTTTTAATCCCCAACAATGCGGAATACAATCAATATGACTTGCAGATGCAATCGCTTGAATTTTTAAATATTCTGAAATACCCCCACAATAAGCAGGGTCAGGCTGAAAAATATCTAAGGCTTTTGCCTGAGATAATTTCAAAAATCCGTAGCGAGTTTGCTCGCATTCTCCAGAGGATATAGGGACATCTAATGATTCCCGTAATAATGCCATATCCTCAATATTACTAGGATGCAAGGGCTCCTCAAACCAACTATAATTATTCTTTTCTAGTAAACGGCCTATACAAGTAGCCTCTTTATAATTATAGGCATGATTAGCATCGGCAGCTAATGATATATTTGGGAATTTTTGGCGGAAAGCTTCAACAAGCTTTGCATCAAAATTCAAATTCTTACCAATCTTAATCTTAAGAAAACTAAATCCACCTTTCACATATTCCTCGGCTTCTTGCAAAAGTAGTTTAACCAACTGATCATCTGAAATATCTTTCCTGAAATACATACCAGTTGCATAGCAAGGTATCGGATCGCTTGTTCCACCCAGTAATTCTCTTAATGGAGCACTATATAATTTCCCTTTTAAATCCCATAACGCAATGTCAATGCCCGATATTCCTGCCATGAAAATTCCTAAGCGATTAAAATCTAAGTAAGACTTCCACATTAACTGCCAAAGCATCTCAATTTCCAATGCATTTTTCCCTAAAAGTAAGGGCTTGAAGTAAGATTCAATTGATTGTGCAATAGCATGACTAGGCCCGTAGCACTCTCCCCAGCCAACAGTACCATCTTGGGCTGTGATTTTTACCACTAAATTATTTTTAGCGCTATAATACCACTGGGAAAAACCGATTGGATTTTCTAAATCTGTTTTGAGTGGATAGACATCTATGCTAGCAATTTTCATTTTCCTTAAAGTACAAATTTATCGTTTAATAGAAATCCTCTTCAAATCATAATAATCTGCGAGCGAATGGTGGCCAATATCTTTACCAAATCCACTTTGTTTCAAACCACCATGGGGAAGCTGAATAGAATAATGTACGGTATTTATTAGAATGTTTCCAAATAATAAGCGTTTTTCTGCTTCTAAAGCTCTGCTTAAACTTTGTGTAAATAGGTATGCAGATAGACCATATTCAGTATCATTTGCCATGGAGTATATATCATCCGAATTGCTGAAAGAAAAAACCGGGATGACTGGACCAAAAAGCTCTTCACAGACTAAAGATGTATCAAAAGACAAATCTTTAACTATTGTTGGTTCGAAAAAATATCCTTCGCGCTTCACTCTTTTCCCGCCAACAACGACTGATCCCTTATGAATCTCAGAACTACAAATATTCTCGAGACGGATAACACTTGCCTCATCCACGAGTGGACTTAACTCGGGCCCGCCTCCTGAATCTCCAAGCATTCTATATTTTTTAACAAAATCTACGGATTTCTGTATAAATTTATCGTAAATAGAATCATGGATATAAACTCGATTAGGAGCCACGCAAATTTGACCTGCATTTGCCATCTTGAGACTAACAATAGTTTCTACTGCATTATCTAAATCGGCATCTTCAAAAACTATGACTGGAGCATCTCCGCCAAGCTCTAGCGAAAAGCGTTTAATCGAAGAAGCTGATTTTTCGACTAGTTTTTTGCCTGCAAAAGTAGATCCTATTGCTGTTAATAATCGAGGAATCTTGCTTTCGGCTAACGTGTCGCTAACAAGTTTTGGATCACCCGTTAGAATATTTACCGTTCCTTTGGGAAAGCCTATCGAATCAATTACTTCAGCAACTAGTAAAGAAGACAATGGTGTATGATGTGAGGCTTTAAAGACAACCGAACAACCTGTTGCTAAAGCGGGCCCTAATTTATAAGCCAAATTCAATAAAGGAAAATTCCAAGTCAATAACCCAGCGACAACACCGACAGGATGATGCGAAATAATATTTATATGATCGCCTGTATAATCAGGAATCGTCTCTCCATAATTCCTTTTTACTTCTTCAATGAAAAATGGAAGCGCTTCTAGAAGCATACCATAATCATAACTAGCCACTTCTTTAGTTTTTCCAGTCTCAAGAATTAATAATTCAATAATTGGATCAGCCTGTTCTTTTAGCTTATCTACTAATTGCTGTATTAACTCCTGTCTTTTTTCTATAGAAAATTGCGAGTACTCATTAAAAGCTACTTGAGCTGACTGAAGTGCTTGCTCAACAACAGTAGCAGAAGCAGAAGATACCTCGGCAATTTTTAAACCATTGGCTGGATTAAAAACATTTAACTTAGAATCACTCGCTACCCATTTGCCTCCAATGTAATTTTCTGTCCTCATAATAGTTCGTTATTTTAGACGTGCGTCTAATTCCTTTCTAAACTTAATTATTTGATCCTTGTATTCAGTCTTGTAGGCGAGATTTGTCCATTCAAATACGTCTTCAGTTTTATCATATAATTCTTCTTTGCCTGAGTGGTATCGTATATACCTCCAATCTTTTGACCTAAGAGAATAACTCTGATTTAAAGGATCTTTTTCTTTCCATTTATGAATGACTGTTAATGCTGAATTAGGCCCTGTCCATTCTAAAGTATTCGGTGTTTGAATGAATGGCACTAGACTGAAACCATCTAAACGATATCCTGTTTCGCTGATTCTATTATCAGCAGATAGACTACACAGTTCTAGAAGTGTCGGATATAAATCAATTAAAGAGACCGGATGATTACATTCGATACCACCTTGTGTCAGTTCAGGAACCTTAATAATCAAAGGAACACGAGTGCTCTCTTCCCAAAGGGCATTTTTATAAACATAATCCTTAGGCCCATTACCCCAACCATGGTCACTAGTAAAGACCACGATTGTGTTTTCAGAAAGCTCTGTTTTTTCTAAGGTATCTAAAATCAGCCCTATTAAATCATCCACAGATGCAACACAGGCAAGATAGGCTTGAATGAAATGTTTTAAGGCTAACTCCTTAGTTTCATAAGAAGCAACAAGGCTGTTAAAAATCTTCCTCCCTCTGTCGTTTCCTCCTCGAGAATCAAGCAAAAAGGTATCGATCGCATCACCCTCTAACATTTCTGGTAGCTCAATTGAATCCAAAGGGAAACGATCAAAATATTTCTGAGGTACGATTAAAGGTGTATGCGGTCGCATTAATCCAAGGGCCATAAAAAAAGGTTCTTCATTGTTATTTTGCGATAAATCATTCAATCGCTCGATAACCCATTGAGTATTTTGCTCATCAGCTGTTGGATCTCGATTTTCATCCGTTTCATAGTCTAATGAGTACATTCTGACCCAATTACCACTCTGCCAGCTATACTCTATACCCTCGAAAGTTTTTCCCTTAAGGTTCATTAACGGGCCGAAAGAGCCATCAATCCGTCCAAAATCATCTCGGAATGGCCTGGGAACGAGTGGGTGTGGTTTGTTTTCTTTGCCATCAAAAGCGTAAGGACCATAATCAGATTCTTGATAAAACTCATCCCACTGCGAGCGAACTAGATGATGCATTATTTTCCCTGTACCTAAAGTAAAATAGCCGTTATCCTTAAAATAACGTGAAAGTGATTTGGACTGACTGAGTACTGGATTTTTCATCCACTGATCAAACGCAAAATTGTTTGAGTTATGAGGATAAATCCCAGTAAGGAAACTTGAACGCGAAGGAGCACAGATAGGAATTGTACAGTGTGCCTGCTTAAAGCTGATTGCCTCTTGCATCAATCGTGTTATATTTGGTGTCAGTGTTTGTGGATGCCCTCCCCAGCCTTCAATATCCGTGTTTAAATCATCGCAAATGATCAGTAGAACATTGGGAGGGTCTTTTATTTCATCATTTATTGCATAGAGATTGATAAATGAAGCAATCGAAATCAAAAAAAGTAGACTGTAATTTAAGATGTGAGATTTATTTTTCATAAACTAAATAAATGGGTTGTGAGGACACTTTTATCTCAACAAAAGTACCGCCATTATTGAAATTCAAGGGCATACTGTTTCCATAGAGATCATAAACGGTTAAATTTTCGGTCAGTGGAAGATTCAAGGTCTTTACTTTACTTTCGCTCCAAAGTACGACAATATTTTTAGAATAGTTGGAGAATTTCGTCTGACATATCCCGCCCTCAATAAACTCTTGGCCTAAACACTGCATATCAGCAATGAGATCACAGGCAGTAGCTGCAGCAATGAAACCAAGCTCGACTGAACGCCCTCCAGGCCCAACCCATCCATGAAGCCAACGATCCAATATATTACCTTCTAAAAGGGTGAAATAAAACGTCTTCTCTACGCCATTAGCAAAAGCTGTACAAATAGACTGAATATACGCTTCAGCACTTTCTTTCTCATCCAAAATTTCTCTAGCAACAAATGGATTTTTGTAGGGAACGAATTTTTTGGCGTCATGTGCTAAACCAAACCATCCGAATTCTGTTGCCCATAAGGGAGGCACTGGGCCAAAGCTTTCCACTTTTGAGTAGAAGCCTTGAACAACATCTCGAAAATGCCCTCTAGCTGGATGACGCCTACCTTCAGTATATGGGTGATAGGATATCGCATCAAAATTATCCAAACTGACCTGATTTAATAATTTATCTAAAAAAGTATTTTTAGTTTCAGCTGGAGTAGCTAATCCCAGCCCCACGACTTCTATATCTGGTTTTTCTCGTTTAATGATACCGTAACAAAGTTCAGAAAAATCCGCCATTTCTTGAACAGAACCTCTGTAGAAAAGCGGTATATCGGGTTCGTTCCATGTTTCGATTGCATACAATCGACCGTCAGTAAAATCGAGCAAGCGAGTAAGGTAGTCATCAAAATAATGATTGAGAGATGTTTTTGGAGCATAAACTCTAGAGGACGAAGAGCCTGGGGGCCCACTCGATGCCCATTTGGGGATTCCTGGTCCGAGAACCGCAAGCGGCGTGACTCCAAATTCTTTTTGATAATCCAATAAGGCAGATAGACGCTTTTCATGCTGATGGTTCCAAACACCTTTGCTGGGCATTAAATCAGACAAGCTACAATTGAAGGTAAATCGAGACCAACCAATTCCGATTCTTTCAAGTGCCCAAAACTCCCTAAGATCCGTAATATTAACACCAAATTTATTGGACGGATCGACAACATTCAATTCCCTTTTCCTGAGAACAGCCAGAGAAATATGGTTTCGATTTATGACATCGGAATCTTTATTCAGAGTTAACAATTCAGCACGGTACATTCCTTGTTTTTTAAAACCAGGAGTCTCCCATTGATGTTCGTAATGGCCTCCCTTTCTTAAAGCTTTATAAGGCTTCTCCGCTTCGTAGACCAGTTGACCTTCAGTGTCTCGAATCTTTAAAAGAAGTTTATAATTCACTCGCTTCTTCCCGTTATTCTTCAAGTACGATATCAAGTCAAAGGGCTCATTAAGTTCATATATTCGACGATAGCGAATTGTATCCAATCCTGATTCTAATTCCGAATAAGCCGAATAATTTATATCTTCTGGAGAACCAATGCGAAGAGCGTCAACAAACACCGAGTCCCCCGCCTTAATCTCTGGAAACTCTATCGCTACAGCGTAAGCATTATTTTCTGCCAAAGGAAGGTCCACATTAAATCCGTATCGTTCCCATTTTTTGCTTAATACCACTTCTTTTTCCAACAAGTTGCTTCCGTCATTTGGGACTAAGGCTGTCGGAACATAACGAATTTGTAGCTTTGCTTTTTGACCTATTTTGTCCGCTTTCAAATCGACCGAAAAACGGACCGATTTCAAGGCAGTTGACTGAAAATAGTCCGAGGCAACGATAGCTGATTTCACGAGCGGCTCAAAAACATGCTTTTGTTCAATTACAGAAACTTTTAATGAAGTACTCCCTTCACTCGATGCCTCTTTAGTCAATGACCAATCGGAAGTAACATCTCTTTTTTTGAAAATGATTCCCCAGCCTTCGCGACCATTCTCAAAACTACCATTCTCTATCGCATTGGCCTTATAACTTAATTGGGTGTCTTCATTTAATTCTGGGGGAAGGACAAATCTGTACTCAATACGCTCCCCATTGACTGGGTAAAGGTTGAGCCAGATCGACCTATGCCCTTTCCAATCAAGTTTTTCAACAATCTCAATTTCCAATTCTGATTTTGGAATAATTTTGAAGGCACCATACTTTTCGTCACTTGCGATAAACTCTTCTAAGCGAGTCCGCTTGAGGAGGTTTATATGGTGTCGTGATTTTCCCGTGCCTTCTGAATAAGTATATGGTACACCATTTACATAAAACTTTTTTCCAGCAAAGACATGGATAGGTAAATTAAGCGTCTGCAAATTTGTGTTATAACCCTCTGCTTTAAAATCGATTGAGCAATCTATTTTTCGATTTTCTAGAGGCTTATGTTCAATTTTCAAAAAGCCTTTAGCGTCACCAATTTTAATTGGCTCTTTATAGGTCAAACCCTTTTCATCTTTGTATTGTCTGATTCTCCAAGGAAGTAAATTGCTACGACTTTGACCCAAAGGCGTCTGAACAGAAAATTTCGTTGATTCAATGAGAACATTCTTCTTGCTAACGAGGTACATCCAATTTCCATCTGGCTTATTTTCTAATAAAGTGTCGTCCCAACGAATAGAACCATTCTCAGAAATGGTGAAGTCATCTGCGGACAAAATAAATGCAGGAATGCTTGAAACAATTAGTAGAAGATATTTAAACAAAGTAGACATATAAAGATGAGTAAAACTCTTTTATTATTCACAATAATTTAAATTGTTTATTCAATCAGTAAAATAAAGAACATCACTGCAAACACATTATACCTAATCAATAACTTAAAGGAACTTCTAAAATGGGTATTTTTTTCTATATTATGATACCATAATCTGCTTATTTTAAAACTTCATCATTTCATAATGAATAATCTCTTTAAAAAATATATACTCCTTCCTTTAATTTCCATCCTTACGACTAATCTTCTCTTAGCTCAGAATGTACTAGTTGTACAAAATCAAGATGTGGAAGAAAATGAAGAACTTAACGAATCTCCTTCATCCGAAATACAGTCATATGGAACTGATGATAATAGCTCATCAAATGAAGTCATTTATTACGACCTTCCCGACTTTGAAGTAACAACTGATAAAGACAGGAGCTATTACTCTGCTCATACGCTTTCTGCTACACGTACGAATGCCCTTATTAAAGAAACTCCTGCTACCATTACTGTTATCAATAAAGAACTTATTGAAGATTTAAACATTGGTAGTATCGGCGACATTGACCAAGCCATTGCTTCTGCGGTTAAAGAAGAAGACCCCACTAGTGACAATGCACTTCGCTTTAGGGGTTTCCAAACCACATTTCAGCTTTTTGAATTTATGCCACGTCAGACTCCTTTAAATTTTTACAATGTAGAGCGCACGGATGTTATCCGAGGATCTAACAGTTTAATTTTTGGCCAATCAGCCCCAGGAGGAAAAGTTAATTTAAACGCGAAAAAACCAAGATTTAATAAAAATTCTGAACGGTTCGGTGTACTGTTTGGCAATAAAGGAAGAGAAGAATATTCTTATGATATTAACACGGTACATAATAATCAGTTTGCCACCCGATTTATGGCAACCTCTACGAAAAGAGATTATTTACAGCTTCACCGTTACAATGAATACAAGGGAGCCACTTTAGAACTCTCTTATAGACCCAGTAGTCAAACTCAATATCGATTACATTTGGAAAGAATAAATAGTAATCGTCATTTTGCATCTGGTACCTATAAAGATAATACAGGACAATATGGAGTCACTGGTATCCCCGAAGATTTCCCGGCTACATCAGATGTGTTAGACTATATAAGTGATGATTTATTGAACTATATCATTAATTATAATGACCACACTATAATTAATAATAACGGAACAACTGGTGGGTATTACTCACCGACAGATGGAACTTCTAATTGGAGACTCTATCCTTATATAAACATTGATTCCGAAGAAGATTTTCAGGACTTTTATAGTGAAATTGGACCTGAGAATTCTGGTAACGCTGCAGGAGCTACATTATCAAAAGAACAAGGAGATTTTATTATTGGTGATATCACTCATCGCTTTTCTGATAATCTTGAAGGCAAAATATCTATCATGCATGAAAAAGCCGAAAGAGATCAGCTTCGACCCGAAGGTGGCAATAATTTACGTGCATCAACAGCAACGTGGAGACACATTGCCTCTGACCAAGCAGCTGAAGTAGGTGGCATTAATGGCGAGGATAAAGATAAGCTTTTCGTACAATCTTACTGGGTTAACTCAATTGATGACAATGAAAGCACGGCAATCAGGACGACCCTTTTCACGGATATAGAACTCTTTAAAACAAAACAAAGACTACTTCTTGGATACGACTACGATAAAATCCGAAAAAACAATCGATCCAATCAACTGTTTAATACTAGTGATACGAATTGGGCTAACAGAACTACGGACAGCTTTAACATTCCATACACAGGAAGTAACCCATTTGATTCAGTTTCATCTGTCAATGGAGTTAACCCTTATCAAGAGATAAACGGAGCCATCGTATTTATTGATGAAAATAATTATGATCCTAACTACCCTGTTTTTCCGGAAGGCTATAGACCAAATGCCATTGGTTCTTTCTATCCTAGAAGCCAACGATTTGGGGAAACCGAATTAAATGCTCTTTGGTTCGCACTCCAAGGAAAATACATGAATAACAAGCTCAGTACATTAATTGGCGCTCGATATGATGCCATGGATGTTCAATCCACACACATCAACCTTCTGAATTCTGAAAATCTCGATGCTAACAGTACTAAACAAAAAACTTATCATAAAGTAAGCCCATCGTTAGGAGCTATTTATTGGGCAAATTCAAATGTCGGCATTTTTGCGAATCACTCCGCATCTATTCAAACTCCTACCAGTAATGACTTACAAGCGGATGGTAAAGAGATCCCTCCACAAACAGGCAAAGGCTCAGAGCTCGGATTAAAATTTGATTTATTTGAAGGTTCTGTAAATGGACAAATCATGGGCTTCTACGTCGAAAAGAAAAATGATTCCACCCAATTTGAAAATCCTGTTTTACGTGCATGGGCTAAAATAAATGCTCCAGAGCTTTTTGAATCATATATTGATTTCACTGATCCAAATGATCCGCAGCTTAGATCACGTTTTACACGCTTCGGCAAACATATAGCTGACACAGTTGTCATCAGTAAAGGTGTCGAGTTGGATTTGTACTATAACCCAATACCTTCGACCACCCTATTTCTTGGGTATGCTTATCTGGACACAGAAGTCGATAATTCTCCAGTTGTCAGTGAAGGCACAAATATAGGAATTAAAGACGGGCACACGAATCCAGGTACATCCCACCATAAAGGCGTTATTAATTTCAGGAAGAATTTCCAAAAAGGAAAACTCAAAGGCTGGTATGTAGGTTCAGGGCTCAGGTATTACTCAGAGTCCTATGCTGGTAATTACTATGAAGATATTGGTCACCAAGGTGACGAACTATGGCAAAATAAAGTCAAAGACGATGACACAGGATACCTAGGTGACGGACTCGCAGATGTCACATCAATAACTGAATATGATCTTGATGCCTTAGCTGAGCAAGACCCTGTTTCTGGAAATACCTTGTTCAATTTTATCGATTCACAAAGCGAGCAAATTTATTATTCAACCAGCCAATCAGAAGCAAGAAATACTTTACAACAAAGCTTAATTGCGAATGGAACTTCATCATTTCTTGCTCGGATACAAGCTGCAAGTCGAATAAAAAATCTTGGGCCTGCTCCGAAAGCAGATTTCGATAGTAACGATGATGGACTATTGAATAATGAAGAATATGTGTACACAGCTGGTGCGAAGACAAGACAGCCTAAAAGTCATGAGCTTTGGCTATCCGATCATTTTAATACCTCATTATTTTTTGGTTGGCGTGGCAAAATAAGCAAAGGCAGAAATGCACCGATCGCTAATGTTCATTTTCATATTGATAATGTTCTCAACCACATAGACCTTTTAGCTAGGGGAATGAATGCTTATTATACCGACTCCAGATCCTATTCCGTACGCTTTACGATAGATTATTAATGAAGTCAGAATTAATTTAAGTTACTGGGGAAATTAACAAATCTTTTGCCTACTTACATATTCTCAATTATACTGAACGTAACAATAATTGCTTCATAGCTGAACGTTAATAAATTAGTAGCAAGTTTTAAATCTGTCTTACTATTTCAAAATATGACTTGCTCAATCTTAATGATAATGAGCATGATTGTTTTAAGCTTTAGGCACGTATATTTTAATTAAGTACAAAAAAAGTGCTCATATTACTGAGCACTTTTGGAAAGATTAAGATTTATCTTATATTTACTCGGTACCTAAGCGGAAGAACTTCTGTGTTCCTTGTATGGATTCGGTATAGGAATGGCTGTTTCCGTTCGTTTCAACGCTACCAGAAACGGCTTCAAATGAACCACTTAAGGTTTCTGAACTAATCAAGCCTAATGAGGCACTCCCTTCCCAAGAGATGGTTATAGAACCTGCATCCGATGCTATTGCTAGTGCTGGAAGAGTAGCTAAGGCAAACTGCGGCGACACATTTAGATCACTACTCATTGTAACCGTGATAGTTGCATCCGTTGATTCATAATCACCCGTCCAACCAGTAAAAGTATAACCCTCTGATGGTGTAGCCGTCAAATTAACAACTTGTCCGCTGACATACATGCTAGAGCCATTTAGATCAACATTCCCTCCAGCAACAGAACCATCGGTTACATTCAATGTATAGATATCCCCTGCAGGAGTACCGGTAATTGCAATGTTGTCAATAGTAGCTCCTACGTTATAAGGATTGTTGGAGCCTCCAGCAGCATTCTCGAGTTCAATTCTAAAGGCTGCTGTTTCTCCCGCTGCAAGCGTGGTATCTGCTAAGCCACCAAAACCCATTGATTTTGAGAACATGGTCAGACTTCCATCAGGCAAATTAAACGAAGCAATAGTCCTTTGATTAAATGAGTCTTGCAAGTTACTGGGAGAAGTGCCTTCAGCCATTTGTAAGTGAATGACCTTAATCGTAGCACCTTCATCACTTAATACAGCGCCTTCCACATCTGAATTTTGATCAGCTTGGAAGAATAGATGACCAATATCGAAGTGAATTCCCGAAAGCAATAAATCGCCAGAAGAATTGTTAGTTACAGATAAGTCGACATACCTCTTACTATTTCCGCCAAAAGTGGAAAGTTGAATCCCAGAATCTGTGCCTAAATCTGAGTCAGAAATGTTATATACCCTTCCATACGTGTAATCGAATGAATTTGCATTGGCAGCTGTATTAGAACCCCCGCCTTCAGTTGCAACATCTCCATAAACAGATGTTCCAAGATTGCCGCTAAAACCATTAGCAACCGTATCAGGAGCCTCGCTAGAAACGTTTGAACTACTGTTAATAGGGAAGGAATTCCAACCGACAATGACTACTGCGTTATCGTCGAAAAGAGGTTGGAAATTTGCAATAATTGTCGATGCTTCATCAACCGTAACGGTCAAAGGATTATCTAGGCTGGTGCTACCAGTCCAACTTATGAATTCATATCCTGCATCCGCAGTTGCAGTGAGAGTGACACTTTCACCTGTTGTTTTGAAAGAAGACCCTAGATTATCAACAGTACCTCCGGAAGAAGAACTGACTCTTAGAAGTGATTGCCCTTGTAAAGGTAAAATAGAGATACCTATATTGTCTAAAAGTACCCCAGAATTAACCTCATTTATCTTGTCCACAGATATTCTAAAAGCAGCTGATTCGCCGTCTTCTAAAACAAGATCTGTTATAGAACCTGCACTAATATCGTAATTGACCCATGCTGTAGAATCGCCAGCAATATTTGTACTTGAAAGAGATCTTGAATTGAAAACAGATCCGCTTGGATTTGTATCAAGCAGATCACTTGCACTACTGAAATGAGAAACATTAATTTGACTACCTTCTGTACCAAAACTGAGTTTAGCATCAAAATGGATTCCTGCAACAGTTACATCAGAACCAGAATTGTTAGTTAACTTAATATCTAATTGACTGTTTGGTGCGTTAAAAGTGTCAAGTTTAAGACCACTCGCGGAAGAAACCGCTTCTAGGAAACTTTTAGACCCAAAAGAAGTATCACTAAGATTGTCAGCCGCAGTGTAAACAACACGACCGCCACCATTGGATGAATCTGCTGATACCGAAGTTCCCAAAGCACCTATAAAATTAGCTATTTGGGAATCCGGGGTGCTATCATTAGCTGGATTTACACTATTTGCGGTATTACTACCACCACCTGCAGTCTCTTCGTTTTCGGATGAAAGTGCATTGTCTATGGTGCTCCATCCAACGGCAATCACAGCACTCTCATCTACTGTTAATAGTGCTTCAAAGTTTGCTACTAAGGATAAGGCTGAATCCAATGTCACTGTTAAAGGATTGTCCGAGCTTTCACTTCCAGTCCATCCAGTGAATTCGTAACCCGCATCAGGAGTCGCTGTAATAGCGACGCTTTCACCTGTGGTTTTGAAAGCAGAACCGAGATTATCAACCGTACCACCGACTGAGCTTTGAACAGTCAATAATGACTGTCCATCAATTGGTAAAATGGAGATCCCTAGATTATCAAAATAAACACCAGAATTAACACTGTTGACTTGATTCAACGAAATCCTAAAAGCGGCGGACTCTCCATCGGCAAGCACAAGATCTGTCATCAAGCCCGGACTGATGTCATAATTAGACCAGCCAGTTGATCCTCCTGGGATAATTTTATTTGAAAAATTTCTTGAATTTAAAGTACTGCCATCTGGATTTGTATCAAGCAGATCACTTGCACTACTTAAGTGAGCGATACTCATTTCAGCACCTTCAACACCAAAATTAAGCTTAGCATCAAAATGGATTCCCGCAACGGTTACATCTAAACCTGAATTGTTGGTCATCTTGATATCTAATTGGCTGTTCGCGGCACTGTAAGTATCTAAACGAACACCACTAGTTGATGAAACAGATTCAAGGAAACTTTTTGATCCGTAAGAGGTATCACCATTATTATCTGCAGAAGGGAAAACCACTTTCCCGCCTCCATTGTTTGAAACGGTGGTTACGGCGGTACCCAAAATCCCAGCAAAATTAGCGATTTGAGAATCAGGAGTGCTATCATCTGCAGGATTTACATCACTTGATGTGTAACCATCCGCATTATCTATAGTATTCCATCCTACAGCGATCAAAGCACTCTCATCGACTGTTAAAAGTGCTTCAAAGTTTGCTTCTAAATTCGTGGTAGAATCAATAGTAATGGTGAGAGGGTTTTCAGAGCTCGATACAGAACCAGTCCAACCCACAAATTCGTATCCCGTATCAGGAGTTGCATTGACTGTTACACTTGATCCGGAAGTATAGCTATTTGAACCCTCTAAATCCGTAGAACCGCCTTCACTGGAAGTGATCGTTAAAACGGGATCAACAGAAGCAGTAGGTGCAGAGGTTGGGATGATTTGAAAGCCACCAACCATAAACATTGAATCTGAATTGTTACCAACATTGTAAGCAGATATATTGATATTGTTTGCTGAAAGACCTGTAAAAACAACGGGTTGTACTGGACCAGAGGAATAGTCTAGGCTAGCACTTTCTATAGAAACTACACCGTATTCTGATATCTGAATTTCTCCGTCCTCATTCGTATCAACATCTCCAATTGTACCATCAACATTGTGATCTATGTTATCTCTGACTTCATCCAATTCTACTGAGATAATGCCAGCAACACTTTGAGGCGAAGTACTTGTTGAATGGGTGTAGACAATTAAGTCGTATGTCCCAGCGTAACTATTTAAATCACGAAGATGAACCATGGGTACCATATTAACCATATTCCATACAGTATAGGTAGAAAAATAGACTGTATCTTTAAAGTCAGTATTATCCACCGGTGAAGCCCAATTGCTTCCGTTTTGCAAGCGGCCCGAAAAACTCCCGCTGACAGTAAGAGAATTCCCATTGCTATCATTCAGCACAGGTAAATTATGATATACAGAGGCATCCTCTCCTTGTGCTCCAGTGCCATTTTTTATATCTAAATTATTCCATGCACTAGCGGACAAGAAAGTACTTGTCGAATTTCCGTCATAATTGGCTAAACCAAAGGACTCACTGGCATTGGGGCCAATAGTCATTTTGTTTATTTTCCATGCAGTATCGGATGTATTTGGATTAATAAAATTAACACTAAGAGCATCTCCAACCGTTGTTTGAGCAGTTAAGAAAGACCCAAATATTAAAATAAGCGGTATTAAAATAAATAATTTTTTCATGTAGGGTAAAAGTAGAATAGAAAGGTTTTAAAAATGAATAGACATTTTTAAAGGGTTGGAACTTAAATCAAATAAATAACTTCTAAGTATGACTTGAAAAACATTATTTATTGAAGTAATTAAATAAGTTCAAAAAGGCATGAGATAATTATGAGATTTAGCGTGATTGGGCTGCTCTTTTGAAAAAGCACAAAATCACGTTTCGAAAACGTTTTGGACACAGAAAGGATTATTTTAAAAACAAAAATAGAACAATAACGATTGTCTTTATAAACGGTCAAATGATACTTAAACATAGATGCTAAAAAAATACTGTCTACTTATACCCACACTTTTGTCTTCATCCTTATTTTCTGCTACTTATTACATTGATAGCAACATAGGCAATGATGTTTATAATGGTTTGAGTGAATCGACTCCTTGGAAAACCATTAACAAAGTGAATCAAAGAAATTACACGACCGGTGATCAAATTTTGTTCAAGCGTGGACAAACTTTTATTGGACAAATTAACCTTACGAGTGATTCGGGAACTATTGAACAACCCATATTAATATCCGCTTATGGCGACACCAGTCTGCCGAGACCGATTATAGACGCAGGAACGAATAACAGTGCTATTTACCTTCAATTGTGTGAGCATATTGAAATAGCCGATCTGGAAATCACAAGCGGAGGAATTGAAATAACAGCATGGAGCAATTCGAATGTGCCAGAAGTTTATAATGATTACCATTTACATGATCTATACATTCACGACGTGGCTGCATCAACTGCAATAAGCTTCATTGTCGGTAACACGAGTAACCGAACCTTCTCAGATATTACCATAGAGAATTGTGTCATCGAAGATATAATCGGAGCCGGAATAACGATCAACAAATGGGCCGGAACGAATAGCGATGGGACCCCCGCAACCCCAAATGCATATTATCATGAAAATTTAACCATATTGAATAATACTATCAGCCGAGTTAACAAAGCGGGCATTCAAATCGGCAAAGTTGATAACGCACTTGTTAAAGGAAATCTCACTTCAAATACGGGATATAATAATGCAATTGATGGAAGTGGTTCTGGGCTTTGGACATGGTATACTAAAAATGTCCTAGTGGAAAAAAATACCTTTATGGGAGCTCGAGGGCATACGGATTCTTGTGGCGCACATATCGATATAGGTAATGAAAAAAATATTTTTCAATACAATCTAAGCATTGATAACGAAGGCGGCTTCGTCGAACTGATGGGTAAAAACAATGGCTCTATATATCGATACAATATTAGTATAAACGATGGGACTAGGATAAAAGGAGTCGCATCCCCTGGAACTAATTACGGAAATGCCCTTCAGTATGGGAATGTATTTTGGCTAGGTGGCTATACTGGACAAAATGGCACGCGAGAAGGCCCCTACTATACTTACATTTACAATAATACAATTTACACTCACTTAGGTATATCCCCAAATTTTCAAATCGAAGATACGGCAGAAAATGCTCTGATTGCGAATAACGCATTATACCTAAGAGAAAATCCTACGTATAATTCAAATGGACCCAACCTTTATAACAGTTCCGCTCAAAATAATAATCTAAATTATAGCAATAATTTAACTTGGAGAGATTGGCGATTCGACACATTGGGTAATTATTTCAATACCTTCAATCGATATAGTGGAAACCCTCAATTTGTTAACTTAAACGGCTTCTCTGCCGTCGACTATATTCCGCAAAATAGCAATCGTATTGTTGATCAAAGCATTAACATATCGCCATTAGATGGAGATACTATACTATCAACATCAGATTTGACGGTAACCGAAGATTTCTTTGGCAATCCAATTATCGGTCAGCCTGATATCGGTGCCATTGAGTCTAGCATCCCTCTCTGGTTTATTAGCCAAGGAATGGCTGGGGACAGTCAGCTATTAGCTGATAGCAACAACGATGGTGTTTCAAACCTAGAAGCCTATGCTTTTGATCTAAATCCATTAAATAATTTAATAGGTACCCTTCCCTATAATAATTTAGGCATAAATGAAAATTCTTTGGCATTCGAATATTATTCGAATGCGCTTGGCGTTGATTATCAAACTTACGTATCAGATGACCTTAACACTTGGACAACAATCGATTCAGGCCAAGTCAGTGCTATGAATGGGTCTGGATACAAAACCATCTCAATTCCTACAACCGAGAGCTCCAAAAAATTTATAAAACTTACAGTATCTTTAAATTAAAATTTTTACTGCTATGCATCTTTCATTCGACTACGACCAAAATAAACAAAACCCACAGTGCAATTGGCCCCAATATTTAAAGGATTTTGTAAATCAAGATTTTGACCCAAATGCCCCATTTGAATCACATTATCAAATATACGCACAAAGAAATTACAAATATTTCACTGAAAATGGTGAACGCTATCCTATTCCCCAGGTAAAATCAGAGGGCAGCTTAAAATTAACGAGGAAATCCGATCTTAGTCTAAGCAATTCAAAAAATCTTTCTTTATCCGTTGAGCATATTAGAGAATGGGCGATTTGGACAGAAAGCCCAAAATCATCTAAACAAATCATAAATGCCAATATCAATTATTCTAATAATGACTATGGTACGATTAATTCTTGGGATTATCACTATAAAACAAATGCATTATTACCGCATCGCTTTTATCGATTCCATTCACTCCCCATAGTGGAAAGAAAAGGCCGAACAAAGAACAAGACTATAACGCTTACAGACTTAAATGATCGGCCTACGGTCAGTTACAAAAGCAATCACCAAACAACGACCCTTTACACTTTCATCGAACGTATTCAAACGAACAAAGTCACTCCGATAGAGTCGATTAATTTACTCGATGACCTGACAATAATGCGAAACAAACTAAGTATCATACCACTTAAAAAGCAAACCCTCGATACTGAAAATGGCCAATTTAAACTCACCGGTTTCGCATTAGCAGGTCTTTCTTCTTTGCCCTTATATTTTTGGAAAGATGCTGCCTCGAGAGTCATCGCTATACTTGGGCATAATGTAGCTTACATTTTACAGGACATAAAAAATATTTAGAACAAGATGGAGCACAATCAACCACATCAAACATCGATCGATTCTTTTAGCCGTAGAGACTTCCTCAAAGCTAGTAGCTTCTTATCATTAGCCACTTTTTTCAAAGAGTCACAGGGTGCACCTAATAATGCAAATAGATCGCTTTCTTCCCAGAGTCCTAATCTGATTTTTCTCAATTTAGATCAGCTCAGCCACATGGCATTGAGTTGTCATGGAAACTCTTACGTGAATACGCCGAACATTGATCGTTTAGCTGAACGCAGTGTTAATTTTTCAAAAAGCTACACACCTGACCCGATTTGTTGTCCTGCGAGAGCCAGTTGGGCAACCAGCCGATTTCCAAGCGAAAATAATGTCGTCAAAAACAATCGTCCACTGAGAAACGACTTACCGGATTATGGTCAATGGCTAGGAGAAAACGGTTATCAAACTGTACACATCGGCAAATGGCATGTTCCGGGGAGGAGCTTAGATAACTCGTTCCAGCTTGTTCCACACAGCTCCCACCCCCAAGGTGAATACGGTGATAATTTAATCGCTCTCTCATTTGAAGCATTCCTCAACAATAGAGATAAAAGACGTCCTTTCTTTGCTCAAATCGGATTAATGAATCCTCATGATTGTGGCAATGCAGCACGCAAAGCAAAACACAGCTTCCCTTTTGAAGAATTAAAGCACCAACTACCGCCTTACCCGCCAAACTTCAATTACGATAAGCGAGAACCAGAGTTCCTCAAAAAAATGCATAATGGTTTAATTAAATTTACAGAGGATTGGACAGAGGAAAACTGGGGTCACCAAGCATGGATGTATTACCGAATGGTTGAAATGGTGGATGCTAATGTTGGCTATATACTGAGTATTCTGGAAAGTTCTAGTGATTATGAAAATACCGTTATAATTTTTAGTTCAGATCATGGAGATGCAAATGGATATCACCGAATGCTTTTTAAAGACAACTTCTATGATACATCATCAAGGGTTCCTACTTTTGTTAGCTTCCCAAAAGCATTCACGAAAGGCAGAATAGATGATTCACATTTAGTTTCCGGACTCGATTTCTTTCCTACTTTCTGTGATTATGCTGGCATAAAGCCTCCTGATGACCTTAAGGGGAAAAGCCTAAAACCACTCGTTGAAAATACAGCGGTCCAATGGCGTAAATACTTGCACGCACAAAGTAAAGTTCAAGGGCGTATGGTCGTTGATAAGCAATACAAATATATTCGCTATTATGGCTCCTCAACAAGACAACTATTTGACTTACTAAATGACCCTTATGAAACAAAGAATCTAGCTTTTGATGCCCGATATAAAAGTCATTGCAAGCGACTTGAAAATGAAATTGATCGACACGAAGCAACTCTTGAAAATGTCGCAAGTGAATTAATTAACGTTTAATACCCATTTTAGAAAAACATATGCCAATAGACTTACCAGAAGGAGTATATTCAGGATTCAGTATTTACGGAAGTGATGTATTTATTGATAGCGTTACATCGCTTGGAGAACATTGGTCATCGCCTAAGCTAAAACCTTCCTCAAAAAAACTTGAGAATTATACCTTCCTCTTACAACTCGAAGGTGAGTGCTCATTCAAAATAAATGGAAAAGAAGAAACACTGGCAAATGGTCATTTTATGCTTATTTCTAAAAACTGTGTTATGGAAAGACTTGAACAACATTATCCGTATAATCATTGCCTATGGATAGGCTTTGCACTTGAAAAATCGCTCAAGGATTTACCGCATCTTATTAAAAAATGGGAAAACTTTTCTTATACGATTGAGCGTTACAAACCTAAATATAAGTCTCTCTTAAGAACTATAATTAATGAGCACGTATCAAAATCTATATTTAGTAAAGAAATAGCTGAACATGCTTTTATATCCTTTATATTTTCGCTTCAAGAGATTGTTCACAAAGAAGAACAAAAAGAATTGAATACCCTTCTGCCCATCTCTCAAAATCCAACTGTATTACAAGCAGTTGATTTGTTTGATCGAGAATTTGGCAAATTCTGGGATCTTAAACTACTAGCTGAACATCTAGCGGTATCTGAAAGTAAACTAACAAAAGCCTTTAGAAGCTCATTGGGCGAAAGTCCTATGGCAAGCCTGTGGAAAATTCGCTTAATCAAAGGCTATGAGCTTCTTGTAAGCTCATCTATGAATATTAGTGAAGTTGCTCAAATTGTTGGATTTCAGAGTAGTCAGAGTTTTGCCACTGCATTTAAAAGAGTATTCAAGGCCACACCTAGCGAGGTTAAGAAAAAGCCCGAGAGAACTGAAAAAATTAAAATCGAATCCTTACTGAAATAATAAAATGAAATATTATATTCACACCTCAATAAAACTATCTGTGCTGATTTTAAGCTCAGCCATTTTGCTTCTTGGAGAAAAAAAACCTAATCTCATTGTTATTATGACAGATGATCAAGGGTATCATGATGTAGGCTTTAATGGTTCAAAAGAAATACCTACACCATATATAGATTCTATCGCAGAAAACGGTGTAAAATTTACGGATGGCTATGTTTCTTTTCCAGTATGCGGACCTAGTAGAGCTGGTTTTATAACGGGTCGATATCAAGACCGCTTTGGATTTACTACAAATCCAACACAGGATCCGAATAATGAAACCGCTGGTTTGCCTCTTACAGAAGATACTATGGCAGATGTATTGAAAAAGGTGGGATACAAAAGTGCTATCGTTGGCAAATGGCACTTAGGAACACATCCAAAATTTCATCCTCTAAAAAGAGGTTTTGATTATTTTTATGGATTTTTATCTGGAGGCCATAATTACATGCCGGAAATGCTCACAGTAGAAGATATAACTAAAGTTTCGAAAAGGTGGCAATGGTATAGCACGAAACTTCGAGAAAACCATAAAGCCGTGGAACTTGAAAAATATCTTACCGAAGCATTAACTGATGCCGCTATCGATTTTATCGATCAGCATAAAAAAGAAAATAATTCTCCGTTTATGCTATTTCTATCATATAATGCTCCTCATACTCCATTTCAGGCTACAAAAAAGTACTTGGATCGATTTGAAAATGTAGAAAACTGGGGAAGAAAGCGTTACTGCGCGATGATTAGTGCAGTTGATGATGGAGTAGGAAAAGTTTTAGAAAAATTAGAGAATGAAAATATAAAGGATAATACGATTATCTTTTTCTTATCGGATAACGGAGGCCCAGTAAAACATGCTTCGAATAACTTTCCATTAAGAGGCGCTAAAGGAGACCTGTATGAAGGTGGTACCCGAGTTCCTTTTGCAATGCAGTGGCCAGAAAAAATCTCAGGAGGCATTGTTTATTCAAATCCTGTTATTTCTTTAGATATTATGGCTACGATTGCAGAACTCGCAGGAGCTTCAATTGATTCAGAAAAAGCTTTAGATGGAGTAAACCTTATTCCTTTTCTCACTGGAGAAAAGAAAGGAAAACCGCACGAGTATCTCTTTTGGAGAAAATGGGAACAGAATGCTATGGCAGTAAGACATCAAGATAAAAAAATTGTAGCTGCCAAGCAGTGGGAAAAAAACGGATGTGAGTTATACTCTCTCAAAGAAGATATTGAAGAAGCTAATAATATTATCTTAAAAGAAAGCCTCTACTCTAATAAACTGATTAAGCAGTGGGAAAACTGGAATGCCCAAATGAAGGACAGAGTCTTTCCGACACTAGGTAATGATGATTGGTGGGAGAGATAAAATTTATAAGAATTTTTATCTCTTAATTATTTGAATTCCTCCAATAAAAACACCGCCTTTGTTTACACCACTAGATTTGTTAGTTAAGTTCACGATTAAATGGTCATCAGCAAAATTCTCACATATGATGACTTCGTTTTCTTTGGTAAAAGGAATTTTCATGCTTCCAATATTCAGTATTCCAGAAGTAAAACCTGAATTTTTCTGATAACTTACATATAAGATAATATCATATTTATCGGCGTATTGGTTAATGCCTTCAATTGAAATTGCATTTTTTACCACCATCTTTGGCCATGCCGAAATACCCACCATACCAGGTTGATTTCTGTAATTATTATTCCAAGTAGGACTCAACACACCGATCTCTAAATCTATGTTTACTTGTTCACCTGAATTATCAAAAATTTCTGTATTATCTGAAGATTTTGATAAAATGTTATTCCACTCTTTTGTAATGGTAGAGCCACCAGAATAATCAGAAGTTCCAGCTCGCTCATTTTTTTTGATAGTTTGAGAGTCATAAGCCCAACTTCCATCATCATCAAGATTGTGGAAGTTGAGAGATATCATATCTAAAGAAAAGAGTTTGAATGTGAGGATACAAAATAGGAAAGATAGTTTATTAAGCATAGCTGAGTTTTACGGATATTTAATACTTTGTTTAAAGTAAATTAAAAAAAAGTACCTACTCAAGTTCAAAAAAAACCTGTTGGAAAATGTTTATGAAATTTAAGAAATTACATCCTTGAAATTTTCAACTATTGTAGGCTGTATTCAAATGTAATTACCCACTTATCTTCCACAAAAACCTTATTTTAAGCTCTGCAACTGAATGACTTTTTGTCAAAATGAAACGCTCTAAACAACATAATGTTATTATCATATATGCCGATGATTTAGGCTTTGGTGACTTAAATTGTTATGGTGCGACAGATCTTCCAACCCCCTATCTAGATAAAATGGCAAAAGAAGGCTGTATGTTTGAGAATGCCTATGCTACAGCCGCTACTTGCACACCTTCTAGATACAGTCTTCTAACTGGATCATATCCGTGGAGAAATGCTAATGCGAAAATTCTTAGAGGAGATGCACCTATGTTAATTGAAAGTAATCAGGCTACATTACCAAAACTTCTTTTAGAAGCTGGCTACTCAACAGCTGTAATTGGCAAATGGCATTTAGGTTTAGGCAATGATGAAGCACCGATTGACTGGAATAAACCAATACAGCCTACTCCTTTAGACGTAGGATTCAAAGAATCCTTCATAATGGCTGCAACAAATGATCGAGTGCCATGTGTTTACCTGAATGGACGATCCGTTGAAAACTTAGATCCTAATGACCCTATCGAAGTCTCTTACAATAAAGAAAATCCCTTCCCTGAAATTCCAACAGGAAGAAGAAATCCAGAACTTTTAACCACTATCCACAGTGATCAACAACACTTTGACACTATTGTTAATGGCGTAGGACGTATTGGGTTTTCCAGAGGGGGCAAAACTGCGCAATGGGATGACGAAACGATGAGCGAAGTGTTTTTAAATAAGTCCAAAGAGTTTATAAATAAAAATATAGATAAGCCGTTTTTTCTCTATTATCCATTACACCAGCCACATGTTCCAAGAATACCCAGTAAAAAATTTCAGGGTGCAACAAATAAAGGCCCAAGAGGCGACGTAATTGCCGAGCTAGATTGGTGTGTAGGAGAAATTCTTGAACACCTTAATAAGCTTAACCTTCAAGATGATACACTTCTAATATTTTCTAGTGATAATGGACCCGTACTTGATGACGGATACGAAGACCAATCCGTTGAAAAATGTGGCGTGCATAAACCTGCAGGTCCTCTTAGAGGTGGTAAATACAGTATGTTCGATGGAGGATCTAGAGTTCCAATGATAACTTATTGCCCTAGTTTAGTTAAAAAAGGAAAAAATAATGCCCTCTTCAGCCATGTGGACTTTTTTCAAAGTTTATCATCTTTATGTGGGTACTCTTCGGAAACAGATAAACAATTAGATAGTGTTGATTTACTCAATGTAATCTTAGGAAACTCCGAAGATGGTCGAGATCACCTTGTTACGGAAGGTATAGGCGCAAAAACTGTAATCAGATGGAAAAATTGGATTTATATTCCTCCTTATGAAGGACCAGAAATCTTTGCAGATAAAAATATCGAAACAGGCAACTCTGATCTAGACCAATTATACAACCTAGAAAATGATATTGGGCAAATGACAAATATCGCTAATGAGCATCCAGAAATCGTTAAGGATTTAAAAGACCTTCTGAATTCTATTCAAAAAAACTCCCCACCCCAAAATAATAATTCGTCAAATGTATCCGACATCTAAAGGTAAGCCTATTTTAGGTAGTAAAATTATTTCCCTAAATAAAATATGGAATTTTAAAACCGATTCAGACAATATTGGTTTAGAGGAGAATTGGCATTTAAAAGAAAATTTTAAGGCCACTGAAAGTCGCACCATCAAGGTTCCTTCATGCTGGGAGGAAGAATTTGAAGATTTTGAAGGCGTCGGCTGGTATGAAACGAGTTTTGATGGCGTGTATAAAAATCAATTTGAAGCATGCAGGCTGAAGTTTGAAGCTTCAAACTACATCACCGATGCTTGGATCAATGGACACCATATCGGCAAGCATGAAGGAGGCTATACCCCATTCAATTTACATATTCCTACATCCTACCTTAGAGAGAATGCTAATTCAATCGTGGTGAGGGTGATTAGCCCGATTATTACCAAAAAGATATCTGTAGATGGTCTTGGTCCTAATGATGCTCCTCACTGGCGAGGCGGTTTAACTGCTGGCATATGGCAACCGGTGCATATAGAATTGAATAATCGAGGATGGATTGAAGATGTTTTTTACAAACCCGTTCTTGAAGAAAAATCTTTCATTTTAGATCTCACTTATAATTCTATCCAAAAAGATGCTACCCCATTCTCTTTTAAGGTTTCACTTAAGGATCCTAAGGGTACGATTGTCTTGCAGGAATGCTTTGATGAACAGTGCACATCGGGTAAAAATTTAATTTCTCGAAAATTCAAACTCAAAGAGCTTCTATTATGGGACTGCGAGAACCCAAATCTTTATTCTGCAAAGATAGAAACATACAACGGCAATACACTCATTGATAGCAAAGAGCTCTCAATTGGATTTAAGGAATTCACCTATAAAAAAGGATCTTTTTTTCTCAATGGTGAAAAGATTTTTGTTAAAGGCGGTTTTTGGGAGGGAGTTTACAGTAAGCACCAATCATACCCTGACAATGCAGAGGAAGTCAGACATGAAATTGAATTAGCCAAAAAAGCTGGATTCAATTTATTGAGACCTTGGCGTCGCCCCGTACCCCCGATTATTTTGGAGGAAGCCGATAAAGCAGGTTTACTGATTATTGGCTCACCCGCTGTTGAATGCATGAGTGTTTGGCCAACTTTTAATGAAAAGACACCTGAAAGAATCCAAAATGAAATCGTCGGACTCATTAAAAGAGATAGAAATCACCCGTCTATCATTTGGTGGGAATTATTCAATGAAGTGACTAGAGATGACATGATTCAGTTGATTCCTAAAATGGTTCCAGTTGCAAGGAAATGTGACCCAACCAGACTCATTCTAGATGAATCAGGAGGATGGGCTTCTGGTGCACATTTTTATTCACCATGGGAACACAAAAAACTAAACTTAGTAGAATTGCACTCGTATGTTCGTGCTCCAGTGAATGATGCACATTTGAAACTTTATCGAGACTTAGGTAAATCAAATGATATAGTTGGAAGAACCAAAATTAAAGCAGGCGATAAGATCTTTATTTCCGAATTTGGCTACGGCGGATTACCCAACTTAGAAAGTACTTGTCTGAAATTTGAAAAAAGCGGCAACCCTAATTTGCCTATTTATCGACAACATTTTAAAATTAAAAAAGCGATTGAATTAGCTCTTGAAGAAACAGGACTCAACAAAATTTATCCCACTACTGAAGCGTTTTGCCTAGAGACGCAAAAGATTCAAGCAGCAGGAAATAGAAGGATGTTAGAAGCTCTGTTGTCCAATGAATCAATCAACGGTTATTGTATTCATGCATTCACTGAAGGTGATTGGATTCTAGGAGCAGGATTAATTGATTCGTGGTTAGAACCGAAAGAAGCCTACCACTCGATCAAAGCTGTCAATTCTGCACAGCCCCCATTAGAAAATAAAAGTAGACTGTTTAAGGATGACATACACTTTTCGCACCAGAGAAAACTTTTTGTTTATGACCCGTCGAAGAAGTTAATTAATTATCTGAGTTCAAATAATGTCGATTTTGAATTACTTGAAACATATAAAAAAGATGACAATGGACAAAAGCATATATTCATATCCACTGAAGAAGACATTGTTGAAAAAAATGAAATCGACCAATTTAAGTCTTTATTTCAATCAGTAGAAAGAGATGGAAGTGTGGCCATCTTTTTAGAGCCTCCCGCCAAAAGAGAATCCGCTTCTATGCTCAAAGAATATGATGCCGCTTCAGCAAAGAGTACGTCCAGCAATTCCCTTTTAACTCACAAAGTATTTCCATTTAAAATTATATGCCGAGCATCATTTGGATTTTGGGAACCCTCTATGCACATTGCACTAGATCACCCCATCTTCAAAGGTATGCCAACGAATTGCATGATGGATGAGCCTTATCAAGAGGTCGCACCCATGGAAACTTTTTATCAACTCGATGCCGATGATTATGCGGCTAAGACCATCACTTGGTTTAGACCTGAGGACGACCAAAAAGGAGAAAAACGAACCTACCTTGGAGGAGAAGATGTATGGCACGGAAGCGATTTAGCGATAAAAAACTATGGTCAAGGGAAAGTCATTTTAAGTTCCCTGATTTTGAAAAACAAAATTGGGAAATACCCGATAGCGAATGCAATTCTAAAAAATATGATCAATTACGCTGATTCTCTTTAAATCATCTACTTATGCAAAAAACATCGAAAAAATCAGTCCCCGTAAAAGAAAAGTTGGCATGTGGTGCAGGTGAAGTTGCAAATCGTTTTGGAGAAAACGGTGTCAATGACCCTGTTATGAATATCTACACTTTAATTTTAGGAGCTAGCCCAGCGACCATTGGACTCATCCTATCCATACAAAAGATTTGGGATGCTATTTCAGACCCTATAATGGGTTATGTATCTGATAATTGGAAAGGCAAAAAAGGTAGAAGAAAGCCATTCATTTTAATTGGTTCTATTTTAATGACGCTTACCTATCCATTATTATGGTATGCATCTCCTAATTGGACAGAATGGTCAAAAGCAATCTACTTTATTGCTATATCCGTTATATTTTTCACCTCTTACACGATTTTTTCCGTTCCTTTTAGAGCACTAACCGCAGAAATTACTCCAGACTACCAAGAAAGAACCATTGTTAGAGCCTACGCTGCTGTTTTTAATAAGATCATCTGCCTTTTGTTTCCTTGGTTTTTTACTTGGGCTTGCTTATTTGGAGATGCCATACCAGACAGAGTCTATGGCATCCGATTAATAACTACAATAGCGAGTGTCTTTATCTTAATCTCTGGAATCATTTGTGCTTTGATTCCGGAAGAGCGCTACCATAAAATAGCAGTTAAGCAGGAGAAAGTAAAAATCAAATCTTTGTTTAGTTTAGTCAAAGATACCACCTTTTTAAAACTACAAATCATTGGAATCGGTTTACTTTCTAGTATTTTGGTTATTGGGCCCTTAGGGGGATTCGTTAATATCTTCTATGTTTGGAGTGGAGACCAAGTAAGTGGTAGTGCTTGGTCTGCTTGGAAAATGAATCTCATGACCATTATTGGGTTTATCATATTATTCACACTAACAAAATTCCTCATTCATATCGAAAAGAAAAAACTACTTAAGTACGCCTTATTGCTTGCAATGTTGGGTTCATTTGCCCGTTGGTTTACTTATTCCCCGGATAATCCTTATTTGATTTTCTTAGACCCTTTATTTTTTGCTCCCGCCTACACTATTTTTTGGGCCATATGGCTATCTATGGGAAGTGATTATTGTGACTACGATGAATTGCAAACTGGCGTTCGAAGGGAAGGACTCATAAATGCAATAGGCGGATGGATAATTAAAGCAAGCTCGGCAATTGCTGTTTTCTTATCCGGGATTACCATTGTTATGACCGGATTTAAAAAAGAATATTTTACAGGAGAGGCTATAATCGCTGACGCAGAGAAATCAGAAATACTTTTTTTAATGCGATTAGCCTATGTAGGTATCCCCTTACTTTTTATATTATTAGCCATCATCATGAATACACTATACCCTTTAACGAAGGAACGCATGAGTGAAATTAGGGAAAAGTTAGAAGAACGAAGAGGAATAATATAAACAATGAAACTTACGAATTTCATATACTTGTTTGCCATTTTTCTATTGGGTATTTTGCCATTGAAGGCCGACTCAGTTGATCAAAAAAATATCGTTTTGATTATATGTGATGATTTGAATGACTATATAGAGGGATTAGGTGGCCATCCTCAGGCAATTACACCAAACATCAAGCAGCTAGCTCAAGAAGGAATCAGTTTCACAAACGCACATAGTAATAACCCTGTTTGCGCGCCCTCTCGTTCAAGCTTTTTAACCGGCATTTATCCTCATACTTCTAAGAATCTATTCTGGGCTAAATGGTATGAAAATCCTGTTCTTAAAAACTCTAAAACGATAATGGAGTACTTCAAAGATGCTGGTTATTATGTAGCTGGGACTGGAAAAATAATGCACCACCACCTTCCTGATGTTTGGACCGAGTACGAAAACAAAACTAACTATGGGCCTTATGTTTTAAAAGATAAAAAATGGAGTTCACACCCATCAGTTCCTAAACCTTTTTCTAATATCGGAGCAATAGATGGCTCATATGCAGCACTCGAAAATATACCCTATGCGAATGACGGAGACCCATCGTCTGGTTGGGTTAGTGGGAAATTCAATAAAGATGGACAAGTACCCTTCAAAATTGACCCATCAACAGGAGAAAGAGACTTAATTCCAGATGAAGAGAATGCAAAATGGGCGTCTGATTGGCTCAAAGATAATTCTGATTTGGAACAACCCTTTTTCTTAGCTATTGGATTTGTTCGTCCTCATACCCCACTGCATGTCCCGCAAAAGTACTTTGATAAATACCCATTAGAAACCCTTGAATTACCAACTATTCTCGAAAATGATTCAGACGATACTCTGCTGCAGACAGTTCTAAAAAAAACGACAAAGGGCTACCGATATTATGACATGATATGTGAATCCTATGGCGATAGAAAGACCGCACTTTTGAAATTCACACAGGCTTATCTTGCTTCAGTTTCTTTTGTTGATGACTGTGTCGGTGAAATATTAAGGAGTATTAAAGCCAATAATCTATCAGATAACACTATCGTTGTATTTACAAGCGATCATGGATGGAGCATGGGGCAAAAAGATTTCCTTTTTAAAAATAGTCCATGGGATGAAAGTACTCGCGTTCCATTGATCATAAAAGATCCAAGCAATAATAATAAAGGATATACTATTTCTAATGCGGTAAGCTTAATTGATATCTACCCTACGTTAGTTGATATGGTGAATTTAGATTATGATAATAGAAAAAATGAAAATGGCGCACTGCTCGATGGATTTAGCTTAAAACCCTTTATTGAGGATCCTTTAAATGCAAAATGGGAGGGTCCCGATTTTGCTTTGACCATGATATTTTCAGGTGAACAATCCTTAAATCCAATCAAGCCACATGAAAAAAAGAATCCAGCTTACCAACATTGGTCACTGAGATTTGATAATTGGCGATATATTCGATATAATACAGGAGTTGAAGAACTTTATAATATTGTAAAAGACCCTCGAGAATGGTATAATATTGCTTACAAAAACCCCATTTTGACCCAAAAATTTAAAAGTGATTTAGAAACAACACTTAAGCAAAAACTTTTTACCCTTAAAAAATAAGATCATCATGAATATATTTAAAAGAGCATTACTAATCTTATTTGTTTTTGGATTGTTATTACCAATTTATGGACAACTGCCCCAAAACCCAAATATTGTTCTAATCGTTTGTGATGATTTAAATGATTTTGAAGGATTTTTTAACAGTTATCCACAGAGCCAAACGCCTAATATAGATCAATTAGCGGCAGAAGGTGTTATCTTTTCAAATGCTCATAGTAATGCTCCTATATGCGGTCCTAGTAGAAGCTCATTCATGACAGGAATTTATCCCCACAATTCAAGCAACTATGGTTTTGAAAATTGGTATAATCAGACAAGAAGTGGATACACAATTAATTCTATCTTAGAAAATTCAAAAACATTGATGCAATACCTAAAGGATAATGGCTATGAAACCTACAGGGCAGGTAAGATAATGCATCATGATTTAGATGCCTCTGAAACGAGTGAATGGACCGAAACAGGCCCTTCGGCTTGGCCTGGTCCAGTTCCCTATGATTCATCTGCAGGGAATACAGTTTGTCACCAGTCTGTACCCAATACTTTTTTTGAAGGGGCAGGCAATCTGAATAGCTTATTTGCTCCGCTTTCCAATATCCCAATTGTGAATGGACAATCGGGTTGGTGGACTGCTGGATGGCAATCAGCAGGAGCCTTTAATTATGTTAATGATGATGACAGGGATGACCTCCAAGATGAAAAAATGAGGAAATGGGCTGTTGATGATGTCATTAATACTTTGGCCCAATCAGACCCTACTGGAGAAAACGAAAAATTCTTTTTAGCGATTGGATTTCATAGACCGCATACTCCTCTAGTTGTACCCCAAAAGTATTTTGATCGCTTTCCTATTGAATCAATAGAGTTACCAGAACGTATTGAAAATGATATTGAAGATTGTTTCTTTGATAATAATTTTCACCAAAATACCTCAACCCGTTTAGTTTACAAAGCTATGGTAGATTCCGTAAACGAAGCCTCTGTTGATGGAACTGTTTACGCAACAAAAGAAGCATTCATTAAGGCCTATTTGCAAGCCTACTTAGCTTGTGTCAATTTTGTAGATGAGCAAGTAGGAGCTGTTATTGATGCAATTGACGCAAGCCCTTACGCCGACAATACAATTATAATTTTTACCAGTGATCATGGTTATGAATTTGGCGAAAAAGAAGTCATGTCGAAAAATACTCTTTGGGCCAATAGTACCCATGTTCCTTTTATTATTAGAGCCCCAAATAATACGGCTAACCAAGGAAAAATTGTTAGCCATCCTACTAGCCTAATTGACCTATATCCTACTGTAAGAGAACTATGCGGACTTACAACTGACACAAAAAAGAACTCAAATGGAAGAGATCTTGATGGTTACAGTTTGGTTCCATTTTTACTTGATCCAGATATCGCCCAGTGGAATGGTCCAAGCCATGCTCTGTCCATGGTTAGTGGAGATTCAAGCGATGATCCTAATAATAAGAGTTTTAGTGTGGTATCAGAAAATTGGAGGTATATTTTATACCAAAATGGCGATGAGGAACTTTACAATATTTCTGATGATCCTCACGAATTTAATAACCTTATTAACGCTAATTCAGCTGAAGTTATAGAAAATTACCAAAGCCTTCAAATGGCCTTATTTGATTTTGTCCCTGAGTTGAAAAATAAATCTTCCAATCTTTTAATGAACGGTGGATTTGAATCCCTTAGAAATGGGACTTCACCAGATAGCAATGATAAAGGTAGCTGGGATGATTCCGGTTGGTATACTTTCAATAACACCTACCCAAGTAATTTAAGTGAGGGGAATTCATATTCCTTCAATCGAGATAACATTCATAAAAAAGAAGGCTCATACTCCCTTAGTTTTTCTCAGACTTGGGACAATGGAGTTGTTGTTCAAGACATGAAACATCGATTTAAGAGCGGTACTGTTTATCATGCCTCTTTTTGGATGATGAGCTTAATCGAAGATAATCCAAATAGTAACAATAGTTTAATTGATATAGAGATTTGGACGAGTCCGACAAAAGAAGGAAGTTATACCTATCAAGGTACGATTATCTCAAATGCCGAAAATTCAACAGAAAATGCGTGGCAGCAATTTCAAGGAAGTTTCGATACCAGTGGATTCGGCGCATACGATGAGTATTATATGCAACTTAGGATAAATAAAAAAAATGGGGGCGTGATTCATGAAATACATGTAGATAACGTCATCCTTAAAGAATTCCCAAATAATTCCTACAAGGCTTGGGCAATAGCGAATAATCTATACGAAAACTCAGCATATTCTGATTTTGATAAAGACCAAGAAAGTAACCTTAATGAATTTATATTTGCTGGTAATCCACTGAATGCCGAAGAAAAAGCGAAACAAATAAGCATTGTTTCCGAAAGCAATAGCAATCAGATAACCTATACACGTAGAAGTAATCTAAACTCAACGGTGAATCTTTTATCAACGGATTCATTAGCCAATCCTAATTGGGAAATTCATAACCCCATTTCATCGACTACCACATCCTTAACGGATAATAACTTCTCTGAGGTACAAGTCGAATTCAATGCGTCGGGAAATGCTCAATTCTTTAAGCTATCTGCGTCAGAGAACTGATTAAAAGATCGGCTTATACGATGTTTAATGAAGTGATAGTTTATCGATCAATCAAAGACTGTTGCCCCACTTTCTGATCCAGTACAGAGTGTGCTTAGGTCAATGTTGAAAGCTTTTTTATAGGCCAATGATATTTCATTTTTTAATTCAGTGGACAAAGTATTCTTTGCCATGACAACAACAGCTCCGCCAAAACCCCCTCCAGTTAAACGAGCTCCGTAGATCGATTCACTTCCTTTAATGTAGTTGATGATAAAATCTAACTCTTTAGTGCTATTTTCAAAATTTAAACGAGAACTTTCGTGAGATTCATACATTAACTTTCCTGCTAATTTGTAATCATTCTCTTCAATCGCTTTGGAGAGCTTTGAGACTCTTTCATGCTCACCAACGATATGCAATGCTCTACGATAAAGCATATCACTCAGCTCAGGTTTGCACACTTCAAGCATATCGTAATCAACTTGTGTCAGATTTTTGATTTGAGGAAACTTATTCTGGCAGACTTTCAAAGCCAGATGACACTCCTTAAATCGCTCTGCATAGAGTGAATCAACTAGAGAATGTTTCAGATTGGTATTCAATATCCAAAAATGTATATCACTTTGATTCTTAGAAAAAGGAATGAGGTCAAAGGCTTCATTTGTGCAATCAATTTTAACCAAATGGCCACTTTGTCCAAAGGCTGATACACCCTGATCTAAAATGCCACAAGGAACACCCACAAAGTCATTTTCCGCCTTTCGGCATAATTGAACTAAGTCATGTTTTTCTAAATTCAATTCAAGAGAATGATTTAAGAGGACAGCAAGTCCAAGCTCAACAGCTGCACTACTACTTAAGCCAGCCCCAATCGGTAAATCGCTTACAATAGCAAGATCATATCCATTGTCTATTGGGTAGCCAGCATCCTGAAAAACTTTAGTAACGCCAAGGGGGTAATTGGCCCATGAACTTTCGTTTTCAAGACGATGAATGTTAGCAAGGTTTGACTGCACAGATGATTCGTTTGCACTGATTAAATTAATCGCATCATCATCTCGTCTTCTAAACGCCATCGTGACCCCTTCATTTATCGCTAAGCCAATGACATCACCTCCATTGTAATCTGTGTGATTGCCGATAAATTCAATTCTGCCTGGAGCAAAAGAATACAAATCGGGAGATGCGTTGAAGGTCTCAGTGAATAAATTTTTTGCGGCACTTTTTTTCTCCATAATTAAATGAATAGAATGATTAGATAATCCAGATATTGGTAAATTAGATTTTTTTTAGTTAACAGGTAGCAAGCTCAATCAATCATTTCTGATTTCAGAGTGAAAGAATCTGTGCGAAATGGCGTTAAAGGTAACAATGTAGAACCAGTTTGACCATAAAGATTACAAATAGGGTTATTGGCCCAAGCATAACGCACAGCCACTGGATCATTTATACCATCAGCCCAGACTTTAATTTTTGATCCGTTAATAATTCCTGCTTGAGCATTCACAAAAACTTCATCGACTCCGCATACTGTGAACCCTTTTAGTTCGTTGCTATCCAAAGAATAAAGCTGTTCCCCAATGTCATTAAAATCAAGAAGGATAAAACTATCTTTGATTTCCATACTGGCATAACTTGGATTTTTATAGGCAATGTCAAAATCGTAGTCTCGAGCTAGGGCAATCCTCGCTAGCCGATCAGCTACACCCTTTTTATTTCTAGGATGAATGTCTCGCCCTTCTCCTAAATCGATAATCACGGCTTGTCCTACATTGCCTAATCTATTTAGGGTAAGGGTTTGTGATTCTCTTAATTCAGCAAATAAGGATACTTCAGGTGGGTACATCGATTCGTCTAAATAATCAGCGATTTGAACCCAATAAAACGGGAAATCGCCCTGACCCCATTGTTTTCGCCAAGTTTCAATCATTTTAGGGAAAATATCTCGATAATCAAAGGCACGTTTTACATTACCTTCTCCTTGATACCAAATGACTCCTTTGATTCCATACCCTATAATCGGATGCAAGACCCCATTATAAAGATTAGCTGGCCTGTGCTGTCCTGTAAAAGGGTTAGCCTTTTTCCAAGGTTTACGTGGCTCAGGTAGACCTTTTTCCCTAGCCATCTTCAAGTGGGTACGCCATGAATTTATTTTTTGCTCATATTCATATGCAGCCTGATCAGGGTCAAAATCATTCATCACTTTTTCGAATTGTTTTATATAGGAACGTCCCGCTTCCAATGATCCTAATACATCTAACGGAATCCACGCTTCACACGTAGACCCGCCCCATGAATTATCAATTAAACCAATCGGAACATTGAGACTTTTGTGTAGTGTCTTGCCAAAGTAATAACCGATTGCTGAAAATTGCTTGGCTGATTCAGGGTGAACAGCCTGCCAATGACCTTCAAAATCATTTTGGGGTTCTTGCGATCCAAAATGGGGAATAGACAAAATCCGTATTTGAGGATAATTCGCTGATGGTAATTCCAAATCAGAATTGAAACTGTTCAGTAAGCTCCATTGCATGTTTGATTGCCCAGAACAAAGCCATACCTCCCCAAACAATACATTGTCTATGCTTATACTCTCATCAGCACTCTGAATAACCATTACTTGCCCTAGAGCATTTGCTGGTTTCGGCAAGAGGTTGATTTTCCAATAACCTTCTTGACTCGCAACCGTCGAATAGAAATCTCCCGCAAATGAAATATTGATTTCCGTATTACTATCGCTCCAACCCCATATTGGATTTACCTGATTTCTCTGTAATACCATACCTGAAGAAAAAATGGAGGGCACTTTTATATCAGGATAAAGCGAATTAAAAATACAAAAAAGAGATCCTAAAATTAAGAGATAACGCATAAACTTAAAGCACTTTAAAAGATAACTTTGTTTAAGTTAGAAATAGAATTCAATACCTATTATTAAATCTTTTAGTTTATTTTTAATAATGTTTTCTGATACAGTAAAATTGGTCTTTTAATTAATATAATAGCCTATTTTAATGACAAAGATCGTCAGAAATTTTAGTGTAAGTTTTAAAATAATTTTTTAAATGAAAGAAAAATCAGAAAAGAGAAAAAATTGCTGTTCCCCATCAAGAGATAACTCTAATGATTTGAATGAAGTAAGATCAAATGACTGTTCTAGCGATCGCCAATCCAATATTGGATTGAAAAATATGATTGAAGTAGACGGTGGATTTTTTGAGATGGGCTACGAAGGTAATGATTCATTTAAAGGCGATGGGGAGGGCCCAATAAGACAGGTGAAAGTCGATAGCTTTTATCTCGATCAAACAACCGTTACCAATGAAGCTTTTTCCAAATTCGTAGAAGATACGAACTACATTACTGATTCTGAAAAATTTGGCTGGGCATATGTCTTTATTGGTCAGCTCAAGAAATCAACTGTTCGAAAATTAAATCAATCTCGAAAAGTACAAGGTGTAGAATGGTGGGTTGGTATTGATGGTGCCAACTGGAGGAAGCCAGAAGGCCCTGGATCCAATATCAAAAATCGAATGCACCACCCAGTGGTTAGTGTTTCTTGGCATGATGCTCATGCATACGCACAATGGGCCAACAAAAGGCTCCCGTCTGAGGCCGAGTGGGAATACGCTACACGTTGGAATAACAAACATGCAAAAAAGTTTCCTTGGGGCGATGAATTGGTTCCCGGCGGAAAACATAGATGCAATGTATGGCAAGGTAAATTCCCTCATGAAAACAAAGCAGAGGATGGCTATCGCTGGACTGCTCCGGCTAAATCATTTCAAAGGTACGACAACCAATTCTATAATTTGATTGGAAATGTTTGGGAATGGTGTAACGATTGGTTCTGTAATCAATGGCACATTGAAGATTCAAAACAGACACGTATCAATCCACAAGGCCCCGGAAGCGGCCATAGAAAAGTCATCAAAGGTGGATCATTCTTATGCCATGAGAGCTATTGCAATCGTTATCGAATTGGTGCGAGGACGAGCAATACGCCCGATTCGGCTACTACTAATTTAGGATTCAGATGTGCTAAAAGCATTTGAAAATCTTTATGATGTAACCTATACCTATCAATACTCCATCTACTACCTTATGAACATAAAAATAAGTCTATTCGTTATTACATTTATCTTATTGATTTCAAATGCGAATGCAGAAGTTATTGCATACTACGAATTCAATGAAACACAAGGCGGGGCGAGTAATGCACTTAACTCAGTAGAAGGTTCAACTATCTCTCCCCTTAATAACAATTGGGGGAATTTAAATGGCTCAGGGCAATTGGTGATTAACCAGAATAATCCTCGCACTAATTTAGACCTAAATAACGATACATTGAGTGGTACAGTATTTTATCGAATTGATTTTAATTCTTGGAATAGCCTAAACGAAACGACCGATATAAAATTACAATTTGGATTAAGGTTAAAAAGTGGGGATACAGACCTTACTCCCACCAATCAGCTTCTGAATTTAATCATTCGTTTAAAACCCGCTAGCTCTTCAACAAATTCTTTACTTTCTACAATGGGAGCAGGACAGTTCACTTATATTACTACACTGCAAAATCCTAGCAACCAAGAAGTAAGTATACTAGTTGAAGTCAATACCGATACTGACCAATTTTCTGTTTGGGTAGATTACGATTCCCAAGGCTCTTACACAAAATTAAAAAATGCTTTAGCACTTAATTTAAATGGTGAAATAGATTTCATAGAGGTTGATGGATTAACATTAGACTCAGGGGGAGGCTATTTTGAAATTGAACGCTTGGCACTTGCAAACAGCTTCAATTCAATCACGAACCTTCAATCAAATCCAGATTCAACTTTTAATCCTTATCAAGAAAACACATTTGAGTATGAACTGTTTCAAAGAGGTTCAAGTTATACGATTGATCAATATAATGATTTTTTTGCAAATTATGCCCTTATTGACTCAGATTTAAATCAACCCTACTCCATTGAGCGTGTTGATAATGTTTATTTCTACACTTTTCCAAGGAGGAAAAACAGCGAATTGATTTATACCTTATTAGAAAGTGATGTTATAACTGAAGAATCTTGGAGTTCTATCCCTCTAAGTAACCTCGAAGAGGATATTTCTCTGGATGAAACTTTCTGGCAAAGTAAATACAGGATAAATACCAGCAGTAATAAGAACTTCTTTAAAGTTCAAGCTAGGATACCCGATGATGACTTTGGAGATTTGCCTGCAGCTCGTTATGTACCAACTGACTATTCTTTTGTCTGGGGTGATCATTTCCAAGGTAGCGAACTGAACACTGAGAATTGGTTTATTGGCATGAGGAATCCTGATTCAGGAGATTTAATTCCAGGTGCAAATGGAGATTATTTACTCAAAGATGCCTATTCTGGATATGTAACTGAAGAAGATAGCTTTGTTCAAAATGGTTCTCTTATCTTAAGAAATCAAAAAAGAAGTTACACTGGTATAAGCCCTCAAGGAAGTTTTGAATACACTTCAGGCTGGGTTACCTCCATGCAGAAAGTTAATTTTAATAAAGGCTACATAGAGGTGCGTGCAAAATTCCCATCAGGAGTGCAAGTATGGCCAGCGATATGGCTTGTTTCTGAAGATCTTATTTGGGGGCCCGAATGGGATTTATGGGAATATTTCGGATATAGAGATTCAATTAATGGTTATGATGCTATGGGAATGCATTTAATGACCGGTTACGAACAAGCAGGCAATATGTGGCCAAATCAAGATCCGCAATATTGGGATATGGCCTGGATTGATTCTTATGACCTAAACTACAATGCAGAAAATTGGCACACGTATGGATGGGAATGGACAGAAACATACGCTCGATGGTGGATCAATGGCAAAGTCGTAAATACGCTTTATAAAAACCAATCTAGAAAACCCGATTTATGGCCAAATGAAGATATGTATATCATCTTAAATAATGGAGTAAGATCAGCAGCCCCCGCTTCTGATACATCAACTATATGGCCGAACCAATTAGAAATCGATTATATCGAGCTCTATCAAAAAAATTAATCTCTAATGCTTAAAATTTTTATTCTTCTTACAAGCCTAACTTTACTGAGTTCTTCTAAAGCTGATCCATCTCCTAATATTTTATGGATATTTGCTGAAGACACTTCCCCTTGGTTAGGTTGTTATAATGACCCTATAAATTTGGAACATACTCCAAACATCGACTCTCTTGCAAATTCAGGGATTCTGTTTAAAAGAGCTTTTGCTCCATCTCCAGTTTGTTCTACAAGTCGTTCTGCAATCATAATTGGGCAAAGCGCTATACGATTTGGAGCCCATAACCATCGTTCTTCTCGGACTAAAAATAAAATCCAATTACCAAAAGATTATAAGACTATACCACAGATATTACAAGAAGCCGGCTATACTACATTTAATTACGGGAAAAAAGATTATAATTTTCATTGGAGCTCAAGTATCTATAACCACAAATTGAAAAACTATACGGATTTTTCTAAACTTAAAGAAATGCAACCCTTCTTCGGGCAAATACAAATTAAAGGCGGGAAAAACAATACTTCAAAACTGCCACTAAATAAAAAAGTGTCTCCCGATACAGTTAACGTACCCCTAGACTATCCCAATCATGAATTATATAAAAAACTAGTTGCACAACATTATGATGCCATACGAATGGATGATGATCTTATAGGAGATATACTAAACGCTTTAAAGACCTATGAATTAGACAAAAATACGCTAGTTGTTTATTTTTCTGACCATGGTGCCAATAATTTTGTACGACATAAACAAATGCTATCCGAAGGAGGTCTTCATGTTCCTTTAATTATATCAGGACCCGAAAAATATATCCCTAAAAAAACAACGAGGGATGATCTCGTAAATCTAATTGATTTATCTGCAACAACTTTAGGATGGGCAGGGATAAAAATTCCTTCTTGGTTTGAAGGGCAAGATTTATTTGCCAAAAATTTCAAAGAAAGAAGATACATAGGCGGTCATAAAGATAGAATGGATCATACTATAGACAGAGTGAGAACCATTCGGACAGATGAATTTCGATACATCAAGAATTACAAACTCGATAGAATATTGCTCCAGCCTCAGTACAGGGATAAAAAGGATTACACTAAGCTTCTTTATAAACTTTATGAAGAAGAAGCATTAAGTGATACCCATAGGGATATTTATTTTGGAGAGAGAAAAGATGAAGAACTTTATAATGTAAAAGTCGATCCCTTTATGCTTAACGATCTTAGTTGCGATCCAAATTTTAATAAAATACTCAAACAGCATAGAAAACTTCTTGATGAATGGTTATCTCATGGCGATTGCGGTATGGAATTAGAATCAATTTACGAATTACAGGTCAATGGAGAAGATGCAAAATGGGGCATCGGAGTAAATGTTGAATATGAAAAATACAGGATAGATAGCGATGGCGATGGTCTTTCCGATAAGTGGGAAATAGTGAATAATAGAGACCCAAAAGACAGTTTACTATATTTTGAATTCGACTGTGGTGGGTGGCAAACAGAAGGATGGTACTCCAATAATCTTTCCTCAAATATAGCCGGCCCTCTAGGTTATTTAGATTTCAAATTAGATGATAAATTTGGTTTAATCCAAAAAAATGGACTGAATCTTAAAATTAATCCAAATTCTAGCATTAAGCTAAAAATAAGTTCTTCTGAAGACTTAGAAATTATGGCTATAATAAATAATACCATTGTTGGAAAAAATAAAATTGAAAGTTCTAAAGAGCTTAAGATAGCTGAATTGCCCATAAACATTTCTGACCGTGCTGAAAATCTGAATACCCTGGGTTTACAGTTTAAAGGCAATAAAGGTGCATTTATAAGGATAGACTCAATAAGAATGCATTAATATTTATTGTATAAAGTCTTCTTGTTGCCGCCCCACTTCATTTAACTTATATTCCAAGAGCTCTTTTTTCAATATTCTTAACTCTTTAATCAATTCTTCTGTCTCTGGAGAATTACCCATATTGGAGTTTTCCAATAGATTTGGATAATCTCTTAGAGGACTCTCATTAAAGATTAGCCGATGATTTGATCGCTTTGTAGAAAATTCAATTTCTGCCTCAGATGGTGAATTTATACCTTCGTTTAAAACTTTAGCCTTAATAGTAATTCTTCCAGGCGTTTCAGTTGACCGAATCAAAGCTACAGCTTCACCCCATAGAAGTTTTTGAGGATTAATTCCATTTTTTCTACCACCTATTAATTCGCCTTCTCCCGACACGCTAAATTCAATATATTCATCGCTTAATCGTTTTACAGCTCCACCTGCATCCACTAGATAAGCCACTACAGGAGTAATATCACTTCCATCGGCAATAGGTTGCACATTGTTTTCATCAATCCTTAATACAAGCCTTCTCTTTCTGCCTGCTGGCCAGCGAATATGTTCAGCAACAACTTCATTATTTATCAAGCCTTCTGCATGCATAGTTGCACCGTCGACAAACGGTTGATCAATTTTTCCGTAAGATTTTTTATTTTTATTTCTCACATCTACATGTCTAAAAACATTTTTGTATATTACAGGCACTCTAGGCACAGGGCTACTTGCATCCGTAGCTTTTTTAACACCTAAAGAATCTCCATATAAAGAAAGCCTTACCTCCTCGCAATTTGTAAAAATAACCACATCTTTTGGAGAAAATGGGGTCATTAAATGAGCGATATAAACAAACGGCTCAGCTTCTACTAAGGGTACTCTATCTAATCCTTCCGTTGGCAATAAACTTTTAAATAAATAATAGGAAAATTTCGGCTGACGATAAGCATCCATTATACCGCCCCAAAATGGATCTGGGTGATATCCCCTTTGATGGTCGAAAGGATGCCACATAGTGGCTCCTATCAAAGATCGACTCGCCTCGTAAGCTTTTGTCAAAGAGGGCCACTTGAAATGCTTTCCTTTGTCATCCCATTCCTCAATAAAATAATGAAGTGCTTGCTTTATTTGTGGGACTTCTCCCCACTGTTTAGCTACACGACTGACTGAATTATGATCCACCCAATTGTCCACAAAATCTCCCCATTCCCGCTTAAATACACTTTTGTTCTCATATTTCCAAATAGTATCATCCGCATATAGGACATCAAAAAAATGCTGGTTATTTCCCCGATGCGTTCGTGCATCTGAAGCAGTGTAAATTCCTTTATATGGAAACTCTTCTTTCGCCGCAGTAACAGCCTTATCCGCAAACGAATTTGGAAATTTCGTCTCATTCGGAACAACCTCCCAAAGCAAAACGGATGGACGATTACGCTCTAAGCGAATCATTTTACGTATATCGTCTAGCATTCGCTGTTCAAAAATTGGTTTGTCATTCCAAAATTGCCAACCAGGAGTAGTCGCAACAAATAAAAGCCCTAGTTCATCGCAAGCGTCCATAAATGCAGGATCTTGAACATAATGTGCAGAACGAATAACTCTCATGCCAGCTTGGCGAAGCTTTAATGCATCTCTGTAATGTAAATTATTAGTTAATGCATTCCCAATATGGGCAAAATCTTGATGCCTATTCGCACCAATTAGGAGATTTGGATAAGGTTTTCCATTGAGATAAAGTCCATCCTTACCTTTCATTTCAATTGTCCTCAGCCCAATTTTTTTACTTAAGCTGTCTAAACAATTTCCACTCTCATCAACTATTTCAACAAGTAAGTCATACCTGTAGGGATCGTCTGGAGACCAAAGTTTTGGATTTTTGACCAATAAATCGAAAGATGAAATTATTGATGTATTTTTAGAACAATACTCGCTATTCGAATCTTCAATAATCACATTACCTAAAGAATTGATTAATTTTATGTTTACCTCTACCGACCTACCGAATCCCTCATTGAAAATATCTGCATCAATCAATACCCGAGCTGAATCTTCTGATAAATCTTCATAATGAATAAAAATTCCACCTCCTGCCACCTTGTCTGCTGCAATAGGGTTTGTTATGTAGGTATTATTGTGTGTGACCAACCAAACATCCCGGTAGATTCCACCAAAGTATGTAAAATCTAGAGTCTCTTGCTTCTTGCCTGGAGGATAGTCGGGATCATTACTGTTATCTGCTCTAACAGCGATTAAATTATCTTCTCCATAATTAACGAAATCTGTGATATCTAAGTGTATTGGAAGATAGCCACTAAAATTTTCCGCTATCAATTTTCCATTAATCCAAATTTTCGACTTGCCCATTATTCCTTCAAAATGAATGAAAATTTTCTTACCCTTTAATTGCTCATCGACGATAAAATGCTTTCTATACCAAGCTGGACCTTGATAATTTGCCCCACCACTTGCACTAAGTGGCAATATTTCAAGACCATGTGGTAAATTTACGACAGGCCAATAGCTGTCATTAAAATCATTAGTATAGGCATCCAAAACATCACCTTTGATAAAACGCCAGCCAACATTAAAATTTATTGCTTCACGAATATCAGGCTCTGTTTGATAAAACCCTGCAGTAGAAAATTCAGGCCTATAGGATTCCTTTTCTTTATTCTCTATAGCAATACCGAGCACTATATATCCAATATTGAGAATGTAAAAAAAGACGACTGATTTGTAGAATATTTTAATCATGTTTTATCCAATTAAATATCATTAATGAATTTCTTGGTTTGAATTTTTAACAGATTCAAGTTCCTGTTTTAGATTCTCTGCAATGATAGGATACTTATTGATAAGATTTAAAGTTTCAGATGGATCTTTTTTTAGATCATAAAGTTCGCTAATTCGTTGATTCTCTTTTGTTTCATTAAATTCAATATACTTCCAATTTCTTTTTCTCAATGCAATTGCTCTCGGTGATTCTTCTACCAAGAAAGCCCTACCCTTTGCATCTTTTCCAAGTAAAGCCTTAAGACCATCGATACTATCTCGAGCAGAATTTTTTGGTATCTCTATATTAAGTAAGGAAGCAAAAGAGTTTATGAAGTCGATCTGACTGATGAGAGCCTTAGAGATGCCAGATTTGATTTTCTCGGGCCAATGAATGATCATAGGAACTCTATTTCCTCCCTCATAGATGCTGTATTTTCCCCCACGAAATTCCCCTGCAGCATAGTGCCCGCGGTCATTATCGGACTTAGATGTTTTTATCGTAGTACCATCTTGGTAACCATCATCGTAAGCGGGACCATTATCACTGGTAACAATCACTATAGTATTTTCAAAAAGGTTATGTTCTTTCAGTGCCTTAACGATTGAGCCTACAGTCCAATCAAATTGAATCATCGCATCGCCTCGATAGCCCAATTCAGTAACTCCATGAAAACGAGGATGAGGTGTTCTGGGAACATGAATATCTTGAGATGAAAAGAACATAAAAAATGGCTTATTTTTATTGCTTTCAATAAATGCCGACGCTTTCTCAACAAAAACATCCGCCATGGTTTCATCATTCCATAAGGCCGATTTGCCGCCTGACATATAGCCAATTCTTCCTATTCCATTGATAACGCTATGATTATGACCATGACTACTTTCGTAATAAGTCATAGCAGAACGATTGGTTTTTCCATCAGGATATTGTGTATTATTAGAATCAACTTGGCCTTTATAAAGCCCGACTGAAATAGGGTCTTCAGGATCTAAATTCACAACGGACCTATTTTCCACATAAACACATGGCACTCTATCATTCGTTGAAGGAATGAAAAAAGCATAATCAAATCCTAGCTCTAAAGGGCCAGGCTCAATTCGACCATTCCAATCAGCTTGATTATCTTTGGTCCCCAAGCCCAAATGCCATTTCCCGATAATACTAGTCCGATAACCTGCTGTTTTGAATAAATCTGCTAGAGTAAAAGAATCTGTCGGAATGACTAAAGGTGCTTTAGGCCCAAGTATCCAGATATTATTTCGGAATGCATACTCTCCAATGAGCATAGAGAAACGAGATGGGCTACATGTTGATGCCGTACTATGTGCGTCAGTAAATCTCAAACCAGTCTTTGCTAAAGAATCAATAAAAGGCGTTTTTAGCTTTTCAGCACCATAAGCACTAACATCACCGTATCCGATGTCATCTCCGTATACTATGACAACATTTGGCTTTAGGGATTCTCCATATAAATTGACACCCAATAATATAAATGGAAGTAAGAAACTAAATGTTCTATATATTAAATTCATCATATATTTAAAATGGTTATAGAATAATTACCACTTGATGCGGGCTTTTTGAGGACGTTTTTGCCCGAATACAAAGTGCTCACTCTGCTTATGCGAAGCTAGAAATATTTCCTTAAATTCGGCTACTTTTTCAGGGAATTGTTCAGCTACATTAAATTTCTGCGATAGATCATTTTCTAGATTATATAATTCAATCTCATTAACTGATGGATCTACAGATGAAGTATGCTTTTGAACAGCCACCCACTGACCTTTTCTTGCTGAACGCTTTGTCGGCCAATGTAACTCAAAATAAAGAAAATCATGAGCTTTTTGTCTATCAAGAGTCCCTTTTAGTAAAGGAAGGTAACTGACACTATTAGTACCATCATGTAACTTTAGACCAGCTATATCACAAGCTGTTGCCATTAAATCCCAGTGTGCCGCTAAATGGCCACTTCTCCTACTAGGCTCAATAACTGACGGCCAATAGGCAACAAATGGTACTCGTATTCCTCCTTCATAAAGGTCTCTTTTAATGCCCCTAAGTGGACCGCTATCGTTAAAGAAATCGGGTATAATACCACCAGCATTATGAGCACCGTTATCACTTGTAAAAATAACCAGTGTATTATTTTCAATCTTAAGCTTTTTAAGAAGCCTAATAATTTTACCAACATCTTGATCCATCAGACTGATCATTCCAGCGAGTCTTTTTTGAATATCTGGCCAATCTCGATCTTGGTATTGAGTATAATTTATATCCTCTTTAGGTATTTCAATTTTTGAATGTGGAATCGCGTAAGAAAGGTAGAGAAAAAAAGGATTCTTACTATTGGATTCAATAAAATCCAACCCTTCGTTCGTTAAGCTATAGTGACTGTACCCTTCCGGAGTATCACGTTCGCCTAAACTAACTTTTTCATGATTCCGCCAAAGCCAATTTGGATAGTATTTATGTGCTAGTCGCTGGCAATTATACCCATAGAAATAATCAAAACCTTGGTTGAGCGGATCACCCTCGCTATGTGGATATCCAAGCCCCCATTTACCGATACAAGCTGTTGCGTAGCCTGCTTCTTTTAATCTTTCTGCGACAGTAATTGTTTCATCAGGTATTGGTAATTGTCCCTGTTCATTAAGTTCCGTTCCCTTTACTTCATAATTACCCCTTACATACGTATTTCCAACATGCTGACCTGTCATCAGTGAACATCGAGCAGGAGCGCAAACTGAAGTACCTGAATAATAATCAGTCAAAAGTAATCCTTCTTTTGCCATTTTATCAATTTCTGGCGTAAGGATCAATTTCTGACCATAAGCTCCAAGATGACCATATCCAAGATCGTCTGCCATTATGAAAATAATATTTGGTTTTGCTCCGTAGAGTAAAAAAGACGCTTTGATAATTAGAAATAAATAAAGGAGAAACTGCATAGGGATAAATTCTTAGGATAAATTCTTATTAAGAAACAATAAAGAGACAAAAAGAAATTTAAATATTTAACGATTTAAATATTACCCTAAAAACATTAATTATGAATTAGATAAAAAACTTTAATTGCCGCAGATAAAAACTTCGATATTAAGTCTTTTAGCTAACTCAGCCTTTGCCCATAAACATTCTCGTGCAGATTCAGAATCATTCGCATATACCACATTTAAATGATTTGCTTTATGGCGTGCCATCATCTGATCTCTTGAAATACCCTTCATAACAGCATGCATAATCGGCCATTCTGGGGTTGTTTCATTCAAACGACGTCGTGTTTCCGCTTCAGGTAATTCAATCACTTCTGCTTGCCCAATATCCATTTTTAAGCGTGCATCCTCAATATAAATACGACTCCAGATAATGGCACCTGGTTTAGCCACACCATGTAACGTACTACCACCTTTAGGAAAATACATTGCAGGTTGCCGATAACCATGACTCCCCTTCCATCCATCAATATGATGTTCTACAGGCGCTGCACCACTTATGAGCAATACCCAAACATATTCATCTGTACTACCGCTTGCATCAAAATCGCCCCAGCGCAAATCATGCAAAGTAATTTCTAAGGGTTGGCCTAAGGCCTTGTGCAAACGCTTGGTAATCATTGCATCTAATCCCGCACATTCATCGACTTCGTTAAAATGTGTAAAAGGTTCACCTTCAAAAATTATTTTGCCTTCAGCATTCTTAACTGGCGGACGATCTGAACTATTTAACATCCCTTCGACCAAATCAGAGGCTGGACATATATCCTTTAGCCCTTGCTGGTATTGTATTCCAATGGCATCACAACCGAAACGATCTCCAATTCGACAAGCCGCAATATACATTTTACATTGTTCTAACACCTGCGACTCTGTTAATTCAGCTTCTGAGTCAGTCCCAAAATGAAAATTAAAACCACGCTCAAGTAACCAATTAAAAATCTCACCTGCTTCAGTCTCTGACACGGTTTGCATTTCTGCAAATAATGCACTTTGACTAAGCCGTTCTTTATACACGCCAATATTAAATAACAACTCGTCTGGAATCGCAGCATTATACATCCCCATACAGAATTCATCGAAAACTCCCATGATGCATTTTTCCCTATCCATTTTTACAACTATGGAGTCAATAGATGCTAAGACAGAATGGGATAAAGATTCATTATCAGTATACGGGGAAACATGACTGGTGTCTTGTTCAATAGTACCATATTCAAACCATCTGTTTAATTGAGATTTAAAATGAGCATCCCCAGAAAAATCTTCACTCCATAAACTAGAATAAGCCACATTCGCTTTGGTTAATGATCCATTTAGATTTAACATTCCCACCAATCCTGGCCATTTACCACTCCAATTAGCCAAAGTAAGTATAGGACCCTCATGAGAAATAAGACCCGCCAAAATATGATGAGAATACTGCCAAACTGCTTCTGCCACAATAATTGGCATGGAGCGATCAATCTTTGAGAAAATATCCATCCCTTGCCGCTGATTTGAAATAAAGCCATGCTTGGCGATAGGATCATAGGCATGTGCACGTTCAATTTTGTAACCCATAGACTCTGCCAATTTGCATAGCTCAGCTTCCATCGCTTCTTGCTCGGCCCAGCAATTTTGATTCGCACTCAATCGTAAGTCGCCACTGGCAATCAGTAATAGTGTTTTATTCTTCATAATTACTTATCCTTTATAAAATATATGCTTTGAATTATATCCCGTTCTTGATGATTGAATCATATCGCATTTGATCCTCATATAATTGATGAAATACTTCATATTTTCTAGCATGATATTCAGCAGTTGCCTCTTCTGGTTGAATAGCATGCCCCAAATGCGACATAGCACCCATAGCCTCCATCAAGTTCTCATATTCCCCCGAAGCCACCGCTCCCAACATAGCCGAGCCAAGTAATACTGACTCCATTTCTTTCGGTAATAATAATCGACAACCCGTAATATTTGCGTGTTGTTGAAGAAACAACGTATTTTTCGTACCACCACCGCAACAAATTAAAGTATCAATATCGTAACCCTTCGCATTCATCACTTCAATAATGTGACGTGTTCCATAAGCAATCGATTGTACCGTAGCTAAATACAATAGGCTCAAATCTTTCACCGTGGCCGATAATTTCAAACCGCTCACCATTCCAACCAACTCAGGATTTGCCCGAGGTGATCGATTGCCATGAAAATAAGGACAAACATGCAAACTTTCACTCAACCCATCGACCAAATCATATTCTTCAGTTAATAAATCACTCAAAAATGTATTTAAATAATCATAAATCGAAAGCCCCCTAGTCGTTGCCTCTTTCATTGCTTCCGAATATGCTGCATGCGTTTTAATAACATGATCAACCAATGAACCCGTGGCAGACTGTCCTCCCTCATTCAACCAAAATCCAGGAATCATTGCCGAATCATAGGGTCCCCAGACCCCTTCTATATAACGTGCTTCCTCAGCGACCGCCATATGGCAAGAAGAAGTCCCACCAATCAATGCCAAGCGTTTATTAAAATTTATCGGCTCTACCTCACCATTTTTAGTAAACTCTTTAAGTCCAAGCATCCCTAAACCGCCAGCATGAGCGTCAATAATCGAGACACTCACAGGGGTACCCTTAAGCAAACCCATTTCTTTTGCTGAACTCTCGGACAAGCCTTGACCTATTGGGCGTCCCATTAAACGCACTAAACCACTTCGACCTATTGACTCAAACGCATCTTCAGATAAGTCATCCAAACCAATTGCTTTAAATAAATTCACATCCCAGCCCGAATCACTTTCAAAATTTTTATCAAAAGTCCACTTACAAGAAAGCGAGCACAAAGAACGCACAGTAGAGCCTGTAGCACGAAAAGTTAAATAATCAGGCAAATCAAAAAAATGAGCCACTCGCTTCCATGACTTAGGTAACTGTTTTTTTAACCAAAGTAATTTCGGTAATTGCATCTCTGGTGAAATACGACCACCAACAAAATCAAAAGCCGAATAACCCTCTTTAAAACCATTGATTAAATTCGTTTCTTCAATTGCTCGATGATCCATCCATACAATTATATTTTTAGCATCATCTTCATCAGGGTCGACTGAAACGGAATTCCCACATTCATCAATTAAAACTAAAGAGCAGGTTGCATCAAAACCAATGCCCTTAATAGTTGCGATATCTATTTCCGTCTCGGCTAACACCCGATGGCAACAAGAGCAAATCGACTGCCATATATTTTCAGAAGACTGTTCAACAAAATTCGCTTTCGGTTTCCATGTCTTAATCGCTTCAACTGCGTGCCCAACTAAAACACCCCGCTCGTCGAAAATTCCAACGCGTGCACTGCCAGTGCCCACATCAATCCCTAAAAAGTAATTCATCAGTTTAACATTAGCTACTTGATTTCCGACCAACCAATTGTCGAAAGAAACCCATCCGTGTATTTGAGCGTTTTATGATAGTCACTTTCCGCCAAATGCTTACCGTGATTATAAAAGCCATTCACTCCAGAAGATAATATTAAACTATCTGCGAAACAAATACGGGCTAATAAATGAAAGAGTAAAAACCTCATAATCTTTTAGTTAAGCCCAAAATCCAAAAAATAAAAGAAAAAACCGCCAAACTTTGAAAGGACGCTCCCCCCAAGCATATCTGGCAGAATGAAGAATTGTGTTTTTAGAAAAATGGGTGAGGTCTAATAGATACAATAAGCTATCTCCGTGGCATCTTTGTGGCATCTCACAGGACACTTTAGTTCCCTAAAATAGAAAATAGGGATTTTTTTAAATTTAAAAAAACTTTAAAAAGGCTTAAATACGCTTACCTAACTTTACCTTACCTTAAGTAAAATAAGTACCAACAAGTTCAAATCTTGTCGGCCCGACCATGCCCCCTTGAATAATTTAATTCTATAAATTAATACTGGAAATCGTTTTCAACAAAGTGTGTTCCCTTGATAAGATTCTTATCACTCGAAGACCCACCAACCATAAAAGTAAAGTCGCCTGCTTCCACTACTGTTTCCATATCGGCATCAAAATAGGACAGAGCTTCCAGGGGAATTAAAAATTCAACTGATTTACTGGCATTCGCTTCTACAAAAACTCTTTGATAAGCGACTAGTTCTTTAACCGGTCGAGTAATCGCACTAATTTCATCCCTGAAGTAGACTTGCACCACTTCTTCACCAGCAACTTCACTTTTATTTGATAAATTCACAGATAGCTTAATCGCTTCGCCTTTGGTATTGCCTTCTTGAGCTATCTTTAGATCTGAATAGGCAAAATTAGAATAACTCAAGCCGTGACCAAAAACATAAAGCGGATCTACTGATTCAAAGGCATATTTCTTTCTGTGAAAAGAAGGCTTATGGTTATAGATCATTTGCAAATGTCCAACTGAACGCGCGACCGTAAGTGGCATTTTACCACTTGGATTAACTTCACCAAAAATAATTTCTGCTATTGCTTGCCCACCAAAGGAACCTGGTTCCCAAGCTTCAATAACCGCTGGTACTGATTCATAAAGCCAAGGCTCAGATATCGGCTTACCGTTCACTAAAATCACCACCATTGGTTTTCCTAGGGCATACAAAGACTGAGCTAATTTCAACTGATTCCCCGCTAAATCAAGTGCTGCACGGGCCACATTTTCTCCCGCCACTTTATTATTTTCACCTAAATGACGCATGGAATTATCACCAATAACAAGAAAGATACTGTCATAATTTTTTGCTTCCTTAACCGCTTTCTTAATATCCAGATCCGAGATATTGCGCATATCTTCATTTGAATCATGGAACTCGACCTTGTGTCCGTAGGACTCACCTAATGCTTGAATCCCTTCATAAACAGTTGTCACATTCTCTTCAGGTTGTGCCAGTGCCCAATCACCTAAGATCGTATTGTTATGGGCATTCGGCCCAGTGACTAAAATCTTTTGCTTCTCAGCTTTAAACGGAAGTATTCCGTCATTCTTCAAGAGAACAATCGACTTACGTGCCATCTCTAAAGCTGTTTCTTGATGTGCTTCCGTAAATATCTTTTCCTCGACTGCAGATAAATCGATGTATCGATTTTCAAAAAGCCCCAGTTTAAATTTGGCTAATAAAATTTTCCGACAGGCATCCTCAATTCTTTCAGTTGGAATCAACCCGGCTTCATTTCCTTTCAGAACGGACTCTAAAAAATCAGGCCCATGCATATGCATATCTGTTCCTGCGTTGACGGCTAAAGCACTAGCTTCATCTAAATCTTTGGCGACTCGATGTAAATCGGCAAGACGTTCAATATCTAACCAGTCGCTGACAAAAAATCCTTCAAAACCATATTCATCACGAACGATCGTATTCATCAAATAATCGTTCATCACACAAGGCACTCCATTAATCTCATGGTGTGCCGACATCATACTGTAGACCCCTGCATCCACCGCTCGTTGGTATGGCTTTAAGTAAATTTCCCTAAGGTTCCGCTCAGAGATATCCATGGGAGAAAAATTCAAGCCATTGACTGGTTCCGAACCGGCAATCAAATGCTTCGCACAGGCAATCACTACATCTAAGCCCGTATAATCCTCTTGCTGAAACCCTTTGATCATACTCACACCTAAGTCACCCACCAATTTGGTATCTTCTCCAAAGGTTTCACCCACACGGCCCCAACGAGGGTCTCTTAAGACATCCACATTTGGAGTGAAGGCCCAATGCGAGCCCGTAGCACGCATCTCTAAAGCTGTTTGTCGCCCAACTTGATAAGCAAATGCTTCAGAAAAAATGGAAGCCATTGTGATCGGTGAAGGATACACCGTACAGCCATATACCATTCCATTACCATGAATTGCATCAATCCCCACCAAAATAGGAATCTGCAAACGAGAGCTTCTCGCCAGCTTTTGGATTTGATTGGCCTCCTTAGGGTCTAATACATGAAGAAAGGAACCAATCTCACCTGCGATCACCATATCCGCAATATCACTGGTCAAAAATCCTTTATAAACTGCTTGTGAATCACTATTGAGAATTTGCTCTGCAGTCATCCCTTTATTTGACTTCGCTAAATAATTAAATCCCACAAATTGGCACATCTGGCCAACTTTTTCCTTCATTGTCATCCGCTTCATTAAGTCTTCCACTCGAACTTCAGGGGCTAGTGCCTCATTTAAATAAGGCAATTTTTCCTCAGCTTTTACTAATGCACTCATTGTCGCAATGAGTAGAGATAATTTAAGAATGTTTAGCTTAGACATAATTTTTGCACTTTTATGAAAAATTAAGGGTGTATTTTTTAATTACCACAAACAAAAACTTCAATATTGAAACATTTTGACAACTCGTCTCTAGCCAATAAAGATTTATGTGCTGATTTTGCCTTAGGCTTCCATATTTCAATGGATTCAACTGCATGAGATATTAATCTACCATGTAATCCACCATGCGAATCAAATATCCCAACACCTGCACAGCCTGTGCCAATATCGATTCCCAAAAAGTAATTAAGAAATTGAAGAAAAATTTAATTAGCAGACATCCATCCAATTCTTGAAAGGAATTCATCTGTATAGTTTAAAGTTTTACGATAGTCGCTTTTGGCTAAATGTTTTCCATGATTAAAAAAGCCATGGTCTCTTCCTGCAAAAGGAATCAAGGTACAATCATTACCCACTTCTAGCATCTTTTCATGAAACATTTCTGCGGTTATATAGGGAACTAATCGATCCTCTGTTCCATGGTAAATAATCGTTGGAGGGACACTTTTATCTACATTATGATATGGAGAAATTTCATAGCCCTTAACCCCTAGTCTCGCAAAATTCATACGTTCTGGATTCTTAAAAGGGTCAACCACACACACTGGGTTAAATAAAATTAAAGCATTTGGCTTTGATAATTTTTTGTTCTTTTCATCATTCAATGTCCCAAGTGAAACCGCTAAATGCCCACCTGCTGAACCTCCTGATGCTGCGATTCTCTCTGAGTCGATTCCAAATTTACTAACATTTTTTCGAACATAAGCAAAAGCATCTTGAGCATCTTTAACCGAATCAATTGCTTGAGAATTATCGGTAGAACGGACTCTGTAATTTGGAATAAAACAAACAAATCCTTTAGATGCATAATACTGTGCATATGCAACAAATTGAGTAATGTGACGAGAGTTCCAGCCACCTCCAAAATAAAAAACGATTGCCGGATTTTCTTGTGAGGCATCCCAAGCATCCGGTTTAAAAACATAGATTTTGAGATCTAGATTTGTAGTTTCCTTAAAGACATAATTTTCAGTATTCTCTAAGACCTTCTGATTAGGGTTAGCACTCAATGCAAAAGCTAAAAACATAAGGGGCAATAATTGAATAAGTTTCATTATCAATTATTTAAGACCATTAAATACATAATTCAAATAAATTCGTTAAGCTCTTTACAAAGTAACACATTTCTTTTGTATCTTGCCTTAACACGGGGGCGTAGCTCAGTTGGATAGAGCAACGGTTTTCTAAACCGTAGGTCACAGGTTCGAGCCCTGTCGCCCCTGCCATTTCAAAATAAAGACAAAGGATATTTATCCATTTTAAAGGTGCTTTTAAGATAGGGTTTAGGGCATTAATTCTTGTGATTGATAATTGTATATAATTTGTATAATACAATAAATTCGAATTCCTATCCCGATGCTCCCACGTAGAAATTTCTTCAAACTTTTATTAGCTAGCCTGACTTCGGGATTCATCTATGCCCAAAAACCCATTAAAGCTTTGGACAACTATGAAAGGGATCGCTTTGGAGGCTGGACAGGAAAGCAATTTAAGGCGACCGGGTTTTTTAGGACCGAACATGATGGTGAGCGATGGTGGTTAATTACTCCTTTGGGCAATGCCTTTATTAGCTTTGGAGTCAATCATTACCATGCGGGCTGGTGGGCAGAAGACCATAATCGTGAGCATTGGAATAAAGCGTTTCACGCAAATAGGCCTTTTGATCCTTATTGGAACGAGGGATTCCAGAAAGCAGCCCTTGCTGATTTAAAACGATTAGGCATTAATACATTAGGGATTCACACCGATGCCGGTATGTTAACAGAACCTCCTGGAGAGGCCTGTTTCCCTTACGTAGCCGAATACTCCCCACTCAAACTCTCTCATTATCTCAACCCTTCTCCTGAAACCTACAGAGATGTTTTTTCTCAAGACTATGCCGATATTTGTGAACGTGTAGCCAAAGAGACCGTAGCTCCCTATGCCAATGATCCCATGATTCTAGGTTTTGCAATGTCAGACTGCCCACTCTTCACCGATGGAGAAGCAAAGTGGTATAAAGGCACGACCTTCCCTCGCCAAATTCGAAACCTAGGGAGTGATTCCTCCGGTAAACGAGCCTACCTTCAATTGATGACTGAATATTATCAAAGTATCCGTGATTTCAACAGAACTTACCAAAGCAAATTCAAATCTTGGGAAGATTTATTAAAGACGAGCAATTGGAGAAAAAATATTGATCCACAAAATGAAGATGAACGAAGAGATAATGCAGGCTTTTTGGAACTGTGCGTCGATCATTATTACAAAACGGCCAAATCAGCCTTTAAACGCCACAACCCTAACCACTTATTTTTTGGCGATAAGCTGAATGGCAATTCCGATGGATTGGAAGCCGTAATTAAAATCACCTCCCGCTATACTGACTTAATCAATTTCCAGTATTATGATATTCTTGAAAATCATAACACCAATATGCAGAAGTGGTCAGAAAAGATTTCAATCAGACAGCCTTTACTCAATGGGGATTCCGCCTTTACGGTTCCCACGGAAACCATGCCCAAACCTTTTGGACCACATTGTTCTAGCCAAGAAGAAAGAGCGAAGCTCACTTTAGCCTATATGAAACAATCTTTGGCTAGACCCGATTTTGTCGGCTGGCATATGTGTGGTATTATCGACACCACTAAAACTATGCCAGGCAAAGAAGAACATCAGCACCAAGGCCTCATGACTACCCATGGTGATTATTATCCTCCGATGGAAGCGAGTGTGCAGCAGATAAGTGCAAAAATGTATGAATACGCCTTAAAGTAAGGCTTTCCCTAAGAGCCCAAAAGTCAATTTAGACCTAGCTCAGTGAGCTAGCAAATTAAATTCCCTTGCTCAATACTTGACAAACGCACGAGAAAGACTTGTTTTTAAACGCTTTGGTATGGGTCGATAGCTCAATCGGTAGAGCAGTTGACTTTTAATCAATTGGTTCGGGGTTCGAGTCCCCGTCGGCCTACCAAAATATTTTGAAAGCGTTTTAAATAAACACGCTAGGTTTTGTAAACAATTCTCGCGCACTGATCGCAAGCGATAATTTCTTCACCACTAATGGCTAATCCGAGCACATCATTGGAAACCCTTAAATGGCACCCGGAGCAATTTTGCACCTCGATCGAAGCGATATAAGGCGGGCGCTTGGTTTGGGCTTTGGTTCGATCATAAATCTCAAGTGCCTCTGCTTCTACCGCACTCCGGGCTTCCGAATAAACTGCTTCTGCTAATCCTACTTCTTCTTTTAATTGCTTAAGGCGGGATTCAAGCTGAGAAAGCTGTTCATTTTGTCGAGCAATACGCATATCGATATCGGCCTTTGCTTTTTCAAAACTCACTTTTGCCTCATCAATCGAATACATGATAGCAATCTCCTTTTCTTCGAGTTCTGAAATATCATTTTGAGCCTGTTCAATTTGGTGGGTCAAGGCTCGGTATTCTTCATTCTTCTTAACCTCTAATTGCTGGGTTTTAAATTTCGCCGTGTCGGACTCCTTACCTTTTATCTGAGAGTCTAAATCATTTCTTTCTACCTCTTTTGCATTGAGTTCACTTTTCGCTAATTCAATTGATGCTTTTTCCTCCTCGATTAGACGCTCAATCTTCGCTCTTTCGCTTGGAATACGATCCAGCTCTTGTTGCAATTTTTGAAAAAATAGATCTTTAGCCTGAACGATTATTAACTTTTCAATTTGGGGATGTATCATATAATGCTTTAGTGATTAAGAGGACTGAACTTTATATATTGTAAAAACTAGATTATGGATAGAAAAAAAGCCATTCAAGATGAAATTGATGATGCAATTTTTAATTTTACCATCGGCGAAAATGCACAAGCCAAGGAACAATTAAAGCAATTGCTCTCCGAACATCCTCATGAAAAGGAAGCCTGGCATGCCTTAGCTGAAATACTCTGGTCAGAAAAAGAGTTCCAACCTGCTTTAGAAGCAGCTGAAAAAGCTCTCGCTATAGATGACAAGGATTTACATATAAATACAACCCTATCAAGAATATGGGTACAAATAGGCGACCAGAAAAAGGCTGAGCATTACAATGCCCAAGCTCGGATGCTTGGTTGGAAGGACCAACTTAAAAGCCCCCCCGAATCCTCTTAATTACATTTTATTTTTCTTTTTAGTCTGAATTGACAGGCAAGCCTTGTTTTATCAAATTGATCCAAAATGGACCTTACCACTTACACATTAGAATTTGAAAAGCCACTTCGTGAGCTAGAAAAACAATTAATTGCGCTACAACAAGTTTCAGATGAAACGAAGGTGGATGTTAGCCAAGAAATCAAAGCGATAGAATCCAAACTTGAACTTTTGAAATCAAATATTTATTCGGATTTGAGTCCATGGCAACGCGTTCAGCTCTGCCGACATCCTAAGCGCCCCTATTCCCTCGACTATATAGAACGAATTCTAAGTGATTTTGAAGAACTCCACGGCGATCGTCGTTTCAAGGATGATCCAGCGATTGTTGGAGGGACAGCACTGCTGGACGGAGAACCGGTTATGATTATTGGCCAACAAAAAGGACGCAACACCAAGGATAACCTTAAGCGAAACTTTGGTTGCCCAAATCCTGAAGGCTATCGAAAAGCCATGCGTCTGATGAAAATGGCGGAGAAGTTCAATATGCCAATTATCACTTTAGTGGATACCCCAGGAGCTTATCCGGGAATTGGAGCAGAAGAGCGTCATGTCGCCGAAGCCATTGCCGTTAACATCAGGGATATGAGTACCCTTAAAGTCCCGATTATCTCCATCGTAATTGGTGAAGGTGGATCAGGTGGTGCACTAGGAATTGCTGTGGCCGATTCGGTTATGATTTTAGAAAATAGTTACTATTCGGTTATCTCCCCAGAAGGCTGTGCTGCCATCTTATGGAAAGACCGAGCTGCAGCACCTCAAGCAGCTGAAGCTTTGAAATTTAGCCCAACAAATTTAAAAGAATTTGGCGTTGTGGATGATATTATTTCTGAGCCTGCAGGTGGAGCTCATCGGGACTACGACCTGGCTGCGAAAAATCTCAAAAAGGAAATAAAGTCTAACTTAACTCGTTTAAGAAAACTCAGTAGCAAAAGCCTACTGGATAAGCGTTACAAAAAATTCCGAAACATGGGAATTTTCGAAGAGCTTACTGAGACAAGTTAAGCACTAGCCCATCATAGGCTAAAGATATATTTTCAGGTAAACTCGCTTCTGTTGTTTCATAATCCACTCCATAAGTCATATGTGTGAGATATGACTGAGGCGCATTTACTTTCTGAGCACAGGCAACCGCCTCTTCAATATTCATATGCGTGGGATGAAGCTTCGGCCTAAGGCCATCTAGGATTAAGATATCAACCGTTTCTGCTAATTTATAAGCATCTTCAGTGAGAGCCTTGCAATCGGTATAATAAGCCAATTGCTTACCCGTATCTTTTTCCGTAAAAACTAAGCCCAAAACCTCTACCTCGCCATGTGGTAGTAGTGTTGATTCAACTATCCCTCCAGGGAGTTCTAAACGTCTAGGCATGCGATTAAGCGCAAAGGCAGGATAACCAACTGAACTAGGCTTATCGCCAATTGCATAAGGAAAAATTGATCGCACTCGCTCTAAAGCCAATTCTTCACTATATATTGGTAAAGCTACACCCCCCTTAAGGTCACAAAATCGCCTTAAATCATCCATTCCCATAATATGATCGGCATGGGCATGGGTTAGAATAAAAGTATCCACAGAGACGATCTCATTTTTAATACACTGTATTCTAAATTCCGGCCCGGCATCCACCTGAATATGATGCCCACCCATTTCAACATGAATCGAACACCGTGTCCGCCAATTTTTAGGATTACCCAAATCACAAGTTCCTTCAGGTTGGGCAATCATTGGAACGCCTTGAGAAGTTCCTGTTCCTAAAAATATAAGCTTCATACATTATTAAGCAATGAATCAGTCCTGCAAAAAATCAAACCAATTACTTTGAGTCGTTTAGATCAAAGTAAACTAATCGATGGTCGCTGCCTTGGTAGAAATCTATTCCATCCACAATTGAGGCAAAACCACCTCGCACCGATGACATTAAGTTCGGTGAAATGACAAATCCATCTACAGTTGAATACACTTTTTATTTATTGTAAAAATGCGTCCATGATTCTCCTCGACTGTCTTTTACAATCAAATGCTTTCCAATAATCCTTTTGCCTTTCTTATAAAAACGTCTCATCGGTGACGTATTTGGATTATCATTAAAATCACCCGCGATAATATAATGCTCAATATCTGCTTGGTCTAAGCGTTGGATGATGCGGTTCCTACATGATTCTGCTTCTAATAAACGCCACTTAGCAGAAAGTGGATCTCGCTTATCACTGGTGTAACGACTTTTTAAATGCACAGAAAAAAGTGTGAATGGGATTTCGTGTATAAATCCAAGCTCGAGCATTCCTCGCTTTACGGTATGGCTTCGATCAAAATATCGGTAGGTCAAATCTTGATGTTCTTTGACGTAGTGAGGCTTTAAGTGACTTAAAATGGCTGTACGTCGAACGGGATCACTCCCCTTCATCAAAAAGCTATACGCATAATCTAGACCTAAGTCATACAAGTCGTTCTTTAATTCATTAAGAAAGTCTTTCCCTCCTATTTCTTGAATCACTAATATGTCGGGTCGTACTTTCAGAATATTTTTCTGTATGATCGATTTTTCCGCTTCAGGTTTTGGATAATTCGTGACCCATTGACCATCTACTAAGCGATCCATAACTAAATAATTTTTAAGATTATAAGTCGCAATGCGAATGGATTCCCACCCTTGTACAGTGAAACAAGCGGCCGTAAAAATGGCTAAGAACAATCCTAGCCGTTTGATTAAAATCATCTTAAAATTAAGCACCATCCTTCATTAAAGCAGATTCTCGTTCCACTAAAGTCGGATGCGAATAATAAAAAGCACTATAAAAAGGATGCGGTAATAAATTACTTAAATTTTCTTTATATAATTTACGAAGCGCATTTTTCAATGAATCTGACTCATTCATTGCATTCTTGGCAAAAGCATCAGCTTCGTACTCATGTTTCCTAGACCACAAGCTATCAAAAGGAGATAACCAAAAAGTGAACAAACCACTGAATAGAGACACAATTAAGAAAGCGGGAACAAAAGGACTGGCTAATTCTGGGAAAAACCCAAGTGATTCAAATACCCAACCGGTCTGCATTAACCATCCTAGAAAAGCAAACATTAGAAAAGTTGAGAACGCTGAAAAAAACAAACGTTGAGGAATATGTCCACATTTGTAATGACCAATCTCATGCGCTAATACTGCCTCTAGCTCCTTGACTTCCATTTGCTGAATCAAGGTATCGTAAAGCACGATTCGCCTGAATCGTCCAAAGCCAGTAAAAAATGCATTCGAATGGCCTGAACGTTTACTACCATCCATCACCAATATAGTTTGGGATTTAAAACCACAACGATTCCCAAGGGCAAGTAAGCGATCCTTCAATTCCCCTGCTTCCAATGGCTCTAATTTATTAAATAAAGGGAGAATAAACATTGGGTACAAAATAAGCATGACCACTTGAAACAACCAAAGAAAGACAAAGGCCCACAACCACCAATACGCACCCATTTGAGTAACGATCCACATAAGAGCCATCAATACAGGGACACCAATAATAAGCCCTAAGGCGAAGCCTTTGATTTGGTCCGTTATCCACAATTTTAAAGTACTCTTATTGAAGCCAAAACGTTCTTCCAATTTAAATGTTTCCCACAAAGTAAATGGAATACTGGGTAAACCTAAAAGAAATAGCGTCACAATAAAAACCAAGGACTGCCCGAATAACCCATACCCAAATAGATCACTTAATAAGCTGTAGAAATAAGGCAAAATACCGAAAACGATAATCAGAGCAAGGATCAGCCCGTCATAAATTGTACTCACACTAGAAAATTTCGATTTTGCTTCTGTGTACTCAACTGATTTGGAAAAAGTCGGCGCATCCATAATCCCTTGAACGGAATCAGGTAAATTCGAGCCGTGTAGCTTCAAAAAATTAATATTCAATCGCTCAAGAACGAGAAACACCAATACTCTAGTTACCAGTAAGCCTATTAGTAAAAAAACTAAATCTATCATAGAACTGATAAATTAGTAAAAAGCGTCTTCTTGGCTATACTATAATCCTAAAATGTATGAGATAATCGAAGCGACGATTTCCTAAGCCATCATCCAGTTAACTGTTTGATGATTTCAACAATCGGCAAGAACAAGGCAATAACAATGAATCCCACTGCTAGCGCTAAGAATACAATCATGATTGGCTCAATAATCGAAGTAATCCCTGCCACAGCATTATCGACATCCTCATCGTAATTATCAGCAATACGATTAAGCATCTTATCCAGTTCTCCTGTTTCTTCTCCTACATCAACCATACTTGTCACCATATTAGGGAAAACTGATTCAAGTTCCATGGGAGCGGATAAAGATTCTCCATCACGAACTTTATCATGAATTCTTTCTAACGCTTTTGAGTAGTAATAATTTTCTGTAATATCTTTGGTGATATTAAGTGCCTGTAAAATAGGAACACCACTGGACAACAAAGTACCAAAAGTTCGAGTAATACGCCCGATATTCACCTTACGCACAAGGTCGCCTACTTTCGGCATATTAATGGCCAAACCATTGTATAGACGAGATCCAAAAGGAGATTTCAGAAAAAGCTTAAACAAAATGTAAGAAGAAACGATAATCAAAATTGAGGCAAGTATTTGCTCTTGTAAGAAATCACTAATATTAACCACTAGTTGAGTCGGCCACGGCAAAGCAGCACCTCCAAGCATATCATCAAAAATTCCTTGAAACTTTGGTACAACAACCACCATCAACATTATAACAATCGATACCGCTACTCCCACCACAACAAACGGATACACCATCGCTGATTGTACCTTTTTCTTCGTCTTCATAGCTTTTTCCTTAAATCCAGCTAGACGAGATAACACCAATTCTAAAACACCACCCGCTTCTCCAGCTTTCACCATATTGATATACAGACGATCAAAGACTTTTGGATGCTGAGCTAATCCATCAGAAAACGGACTTCCAGAACGTATGGTTTCGGCTACCTTTTCTAAAACTACTTTGAAGCGCTTATTCGGCTCCTGGCGAATCATCACATCTACCGATTTCAGCAAAGGCAATCCTGCTTCCAATAAAGTGGCCAACTGACGAGTGAACACTGTCAGTTCTTCTTCTTTAATGACACTACCTAGAGAGAAACCACCGGATCCACTCTTTTTAGCTGTTTTTTTCCCAACCTTCTTCACGTCATCACCTGATGCCTTAGATAATTTCATAACCATATCGCCACCAGCACTCAATTTTGATTTTGCTTCAGCAGAGGAGCTTGCTTCTATCGTACCCGATTTATTCGCTCCGTTTTTCTTAATTACTTTATAATTAAATTTTGGCATAAGGCAATTAGGTATATTTTAATACTTCTTCAATTGTTGTATTTCCATCAAAAATTCCACGCAATCCATCATCTCTCAAACCACGCATACCTTGCTCAAGAGCTTTTTGACGTATCTGTAAAGTTGGAGCACGATTGTTAATCAAATCACGAATTGAATCCGATACCACGATCATCTCGAACAATCCAATTCGTCCTTTATATCCTGTCTGGCTACATTCTTCACAGCCTTCTCCAAAATAAAAATTCTTATCCGCAATTTCTAAAGGATCTACATCCAAAACATCCATAATATCTTGGCTCGGCTCATAGGAACACTTACACTTGCGACAAACACGACGCACCAAACGTTGCGCTAATACCGCCTCAAGAGAAGCCGAAATTAAGAATGGCTCCAAACCCATGTCGATCAATCGAGTCACTGCACCAGGGGCATCATTAGTATGTAATGTACTTAATACAACGTGACCTGTTAAAGATGCCTGCACAGCAATCTGTGCAGTTTCAAGATCACGTATTTCCCCAATCATAATTTTATCCGGATCTTGTCGAAGGAAGGAACGTAGGGTTTTAGAGAAATCTAAGCCGACTTGGTGATTGATCGCAACTTGCATAATCCCATCAACTTCATATTCCACAGGATCTTCTGCCGTTAAAATCTTTGTCTCCACCTTATTCACTTCTCTCAAAGCACTATACAGAGTCGTTGTCTTACCAGATCCTGTTGGCCCAGTAACCACAAAAATACCATTTGGTCTCGCGACCAAATCACGAATTGAATCCAAAATATCGGTCGGCAAACTTAAAGCCTCTAAATCCAAATTCACGACAGATTTATCCAAGACACGAAGTACCACACTCTCTCCATAAACAGTTGGCAAAGTTGATACACGAAGGTCAACCGGACGACCCGCAATCGTCATTTTAATACGACCATCCTGAGGAATTCGATTCTCAGAAATATTCATATTGGATAATACTTTAATCCGAGAAATTACAGGGAGCGCTAAATTTCTTGGTGGAGGTGCCATTTCGTACAAAGCACCATCAATACGATAACGAATACGGAATAAATCTTCGTAAGGTTCAAAGTGTACGTCGGATGCTTTATCGTTAATCGCTTGCTTAAGTACTAGATTTACAAAACGAATAATCGGAGTTTGGTTCGCCAAGTCAGACAGTTCATTATCCGACATGTCTTGCTCTTTAATATCGAAACCACTGCCAATCTCACCCAGCAATTCACCCACCGATGAATTTTCATCCTCATAGGTTAAATTCAGTAGCTTCTCTACCTTGTCTGGGTCAGCGACTTTTAAAATAACATCTTTATCTAAACTGAAGGTTAAATCATTAATAATGTAACCATTGAAAGGGTCTACGGCAAAAAGAGTGACACTATTTTTTGTTTCGCTCTCTGGCACCACACCATACATTAAGGCCACCGAAGGATTAAGTATCTCTGACAATTCCGTTGGCACAAACTCAGGTAAATTTGGCTCGTATTCAGAATCAAGATATGCTGCTGACATTTCCAATAATTCTTCACGCTTCAATAAGCCTTCATCAATTGCTAAATCTGCAAGTGATTTACCTGTCTGAATAAATGCTTCATTCAACTCCATTAAAAGAGACGAATCAATATTTGGAGCTGATTTTAAAATCTCGTATATGGAATCGTTATGATCTTCAAACATTGCTTATTAGGTTAAATTAAAATTCTGCTAAATTGAATCCGAAACAGTGGTCTTAAGTACTTCTTCTGGAGTGGTTACGCCTGCTAAAACTTTACGAATACCATCTTCACGCATTGTTCGCATACCCATTTCACGAGAGCGCTCTCTCAAGGCTACCAAACTAACTTCTTCGTAAATCATTTGTTCAATCTCTTCATTAATATTAAACATTTCGAAAACTCCAATACGGCCTCGGAATCCTGTGTTGTTACAATGATCGCAACCCTTGCCAGCCATGAAAGTTGCATTTGAAATTTGTTCTGGTCGGATACCTAAAGCATTTAATGAACGTGTATCAGGCTCTGTACTCTCTTTACACTTCGGACATACCTTTCGCACTAATCGTTGAGCCAAGACCGATCGAATCGAAGCGGATACTAAGAAAGGCTTGATTCCTATATCCACCAAACGACTGACCGCACTTGGTGCGTCATTTGTGTGCAAAGTACTGAATACCATATGTCCCGTTAACGAGGCATTAATCGCAATTTCTGCGGTCTCCTTATCTCGAATCTCACCCACCATGATGATATTGGGTGCTTGCCGGAGCATGGAACGCAAAGCTGCCGAAAAAGTCATACCCACATCACGTTTCACACCCACTTGATTAATCCCGCTCATTTCATATTCAACAGGATCCTCAACCGTAATAATTTTGCGGTCAGGGTGGTTGATATAATTCAAGGCTGAATATAATGTCGTAGATTTTCCTGAACCCGTGGGCCCAGTAACTAAGAAAACACCATCAGGTAAAGATATCACACGTTCAAAATTTGCTTGGTCATCGCTAAAGAAGCCCAATTGAGGAAGCCCCAAATTCAAAGCTTCTTTATCTAGAATACGCATTACAATACTCTCGCCAAAGGAAGTAGGTAAAACGGAAACACGCAAATCAATCGATTTATTGCCAATATCAATGCCAATACGACCATCTTGGGGAATACGTTTTTCCGCAATACTCACATTCGCCATCAATTTAATTCTTGAAAGCAAAGTAGGTTGTAAACGCTTAGGCGGATTTTCGATTTCATGCAACTCGCCATCAATACGAAAACGAATACGAAAACGTTTTTCTAAGGGTTCTAAATGAATATCCGAAGCTCTTCGATTTAATGCTTCGGTAATTACCGTTTGAACATATCGAACAATCGGACTATCTTCATCATCTCCAATCGAAACAACCTGACTTCCATCACTAGTAAGAGCTTCTGTTGCAGAAGCAAAAGCTGCATTAATTGAGTCTGAACTTTCGTCATAATTCGCATTAATCGCATTTTCGATATCAGCTAAAGAACTCAGCCTTAAGATCAATGGGCGATTCAACATATGGCTGATATTATCAACCATATCTAAATTAAATGGATCAAAAATTGCTATCTCTGCTTCCGCATCCGTAATCGATAAAGGAAAAAACTTATATTTTTGAACAATATTAAAAGGGAAAGCATTCTTAACCTCATCAGTAATTAATACTTCATCAACGTGGCCAATTTCCATATTAAATTCATCGGCCAAAGCAGTCATTACCTGCTCTTTGGGGATTTTTAAATCATCAACCAGACGTTCCAATAGCAAAGTCTCGGAAATCTCTTCATGCGACCCTTCAATCGACTCTTCAAGTGCTTGACGAGCAGACTGAATAGCAGCATCAGAAACTGTATTCTTTTTGGTGAGAAGCTCAATTATAAATCCGTCGTCAGAAGTCATTTACTAGGGTTTTAAAAAATTAAGACTATAGCAAAATACCAGATTAAACATTTAATCAAGTAAATGTGTAATTTTATGTAATTTTTACACTAAATTACAGTAAATACAGTAAATAGGTTAAAAATGAAATTTAATTTTATCGGGCCACGCTCATCAAGAATTCAACATTGGTTGAAGTCTTTTTGATTCTTTGAATTAACATCTCCATAGCGTCCTCAGAAGGAATCCCTTTCATTGCACGTCGTAAGGAATAAATCTTTTGGATTTCATCGGGATGATAGAGAAGCTCCTCTTTTCGAGTGCCACTCTTGTCCATACTCAGAGCAGGGAAAATCCGTTTATCGGATAAAGCACGGTCTAAATGTAACTCCATGTTACCTGTACCCTTAAATTCTTCAAAAATAACTTCATCCATTTTACTACCCGTCTCCACCAAAGCAGTTGCGATAATTGTTAAACTACCGCCATCTTCAATATTACGCGCTGAACCAAAGAAACGTTTAGGTAGCTGCAATGCGTTGGCCTCCACGCCACCTGATAAAATTTTACCTGAACTCGGCATTGAAGTATTGTAAGCACGAGCTAGGCGAGTAATCGAATCCAGAAGAATGATAACATCTTTTCCCACCTCAACCATACGGCGAGCTTTTTCAATCACAACCTCAGCCGCATGTACATGACTGTCTGCGGATTCATCAAATGTTGAGCTAATCACCTCACCCTTCACCTTACGTCTAAAATCCGTCACTTCTTCAGGTCGCTCATCGATTAACAAGATAATCAAGTGGGCTTCCGGATAATTAATCTGTAAAGAATTAGCAATCCCTTGCATTAGTACCGTCTTACCTGTTCTTGGTGGAGCGACAATCAAGCCTCTCTGACCAAAGCCGATTGGTGTTAAGCAATCCACCACACGCATTGGAAGGTTTTCTTTATCTGGGACAATATCCGACTCTAAAATAATTCGATCAAGTGGATAATAAGGAACCCGATCTGTAAAAGTTTCCCATTCCGCAACTTTTTCTGGAGCCTCATCCATCACCGTCTCGATATTCACGACAAAAGAACAATTGGTATCCTCTAACTTTCCATGCAATTCAGCCTTTATGATATGTCCTTTCTGCAATCCATAATGCTCAATAAAAGCCTGTGGTAGATAAGCATTCAAAAGCTTAATTCTATAGCTATCAATTTCGTAAACCAAGAAGCCACCTATTCCATCTTCAGGAATATCTAATACCCCCGTGGTAACCACTCGCTGTTTTGCCTCAAATGCTTTATTCAATAAAGCCCGTATCATACTCTGGCGATTATTGAGTCCCTCTAAGTCAATAGAAGCTGATTCAAGCTCCACACGAAGCTCATTCAAATCTAATCCATACACCCGATCATAGTCAAAAATCTCATCTGAACTTTCCAAAGAAACGTGTAATGCTTTAATTGATTCAAATGTTTTAAAAGACTCATTCCCCAAATAGGCATCAAATTCAATTAGATCTAATTCATTGCTATTGCCCCGCCCTTTTTTCTGCCAACGTGAATTAGGACGCTTTCCGCCTCGCCTGTTATTGCTGTTGTTATTGTTATTACCATTGTTGTTCTGTTGGCGCCTAGGACGATTATTTTTTCCGCCCCTATCGTTGCCTCTATCGTTATTACGATTCCCATTTCTTAAGCGATTATTTCCACCAGAGTTCTGTTTTCTCTGAGAAGCTCTTTCATCCGATGAAGCCTCATTTTCCTCAGAAGCTTCTGCCTGCGCTTTTTCTTTAGGCTCTTGCTCTTTCTTTTTATCTTCTCCCGCATCATCCTCTGGAGAAAATTCAAATCGGCCATTATCGCCAGCCTCTAAATTAGCAGAGTCTGCATCATCAGTTTTTGCTTTCTTAGGAGTCGTCTTTTTACGGACAACTTTTTTCTTAGGTGCTATTTCGTCAGAAACTGTGTTCGTCTCTGAAACAGCATCTTCATTTTGCTCTGAATCATCTTTGCTCATAGAATTATTGTGTATAAAAAAGTGTATCTACTGTCCTAACTGAAACTAGAAGAAATTAGAAAAAATACGCAAAAGAAGTGTCCAAACTAGGACATTATACTGCGCGCTGCTTAAGGTAGGATAAAAGTGTGTTTGTTTGTTGTTCTAAAAAATTAAGCGAACCGTCATTACTCAATACAAAATTAGAGCATTCTACTTTAACTGAGATAGGTAACTGCTGTTGACGACGTAATGAAATATCCGATATCGAATATCCTTTTTGACTTAGGCGATTAGTCGCATTAGCCACGGAACAAATAACAGAAACACTTAAATCGAATTCTTTTTCAAGCCTTTTTTCGAATAATAAAGGAATTTCTACACAAGCTAGCTCGCCCGTGTTTATTTTTAAAAATGCTTCCCACTCTGCTCGAACAAGAGGATGCAAAAGCGATTCAAGCCATAGTAAGTCAGATTCTGAACTAAAAACGATCTCAGCCAAAGCCTTTCGGTTAACCGAACCATCACTCGCTTGCAAATCAGGGCCAAAACGTTCAATCACTTCTGAAATCACCGCATTATCCTCAGATAATAAACTACGCACCACAGAATCAGATGATAGACAAGGTATTCCACCGGCTTCTAAAAATTTAAGCACTGTAGACTTACCACATCCAATTCCTCCTGTAATTGCTATCTTCAACCCTTTAATACAAAGAAATTGAATAAAGAAAATCGACACAATAAGAAAAAAAATAAATAACGTTATTTAATATGGCGAAAACATTGATTTCATGTTATTCCCATGTAAACTTTTTTTTATGTTAGCTGTTACCAACTCAGGAGCCCTCATCGGAGTTCAAGCCGAAGCGATTACCATTGAAGTCAACAGCGGGGAAAGAGGCGAACAGATATATTCTAGTTGGTCTCCCTGACTCAGCCGTTAAGGAATCCCAAGATCGAGTCCTTTCCGCTTTAGATAACTGTGGCTTCCAAGCACCTAATACCAAAACCACGATAAACCTAGCTCCAGGAGATTTAAAAAAAGAAGGCCCCTCCTACGATCTCCCAATCGCTCTCTGTCTCCTTGCCGCTACCCAACAAATTACATCAGATGCAAAGCACGCACTCAAACAATACCTAATCGCTAGTGAACTCAGTCTCTCTGGATCAATACGCCCCATCAAAGGCGGACTCGCCCTTGCTCAACTGGCCAAACGTTTAAACCTCAAAGGAATTCTTTTACCCGAAGCCACTGCTCAAGAAGCAAACCTCATTGAAGGCATTGATGTCTATCCCATACAAAACTTAAACCAAGCGGTTCAATTTTTTCAGGAAGACCAATCCATACTTCCCTTAAATAAAGCTTCTTCTAACAAACACATCGCTCACTCAGAATCTCACACAGATCTTGATTTTTCTGATGTAAAAGGACAACGAACCTACTAGAAGCTATTCAATATCGTAACTTAGATCGTTCTATTTTTTGATCGATTAATTTATTCACTGAATAAGATTCATCTGATCTGAAAAACTGATCTCATCTCCATTAGCTGATAATTTGCAAATACACCGCTTTCAGTTCATCCTCCGTTGGAGATAATTTCTCTCGTGTGAAATTAATATCTTCAACCGTTTGCAAGGGAATTAAATGAATATGCGAATAAGCCACTTGTAAACCAATCACCGCCATCCCAATACGCTTACATGGAATTGCTGCCTCCAGCTTTAAGGCTACTTGCTTAGCAAAAATATGCATACGGCTCAAAACTGAATCCTCCATTGAGAAAATATACTCCGACTTCTGTTTCGGGATCACCACAGTATGTCCTGTAGCCAATGGGGCACTCTCCAAAAATGCCAAAAATTCATCGTCTTCCGCAATTCGCAAGGATGATACTTCGCCTGAAATAATCTGCTCAAAACTCATTTCCTAAAACTATTTCATTGATCCAAACAATACCATCAAAAAAGCACTCTTTCCATTTTCCTAAATAAACTGCTTGCAAGTTTCTCCACATTCCCTACCTCTATAAATTCTAATGACCGGAGAGATGGCAGAGTGGTCGAATGCGGTGGTCTTGAAAACCATTGAGCCGTAAGGTTCCGGGGGTTCGAATCCCTCTCTCTCCGCCATTTTCGATCTACAATCACTGATACAATCACTAACGGTGTAGCCCATTTCGTTGAAGTAGCACAGTTGATCGCATCTACCAATTACAATACAGTAATAGTATAGAGAGTCCAAGCTGTAACAATATCGGACAAAGAATCATACACTCTTAGTAACTTTCTTTTTGACAGTGTAAGGTAAGTACCTTTGTTAATGTAGCATTATACAAATATTATTATGCAAATAGCTAACAATTCAGTCGTTTCCATTCAGTATACTTTAAAAAATTCTGAAGGAACTATTATTGATCAATCCGCTGAAGGGAGTCCCTTGACTTACCTACACGGACACAAAAACATTATTCCAGGTCTTGAAAATGCACTTTTAGAAAAGACTATCGGCGATGCATTAGATGTCAGCATCGAGCCAGAGCAAGCTTATGGAACAGTCAATCCAGCACTGATTCAAGAAGTTCCTAAAGAACACTTCCAAGGGGTCGAGGCACTCGAAGTCGGTATGCGCTTTCAAGCCAGCACAGAACAAGGTCCAGTTCCAGTAGTGGTGACTAATGTTGCAGACGATGTTATCACTGTTGACGGAAATCACCCACTCGCCGGGCAGACACTCAATTTCTCAGTGAAAGTTGAAGAAATTCGTGAAGGCAGTGAAGAAGAAATTGCTCAAGGACACATACAACAATCCGGTGGATGCTGTGGTGGTGGCAGTGGTGAAGGCGAAAATTCAGAAGGCGGTTCCTGTGGCTGCAACTAATAACTACTGAACACATTTATTTTCTCAAAGCTCATTGATACTCTCAATGGGCTTTTTTATGCCCACATAACTAAACTAAACTAAGCCGACTTAACCGACTTAATTAACGTAACACAATCGTCTGCAAGGCTTGTGCATCAATGGTGACCTTCAACTGCTTCTCACCCTTTGTCTTCAGCGTGTAGCTAGTTGCAGTCTCTTCAGGATTAAAAGCCACCACAACGATTGAATCATCCTCATTGACAAAAGCAGTCGCCCACAAAGGTGAATCCTCGCTTAAGTTTAAGGCGATACGTTGTGCATTCGGACGAACAAATTTACTAAAATGAGCAATCGCATAGTACAAAGGCGTATAGTAAGCAGAATTGGTACCGCTATCCACTAAGATAGGCGCTCCACAGAAATTGAAGGCATGATTCGGCCCTCCACGCGTATTCAAGACGAGGTTCCAATCAATCCAACCATTTAAATTATGATTAAAGCCCTCAATCAAATCACGCACATAGCGATAGAAAGGACGGTATTTTGGGTGATTCTGTTTATTTTCAGGTAAGGCCCAAATATAGCCCCAATCCGTTGCCTCAGGACGAAAATACCAGTCATCCTCAAGCATCGCACCGATCGGCTCGTCATTGCCCACATTATCAATACAGCCTTCGGAATGGATAATTCCCTTGTTCGGGAATTGCGTGTGCAATGTGTCCAAATTTTCGCCACCGACATCCACAGTGCTTTGATACCAATGCAACGCCATTCCATCCACATAAGAAGAGGCTTTTTCATCAGCAAAAATTGTTTCCGCCCAATGCAACATCTCGTGATCGCGATTTTGGTCAAAGGCCCAAATACTCATGTCCAAACCCGCTGCGTCTAATTTCGGTCCCAAATGCTGACCGATAAAATCTCGCATCTCCTCAGCCGTAAAATGAACAGATTCCCAACTCGAATTATTCCCCAAAGGCTCATTGGTGGGTGTCAGTCCCCAGATATCCACACCCTCTTTCGCGTAGGCCTGAATATACTTCACGAAATAGTCGGCAAAGACAGAATAGTACTCCTTCTTCAATTCGCCACCATTCCAATGCTGATTAGTTTTCATCCAAGGCGGGCAAGTCCAAGGGGAAGCCATGATTTTAAAATCTGCACCCGCTACCTTCAAGGCATCTTGAATCATCGGCAAAAGAAAAGGATAATCCGGCTCGATACTGAAATGCTCAAGCGCCACATCACCAGGTACTGGTGCGTAGGTATAATTCTTCAGAGAAAAGTCACAACTAGCGATATGGGTACGAGTCAAAGAGAAATGAGCCCCTTCAGGTGCAAAATAATCTCTCAGAACCTCCGCACGCTTGTCTCCAGACAATTCACTCAAGGCATGAGCCCCTGCCTCAGTAAAGGCACCACCGAAACCAACAATACTTTGGAAACGTACTTCAGGGTTCACCTTCAGCGTATGATCCGTTTGAGCAAAGCTATTTAAAACTTCCACACTTGCTAAACGGTCGCCCGAACGTGCCGTTTGATAAATTTCTACGGATGCAGAAGAGGCTGATGATGTGCTAAACAAGGTCACAATACTAAGAGGTAAGGTTAACAATAGGGATTTCATAGTGTAATTTTATGCAAAGCCCTAATAAAATTATTAAACCAAAAAGAGTCAAAGATTAAACCAAATCTCTCATACATTTTCCTTCTTTTCCCCTTTTCCTTCCCCTTTCTTCTTCCTTTTTACTTTTCACGATGACTGATTAAGCCCCGCCGAGCAAGTGACTAAAAAACAAAACCCAGGCCCACGCTTAACTTTGTTTCATTCGCATAATCGATACGTCCATCCCCCACCGATTCATGGAAATTTTTTTTCAATTCTATACGCCAATGCGTCTGTAAATTCTGCCGATAATAAAAGGACGGCCCCACTGTTAAGGCTTGTGCCCAATCATCCTCTTCATGGTAATCGATCTCAAGAAGCAATTGAGTGCGATCAGTAGGATTGATCCCCACATCTAAAACATAATTCCAAGCATCCGGCTTATCCTTTTCATAGATCCAATACGAAGCCCCCAATGCAACGAACCATTTGTAAGTTTCCGTTTCGTAGCCGGCAAAGACACCACTCCCCGAACGCCGAGAAAACACATCATAGTCATCCACTCGATAGGACTCTGTCGGGAGAACTATCTGAGGCGCCAATGTCCAACTCCCCGAACGCCCATCGAGATTGAAATATCGCTTCAAAGGCAAAGCCAGAGTAATGTCCCCAAGCCCCTCATAGCTGTCCACTGTTCCATCTTGGTTTTCTCGCTCCGCCTTAAGAGCATAAGGAATCTTGACTGTCATCCGAATCGAACGATCCCAAGTATAGACCCCTTGCCAATGGAGTAATTGAATATCTTCCGATAGATTCGCATCTAAGACTCGATCCCCTTGAAACAATTTCCCCCGATGAATCGAATCGTACAAGACTTGGTAGCCATAACCCCCATCCCAACGAGGCATCATGTTCATAATCGGCTGATCCCCCAAAAGCGTGGACACCCAGCTCCCAATTAAGGCCATCGATACTATTGGAAGCTTCATCATAGAATTCATAGTCTAACTAAGTTAAGGCTAAGGTAAGGTAGGTTAACGTTAAAGCTCAATTCACTCACTGCAATTACCCAAGTTCCCTCAACTTACAGCTCCACCTTAAGCACCGAATCACCCTCCATCATATAATAATCTATCGCTTCATAGCCCGCACTGTCAGCGGCTTTGATAATTGATTCACGATTCGGTTGCTGACCCTCCTTCAGAGCCACCACGGCAAATTGATTCTTCGCATCCAAAAGAATGCCATTAGTAAAACGAGAGCGATCGACAAAATCCAACTTCTTCAGCGAAAAATTCACGCCCACACCACAAGAGCCACAAATCATACCTTTGATATGAATCACCAATGAATTTGGATTATCTTTTAGCACCACACTGGCTCGCTCAAAGCAAGTAGATTCAGGCAATTCCTTCTCTGGCTTCGCTCCGTAAACAACACCCAAGGCAAAGAGTAAAAGAAAAGGTAATATATACTTCATAATTTGAATCCGTTTATTTAAATATAGTAATATAGTAATATAGTAATATAGTAAGTTGAAAAAATTAATAATAGCAATGCTTATCTAAAACTTCTTCGAGTAAACTTCACTCATTTTGGAGCCTTCGAAACACCTTCCACCACTTTCTTAATTATCGTCTCATTACCCTGCTTCGGCTTCTTAAATTCTATGCGATAGGCAATACAATCAAGCAATTTGCCATAGGCAATATTCAGTAATTTCTTCTCTTCAGGATGGATTCTTATTCTTAGTATCGCTCAGTTTCCCTTATCTACAAGAAGTTGAACAATATTAGCTATTTATAACTCCCTACCAAATACCGTTGTCGCCTGCTTTGAGAGACTGGGCGAAAGCGACAAGAAGTTTGACGGTATATTCGATATCTTCGAGGTCCACCATTTCACTCGGTGTATGCATATAGCGGAGTGGTATAGAAAGAAGTCCTGTAGCAATGCCAGATTGAGCGACTTGAATGACACGTGCATCGGTGCCTGTGGGTCGAGCATCCGCTTCCACTTGGTGCGGAATGTCATTAGCCTCGGCTAAAGCTTTGAGCTTCTTAAAGACAATTGGATTAATATTAGGTCCCTTACAAATTATCGGTCCGCCGCCTTGAATAAATTTGCCATATTTTCGGTTGTCGCAATTAGGCGAATCCGTGGCATGACCGACATCAACTGCGATGGCGAAGTCAGGATTTTCGGAAAAGGCTGCAGTGATCGCTCCACGAGTGCCGATTTCTTCTTGGGTGGTGGCTACTCCGATGACTTTTGCCTGAAGGGAGCTGGCATCTTTTGTGCGTGCTTCAGCGAGTCGGCGTGTGGCTTCGAGGATGGCGTAGGCCCCTGCTTTGTCATCAAAGGCTCGGGCGACAGCTATTGTGCCGTGGATGAGTTCAAAGCTTTGATCATAGACGGCGGCATCGCCTATGGAGACGAGGGCTTCGGCTTCGGCTTTATTCTTAACACCGATGTCGATCCAAATTTCGTGGGTCTGTGGGACTTTTTTACGATCTTCTGGACTCATGAGGTGAATGGCTCGCTTGCCGGTGACACCCTTGACCACACCCTTTTCGGTGAGGATAGCAATACGTCGTCCTGATATGATACTGAGGTCGTGTCCGCCGAGGGTCTCAAAATAAAGAAAGCCTTTGTCATCAATATAAGTGATGAGTAGACCGAGTTCATCGATGTGCCCGGCAAAGAGCACACTGGGGTCACCTTCTGGATTAATGGTAGCGAAACGATTTCCCATGATATCTTTTCGATAGTTGTCGGCGATGGGCTCGATCCATTGATCGACAACGGCTTGGGCCTCGTATTCGCAACCAGTGGGTGAACGGGCATCGAGGAGTTCGTTTAAAAATTTTGGTACGGACATAATTTATATGATTTGTTGTGAAAGCTATAAGTAAAAAAAATCGCTTATTGAACTGAGTCAATAAGCGATTGAATAAAGCGTGTCTAGAATATCTAAGAATTAAATAGCTTCGCTATTTTTTTCTTCGGTTCGAATACGAATCGCAGACTCTACTGGAAGAATGAAGATCTTTCCGTCTCCAATCTTTCCTGTTTTTGCACTCGTGATGATTGCTTCTGTCGCTGTGGCAACAATGTCATCTTCAACAACAGCTTCGATCACTGTTTTAGGCAGAAAATCAATTGTATATTCACTACCTCGATAAATTTCCGTGTGTCCTTTTTGACGACCGTAGCCTTTGGCTTCGATCACGGTCATACCAGATACACCAATTTCTTCGAGTGCAGCTTTTACATCTTCTAGTTTGAAGGGTTTAATAATAGCTTTTATTAATTTCATAAATTTTATAATATAGGGTTAAGTGACTGTGACAAGTTTAGATATTAGTCTATATTGTAAGCGTTTTCGCCATGCTCGCTTTCGTCGAGACCAATGGTTTCACATTCTTCGCTGACTCTTAAACCTGTTACTAATTTACAAATAGCAATGATGATGATTGTCGCAATGGCGGACCAAGCAACTACTGCACCTACACCAATAGCCTGTACTTTAAGTTGTGCAAGTGCGTCAAAATCACCACCTCCGTTACCGCCAAATTTATCAGCAGCTAAAAAGGCGACGAGTAATGTTCCGAGGATACCACCAACTCCGTGTACTGCAAATACGTCGAGTGAATCGTCGATTTTTAGAGCACCTTTAATCACACTACACATGTAGTAACAAACAACTCCGGCAGAGAAACCAATGATAATAGCTCCCATAGGTCCTACACTGCCTGATGCAGGTGTGATGGTTGCAAGTCCAGCAATCGTACCCGTTACGATGCCTACTAGACCTGGCTTACCGTTCTTTTTCCACTCAATGGCCATCCAAGTTAAACTAGCAACTGAAGCAGAGATATGAGTAACGAGTAAAGACATAGCAGCTTGACCGTCAGCAGCTAATTGACTGCCCGCATTAAATCCGAACCACCCTACCCAGAGCATAGAGGCACCAATCATAACCAAACCTGGCTGATGTGGTACTGATAAACGATTGGGGAAGCCCATTCTTGGCATGAGTACCTTAGCTAAAATTAAAGCAGAAATACCTGCAGTAGCGTGAACAACTAAGCCACCAGCAAAATCGATCACGCCCATTTGGGAAAGCCAACCGCCACCCCAAACCCAATGAGTTACGGGTGCATAGACTAAAAAGAGCCATAAGCCTGTGAATAAAAGGACGGCCGTGAATTTCATACGTTCAACAAAAGCACCGATAATCAAAGCCGGTGTGATGATCGCAAATGTCATTTGAAAGCCAACAAAGAGAAGCTCTGGAATAGTTCCACTCACAGAATCTTGATTGATTCCACTTAAGAACGCTTTGGAAAGATCTCCAAAATAGGCATTCCCTTCAGTGAAGGCGATACTGTAGAGGCAAATAACCCAAAGGACTGAAGCAAAACAGGCTATAGCTACATTGTGCATCAAAACTGATAAATAGTTTTTTGAGCGCACTAAGCCGCCATAAAATAAGGCAAGCCCGGGAAGGGTCATGAATAAAACTAAAGCGGTTGCTGTGATGATCCACGCGGTGTCGCCTGAGTTGATAGCTGATCCATCGGATGCAAATAGCACAGCTGGAAAAGCTAAAAAAACCAATAAGGTTAATTTAGTTAGGTTGGTAAACATCGATCCATAAAAGTTTATGGACTTTTTTATGACAAGATTTTTATTTTGCTTAATAAATTAAGACAAAAAAAGACGGTCTCAATATGGAATGAGACCGTCTAGTATGTTTACCCTTAACTAAGTAATTATGTGTAACCTAAGTTACTAGAGAGCTTCTGCTCCAGTTTCCTCAGTTCGGATACGAACTGCACTGTCCACTGGGAGCACAAACACCTTTCCATCACCTATTTTACCAGTTTTAGCGACAGAAATGATTGTTTGTGTTGTTTTTTCGACGGCTGCGTCGTCAACAACGATTTCGATAAGAACTTTAGGAAGGAAATCTACAGTATATTCACTACCTCTGTATATTTCGGTATGTCCTTTTTGGCGGCCATATCCTTTAACTTCTGTGACTGTCATTCCTTCAATACCTTGCTCAGAGAGTGCTTCTTTGATTTCTTCAAGTTTGAAAGGTTTTACGATAGCTTTGATTAATTTCATATAAATTCCTTATTTTAAATTATGAATTGATGTTATATGCAGATTGTCCGTGCTCCGCTAAGTCAAGACCTTCAGCCTCTTCTTCTGGAGATACACGCACTCCCATGATTCCCTTGATAATTGAGAATACTACATATGAGAATACAAACGCTGCAGCTGATACTGAGAGCGTACCGATAATTTGAACAACAAGATCAGCATCACCGAATATACCTACTGCAACTGTTCCCCAAATACCACAGATACCATGTACTGATATAGCTCCGACTGGATCATCAATCTTGATTGAATCAAAGAAGATGATTGAAAGTACTACGATCACACCAGCAATTGCACCAACGATGACTGCAGCCCATGGGCCCATTGAGTCAGCACCGGCTGTGATACCCACAAGACCTGCAAGTATACCATTTAATGCCATTGAGATGTCTGGTTTCTTAAGGAAAATCCATGAGAAGAACATCGCTGCTAAACAGCCTGCACAACCTGCTAATGCTGTCGTTGTGAAAACAAGACCTAAAGGACCAGGGTTTGCAGAAAGTACAGAACCACCGTTGAATCCGAACCAACCTAAGAAAAGTAAGAATACACCGATTGCTGCGAGTGGCATACTGTGACCAGGAATTGGTTTGATTTTACCATCAACATATTTGCCTGCTCTAGGTCCTAGGATCATAACGCACGCTAAAGCAGCGAAACCACCAAATGCGTGTACTACTGATGAACCAGCAAAATCATAGAAACCAGCTTCACTGAGCCATCCACCACCCCAGTGCCATGCACCGATCATTGGGTAAGCAAGACCAACTAATAATGTAACGAAGACCAAGAAAGGAAGTAATTTAATACGTTCAGCAACCGCACCAGATACAATTGTTGCACCTGTAGCAGCAAACATTGCTTGGAAAATAAAATCCCCATATCCAGTCATAGCTAAGCCAACGCCACCATAGGCAAATGTATCATCAACGTTACCCGCTGATAAAGGGCCGTTCAAGGCTAGCCAACCTTCAATAATCCAAGATCCACACGGATAATGCGTATTGAAACCGACAAGTGCATAAGTTAAAATACCCATTGATATAATGAAGGTATTTTTGAAAAGAATATTAACGGTGTTTTTGGATTGGGTAAGACCACATTCTAAAGTGGCGAAACCTAGGTGCATTAGAAATACTAAAGCAGCTGCGATAACTGTCCACAACATACTAGTTGTGAAGAAGTCAAAGGCATAGGCACTTTCGCCTTGAGCCTCAAGTAATGCGATGTAGTCATCATCGCCTGAAGTCAAAGGATCTAAAAGAACCTCTGCGCTAAGATTTGCTGATAAACAAAAAAATGTTAATCCGCTGACTAATAGTGTTAAAAAGATGTTTTTGATCTTCATAATTATAATTGTTTAGTTAATTGTTCAGTGTGAACAGAAAAAATAAAGCAATTGGCGTGCCAATATTTTGACAAAGCTCATTTAGCCGAATAAAAGAGCCAAAAAAAAGCCCTTAGTGGAAACTAAGGGCTTAAAGTGGAGCGAGCGAAGAGGTTCGAACTCTCGACATCCACCTTGGCAAGGTGGTGCTCTACCAACTGAGCTACGCTCGCAATAAATTAGTAAGCTAAAAGAAAGGAAATCCCGAACTAAGTGTCAATGGGATTTTTAAAAAGTTTATTCTTCGTTTTCCTGTAAATATAACTGAGTATCAATTAAATATTTTTCTCGGATCACTTTTGGCAAAGGAAAAAAGTCATTAGCTTCTAGAATTTCAGCGACTGAATCGCTGAGCAACGTACTAATCAAAGGGTACAATCGTTTTGTATCTCTTACATTGTAAACTATATAAAAAGGTAAACGAATAATATAATCCGAATAGTATATATTATCAATACTTGGCCCGTAGGCAATAGATTCATCATTTTCAGCAACAAATAAAGCTTTCAAATTGGGGTTTATTGGTATTCTAGGAAAGATACCAATAGCAGTCTTGTCTTGAACTATCATACGCTCAACTTCATCTATTTGATCAAACTGTACATTTGCACCGAATGCCGTTGAATTAAGTGCAGCATAACGAAACAAATCTGAAGAAATCCCCCTATCCTCTTTAACGGCATAGGGTTTGATAGTACTAGTTGAAAAAGAAGATATTCCAAAATTTCTCCAGTTTAACAAATTGGAATTTGTGCTAGATACTCCAAATAGTTCATACAGTTGGCCTAAAGTAAGTTCTGATGCTGGGTTATCTTTATTAACAACCACAACTGAGGATTTATAGGCTAAAGGAATTTTAACTAATTTTTCATCATCTAAAACAGGAAAATCACTTTTTTCAGGTATGGTTAAAATACATATATCTAAACGACCCGATAAAAAATCTTCGATCATTGGCAAACTACCTGACCTATAGATAGATAAACTGCTTAACTCGGCATTATAATTTTCCTGAAATGTAATTGAATTAAGGTTTAAATAATTTTGAAGATCGTCATGAATTAAGTCTGAGTAAGCCATTCGAGTCTCACTAGCAGATGTAACAAAATGAAAGCAGACACTTAAACAAATGATTTTTGTAAAATTAAAAAGTCGCATAAGGTAAATAGATATTTAAACTAATATAAGGTTCAAGATAATATTTCTAAGAAAAGCCTGGGTCAAGCTCAGGCCATTTTAAAAGTTTACGGTGAAGGGTTCGACGACTAATCCCCATAAGTTGAGCTGCCTTCGTTCGATTACCTCCAGATTTCAGCAAAGCATTTCGCAATAATTGTTTCTCATTCATATCTAGGCTGAAATTAGAATTTAATGATCCATTGCCACTGAAGTTTTGGGACTGAGCTTGCTCATCCGGTTCTGAATTAAAGAATTTTGCTTCTAAGTCTTCCGGGATCAGTGTCTGACCTTGCTTTAAAATGATGATATTTTCACAAAAGTTTCTCAGTTCACGAATGTTACCAGGCCAGGAATACTCAGCTAAAATATTCAAAGCATCTTTAGATAATTCTAACGAAGAAATTCCGTTTTCCTTAGAAAACTCACTAATATAATGCTTTAGTAACAAAGGAATATCTTCCTTGCGCTCAATTAATGAGGGCAGATGGATGCGAATGACATTCAATCTATAATATAAATCTTCTCTAAATTCTCCTTTTTGCACCATTTCAGAAAGATTCCTGTTCGTTGCACAAACGAGACGTATATCCACCTTAATTGATTTAGAGCTTCCTAAACGCTCAAAGGATCGTGTCTCTAAAAAGCGCAAAAGCTTTACTTGAGTCGAGGCATCAATCTCTCCGATTTCATCTAAAAATAAAGTACCCCCATCAGAAGATTCAAAGCGACCTATACGACGTTCACTCGCTCCAGTAAAGGAGCCTTTTTCATGACCAAATAGTTCACTTTCTAATAAGTTTGCCGCTAAGGCTGCACAATGGACAGCAACAAAAGGCTTACGAGAACGCTCGCTATTTTGGTGTATGGATTGTGCAATTAATTCTTTCCCGGTACCTGTTTGGCCCTCTATGAGTATGGTTGCCTTAGTAGGTGCGACTAATTTGACTTGATCTAAGACATCGACCATCGCTTGAGAATTACCCACTATTTTGCTGAATTGATATCGCTTATCCAGTCGCTTATGCAGGACTGCATTCTCTTTTTCAATACTTTTGGACCTTATGGCCCTCTTGATCATGAATTCAAGTTTTTCAATATTAATTGGCTTAGTATGAAAATCGAAAGCACCTCTTCGCATTGCTTCCACTGCTGTATCCACGTCACCATAAGCTGTCATCATAATACATATAGGTTTATTGGACTGGGCCATAGCATGATCGATCACCATCATACCCGATTTACCAGCCATACGTAAATCAGTTAAAATAACCTCAAAAGACTCAACCTCCATTAAATTAAAGGCTTCATCGGCATTAGATGCAGTGAAAACGTCGTAATCATCTTCAAGTGCTAAACGAAGGCCTTCTCGAGTGTTTTTTTCGTCATCAACAATTAAAATACTTGCCTGCATAGAGACATAAAGACTCACTTTTGCAAAAAAATCAACCCTTAAGCGTCAAAATCTGAGTACTGCGTTCACATAAATTTATCTAGGGCAAAACTTGATTTTTCAATAAAGATCGATTAGAAGAAATAATTCTGAGTAAGATTAACTCCTTCCTTTAACCCGTAAAACACCAATAATGACTACACAAAATACTGAAAAATACGAATTTCAAGCAGAGGTCAAACAAGTCCTAGATATCGTTGTGAATTCACTCTACACTGATAAAGAAATTTTTATACGTGAATTAGTATCGAATGCCTCTGACGCGACGGAAAAGCTTAGGCATACACAACTGACCGAACAAAATATCTATGATGCGGATAAAGATTTGGAAATAAAGGTCCAATTTGACGAAGAAAAAAACACCATTACGATCGAAGATGCTGGTGTTGGAATGACACGTGAAGAGCTTGTTGAAAATCTGGGAACGATTGCCCACTCTGGCTCAAAAGCATTTTTAAAAGCTCTACAAGAATCGGGCGAAAAGAACGACAATTTAATAGGACAATTTGGGGTTGGATTTTACTCAGTATTCATGGTGGCGGATAAAGTTGAAGTTTTTTCACGCTCCTGGAAAGAAGAGGGAGAATCACTGTGTTGGATTAGCGATGGTTCAGGCTCTTATGAAATCAAAACCATTGAAGGTGATGAATCAAGAGGCACACGTATCCTCATCCATTTAAGCGAAAACTACAAAGAATTTGCTAATAAGGAACGCCTAGAAACCATTATTAACAATTATTCAGCGTTCATTCAATTTCCCATCAAGCTCAATGATGAGACATTAAAGACAATGGGTGCTCTGTGGCTGAAAAACAAAAAAGATATTTCCGAGGAGGAATATAAAGAATTCTACAAATTCCAATCAAAAGCTTTTGATGAGCCGCAATTTTGGCTTCACTTTAATGCAGATGCACCACTAGAAATCAATGCCCTACTCTATACACCTAGTGAAAACATGGAAGGCTTTGGCTTTGGTCGTATGGAACCAGGAGTGAATTTATACTGCCGTAAAATTCTCATCGAGGCCGAGCCTAAAAATCTATTACCCGAATGGTTGCGTTTTTTAAGAGGCGTTGTTGATAGCTCTGATTTGCCTTTGAATATTTCCAGAGAATCGATGCAAGATAGCTCCTTGGTTCAGAAACTGAACAAATTATTAACCAAACGCTATTTAAAACAACTTGAAGAAAAGTCCACTAAGCAACCTGAAGAATATACAAGCTTTTGGAATAAATTTGGCATGTTTTTAAAAGAAGGTGTGACATCAGATTTCACTCACCGAGATCAGTTACTCAATCTACTTAGATATGAGTCTAGCTATACTAAAGAAGGAGAGACAACCAGCTTAAGCGACTACCTTTCTCGTGCTCTAGAAGAACAAAAAGAAATCTATTTTCTGTTTGGTGCTAATCGCAGTGCCATCGAAAATTCCCCGTACTTGGAAGCTTTCAATTCAAGAAACATTGAAGTCTTATTTCTCTTTGAGCCGATTGATGAATTCGTAATGAATCACGCACGAAATTTCCAAGAGAAAAACTTTATTTCTGTGGACTCAGCGGATATTGATTTGGACGCGATTAAAAAGGTAGAAAATGATAAATCTGAAGAGCAACTCGATGAAGAAAGCGAAAAAAGCTTGTGTGCTTTTCTCAAAGAAACGCTTCCTGAAATCAAAGAAATTTCTACAAGTACACGTCTGACCAGTAGCCCAGCTATTATTGTTAATGGTGACAAAATGATGACCGCTCAAATGAAAAAAATGCTCAAAGCTATGCAAAAATTAGATGAGATTCAAAACGCAGAAACCAATATTCATTTAGAAATTAATCCCAAGCATCCACTGATTAAAAATATTGCGGGTCTCCAAAACAATAATCCCGATTTAGCTAAACTTTTAGCCAAGCAAATTTTAGAAACAAGCAAAGTTTCTGCTGGCTTAATCGAAGACCCAAGTCAACTTGTAGAACAAAATTATAAGATCATGCAACAATTGAGCGAAACTGTAACAGGGTAATCGCTTAAACATAGTAGATGGAAAAAGATAAAGCATCTGGTACACATAAATTTCGTTATTTTAATAGGGAATTAAGTTGGTTAGCCTTTAACCGACGTGTACTAGAACAGGCCCAGTCTTCTGACTACCCTCTGCTTGAGCGGATGAAGTTCTTGGCCTTCGTCAGTTCTAATTTAGATGAGTTTTTTGAAATACGAGTTTCTGGCTTAATCCAACAGATTAAATCAGGTGCGAATGAATCAGGGCCCGATGGACTCAATCCCAATCAGCAGTTAGAAAAAATTGAATGCTATGTAAAACAATTGTTATTCGAGCAAAATCAATGCTGGAAAGATACACTTCTACCCAAGCTTGAAGCTGAAGGCATTCGCTTTTTAAATTATCGAGAACTCAATGTCCGAGAAAAACGCTGGGTGAAACAATATTTCCAAGAGTCTGTCTATCCTGTGCTGACACCGTTAGCTATCGATCCCGCGCATCCTTTTCCTCAATTGGTCAATAAAGCACTTTATATTATTGCTAGTTTAAAACAAAAGAATTCGAGAAAAAAAGATTCCAAAATGGCAATCATTCCAGTGCCACGAATTTTACCTAGAGTGGTAAAAATTGAAGTCGCTAGAAAAAATAAAGATGAAGTTTATATTTTCTTAAGCGATATCATTGAGTACTTCATTCATTCATTATTTGAAGGCTATAGCCTGAAGTCCGCTACCCCATTTAGAATCACCCGAAACAGCGAACTCTATATTGATGATGAAGAGGTGAAAAATCTTCTTAATAAAATAGAAGAGGAATTGCTCCGAAGAGAAAAAGGAGCCTCGGTACGTTTAGAAATTTGCAAAGGCTTTGATCAAAAAATGCTAAAACAATTTTTGGAGGCATTAGACCTCAAAGAAAATTCGATTTACGAAACGGATGGGCCAATCAATCCACTTAGATTAATGGAAGTATATGACTTGATTAATCGTCCCAATTTAAAATTTCCTTTGTTTACGCCACAAATCCCTAAAGGCTATGAATTTCCAGAATTGATTTTTAAAAATATTTCCAAGAAGGATTTATTACTTCACCAGCCCTACGATAGCTTTCAGCCATTTATTGATTTCATTGAACAGGCCGCAATAGACCCCAATGTATTTGCTATTAAGCAAACGCTATACCGTACTTCAGGTGATTCTCCTATTGTTAAAGCTTTAATGAATGCTTCACTCAATGGTAAGCAAGTCACCGCAATTGTAGAAATCAAAGCCCGTTTTGATGAAGCTAACAACATCCATTGGGCGAAAAAACTTGAAGATGTCGGAGTTCATGTTGTCTACGGAATTGTGGGACTGAAGACACACTGTAAAACATGCATGGTAGTACGGAGGGAAGGAAAAAAATTGAAGCGATACGTACATTTGAGCACGGGTAATTATAATCATAAGACAGCCCGATTATATACTGATTTTAGTTTTTTCACTGCAAAAACAAAATTCACCTCCGAAGTTGCCGCCCTATTCAATACATTGACCGGTTATTCGCATGCCCCAACATTTAAACATCTTTTAGTCGCTCCGTTTAATTTACACACTAAAATACAAAAATATATTAAGAGGGAAACTAAGAATGCATTAGCAAACCGTCCTTCGAGAATCATCATTCAAGCGAATAGTTTAGTCGACCAGGAAACAATTGATAACCTCTATAGAGCCTCACAAGCAGGAGTTAAAATTGACTTAATTATACGAGGCATCTGTAATCTGATACCTAGAATTAAAGGCATCAGTGAAACAATAAGAGTCCGAAGTATTCTTGGAAGATTTTTAGAACATTCACGTATTTACTATTTTGAAAATAGTAATCAAGACGAAGCTTTATTATATTTAGGGAGTGCCGATGCTATGCCGAGAAACTTCTTTAAGCGAATTGAATGTGTCTTTCCTATAGAAAGCGAAATAGAAAAAAATCGTATTTTAAAAATCTTAGAAGCTTATCTGAAAGACAATACACAGGCTAGTAGCTTGCTTGCTAATGGAGACTATAAAAAAATTAGAAGTACGAACCAAGCACCTTTCTCTGCTCAATCTACTTTCATCAAATCTAGTTCCCAAAGCGCACTTTATCACTACCAGTACGATAAAAATCTTAAATAAAAGAATGTTCTTAAAGAATTGAACGAGGTAAAAACCTCTAAGCAATTTAATAAAGCGACAGCTTGTTTTAAAACTATTCCGAATTATGGCTAAAGAAGTCTCGTAAAAACTCAGAATTCAACTATCACTAGTTGAATCCACATGTCTTCAGCAATTAATTTCAGAAAATCCATATTAAAGTTACTGCAATCTTCTGATTATAAACCAATTAAGAAAGAAGCTTTATCTAACGTATTAAAGATTTCTATCCAGCAACAAACGCTATTTTTTGAATGCATTGATCAATTAATGCAAGAAAACCAAATTGAATATGGTAAAAATCATCGTATTGTGATCAGTGAAACCAGTAGCTATATCAAAGGTAGAATCAAATTTAAGCAGAATGGTTCTGCTTTATTTTTTCCAGAAGGTTCAAATAGCAAAGAACCATATGCGATATCTGAACAAGATACAAATGTAGCGCTTCAAGGAGATACTGTTCTTGGTAGAATTATTGAAAATAAAAAACCACGCCATGATTACCGTAGGAAACAAAAGAAGAGTCAGGCCATACAATCAGATGTATCTCCATCATTCCGAGTTCTAAAAGTAGTACAGCGAGCTAGAGATGCTTACATTGGTACTTATAGAAACCATACAGACGATCATAGCTATATTACTGCTGATGATCCTTATATTATTCCTGAATTTATTGTACCCAAAGCTTCTCTAAGAAAAAATGAAGCTTCTGTTGAAGATGGCGACAAGGTACTTTTTGAATTAGTGAATTGGTCACAAAGGGTGATTATGCCAGAAGCGAAAGTCATCAAAATCTTAGGCAAAACCCATGAACCAAAGGCTGAATTCAAGGCGATTTTAATCAAATACAACTTAGATCCAGATTTCCCAGATGCGGTATTGGAACAGGCGAATGCCCTACCCACTAAAGTTGACAAGACAGACATCAAACATCGTCTCGACTTACGCAATGACTATACCTTTACCATCGATCCAGATGATGCAAAAGATTTTGATGACGCCCTATCTATCAAACAAATCAATGACGATCTAATAGAGATCGGTGTACACATTGCCGATGTATCAGCTTACGTAAAGCCGAAGACGCCTTTGGATGTTGAAGCGCAAAATCGCGGTAATAGTACTTACTTAGTCGGTACAGTTATCCCAATGTTACCTCATTCTCTTTCAAATGGCTTATGCTCCTTAGTTGAAGCCGAAGATCGACTGACAAAATCCGTCATTGTACAATTTAATGCTAATGCAGAGGTTCAAAAAGTTGAATTTGCTAATACCGTGATTCGAAGCAACAAACGACTAACCTATAAGCAAGCATTAGCTTTTATGGAGCAAGATGATCTTGAAAAAATCAAACAAACTCCCTTACCTCCAAAGCACCAAACTGGCTCTATCGGACGAGACTTAAAAACTTTAGATAACAAAGAATTATCACACTTAAAAACAAGTATCCAATCACTTTGGTCCATCGCTTCGAAATTGAGAAAAAAGCGCTTCAAAAAAGGCTCACTTGATTTAGATATGAATGAGCTGAAGATTTATGTGGATAAAGAAGGCTATGCTGAACGCTTAGAAAAACAAGTGAACGATATTAGTCATCAACTCATTGAAGAATTTATGTTGGTGGCAAATGAACAAGTAGCACGATTGAGCAAACGTGAACGTATTGCCTCGATCTATCGTGTTCACGATAAACCTGAAGATACTCGACTCGTTGAGCTCAGGCAAATAATGAGAACCTACGGGGTGCCTTGTAACCAACTCTCAAAGCCAGCTGAAATGTCACGATTACTACGACAACTCAAAGAGCATCCGCAGTCTTATGCCTTGAAGCTCCAAGTACTAAAAAGCCTAAAACAAGCTCAATATCGCCCGACTGCTGACGGACACTACGGACTCGCAAAAACAGACTATTCGCACTTTACCTCACCGATCAGGCGTTATTCCGATTTAATCGTTCATCGTATTCTTGATGCTTATTTGGCTAAATCTAAGTCTAATTATGCGCCTGAAACTGTTGAGATTCGCTATAATCAGTCCACTCTAGATTCAATTACCCAACATCTCAATATCACAGAAAGAAATAGCGTCGATGCAGAGAGAGAATCTACTAAGGTTAAACTTCTAGAATATTTTGAGCAGGAATTAAAAATTAAACCACCGAATGATTTTGATGCGATTATAACAGATGTTAAAAAACACGGTCTCTTCATTGAATTAACTGACTCGCAGGCCTTCGGCTTCGTACATATTTCAAATTTAGGTAAAGATATGTATTTCATATCTTCAAATGAACAAAATATAGTCGGAAAAAGAACCAGGCAGATTTTTTCACTCGGCCAACGGATCAAAGTCAATGTACTCAAGGTAGATCGCTATAAACGACAGTTAGACTTTGCCGTATCTGCGCAATCGCAGGCTAAAAAAATTAAAGGTATCAGTTCCACAAAAGGTGATGTCCCTAATAGCCCAAAAGACTTAAATAAATTGAGGAAATTCAGACGTTCCAGTCGTAAGAAATAAAAAAGCTACCCCATAAGCGGAGTAGCTTTTCTCTGAATTATTTCTCTAATCTAATTCAAACTAAACTGTACTTACTGACAGGCCTCACATTCTCCACCATTTATCATGGCATCGAGTGAACAAGCTTGCTTCTCGGCATCAGAGTATTCCTTTTTAGCATCTCCTCCTGCACCATCTGAAACACGCCCACGCATTTCTTTTTTCACTGCAACGGTTGCTTTCTCAATATTTGAAGCTCCTAAAGTCCTTAAGTAATAAGTGGTTTTCAAGCCTTTATGCCAAGCATCACGATACATGTGTGACAGTGCTTTAATATCTGGCTCAGGAAGGAACAAATTAACAGATTGAGCTTGGTCGATCCATTTTTGTCGTCTAGATGCCGCATCAATAAAGTATTGGTAATCTATAGTAAAAGCAGTCTTATATTTTTCACGAAGGTGATCTGGAATATTTTCGATTGAATCCAATTCACCATCAAAATATTTCAACTGATCGACCATTTCTTGATCCCATAAGTTCTCTGCCTTTAAGTCTTTAACTAAGCTACTATTGAGCACGATGAAGTCACCGGATAGATTACTTTTAACGAATAAATTCTTATAAGTAGGTTCGATACATGGTGTCGTTCCCATGATATTTGAAATGGTCGCGGTTGGGGCAATTGCTAAGACATTGGAATTACGCATTCCTTGTTTCGCAATTTTCTCCCTTAATGGCTTCCAATCCATTTTACCAGCTCTCGGCACATTGATTTCAATACCTCGCTCTTGCTCTAAGAGATCGATACTGTCCTGTGGCATAATTCCACGATCCCATTTCGAACCCTTATAACTACTGTAAGTGCCAAATTCTTCAGCTAAATCTGATGATGCTTCGTAGGCATAGTAGGCAATAGCCTCCATAAATTCATCATTAAAATCAACTGCCGCCTGTGAGGCAAATGCGATATTCTTGTTATATAACGCATTTTGTAATCCCATGATACCAAGGCCAATTGGACGGTGACGTGTATTAGCTGTCTTAGCGGAATCAGTTGGATAAAAATTAATATCAATCACATTGTCCAAAGCACGTACTGCAATACGGATAGTTTCTCTCAATTTCTCATGGTCAAGATTGCCATCTTTATCTAGGTGCGAATCTAAAACAACTGAACCAAGATTACATACCGCTGTCTCATCTGCACTGGTATTTAAAGTGATTTCAGTACAAAGATTTGAACTGTGAATCACTCCAGCGTGGTCTTGTGGGCTGCGAATATTACAAGGATCTTTGTAGGTAATCCAAGGATGTCCTGTTTCGAATATCATACGAAGCATCGATTTCCATAAATCAATCGCTTCCATTGTTTCGCCAAAGATTTCTCCACGCTCTGCTTGTGCTTCGTATTCCGAATAACGATCTTCGAACGCTTTCCCGTATAAATCATGCAAATCAGACACCTCGTTGGAACGGAATAAAGTCCACTTACCACGTGCTTCCATACGCTTCATGAATAAATCAGGTATCCAATTGGCGGTATTCATATCGTGTGTACGCCTGCGATCATCTCCTGTATTTTTTCTTAATTCGAGGAAATCTAAAATATCATTGTGCCAGGTTTCTAAATAAGCACAACCTGAACCCCGGCGTTTACCACCTTGGTTCACTGCTACTAATTGGTCGTTATGCAATTTTAAGAATGGAATCACGCCCTGACTCTCACCATTAGTCCCTTTGATAAATCCACCTGTACCACGAACTGATGTCCATGAACCACCTAAGCCACCTGCCCATTTAGACAAGAATGCATTATCCGCAATGCCTCGGTGCATGATTGATTCGATAGTATCGTCCACCTTGTAGAGATAGCAGGAAGAAAGTTGAGAATGTAAAGTACCCGAATTGAATAAAGTAGGTGTTGAAGAACAAAAACGACGACTCTTATACAAGTTATATAAATCAGAAACTTTTTGCTCCTTGTTCACTTCTTCGCGGACAAATAATCCCATAGAAACACGCATCCAGAAAAACTGTGGCACTTCCAGACGACGTTTTACCTTAGCTACTTTATCCACAATTAAGTAACGATCGTATAAAGTTTGAATCCCTAAGTAATCGAAATTCAAATCAGCCGAAGGATCTAATGTGGCTCCGATTGCTTCGATATCAAATTCTAGTAAACTAGGATTCAGACGATCGATTTCAACCGCTCTTTTCAAGTATGTCTTGAAACCAATACGATGAGCTTCCTTCAATCCATTGACTCCATCTTTGATAATATCCCAATCAAGGACTTCCTCATAAATATAGGTGAGTAAGATACGAGCGGCAAACTTTGCAAAATCAGCATCTTTTTCGATCATGGATTTTGCATTCAAAATGATAGTTTTTTGCAAGTCTTCACGTTTCATTTCTGGGTACAATGAACGACGTAGTTCTGCTTCGATCTCATCCTTAGCTAAATTCAAATTAAGACCGATCATTGCAAAATCAATTCGCAGTCTTAGGTCTAAACCATCCCAGAAATTATTATTACCTTCTTCATCGGTAACAACAATCATCGCTTCTTGCTGTTCGTCTTCAACAGGCTTAACTTCTAAGTCTCGTAATTGAGCTCTGTGGGCACGATGTAAGATATAAGACTCAGCCACTTTAAAATAGCCCTGACGCATCATCTCTTCTTGCACCGCATCTTGAACATCTTCGATATTGATAAACGCTTGATCGGCATCATTCAGTCGATCTGTAACTGAACGAGCAATCTTCACCGCTGGCCCTGAATCCAGATGTAAGGACAAGAAGGCTTTTCTTACCGCAATCTCAATTTTAGATTCATTCCAAGGAACTACCTGTTTATTTCTTCGTATTAACTGAACAGCGATGGGTTTTCTTTGGTCTGATTTAGCACCTCCACCTTTACGAGCAAAGACCAAACTCTTAGCCACATCATAGGCATCATTTTCGATTAAAGCTTTCTCAATCAATAAATGAATATCGTGATTCGATAATTTCAATTCCTTACCTTCTTCAATTCGACTACTTAATACTTTGCCAACACTTTCGGCTACTTTAGCCACAAAGTTTTGATTCACTTCAGTAAATATTTCATCCTCTTTTCTTGATAAAAGAAGGTCCGTTAAGGCTGAACCAATCGTTTCAGCAATTTCCGCCAAATCAAAGGCCTGTTCGCCTGATTCTGTCTGGATCCTGATTTCTGAACTAGAAAATTGCTCTGCACTGATAACGCCACGCCAATCGAAACGGGGTTTGTTTTCGAAAGGAGTATCAGTAAAGCGCTTTAATTCTAAATCTTCTTCAAAAGCATATTTTTTAAACATAGGTAAGTATCTTTTTTATTTATTAAATGTAGTATTTAATGGTTTTTTTCTAAAAGTCATTTGTGGACAGAGTGAAACTGAAAATGAACTGCTATCTAATTACAGTTCATCATCGTCAACATTGCCAAGAGCGCTGGCTTTTTGATATTCGGTAACCCGACCCTCAAAGAAGTTTTGCTCTTTCTTGATGTCCATCATTTCAGCTAACCATGGAAATGGATTTTTCACTCCTGGATTCAGCCCCTCCAAACCTACGCCTTCAAGACGACGGTCGGCGATGTAATCAATATACTGACAAAATTCTTCTGAACTCAAACCTACTGAATTAACTGGCAAACAATCCTTAATGAATGCCTTCTCAAGTGAGACCGCTTCAGCCATCAGATCTCTAAGCTCTTGACGGAAGGATTCCGTCCACACGTCCTCATTTTCTTCAACAAGGTCCATGAATAAATTTCTAAAGAGCTCAATATGGTTAGATTCATCTCTCAAAGTATAACGAAACATTTGGCCAATACCCGGGAACTTATTCTGACGATAAAGAGAAAGAATCATTCCAAATAATCCGTAGAACTGAGTTCCTTCCATACATTGTCCAAACAGGAAGATATTTTTAGCAAAAGCCTGCTTCTCTTCTGTCTTCGTCAAATCCATATCACGACGTAAGCCTTTTGAGTTACTGACCACGAAATCTGTTTTGCGATCAATCGTAGGAATATCCTCAAACATTGATTCGCATTCATGAGGGTTAATACCCAATGAACTAATCATATAAACTAAAGAATCCGCGTGAATATTTTCCTCATGAGCATGACGCCCTAAAACCAACTTTAACTCTGGAGCAGTTACTAATTCACGAGTCACATGCATAACATTATCACCCACAATACCCTCTGCTGCAGAAAAGTACCCAATCGCCATTTTGATGATCCATCGCTCCACGTCTGTTAATTCAGTGCCACGCCATAACTCAATATCTTTCTGCATTGGAATGTCTTCTGGCTCCCAATGGTTGTTCTTCATATTTTTATACAATTCATAGGCCCATTGGTATTTCAGCGGCAAAATATTAAAAAACATAGTATCACGACCATTGATGATGCGTTTTGCTGAAAATGCTTCTTCTGCTTTAGCTTGATCTAAAACGAAGCTTTTTGAACCGATTGTATAGACTTTATCCATAGTATTGAGATTGATTTAATTTGTTAAAAATAATGGTGATTATAGCCGCTTTGACTCTGCTAAGGATGAATGATAAACGACATTGCTGATAAAAAAGCATTTTGTGTTCCTGTCAAACTCTGAACACAATATATTGTAACTTTTTTCATAAAAAACCCAATATATTGTGACTATCAACAAGTTATACACATTTTACTGTGAATAACAATTTACTCAAAAAGACCATAAAATTCCCTAAATCAATCATAGATAATGACTTTTAAAAATTACTCTTAATTTTGATTCACAATTAAAATCGACAACTAAAGAGATAATTGGAGAAAAACTGTAAAAATAGATTTTCACGATGAAGAGAGCTTGACAGAAAAAGGAAGCAAAGCACACTCACTATTTTCTGAAATTCAGAGCAGGCTGGATTAGCTCAATTGGTAGAGCAGTTGACTCTTAATCAATTGGTTCGGGGTTCGAGTCCCCGATCCAGTACCAAACAGTTTAATATTT
>JBJLEY010000021.1:0-23524 GCA_045565635.1 Coraliomargaritaceae bacterium
ATCTTGAAGTGAGTAAGATTGAGTTAAATCAACTTTACTGGCAGCTTCTTTGTAACGTTTGCTTCCCTTGATTTGCTGGGTGAGCATAATAGTATATCTCCTTGGTTATGTTAATAAATTAGTCAGCGATTTCGAGTCCCATTGAGCGGGCAGTCCCGGCAATGATATGAAATGCTTGGTCGTCATCATTGGCATTCAAATCTTTACGTTTGATGTCAACGATTTCTAAAACTTGCTTACGAGTCACTGTGCCGACTTTGTCGCGGTTAGGAACACCGGACCCTTTGGCGATACCGGCAGCTTTCTTTAATAAAACAGCAGCGGGTGGCGACTTTAAGATGAAACTAAAGGAACGGTCAGCATACACAGTGATAACCACTGGTAAAATCATACCCGCTTGATCTTTTGTTTTCGCATTAAACTCCTTACAAAAACCCATAATATTAACACCTTGAGCACCTAAAGCAGGCCCAACAGGCGGTGCTGGATTTGCGGATCCAGCAGGTAATTGTAAACGAATCTCTCCAATTATTTTTTTAGACATGATAAATTAATTCTCTTCGGCTCTTTCTACTTGCCAATATTCTAGTTCAACTGGGGTGTAACGCCCAAAAATAGATACAGAAACTTTAAGTTTCCCTTTATTTGGATCAATCTCTTCGATCTTTCCATCCAGATTCATAAACGGTCCATCATTAACCTTAACGATTTCTCCAATTTCGTACTCGATCTTCGGTTTTTCTTTACCTTCCGAATCTTCAACCTGGTTGAGAATACGATCGATCTCCGTTTTTTTAAGTGGGCTCGGATTATCTCCACCGACAAAATTAATCACCCCATGTGCTTCTCGAATGAAGTACCATGGCTTTTGTAGTAATTTCCCATCATCATCATAAAGACGCATCTTTACGAAAATATAGCCTGGGTAAAATTTTCTTGTTTTCGTTGTTTTCTTACCGTTTTTAACCTCTGTAACCACTTCAGTCGGCATGAGAACTTCAAACACAAGTTCCTCCATCTCTTCAATTTCAATGAATTTATCAAGATAGCGTTTAGCTTTTTGCTCTTGGTTAGAAAGTGTCTGGACGGCAAACCATTGAGGTCCGGTTACTGATATAGCAGCTGACATAAGTTAGGATTAGGAAAAGCGTGATTAGCGAACAAGTGATGTTAAAAATTCAACTCCGTTGAGTAAGGAAAAATCGGACAAGGCAATAAAAGTTCCCAACAGAACAGTAGCCAATAATACAACAATCGTTGAATCTCTTAATTCGACAAATGTGGGCCACGAAGCTTTTTTTAGCTCAGTCATCATCTCAGAGAAGAATTCTCTTATACTGCGAAATGGATTTTTCATATGATTGCGATTCTAATATTAGTAATATGGCAGGAGAGGAGGGACTCGAACCCACAACTTACGGTTTTGGAGACCGTTGCTCTACCAATTGAACTACTCTCCTAAAAGTTGATTTGGGCTTTAAAATTTTATTACAAATAAGAGTGTTTTAATATTTAAATTATAAGACAGTTAAGCCGAGGATCCAATTAAAGATCCTCGGCATGATAAATTTAACTTAAAGAGATTAAGAAATAACCTCTGAAATACGGCCTGCACCAATTGTGCGTCCACCTTCACGGATCGCAAAGCGTTGTCCAGCTTCCATGGCGATGTTTTTACCTAAGACGACTTCAACTGTAATGTTGTCACCAGGCATAACCATTTCAACGCCTTCTGGAGTGTTAATCACACCAGTAACGTCAGCAGTACCGAAGAAGAACTGAGGGCGATATCCATCAAAGAATGGAGTATGACGGCCACCTTCATCTTTACTCAAGACATACAATTCAGCTTTTGCTTTACTGTGAGGGCTAATAGAACCTGGCTTAGACAATACTTGTCCACGCTCGATTGATTCTCTTTCAACACCACGTAATAAAAGTCCAACGTTGTCACCAGCCATACCTTGGTCAAGGTTCTTGCGGAACATTTCCACACCTGTGACTGTAGTCTTAACCGTATCTTTCATACCGACGATTTCAATTTCTTCGCCAACTTTAACAAGACCACGCTCAATACGACCTGTAGCAACTGTACCACGACCAGTAATTGAGAATACGTCTTCAACTGACATTAAGAATGGCTTGTCCACTTCACGTGCTGGCTCTGCGATATCCTTATCAATCGCGTCCATCAAGTTAGAAACTGCTTCAACGCCTTCTGGCTTACCTTCAAGAGCTGCTGTCGCTGATCCACGAACGATTGTAATATCATCTCCTGGGTATTCGTATTTTGATAATAGGTCACGAACTTCCATTTCAACAAGCTCTAACAACTCTTCATCATCAAGAAGATCTACTTTATTCAACCAGACAACAATTGTAGGAACACCCACCTGACGAGCAAGAAGGATGTGCTCACGAGTTTGTGGCATAGGTCCGTCTGCAGCAGAAACAACTAAGATAGCCCCATCCATTTGTGCCGCACCTGTGATCATGTTTTTCACGAAGTCAGCGTGTCCTGGACAGTCAACGTGTGCATAGTGACGGTTATCTGTTTCGTACTCAACGTGTGCAACCGCAATAGTCACAGTTTTTGTTTCGTCTCTCACAGTACCGCCCTTAGCGATGTCAGCGTATGACTTAAACTGAGCTAAGCCTTTATCAGCTTGCACCTTTAAGATAGCTGTAGTTGTCGTTGTTTTACCGTGGTCAATATGACCAATTGTTCCCACATTTACGTGTGGCTTTGTTCTTTCGAATGTTTCCTTTGCCATGGTTGATTTTGATTTAGTTTTTTTAAATATTGTGTTAGATAGAATGGAGCCCTCGAGCGGGATTGAACCGCCGACCTCATCCTTACCAAGGATGCGCTCTACCACTGAGCTACAAGGGCAGACCTATTCGGTATGGATTTGATCAAGACTTTATCCTAAATTAGAATTTTAGAAATAGAGCCCGAGAAGTTGCTCTTTTCAGCTTGCACAGTCAATACTAATTTTAAAAAAACCTCTTTTTTCTTATTTTTTTGCGACTTTTGGGACTTTATACTTACTAAATATTATTAATCATTAATAATTTTCCTTAAAAACAAGGCTCTATGTTCCGAGCATGCCCCTGCTAATTGTATCTGTTCTCTGTGGAATTTTGTCCCATATCCCTTATTTTTTTGCCAATCATAGCAAGGAAATTGCTCCCCAAGCGTATTCATGTAGCGATCTCTGGCGACTTTGGCTAAAATACTGGCAGAAGCAATGGCTAAAGACAGGTCGTCACCACCGATAATCGCTTGGTGTGGGTAGGAAAAATCCTTCAAAGGCTTTCCGTCCATGAGAATAAGGGTTTCGACAAGAGCAGGTTGCCTTTGCCTTGCCCGCAATGCTTTGAGTGAACGCTCTATGGATAAGCGAGTCGCACCCGTGATATTGAGAGATTCAATTTCCGCAACTGAGGCGGACGAGATTTCAAAATCGATTGTTCCTATCTTTTTCAAATAAATTAAGCTTTGGTAAGCGTCTTCTCGCTTCCCCGCACTCATTTTTTTTGAATCACGAAATTCGGCGGTAAGACCTAGGCTGTCATCATTTTTAAAAAAGTTGTCTTTCATCAAACAGGCTGCTGTGAATACAGGGCCTGCTAATGCTCCTCTCCCTACTTCGTCCAAACCAATCAATAACCTAGACCCTGTCATTAATTTTTCATCGTGTATTTGTAATGAAGATTTCATAGAATTTAGTGATTGTATTTTATTGATGGATAATGGAATCTTTTCAAACTTCTTTAATTATAGCAATGGACGAAAATATAAGTATCTCCGTAAGTAATTTATCTAAAAATTACGGCAAAGTATCTGCCATAAAAAATGCAGACTTTAAAATCAATAAAGGAGAAATCGTCGGACTACTCGGCCCTAACGGTGCAGGCAAGAGTACCACTATGCGAATCTTAGGAGGATTGCTCAGTGCTGACAGCGGATCTGCTACCGTTTGCGGATTGTCTGTTGCAGATAATAGCTTAGCCATCAAAGGAAAAATAGGATTCATGCTAGAGAATAACCCCTTGCCTGAAGATTTGAGAGTCATGGAATATTTGAAGCTACGAGCCGAACTCAAGGAAGTCGATTCGGGAAAACTTTCAACAGAAGTTCGCCGTGTGATGGATTTGTGTGATTTATTCAGAACAGCAAGAAGAAAAATCATCCGTAGTTTATCTAAAGGGTTCAAACAAAGAGTTGGCATTGCCGATGCTTTAATTGGAAGCCCTGAAATCATCATCTTAGATGAACCGACTATTGGCCTCGATCCTCATCAGATACAAGGCATCCGAAAGTTAATCGATAGCCTGAGAGGAAAATATACGGTCTTAATTTCTTCCCATATACTTTCAGAGATTGAGCGAAATTGCGATCGAGTCATAATTATTAATCATGGGAGAGTTGTTGCTATGGGGACAAAGGCTGAACTAGCCGAGGAGTTTATTAAAGAAAATCATTTGAGACTTCAAGTCAGCGGAAACATTGAGAGCTTAATTGAACATTTAAAGGCTGCAAAAGAAAATTATGAGATTGAAGATGAGCAGAGTGAAAAAAATGACTACTCTACTCTTTTAATCAAATCAACCGAAGCAATTGATATCGCTTACTATACTGAGATGGTAAATCAAATTAGTCATTGCAAAATCGAGGGTATAAATTTAGTAACACCGAACTTAGAAGCAATTTTTTTAGCCGCCACAAAGCGCTCTTGGGAAGAAATTCGCATCAAGGGTTAATCTTAACTATTTTTCTTAAAATTTTCAGCACATAAAGATTATGCGTCATTTCTTTACATTAGTCCGTCATGAAGTCCGACTTCTTTTTATTGCTCCTCCTACTTACGTAGCGAGTGTTTTATTTATTTTACTAATGGGATTTATCTACTGGGCGATCCTCAGAAGTATGACATTGATTCCTCAAGATGTTTCCTCCATCACGCAATTTTTTAGCCTGTTTTGGTTGCCTGTATTTTTTACAGTACCGCTTTTAACGATGCGAAGTATTGCAGAAGAAAAAAACCAATCCACTCTTCAAACTTTGTTCTCAGCTCCAGTTCCAAAATACGCTATTGTTTTAAGTAAGTTTTTTGCCGCCTATTTGCTTTATATTATACTTTGGGCATTAACCCTGTATTTTCCGTTGATCACCTTTAATCTTCTGACTGATAATTTATCCAATGCGAGCTTAGTCGACGCTTCTGCAATTATTGGTAGCTTAATCTTTATCTCACTAAGCGGGATATTATTTATCGCCATTGGTATTTTCACGAGCAGCTTAACTAGAAGTCAATTAGTAGCCGGCATGCTTTGTTTCACATTTTTGTTCATTATTTGCATCGGAGGACAACAACTTGAATATGCAACCTATAATTATTTTGTCCAAGGTAGTTTCTTTTTTGAAGGCATACAGTATGTGAATGTCATTCGACACTTTGAAGATTTTTCACTCGGAATTCTAGACACTCGGCCATTTGTTTTCTATCTCTCAATTTCTATTTTATTATTAAGTTTAACCGTCAACATAATCGATTCAAAAGCTTAATGGACACCGACAAAATCAGTAATTTCAGTTACATTAATAAGATAAAATTCGTTAAACAAATTTTGCATGCAATTTTATTGGTCTCACTTATCATTGGAATCAATGCGATTTCCGCACAATATTTTAAGCGAATCGATATTACAAAAAATGGGCTCTACTCTCTAAGCGCTGAAACTAAAGCTCATTTGAGAACATTGGATCAACCCACAAAGATCATTGTACTCATTCCAAAAGATTCCAATCAACCTGAGCTAGAGCAGATCCATTCTCATGTAGGTCGTTTGCTCAGATCGTATGAGGCTGAATCAATTCAAAATGGGAACCGCTTGCTATCAATAGAATATGTAGATCCATTTAGGCAAAGATCAAAGGTGCAATCTATCTATGATAAATTCAAAATCGATGAAGAGAATATTATTCTAGTCGTTCAAGAAGATCGTGTTCAAATTGTACGCCAAGCTGATTTATATTCTGTAAAAAATAATGAAATTCTTGGATTCAAAGGTGAGAATGCCATCACTTCTGGAATTATTAATGTAAATTCAAAAACGATTCAAAATATCTATTTTCTAGTTGGTCACGGCGAAAAAGACATTGACGACAATGATCCCAAAAATGGACTTTCTTATCTAAAAACTTTTTTAGAAAATAAAAACTTTAAAACACATCGCCTCAATCTCTACCAAAATCCGAATATCCCTAAGGATAGCTCATTAATTCTAATTGTTGCCCCCCAAGGTAAAATAGAAGATTTTGAAGTAGAGTTACTGCGAAGATATATGACGGATAGGAATGGTCGAATCATCGCCTTAATTGATCCAGGGCGTATTCATGGCTTAGATGAATTATTTTTTGATTGGGGAATTATAGCCGATAATAAATTTATTTTTGGATCCGAACAATCTTTTCTTTCAAATTCAGACGACTTTATCATCAATCAATTTGCCGATCACCCAATCAACAACCTAATGCTTGATTATAATCTAAATGCAATTTTCGGACAACCCCGCCCTGTAAAAATGGACCCATTGGCTAGCAATAATTCAAGGTTATCCGTAACTGAAATTATTGCGACAGGGAATACTACCTGGATCGAAAATAGTTATACAGATGAAACCCCTATAAGCTACAATCCTGAAACAGATATTCAAGGGCCTATAAGTATTGCGACTATTTCCAATCTAAGCCACACTTCGTCTTTAGGCATTGATATTCCGACAGGACGAATGGCCGTCTTTGGCAGTTCCACATTTATTGCCAATAATCATTTTCAGATTTTCGGAAATCAAATTTTATTTTATAATACAGTAAATTGGATACTAGACCGAATGCATTTTTTAAACATTCCGGTGAAACCGATTAATTCTTATCAGATAACTATGAATAAAAAAGAGTCACAGTCACTTTTGGTTTATTATAGTATATTGCCGATTTTTATAGCCCTTTGGGGAAGTTTAATTCTTTATTTAAGAAAACGATGATTCGAAAATTCAAACTTACTTTTGTTTTACTCATTTTAAATGCTATTGCATTTATTTCATTGTTTTTGCTGTCCAATGGACAATTTAAAAATCATGAAAAAGCGCAAGGGCTCAACTATGCGATAGCCTCTTTAACTCAAGATCTTGAGAGCATTAGCATTGAGAGCAAACAACTTCAAGAAAGTGTAAATATTTTAAGGCAAAATAATAATTGGTTTATAGACAAACCGATTCAATGGCCTGCAAATAACTTTTCAGTAAATCAGATTATCCATCAATTAAATTCGCTCAAAGAATCTGCAAAGTTTACCTACGATGAATTAATAGAAACTGACCAAAATTTAAAGGACTTTGGACTAGATGATCCCAAGCTAATCATCAATCTGGGTAGAGGATCAAAATCGCTTAACCTACTTGTGGGAAACTCTACCCCACTGGGCAATAAACTTTACTTATACCTTCCTCAGGAAGAAGCCATTTACGTGGTAGAAAGTGATTTATTGAAAGATGAAGTGCTGAATATTAAAGATCTTTATCGTAAGCAAATATTCGATATTCCAAATTTTGAAATTGATGCACTGAATTATCAGTTTCAAACGAGTGAAAAAAATAATAGAGGACAATTGTCTGTTCGCCTAGAAAAGAATATCAATGATCATTCGTGGCAATTTGCATCACCGCTTAAGGTTGAAGCAGATGCACTACTTGTTTCTAAAACGATTCAAGCTTTAACTTCTACAGAAATAGAGAAATTCTTACCTATAGAAATAGTTGATTCCGACATGCTAGGATTTGAAAACCCTTATTTAAAATTAAGCCTTCAAGGAAACAAACGTAGAAATACATTAATTATAGGAAATGCAGTCAGTAATCCAAGCAACCATAAGAACTATTACGCAAAACTTGAAAGTAATCCTACTATATTTACAGTCAGAGCCGATCAATATGATCAGTTCATTCAGGCACATAAAGATTTACGAGAGAAAAACTTTATTTCATTAAACACCAATGGCATATCCACAGTTGATATCTTAGACACAAAAAATCATACAAAATTGCAAAAGCTGGAGAATAACGAATGGCAGGTACTATCTTTAAATGAAACCACTCCAACAAAATCATTTCAGGCTGATAGTGAAGTCATTGATAATTTTATTAAAAATTTAAATACGCTTAGAGCGGTGGATTTCTTTGCCGACAACCCTACAGAAGAAGATTTAAATGCACTCAATTTCAACCAAGCTCTTCTACAAATATTAGTGTTTAGTAATGAAGAAAATGTTCTTACGCTTAGTGCCGTTCAGCATCCTGAAGTAGAATCACTCCTACTAATAAAAACTGAAAATGATCCAACGATTTATTCAATTGATAAAGTTTCTTTTTTAAATCGATTCAGCGCACAATCATTATTTTACAAAAATCGAATTATAGAGAAATTTCCAGAGGTTGCCAGAATCGTAGAAATGAAAATTAAACACATTCAAACTGATAAACTCTTATTAGATTATCCTACAGATACGCTTGATGAAAAACTTTCATCCGAATTGCTTCAATCACTCAAAGAATTTAAAGTAAGACGTTATATCGATAAACCTTTTACTATGAGACAAGGTAATGTAGATGGGTCGACATTTTGGAAATATAAATTAAGCTTCAAGATTGCCCTACCAGGTGACCTTGAAGACAAAGTAGAAGAACGGATATACTTTTTTAACGAAAGATCCTCAGGCAGTTCACAGCTAGGAGGCACCCCGAGCCAAAATCTTCTATTTGAGCTATCTCAAAATTTAATTCAAGCCCTTCAACCAGTCATTAATTCTTTTCAACTAACTCCTGAAAGTATGAACCTAGAGGTAGATGAGCCCTCAATCATTGAAAAAATCTCCGACCTAAGCCCGTCTGAGCATGATCCCTTCAAGTAGGAATACCTCCTATTTTATAAAGTATCATGATGAAAAATTTTCCAATTAACTTTTACCAAATAATACTTTTCATTTTGCTTATTGGCCAGGGCACATTGATTTATTTGTGTCTTAGCTATTCAGGAATTCCTATATCATATTCGCTAATTCAAAAATATATCCCTCAAGATTTAAATTTCAGCTCCAAGGAAACCTTATTTTTTTTCCCTAATCATATAAAACTAATTGATACGAATTTTACCCAAAAAGCTGACACTCTTTTCCAATTCGACGCAAAGGAGATATTCGTATCATGGAAACCTAGCTTTAAAAATTTAACCTTTAATCAATGGAATATTCAAAGCTACTCGGGAACAATAAACTCTAAGATTTACCCAAAGCCTTTAAATTTAAATTTACTTAATTCTACCCTTAGAGGAGACGAAGTTAAAGATGTGTCATTACACCTTCAATCTGATGATAAAGTAATGCATTTAAATTATTCGGCTAAAAAATATCCAAATGATAATGGCAGTGATCTAGTCCCAAAGAAACAGATACGTACGACTAAGCTAATTGCATCATCCATTGAAGAAAATCCCTATATACATTCTATTGCTAATGCATTAAGTGCTTCAAAAAATACTTATATTCATTGCCTTATAGAAAAAGCCATAAATGAATCATATACTTTATTTACAGAGATTTCCTCTGAATCAATAGAACTATACTCCAATAAGCTAAAATCCCTAAAAATTCGCAGCCAATACAGTTCCGGGACACCAGTAGATTCTCTCTTATTTGAAGCCGATAATTTTTCGAATTCTCAACTGCAAATTCAAACTAATTCAATTTCAGGAAAATTAATGCTAGATGATGAAATGAAGATTGATTGTATAAATATCAATGCTGACTCTATCTATTTTAAAGACGAAAAATTTGATTCACTTTCAGGTAAAGCTTACTTTGGAAATTCTGATTATATTAAAATTGACGGTTATATCTTTCACAAAAAACACCTCCTAGGAATTCAAACTGACTATCAAATTGATGCTCGCTATAATGAATACTCTGTTGCGGCACATTTGAATTTAAATGAACTAAAGGAAGAATATGTTCCAGAGTTAAGCGGACTGGATATACCACTAGGCAACTCTATTTTCGGGCATTCTCAAATCATACTTGATGAAAATATCAACCTTCTTGAGGCTAAAGGATATTTCCAAGGAGAAAGTATTCATGTAAGTGCAACACCTTTTCAATACATCAGGAATGACTATCACTGGAAAAAGACAAAGCTTAAGGCTACAAGTTCTTTCAAGATTAATGATAGAAACCTAGGCACTGAAATCGAATATGACGCAGCCTCGGGAAATTATGTATCGATACTTAAGGGCTCAATCTTTACTTCTGACTTTAATTCTATACTCCCAAAATGGTGGCAAAATACTTATAAAAAATTTTCCTACCAAGAGAATACAAAAATCTTAAGTGATTTTGTTATCAATGGAAATATTAATGCCCCTATCCCTGATCTCTTTTTAGGATCAGTCCAAACAGAAAACCTCATCTATCGAGATGTTCCTATAAAATATGGTGACTTGATTGTTAAAGGGATGAATTACTGCACAGAAATCGCGCTTGAGGATGTGCAAACTGAAACAGGCAAGGCAGAAGGTGTTATAAAAATTACAACAAAACCTGATGGAATAAAATACCCTGAATCAATTCGGGTTAACCTTAGGTCTGAGCTTACAATTAAATCTGCACAAAATCTTTTCGGCGAAGATACTCAAAAAGTCCTTTCAAATTTTGATTCTGATTATGCTCACAAGATAGATTTTGAAAGCGCTTATTTCAATCCTCACTACACACAGCATAAAGATAAATCTTATTATAATTTATCCATTAATAGCACACATCCTTTTTCCTTTTTTAATCGGCCTTTTAATCAACTTTTTGCCAAAGTTTATGGAAGAAATGGAGAGCATTATATTCGTTCTGCTAGTTCAGAATTTACCAACGGACAATTAGATTTCGAAGCCGATATACTTGAAACCTCTAGCAATGATCCTCAAATTAGGCTGAATCTAAAATTGTCTGACAGCGACTATAGCCAATGTATTCAGGATATATTTCAAGATAAATTCGATAGTGTCAATTTTGATGAACTAAAACAACTATCATTAGACCTCACTTTGAGTAGCAAAGGCTCACTGTTTCATTTGACCAAGCATAATGGGTACGGTGACCTCAGCATTAATGGAGAAAATTTGGCAAAAATTCATTTACTGGGTCCTTTTTCTAAAGCACTAGAAGAGTTAAAGCTTTCAATTGGTGTTTTTTCTCTTAATCGCCTCGAAACTAATTTTCTTATTCAAAAGGAAAAGATAGCTATTGAGAATTTAGAAATTGACGGCAGAAACTCCCACGTTTTCGGACAAGGTAAGATCATGATACCGGATCAAAGTATAAACCTAAAGATAAAGGTGGATCTTCTCAAAAATATTAATTTATCTTTTTCAAATCTTGGAAATATTGGGAAAATCTTAAATCCCGTGACTAAGGTTCTTAATTTCAATGTTACGGGAACGCTCAAAAATCAACAATGGCGTTCTATATTTGATCCAAGAAATTTATTTCAATGATTTGATCAAAGTCTCTGCTGTAGATAAACCAGAAACCGCAGCAGACTCTACGCGTGAGGATAAAAAAGCATCACCAGCAATCGATAGACTCATATTTGCATCACGATAATATTTAGATTTCAAAGGGTTTTTCGCAAAGGCATAAAGCCAACGATGAATATGCCAATCCATAACTTTTGACCCAAGTATATTCTCGATAGATTCAATCATCTCCTCCGCCACCTTATCATCCTTTTTATCCCATCCATAGTCGGCAAATTCAGGACTTGCCTGGACAGTAATGCAATGTTCTTCAGAAAATCCTTTTTTCTGAGAATTATCTGCAATCCATGAAACCTTCTCGTTCTCAAGTTTTAAACATCCAGGGGATGAAATTGCGCAAGGCTTTTCTAAAACTAGCATGAGCGATAAGCCTTTGTTATATTCTACTGACTCTAAAGCCTTCCCATCTACTATGTCATTAAAAAGATTAGATTGTCTCAATAAATGAACCACCTGAGGAAGTGGCGGGGTCAGGACCAACTCTTGACAAGAAAACACTTCCCCTGATTCCATTATTAATCGCCAATTCTCATCTTTAAAGTCTAAGCTATTTACACACATACTTTGATAAACCTTCAAGCCCTCTGAAACATGATGAGGAATGCTATTCATCCCATTGATTCCAATATATCGTGCTTCTTTTTTTTCGGAAGATTGACCAGAAAACAAATCAAACCATTCACTAACCACTCCGCTCTCCTTCCAAGTTTTTACATATTGGGCAAATTGATTATCTCTTACAGTAAAATACTGAGCTCCATGATCCCATTGCCAAGTCTCCCTATTCCTTGTTGACATTCGACCGCCAGCTCGTCGGCCTTTGTCTATTAAAAATACTTCATGTCCCGCCTGTTGCAAACGTTGCCCGCACATCAATCCAGCAATTCCACTACCAACAATCCCTATTGTTTTATCTGACATGATTTAACGCTTTATTTAATGCACTTTCAACTGTTGGACAAGCCCATTGAAATCCCGAATCCTTTAAGACATGAGGCTCTATTCCAATATTAGCCAATACAGTTTCCTGACCCATACTCCCAAAAAGTATATTCACTAAAAATTCAGGCATTGGCAAAATAGTTGGACGCTTCAAAGCCTGACCTAATGCTTTTACAAAATCTTTGTTTTTAGTCGGATATGGGGCTACTGAATTTATTGCACCGCTGTAGCCAGAATGGATACTCCATAAAATTACCTGAATTAAATCTTCTAACTCAATCCAACTCATCCATTGTTCGCCTGAACCAATCAATCCTCCCAAACCCAAGCGGAAAGCAGGCAACATTCTCGCTAAAGCTCCCCCATTTTTATTTAAAACGACACCTGTCCTTAATAGCGCCACACGATTTCCTGAGGCTAACAAGTCTGTTGCTTGGACTTCCCATTTATGGCAAACCTCACTCAAAAATCCATCGGCACAATTAATTGATGCACCCTCACCTTCTTTATTGCGACCCACTTTTGATCCATAAAAATTTACTCCTGATGAACAGATAAAATGTGCTTTTGATTCCGCAAGCTTTAAAGATTCTACTAACAAGCGAGTACTTAAGATTCGGCTTTCTAGTATCGCTTTTTTACTTTTAGAATTCCAACGTTGAGCAATCGGCTCTCCGGCTAAATGCACAACGCAATCAACTGCTTCTAAAGCTAATGGATCTATCTCATTCTTCTCCGGATCCCAATAATATTCATTTGTATTAAGCGAAACCGATGAACGCTTTAACTTGCGCACCTTATTGCCTTCCGCTTCAAGTTTTTCACATAAAGCTCTTCCGATCATTCCACTAGAGCCACTGACTAAAATTATTTTATCCATAAGTTTTTACTTTTTCGTTACCTGCTTCTTTAAAAGTTCTTGCTTGTTTCTTTATCGCTAATCGATCTTCCTCTGACAGCCGATTTAGATTTCTTAATTGTAATTGCATTCTTTGGTTTTTCTTTAGTGCATCTTCATGCCGAAGTAAAAAATCCCAATACAAATTAGTAAACGGACAAGCATCTGGCCCAAGACGCTTTTCTGGATTTTTAGGACAACTCTCGCAATAATTACTCATACGCTGTATATACTTCCCAGTTGCCACGTAAGGTTTGGATGCCATTAGTCCACCATCGGCAAACTGAGACATTCCTGTGACATTCGGCAACTCTACCCATTCTACCGCATCAATATAAATTCCCAAATACCATTTATGAATGGCCTTGGGCTCTACGCCCAAAAGCAGAGCATATAAGCCAGTTACCATTAAGCGCTGTATATGGTGTGCATACCCATACTTTAAAGTCTGCCCTATTGATTGTTTCAAGCACTCATATTCTGTTTCACCCGTCCAATAAAATTCTGGCAACTCAGCTGAAGCCGCTAAAGCATTCTTTTCAAGATATTCCGGCATGTACGTCCAGTACACACCCCGTACATATTCCCTCCAGCCAAGAATTTGGCGAATAAATCCTTCTACAGCGGATAAGGGTATCCCTTTAACAAAGTACGCTTGCTCTGCAGCTTTCACCACTTCTTTTGCACCTAGTAATTTAAGATTTAAAGACGAACTCAACAGCGAATGAAATAACCAAGGTTCATCTTTCCACATCGCATCTTGATGCGTCCCAAAAGAGGGCAAACGATATTCCACAAAATTAGTTAAATCTGTTAAGGCCTGCTCTCGAGTCACTGCCCAATAAAATGAATCCAAACTCCCTGGATGGTTTGGGAAATATTTTTCCACTAAAGCGATGACTTCTTTAGTTATTGAATCAGGCTCATGGCGATGTCCTTGATAGGGAGAATCCGGTCCTTTTTTAGAAAACGCTTTGCGATTTTCTTTATCAAAATTCCAAAGACCGCCAATCGGCTTTCCTTCTTCCATAAGAATATCGTATTGCTTACGCAGTCCACGATAAAAATATTCCATGCGAATTGCTTTTCGGTTTTCAGCAAATATTTTAAAATCCTTAGGGCTTGTGAAAAAATGATCGTCTTCACAAACCTTTAAAGTCACAGAGAATTCTTTGCATACGGATTCTATAATTTCAAGCACTCGCCAGGAACCAGGACGCAATACAGTCACAAATTCCGCCTGATATTCCCTCAAAGTATCTCTCAAACATAGAGAGAATGAGTCAGCCTCTTCGTTCAGTTCAGTATAAAGCAAAGGCAATCCTCGCTTTAATAAAGCGTCTCTAAAATGTCGCATAGCAGATAAAAACAAAACGATTTTTTGCTTATGTGACCATACATGCACAGATTCTTCCTCCACCTCGGCCATCCATATTAGATCCATGCTTGGATCCATATTTTTTATTAGAGGCGACTCTAGATCTAATTGATCTCCAAGAACTAGAATCAAATTTCGCGTAGGCTTCATCAAGATCAATTAGTCTTTTAAAGAAGCTAAAGCTTCTAGTGCTCGCTCGCGACCAAAGGTGTGCTCAATGATAGGAGTTGGATAATTTTCCCCCAATATAACCCCATAAGACTCAAGCTCAGAAGCGGTGGCTTCCCAGGGTTGGTGAATATATTTGGGAGGCAAAGCAGCAAGTTCAGGCACCCAACGCTTCACGTATTCGCCATCTGGATCAAACTTCATTCCTTGAATCATCGGGTTAAAAATTCGGAAATAAGGTGCAGCATCTGCACCGCATCCACCGCTCCATTGCCAACCCAATGAATTGCTAGATAAATCAGCATCCAAAAGGGTATCCCAAAACCATTTAGCTCCCGCATGCCAACTATGCAATAAGTGCTTCACCAATAGAGAGGCCACTATCATGCGCACACGATTGTGCATCCATCCAGTAGCATATAATTGTCGCATTCCTGCATCTACAATGGGATAGCCTGTTTTACCCCATTTCCATGATGTCAAAGTTACATCATCTTCATTCCATGGAAAATTATTATACTTTTCTTGAAGTGGTGAATCTGTGGTGTGAGGAAAATGATACATCACATAATAAGCAAACTCTCTCCAGTAAATTTCTTTAAGATACACCATGGGTCCTTTTGCGTTTAAATTACAATTTTGACCAAAAGCATGAACAATTTGCCTCGGGCTAATTTGCCCCCATCGCAAATAAGGCGACAAAGATGAAGTGCCATTATAATCGGGACGATCTCGATCAACGTCATAAGTATCCACACCTTTATTGATAAAATCACGTAATAAATTATGCGCTTCCATTTCGCTCACTTTCCAAAATTCATTAAAGGTTTTATGCCATGTTTTATCTTTTGGAATTAACTCTAAATCCTCGAGACCTAGGCATTCTATATTTTCATCAGCGAAATCAATTTTTGTAAAATCTAACTCTAACGGTTCCGGGACTATATTATCTTTAATTGATTTCCAAAAAGGTGTGTAAACTTTAAATGGATTCCCCGCTTTATTAGCAGTAGTCCAAGGTTCTACAAGAAGCAAAGCCTGGAAGCTTTTTACCTCAATCCCCATATCTGAAAGCATCTCTTTGACAACCGCATCTATAGTGCGTTCACTTAGTAAATAGCGTCGATTCCAAAAGACCGCACTCGCTTCAGTGCTTTCTACTAGCTCACGCATAATTGAGGCCGTAGAACCTTTACGCAGGATCAGACGTCCACCCAATGATTCAATTTGCTTTTGGATATCTTTTATTGATTGGTGTAGCCACCATTTAGAAGCACCTCCCAAATCCCAATCACCCGAAGCATCTGGGTCATATATAAAAACAGGTAAAACTTTTCTACCAAGTCGTACTGACTCATATAATGCTGGATTATCTAGGAGTCGAAAGTCATTTCTAAAACAAACTAGAGTTATGTCATGCATAATAAGAAATCTACACTCAAGGCCAAAACTTACAAAGAAATGGCCTATTAATCGGCCTCAACGCTGATTTAAATAATTGTAATCACACTTGCCACTTATTTAAAAATAGAAATATTATCAGACATATGAACACACTAAAAGCCATACAAGAAAGGCGCTCCATAAAGCATTTTGATCCAAATCATATTATGAGCCAGTCTGAAATCCAGACGCTTATGGAACATACACTTTTATCGCCCACTTCATTCAATATGCAAAATTGGCGATTTGTTCTTGTAACTGATTCAGAACGTAAAGAACGCATTAAAGATGCAGCTTGGGGGCAGTCTCAAATTGCGGATGCTTCACTAACTATCGTTTTGTGTGCCGATTTAAAGGCTCATCAGCAAGCGGAACGTTATTGGTCTGAAGCTCCAAAAAGTGCCCAAGATATGATCATCCCCATGATCCATAATTTTTATCAAGATAAGCCCCAACTTCAGCATGATGAAGCACTACGCTCAATCGGCATTGCAGGACAAACCATTATGCTTGCTGCTAAAGCGATGGGTTACGATTCATGTCCAATGATTGGCTTTGATCCAGAAAAAGTAGCTGAGATTATCCAATTACCTGAAAATCATAGTATAGGTATGATCATTCCTGTAGGCAAGGCGCTGAAGCCTGCCGGTCCAAGAAGTGGACCCATGCCGATGAATGAAATATGCTTTAAGGAGCACTTTTAATACCTGTTCCTAATCGAACAAATAAAATATACTCCAAAACTTAGAATCAATCTAAACGCTAGCCTTCTCTCTAAGCCGTAGCATTTGCTACCGCTTCACGAGACTTTTCGGCAAGCGGTGTACTTAAGTAACGTTCACCGAAGCTACAGCCAACTGTTACAATCTTCTTGCCTGCCATTTCTGGACGCTTAGCTAATTCCATCGCAGCCCAAACATTCGCTCCAGTAGAAATACCGCCCATTAGGCCGTCTTTCTCTGAAAGTGCTTGAGCCGTAGCAAATGCATTTTCATTAGACACTTTAATGATGTCATCGATAATATCGGTATTACAATTTTTAGGAATAAAGCCTGCCCCGATCCCTTGGATTTTATGAGGGCCTGGTTGACCTCCAGAAATCACAGGACTCGCTTCAGGTTCAACTGCAACCGTTAAAAGTTCTTTGCGCCCTTTAATAACTTCAGAAACTCCAGTTATCGTACCACCTGTACCCACACCCGATACAAATGCATCAATTGTACCTTCTGTAGCTGACCAAATTTCTTCCGCTGTCGTTTGACGATGCACTTCTGGATTGGCTGGATTTTCAAATTGCTGTGGCATAAAAGCTTTCTCGCCATATTCTTCAACAAGCTCACCCGCTCGCGCAATTGCTCCTGGCATGCCCTTAGGTCCAGGCGTTAGAACGATTTCCGCTCCAAGCATATTCAGCAAGACACGACGCTCAACTGACATTGTTTCAGGCATAGTTAAAATCAAACGATATCCTTTAGCGGCACAAACAAATGCCAAAGCAATACCTGTGTTCCCCGATGTAGGCTCTATGATAATACTATCCTTATTTATCTTTCCATCTCTTTCGGCTGATTCAATCATAGCACGACCAATTCTGTCTTTCACGCTCGCAAGTGGATTGAAAAATTCACATTTGAGATAAATTTCTGCGGGAAGGCCTGCAGTCAGATTATTAATTTTTACTAAAGGTGTATTACCGATAGTGTCGGTGATTGAATGAAATAATTGGCTCATGATCTTTTGTTTTAAGAGTATATTAATATTAGATTAAAAAATTTATTATTAGAATAATTAAAATCTAAACCGCATCAAGCTAGGAAATATTTCATTCCGTTATTTATTTTTTAATCTTCTATTGACTACTTAGTTCTACGGCGGGGACCATAACTACGCTTTGGAGCATTTCGATTCACTTCTGCATTTCTCAATCGATAAACAATACGTGCTTTATCTAAATCATAAGGACTCATCTCCATTTTGACCGTATCACCTGTAGTGATTTTAATGAAATGCTTTCGTAATTTACCTGAGATATGAGCGAGCACTTGGTGCCCGTTTTGCAATTCTACACGAAACATCGTGCTCGGTAGTACTGCTACTATCTTTCCTTCAACCTCGATATACTCATCACTTTGTGCTTTTGCCATAAATACTTTGTAGTTGAGTAGCCAAGCTGAGTTTTATTTAATGTCAAGAATACAGTCGATTCATCACTATTTTCTCTTAATGCAGCATACCTTTGAAAAACGCTTTCCTTCTGAACTGAATCGTGACCACGATTACTATATGTCGCACGCTTACAATCAAGCTTTGCGCGCTTGGGAGAAAGACGAAGTTCCTGTTGGTGCAGTAATTGTTCATGAAGGTGTTATTATTGCTTCAGCCTTCAACCAAACTCGAAGTACAAATGATCCGAGTGCTCATGCTGAAATGCTCGCTATTTCCCAAGCGTCTAATGCTCTAGGCGATTGGAGACTAAACAATTGCATTCTTTATGTAACTAAAGAACCTTGCCCAATGTGCGCAGGTGCTTTGGTCATCGCACGAATTCAAAAAGTTTACTTTGGCTTGAGTGATACAAAAATGGGATGCCTTGGGGGGGCAACTAACCTTGCTCAACTCCCCGAAAGCAATCATAAATTCGAAGCGGTCGGAGGGATTCTAGAAAAAGAGAATCATGCCCTACTCAATGCTTTCTTTGAAAAAAAAAGAGCGGCAAAGAAAAATCTCTCTACCTAAATTAAGTCCATATAAATCAAAGCTGATTTGACAGTGGGCGGAATATAAATCATACTAGAAATTCATTTAAATAATCTAAACAAAAATATACTAATATAAATTATGGCCTATACATTGCCCGATCTCAATTATTCGTATGATGCACTTGAACCACATTTCGATGCACGCACAATGGAAATTCATCACACGAAGCACCACAATGCTTATATTACAAAGGTTAATGATGCGATTAAAGGTTCCGACTTAGAGAGCCTTAGCATTGAAGCATTAATTTCTGATCTCGCGGCTGTTCCGGATTCTTCACGTGGAGCCATTCGCAACAATGGAGGCGGACATGCCAATCATTCTTTTTTCTGGACTCTATTGAGTCCTAATGGTGGTGGCACACCGACGGGTGCTTTAGCTCAAGCTATTGACTCGGAATTAGGTGGATTTGATGCATTTAAATCAGCCTTTGCCAATGCCGGTGCTACACGCTTTGGTTCTGGTTGGGCGTGGCTCGTTCTAAAATCAGACGGAACACTTTCGGTTACCTCCACCCCTAATCAAGATAGCCCTCTCATGAAAGGTATTACTGATATAGAGGGCACTCCAATAGTGGGTCTCGATGTTTGGGAACATGCTTACTACTTAAAATATCAAAACTTAAGGCCAAGCTACATTGAGGCATTTTGGGATGTTATTGATTGGACCAAAGCGGATGCCATTTATTCATCGGCTAAAGCATAAGTAGAAATAATATTTAATTCACAAAAAAGGCTTCACAATGAAGCCCTTTTTTTATTTTTAAAAATACAAGCCTAACGCCTTTTTTTCAATTTATTTGATTTATTGTGAGCTACTTTCTTTTGGGAAATTTTTGCCCTTCGTTCGGGATGCTTTTTTTCAAATGCCTTGTCACCTTGTTTGCGAACACGAGCCTTATCTTGAATTTCTTTTGTTTGTCGCACGCCTTCACCACCTTCTTCAGAATAGCGGCGGTCTTTACCCACTAAATCAAACCAAATTGGACAGCCTTCTAATTTAAATTCATGAATCAAGCCTTTTTCTAAATAACGACGGTAGGTTGGATCCAAGCGTTCAACACGATTACAAAATAATCGAATGCGCAAAGGTCTAGAACCGGTTTGCACCGCATAAAAAATCTTAAAGCGCTTCACGCCAACAAGCTTCGGAGCACGCGCTTCGAATAAAGATTGAATCACTCGGTTCAATGACCCAGTGGGCAATTTTAAGTCTAAGGTCGGTTCAATTGAAGCCGCTGTTTCCAACAATGTTTCTACTTTAAAATTTTCTAATGCTGAGACAAATAGCACTGGTGGATTCGGCAGAAAAAACAAAGATTTCCTTAAAGATTCTTCATAGGAGGTTAAAAAATGCTTTAAGTTTTTATAGCCGTCAATTGGCTCTTCCTCCCAGCGTTTTTTCACTAGGTCCCATTTATTCACAACTACAATAATTGCTCGACCTGAATCCGTTATCATTCCAGCAAGCGACTGATCTTGCTTTGTCACTCCCTCCATCGCATCAATCACCATGAAGACTACATCGGATCGCTCAATTGAATGCTGAGTACGCACACCCGAAAAATATTCAACAGAACTATCCACTTTACGCTTCATGCGCAGACCTGCGGTGTCTGTGAGGCGAAACTTTAACAAGTCCCCATCTTTATGCTTATAATTCAAATCAAGCTCAACCGCATCTCTTGTTGTTCCCGGAACATCTGAAACAATCAATCGCTTAGATTCAAGAAGCGTATTTCCAATCGATGATTTTCCAACATTTGGGCGACCTACTAATGAAATTTGTATTCGTTTTTCTTTTTTTTCGGAGTCTACTTCAGGCTTTGGCCCTAAAACAGCTGCAAGTTTAGCCCTTAAAGCACTTGTACCTCGTCCATGCTCAGCCGAAATACTCAAAGGAGCACCTAATCCCAATTGAGCAAATTCTTCAGACAAAGCTTCGTCTTCTTCGCTATCCACTTTATTCGTGACCAGAATAATTGATTTACCATAGCGACGCAATTTCTCTGAAACAATTTCGTCTAAGGCAGTAATCCCTGAACGAACATCGACAATAAATAGAATAACTTTTGCCGCTAATATAGCGAACTCTACTTGATCTTCAGCCGCATTAGAAATTTGCTTAGGCGTCATCTCAATTTCCATGCCTAGCCCCCCAGTATCTAAAAGCATATAGTCATCATCCACTTCAGCAGAAATAATATCCCGAGTCACTCCAGGCATATCATGAACAATCGACAAACGCCTACCGCACAAACGATTAAATAATCGGCTTTTACCAACATTAGGTCTACCGACTAAGGCTACAGTTCTTGATGGGTCTAAACTCACAATATATCTATTTGGAAATTATTCAGCAAACCCTAAGCTAGGCCTGTGGCTTTTTCTCAAGGTAACGCTCAATTCGATTTGTTGCTTCGAAAATTCGGTCGTAGCTCGTTGAAAAACTTGCACGCACAAAACCAGCCCCACTTGGACCAAATGCAGTACCCGGCACAACCGCAACTTCCTCATTTTCCAGTAAGCCTTTACAAAATGACAATGAATCTTGCCCTGTTCCCTCGATCGAAGGAAATGCATAAAAAGACCCCTTAGGCAAATGACAAACAAGCCCCATTTCATTAAAGCGACGTACAATCAAATCACGTCTTTTATGATAAGCTTCCTTCATTTTTAATACGGAGCTCATTCCATTTTTGAGAGCTTCAATAGCTGCTTCTTGGGAAAGAATCGGTGCGCAAAGCATACTATACTGGTGAACTTTCATCATCGCCTCAATTAACGATTCTGGCCCGCAAGCATAACCGATTCGAAATCCTGTCATCGCAAATCCTTTAGAGAATCCATGAAGAAATAGTGTGCGCTCTTTCATACCTGGTAAAGTTGCAATACTTGTATGTTCACCTTCAAAGGTTAACTCCGAATAAATTTCATCGCTTATCACAAGCAAATCTTTCTCAACAGCAAACTTTGCCAATTGTTCCAATTTCTTTCGCTCTGTCACGCCTCCGGTTGGATTCGTAGGAAAATTCAATAACAATACCTTACACCCAGGCTCCCATGCTTCTGCAACTCGATCTGGATCGATACCAAAAGCATCTTTAGCTTCTGTTTTCACCGCAATTGGTTTCGCGTGTGCAAGAAGTATACTAGGACTATAAGAAACATAACATGGCTCATGGTACAAAACCTTGTCCCCAGGATTTAAAACGGCACGCAATGCAATATCTAAAGCTTCAGACACTCCTACGGTGACTAAAATTTCTTTCTCCGGATGGTAGCTTAACTCAAAATATTGCTCAACATAGGTACTAATCTCACGACGCAAGCGAATCAAACCCAAGTTATCCGTATAACTTGTTTTACCTTTTTCTAAAGCGAATATCGCTGCTTCACGGATATGCCAAGGCGTAATGAAGTCAGGCTCACCAATACCTAATGAGATAGCCTGAGGCATTGCAGCCACGATTGCAAAAAAATCACGGATACCCGAACGAGGCAAACCGACAACATGGTCTGCCACAAATTGTTGACCAAAGTTTTTCATATTATGGACTAACCGCAGGCTTATCGCCATTTAATTCAGAATCACCTAAGAGATGCCCCTGCTCCTTGTAGGTTCGTAATCGAAAATGTGTAGCGGTTGACAAAACACCTTCCACACTGGCAAGACGTTCTGTAACAAAACTTGCCACACTGCGTAGATCATTTCCTTTGGCAAAAAGTAACAAATCGTATGAACCAGACATTAAATAACATGATTCTACTCCATCAAAACGGCTGATTCGTTCAGCAATTCGATCAAAACCCCCGTCGCGCTCTGGACTGAGCCGTACTTCAATTACGGCACGAACAAATTCCTCTTGAACTTTATCTGGGTTCAAAATTGCCCTCCATCCCAATAAGGTACGGGTCTCTTTCAAATGCGAAAGTTCTGATTCTACTTCTGCTTCAGTAAGACCGAGGATCTTTGACATTTGAGCAGAATCTAAACGTTCGCCAGAAAGTAAGAGTTCTAAGACTGAATTCATAATTAATTCGCATTAAAAGTAGTTTTTCAAAAAAAGCAAAAACCAAAATTGCTAAATCTAACACCCATATCGAAGAAAATTAGCAATAAATACAATATAAAAAACCGATACGACTAATTAGCCATAAAGACCTACAAGAACCTAAAATAATTTAATTGACGGCATGGTATAAGTTTTTATAATTCTATAAAAAGGTTTCACTAATAATAATCATACAATCAACACGCGCTTTATAGTATAAAACTCTAACTCTAGTAA
>JBJLEY010000022.1:0-22276 GCA_045565635.1 Coraliomargaritaceae bacterium
CCCGATTTTCTCCAACTGAGTGCAAGCCAACATGCAGGGCGTACTCGACCGCATGAACTGAATGTGTCTTGGTCACAGGCAATAATTGAACTTCTGAAACATCTCGTTTACTGTCCTGACAGGCCTTTTCGATTCGAAGCTTGATATTAGCAAAATTTATAATAAATTCTTTTAAATTAATCATTCTTATTAATTTTGTTATTATATATACTTAGATACGATACTTAATTATCTCCTACTTAATTAATAGCAAATTAAATAATAATTAACAAAAATAATTTTGAATTATGCATTTAGAATATTTAAAAATATTTTCAGATCTCGTTAACAAAAGAAGTTTTTCTGAAGCAGCAAAATATAACGGAATCACACAGTCTGCAGTCAGTCAGCAACTTAGAACGATGGAAAATTATTTTAAGACACAAATTGTTGATCGCAGCCAAAAACAGTTTCGCCTCACTCAAGAAGGCGAAAAAATTTACCGCGATTCCCAAGAAATCTTACGCCTTTACCAAAAACTAAAACAAGAGATATCGGAACTTGGTGATATGATGAGTGGAACTATCCATATTGCTTCTACTTATTCCGTAGGCATCCATATAGTACCTAATTTGGTAAAATCATTTATCAAATCCTATCCTGCAATTGATATCCGATTGGACTACAATCAATCGATTAAAGTCTATGATGATGTTATCAACAACGTCGCTGATATAGGCTTTGTTCCATATCCTCAGGCAAATAAACTACTTGAAACTCATACATTCACGAAAGAGCCGCTCGTGCTTATTTGTAATAATGATAGTAAATTTGCACGAAGAAAAACCATTCAACTTAAAGAGCTTGAAGAACAAAATCTCATTTCTTTTGAAAATCCTATGGCTTCACACAAAGCCATAATGGCTATCTTGAAATCGGAAGGCGTTTCCGTTAAAATCGCCAAGCAATTTGACAATATTGAAATGATCAAACATGCAGTAGAAATCGACTTGGGAGTGGCCATTCTGCCGATTAGCTCAGTTGCCAATTTAGAAAAAGGTCAAAATTTAAACATCGTTGATTTTAAAAATAAGCCCTATTCTAGGGAGATTGGAATCATTTATAGAAAAGGTAAAATCTTAACTTCATCTGTTAAAAAATTTATTGAACTTATTTGAGTTAAATAATCTAATGATTATCCCTTACTCCAAGCTAATCCTCTTAGGTACGTTACACTGCAGTTATGCGCTTCATTCTACTTATATTAACTTTTTTTTATGGATTCTCTCTAATGACTTTTGCTGATAGCCAAGCAAATAATGCTGACTTTCGATTAATTAAACAGCATGACGCCATTGAAGAATACGAATTAGAGAACAATGGCTTAAAAGTATTACTCCACCACAATCCGACTATGCCAGTAGCTACCGTCATGGTCACTTACAAAGTGGGTTCCCGAAATGAAAAAAATGGAGTGACTGGAGCGACTCATATTCTTGAACATATGATGTTTAAAGGAACTGAAAAATTTCCATTGGATTCTGATATGGATTACTCAAATCAAATGGAACGTATTGGCGCTCAGTCTAACGCCACAACATCCTATGATCGAACAAATTATTACGCAACTTTAGGCAAAAAACATGTACCACTGGCTATTCAATTAGAAGCAGACCGTATGCGTAACTTACAATTGGATGAAAAATCCTTAGCGTCAGAGATGATTGTCGTGCGTAATGAATACGAGCGAAGAGAGAATAATCCATATGCTACCCTACAAAAAAAGATTTTTTCTACTGCCTACGAATTGCACCCTTACCATCATCCAATCATCGGTTGGGAAGAAGATATTGAATCCACCAATGTAGATAAGCTAAAAAAATTTTACGATACCTTTTACTGGCCCAATAACGCTGTTTTAACTATTATTGGAGGCTTTGATAAGGCTGCCACCCTGGAATCAATCAAGCAATATTTTGGGGCAATTCCCAGTTCACCCAACCCGATCCCAACCTTAGAAATAGTAGAACCTGAGCAAACAAAATCTCGTTTTGTTGAAGTGCAACGTAGCGGGGAAGTTGGTGCTGTTCTAATTGCCAATAAAATCCCTGAAGGCACCCACCCTGATTGGCCATCATTACTCTTGCTTTGTGAAATCTTAGGTTCGGAGAAAATAGGTAGGCTTTACAAAGCTCTTGATGATAAGGGCTTAGCCAGTGCTTCTTATGTATTTCCAAGACGTCTAAAAGACCCAGGTTTGCTTTTCTTTGGAGCTACATTAACGGCAGAAACCACCCACGAACAGATACAAGAAATTCTTTTTTCTGAAATCAACAAGATCGTAGAAAATGGTGTCACTGATGATGAACTGAAGCATGCGAAATCTGTTTATTCTACGAACCTTATCTATTCCAAAGATGGCTCCTTTCATATTGCTGACCTAATTAATGATGCGATAGCTATAGGGGATTGGACGGACTATATTAATTTCCCAAAAGCAATAGAACAAACGACATCTGAAGATTTACGTCGAGTTGCTCGCACTTACTTAAATAAAAACCAGCAAACAATTGGCTGGTTTATTCCTCAGCTAACTGGAATCAGCCAAAATCCAATACCCGAAAATTTAACAGAACCTTATTATCTGAAGGACCCATATGAAAAACTCGATATTTGGGAAAATAAATATCAGTCAGAAATTAATTTCGCACCCGGCATCAAAGAAACCTATATTTCTAAAATCCATCTTGTCACAGTTAAATTGCCTATAAAACAAGTGGTATCCTGCTCCGGGAGCATATTAGCTGGAGATCAAAAATCCCCTAATGATAGCCCTCTTCTGGCCGACCTAACCGCCAGTATGCTCGATAAAGGTACATTTAATATGGATCGCTTTGAAATAGCAGAATTACTGAATTCCTTTGGCATCAAACTCCAGTTCGATTCAAAAAGTAATGCGCTCACATTTAAAGGGAAATTCTTGAAGAAAGATACCAACACCTTTATGCAGATCTTAGCTGATCTTTTAAAAAACCCTAAATTTGACGCTGAAGTATTAAAGAATTTAAAGTCCCAATATCATGCATATTTATTAAATTTAGAGACGGATACAGAATTTAAAGCAAGCACCCTACTTTCACAAAGCTTATACCCCAAAGGCCATCCAAATTACCAACACAGCTTGGTCGAGCTTCAAAAAAGTTTAGATGCGATTACCGTAGACGATTTAGAAACATTCCATAACAATCATTACGGAAATAAAGACATGAAAATTGTTTTCGCTGGAGATGTCGATTCATCCCAATTACAGCGAAGTATTCGTAATACGTTTAGCATTTGGAAATCCAAAGCCGAGTCCGATACTCAAGCGCCGAAATCAAACCTAACTCAGAAGGAAAGAATTGATTATTTTATCCCGGATAAAACAAGTATCTCGGTACATATGGGCACTAATACTTTTCTAAGTAGAGATAACCCTGATTATATCCCCTTCAGTGTCGCTAATTATATTTTAGGGGGGAATTTCCATTCTCGTCTAATGACATCCATCCGCCAAGAACAAGGGCTCACCTATAGCATTCATTCATTTCATGAAGGAGATATCTTCACTACAGGTAATTGGGGGTTAGAGGCCAGCTTTTCACCTTATCTCTTAGAACAAGGACTTAAAGAAATAGAAAAAGAAATTGATAATTGGTATCAAATTGGCGTAAGCAAAGAAGAAGTGAGTCAAGCGGTGGAGACAATCAAAGGTAAATACCTAGTGGGTTTATCCCAAACAAGTACCGTAGCGAATCAGATTCATAGTTTTATGTTGAGAGGCTTTTCCCCTTCTTACATTGATGTGTATCCTAAGTTATTGAATATGGTGACTCAAAGGCAGGTGAATAAAGTTATTAAAAAATATTTTAAAGCTGATTCTATCACAACAGTCACTGCAGGAACTTTCCTTCAAGATAGCAGTACATTAACCGATATAAGCATTGAATTAGAAGTTCCAAACCCAGCATGGACCATACAAATCACTGATTTTTATGAAAGCACAGAAGCATTAATTGTAATTGCTAAAGTCAATTCTAGAAACTCTTTAACTAGTCAAATATCTACGAGAATATCCGATACAGTTTCAGCAAAAGTACAAAACCACAAAATCCCGATAAAATATTATGTACTAGGGGAAAAATGGAATTGGAATACCAACACTAATAATATACGGTTTATTGAAAGTAAGGACGAGATTGCTTCCTTAATAAGCAAAGCGAAACCTGTGATATTTAATAGGAAATTTTTCTAATGGCAAAAATAGACATCGAGAAACTCAAACATATTCTGCATCGTAATGAAAATGATATTCAAAAGATAAATGATATCTTAAATGATATTGCTACTGAACTTCAGATTGAAGAAGCAGAAAAGGAAGCACGTCCGCCTGCAGTCAAAAAACAATTTATCACATTAATTGCGGATAATGATGGCATTTTGGCCGACCATGATTTTGCAAGTTGGGTTATACAGATTCCAGAAGAGGCAAACCCACAAGCCGTAATTGATAAAATCCATCAGTCCGCCTACACCCATAATGCCACTCCTAAAGGGAGTCGTTTTCCGGTTAAATCCGTAGGAGAAACGCTTGAATCAGTCAGCGCTAAGACTTTCAAGGAAAATGATGTATGGGTAAAAACAAAAATTCCAGTGTTAGCATTGAGTTGCAAAAACCAACTACCACAGGAATAACATAATATTACTTTTTAAAAATTAAACTCATTATGTTCATAGAATTAACGAAGACATCTTGGAATATATTAGCTGAATTTGCACCTTATTTACTGATTGGGTTTTCAATAGCCGGCCTTCTGCATTATTGCATTCCTCCCAAGTTTATCATTCAGCAATTGGGAAAATCCAATATCTATTCTGTCTTCAAAGCTGCTATTTTAGGAATTCCTTTACCGCTATGTTCCTGTTCCGTAATCCCAGTAGCTTCTTCGATACGAAAAATTGGGGCTAGTCGAGGTGCAACCATATCGTTTCTAAGCTCTACTCCGCAAACAGGAGTAGACAGTATTTTAGCCACTTATGGTTTATTTGGCTGGGTATTCACAGTGATTAAATTAACGGTTGCCTTACTCTGTGGACTTGTTTCAGGCATCTTGGTAGATATTTTTTGCAAACAAAAGAACACATCTTCGGCAGAACTTGGAGATGATGCTTCTGATCATACACCCATTAAAAATAAATCAATCTCTGCTTCGCTTCGCTATTTTTTTGAAGAGCTTCCTCTTGATTTGTATAAGCCACTTCTCATTGGAATATTCATCGCTGGTCTGATTAATAACTTTTTACCGAGTGATTTTTTCAGCGGTAGTTATAGTTCTGGTCTGTTTGCTTTCATTGGGATCACCTTAATCAGCCTTCCCTTATATGTCTGTGCAATTGAATCTTTGCCCCTAGCCTTTGCCTTTTTAAGTGCCGGTATTTCACCTGGCGCAGTCTTAGTATTTCTGATTGTTGGCCCAGCAAGTAATTCAGCAACTATTTTAGCCACCTTAAAAATCATAGGGAAAAAGGCCACCGTTATTTATATTATTACGCTTGTGGTAATCGCATGGGCGGCGGGCTATTTGACGAATTTATTTTTAGATATTCAAATGAACAACTTCAAAGAACACCACGCACACTTGAGTATCTGGCATCATATTTCAGCAGGTGTATTGTTAGCCTATTTCCTCAATGCGGTCTTGCTCAAATCTTTTTTCTTACAAAAAAAAGCAAAAGTAAGTCATTGCGACATGAAATAAATTACGACAAAAGAGGAACGCTTTTCTGACCTTTTAAGCAGTCACCATCTGATATCGTATAGCCTCTCAAAAAATCAGAGACAGGCAACATTTTCCCTCCAGCTCTTTGTAGTTCAAAAATTCGCAGCAAGCCAGAAGATGTAGTAACCCTAAGCTTATCTTTTTCGAGAATGACAGAACCGCATGGAAGCGAAGAAATATTCTTTGCTGGAGTATCTTCACTTACTTCTAATCGGCCCACTTTTATCCAATTTTCTCCGTGAAAACAAAAGCTATTAGGCCAGGTCTTAAATGCACGCCAACGATTATAAATGTCCACCGCACTTAATCCAAAGTCGATCATACCATCCTCTTTAGCTAATTTGCGGCAATGACTGACCAATGCTTCATTTTGAGGATTAAATTTTAATTCATTTTTCATCAATGGAATCATTGATCTCTCCAAAATTGGTACGGTTGCTTCACCAATTTTCACTCGGACACTTGATGCAGAATCCGATTTTTCAATTTTTACAGACTCAATATCAGCTATCGCTCCTGCATCCATTTCTTGGTCAATTTGCATTAAGGAAACACCTGTTTCAGTTTCACCACTTGCAATCGCAGTTTCTACAGGCGAAGCTCCACGATATTTAGGCAAAACAGATCCATGAAAATTGACCATTCCCAACCTTGATGCCTCTCGTATTGCCCGCCCTAAAAAATGCCCGTAAGCCATAACAAAGGAAACATCTACTTTATGCTCTTTTAAAAATAGTACTAAATCCTCTCCCGGCTTATTTGGTTGAAATAAGCGCAGCCCGTTCTCATTTGCAAATTCAGCTACTGGATTTGCTTTAAGCTTTTGCCCTCTGCCTTGTTTACGATCCGGTTGCGAAACTATAGCCACTAGCTCCCATCGCCCCGCCCCCATGGTATGTAACCATTTTAGAGAGGGTAAACAAATCGAGTCGGAACCCCAGAATACGATTTTGTATCTATTATTTTTCAAAATTTGATGCCCTTATTTAAAATAATTCCTGCTGTCTTCTTTGATTGTATACTGAAGCGGAACTGGCACTTAATGTAAATAGCTGAAATAAAGAAAGATTGTTTAATTCCTTTAAAGTGAAAAGTCTTTGTAAGAGCAATGCACTTGCAAGTGCGTCATATAAAGCACAGTGATAACGAACCCTTTCCTTTGGACAATATATGCGAGCCAAGGCATTAAGTGTTTCTTCCAAACTAAACAGGTGAATCAAAGTATTTAATTGGTAGTTATCTAAATCTGGATATAATCTTCGATAAATAGGCAATGTATCCAACCACGGTCCCCAACTTGTAAGTAATTTATTTTCTTCGGGGTTTGAAAAATCAGGTACTTGCCTTGTATAAGACCAAGTGTTTTTCAAAAATCGGTCCTCAACTGAAGCATTATGTGCACATAAAGGCCCTGATTTCCTTAGCTTAGCAAATAAATCAAAATCTTTTTCAAAAGCTGGGCATTCAACAACAAGCTCACTGGTGATTCCATGTTGCTGGCTTTCAATCGTATCAATAGATTTTTCTGTCCCACATAAACGCGTCTTTGCCTCAAGGATACGTTCGCCTTGAATTGAAACCATGCCCCATTCAAGAACTCCTGTGTTGGTACTTCCTTCAAAGTCGATTATATGAATTATTTGATTCATTGATTTTAATATGAAACTCTTAAAATAATTTAAGACTAAACGATTGCAACTTGGATAATGTTCCTCAATCTGAAAATTAAAGTTTTATATTCATTATGTGCGCACTTAATCCGGAGCAAAATCAAAAATTTAAAAAGTTTATCACACTTTTATGTGAAGCAGCCACTGAGGAAATCATTCCTCATTATGGCATAAATGTCGATGTTGAGCATAAAGCCGACAACACCCCGGTAACAATTGCCGACAAGAATGCAGAAAAAAGTATTCGAGAGCTCATCAATGCCGAATTCCCTGACCATGGGATCATTGGAGAAGAGTATGGTTCTGAAAATGAAAACAATGAATTTGTATGGGTTTTAGATCCTATAGATGGTACAAAATCTTTCATCTCTGGAGTTCCCCTATTTGCTACTTTAATCGCACTTCTTCAAAACGGACGCCCCGTATTAGGTGCGATTAACCAACCGATTCTCAAACAATTACTTATTGGCGATTGCGAAACTACAACACTCAATGGAGTTCCGGTTAATGGACGCAATGCTCGCCCTATAGAACAGGCAACACTCTGCACAACCGACCCTATTCGAAAAACTTTATGGCAAAACAATGCTCAATGGGACGATTTACCGCCCAAAACTGCTCTATATCGCTCTTGGGGAGATGCCGGTGGTTATATCTTACTTTGTTCAGGCTTCACCGATATCATGTGTGACCCAATGATGGAAATCTGGGATTGTGCAGCGATTTTGCCCTGCCTTGAAGGCGCTGGATTTACATTTACTGGATGGAATGGAGGCGATGCTTTTGAGCAGAGAAGCATCATCGCCGCCAAAGCACCACTGCATAAAACAGTAATGGAAACGCTATACCCTAATTATTAAGTTAAATGAACTAAGCTTTCAGTGACTCATTTATTACAGCTTTTAAAAAATATAGTTCTGTCCGCACATCGGACGAATGCATTAGACTTTTTCCCATTCATTCAATCGGTACGTGAATATCGATTAAAATTCCTTAAAGACGATTTAAAAAGCGGAATCAATGTAGCACTACTCGCCTTTCCTCAAGGCATGGCTTACGCATTGATCGCAGGACTCCCGATTCATTACGGAATCATTGGTTCGGCAATCGCATCTACATTCAGTATTTTCTTTGCCAAATCAAACCTCATTACTTTTGGCCCGACAAACGCCACAGCTGTCATGTTGCTTACTACCTTTGCCAGCCTAGGCCTTCCTGAAGAAGACAAACTCCCATACATTAGCGTTTTAGTTTTTCTCACTGGGCTATTCATTGTAATCGGTTCTTATTTTCGAACTGCTGATTTAATCAAATACGTTTCTCGCTCTGTAATAACTGGTTATATTACAGCAGCTGCACTATTCATTATTCTAAATCAAATACCGAATATCCTACAGCTAAATCTTACCGGTATTAATAAAGACAACTTTTTTAATCTTATAGTGGGTATGTTTCAAAACATATCCTTAACTCATTTTCCAACTTTGGCGATGAGTCTGCTAACCCTATTACTCTATACTTTACTCAATTTAAAGTTTCGGAAATTACCCAATATCGCCATAGTCCTTATTGTTATCTCAATTTTCTCTTATTTCATAAATGGAAAACAATATGGAATATTCTTTCTTCCCTCTATCGACCAATCATTTTTGTCTTTTTCAATCCCTCAAATCAGCTTTGGGTCGATCAAATTACTCACCAGTACCGCAATCGCAATCGCTCTACTTTGTATTCTTGAAGGCATTTCTATAGGTAAATCATTAGCCATTAAAAAAGGCGTGCACTTGAATAATGATCAGGCGATGTATTCAATTGGTATGACTAATATTGCTTGCTCATTATTTGCAGGAATGCCTGCCTCTGGGTCTTTAACTCGCTCTAGCTTAAACTATGAAAGTGGAAGCCAAACTGTATTTTCTAATCTATTTTCTGGTATCATTATTTTGATAGGGATTTTTACAGTTGGGTCTTTCACTCAATATATTCCAATATGTGCTCTTTCTGTGTTAGTTGTCATTGTGGGCTTATCTTTATTGAATAAACACTCGATAAGAATAGTCACTCGAACAACAGGCTCGGATGCTATTGTTTTCTTAGCAACACTCTTCTCCGGACTCTATATATCCTTAGATAGTGCTATTTACTTTGGTGTAGGGATATCTATTTTGCTATTTTTAAAGAAAGTAGCCAAACCTGAATTAAAAGAATATTCCTTTAACCAAAAAGGTGATTTATTAGAGGCAAATAATACCGACAGAGATATACCAGAAGTTTCTATTGTGCATGTCGAAGGAGAATTATTTTTTGGAGCAGCTGATTTATTTCAGGAACAAATGAGACGAATTTACGAAGACCCGCAACTTAAGATTGTTATTTTAAAAATGCGCAATGCACACAACATGGATGCCTCTAGTGTTATGGCTCTTGAAGAATTAGTTAAACATATGAATAAACTAGGCCGTTATTTGATTTTAAGTGAAGTCAAAGAAGGTCTATTAAATGTACTCAATAAGTCCGGAGTCGCAGATTATATAGAACATAGGAATATTTTTCTCGATAATGTCTCTAATCCTACAATATCAACAGCAAAAGCACTCAAAAGGGCTAGGGAACATTTAGGCGAAGAAGAGCCCCATGTTTCAATTTATACTGAATCTAAAAACTATTAATCATATTCATGAAGAAAGAGGTTTTAGTAATATTGCACCCTGATTTTGAAGAAATTGAAGCCGTGACCCCCATCGATTTATTGCGAAGAGCAGGCATTACTGTGCACATTGCATCCTCTAATAATGAACTTCTAATACAAAGCAAAGGTCGTATGGAGATAAAAGCCGATAGCTTTTTAAGCGACCATGAAAACAGCGTTTATGATGCCTTGATTATACCAGGTGGACCCGGAATTTTTAAAATTCGAAATAATCGCACAATTCAAAAAACAATTTGCAAATATCATAATTTAGAAAAATGCATTGCCTGCATTTGTGCGGCCCCATTATTGCTATTGGATCAAGGGATTAATCAAACGATTGCATTGACTTGCCACCCGAGTGTCCAAGAAGAATTCCCATCACTTGATCCCAAGACAACTGTAAGGGATAAGCACATCATTACTTCAAAAGGTGCGGGGACTGCTTTTCAATTCGCACTAACTATAATTGAATATCTACTGGATAAGAAAACAGCTCAATCCATAGCCGATGATATTTGCATGCATGCACGAGATTAAAGCATTATGAAATCACAAAACGCATTAGCTTTAAACATTCGAGACATTGCCCTCAGAGATAATTTCACTGCCTCTGAAAAATTTAACTTTCTTGCTCTTTTTTCAATCTTCATCGCATTGACATGGAGCATGGATAGTCGCTCGATTTGGACGTCTTGTTTTGTCCTAATTATCGCCTCTAGTTCAATCATAAATATCAGGATTCATGAAATTGTTCACCCATTTATCATTGATAAACTATGGACGAAATTGCTTTACTATAATCTACCTGTAATTTTTTTACTGATTACTTATTTTTTGACTGCCTTAGGAACTTGCATTGAGCCAGTTACTATTGCAGATTCCACATTTCTTGAACTTAAGCCCGATCAAAACCTTCTAAGTACTAATGTCGCCTTTAAAGACAATTGGATATTATTTTTATCTTTAATTTCCTTATTTACTTTATGCACTAACCTATTGCTCATCCCCAAATCACTCTACTTTATTAATAAATTTATTAATTGGTGCTGCATTAGTGTCTTCTTCATGGCTTTAGTGGGGTTCGTTTTTAAAGCGGCTGATTTAACAATGCCTTTATTCAACTCAGGCACTGGGCAAATTGATTTCTTTTTTTACTTTCCCTACGATGGAAGCTGGGCAGCATTTGCCTTATTGTGGACTTATGCCAGCTATGCTGTTTCGATTATTGTATATGAAAAAAATAATCTCGAACTGACAAAAACCAACGCCCCATTTTATTTGGCATTGTGTGCCATTCTCGCCTCTACAACCCTAATTATTAAAGCGAGCATTAACTCACTTTTTCTGTCGTTCGCATTCGTACATATTTGCATCCTTTGCTATCAATACTTTAAAAAAAGAAATGAGCCTGCCCTAAAATTGATTAGACCTTATATATTTTTATTAGCAACAGGAAGTGCACTCAAAGGATTACACACTTTCACTGAAATCAATGCTAATAATCAAATTACCGAAAATCTGAAAAAATCAGGATTAGAAATGTTTGCAGACAATCCCATTTTTGGTTGGGGGATCAACTGCTTCCAAAAATTGTCACCCTATTATAATGACGCTCATTTACTCAATAGAAACTATGAGGCCATACCCTCTAGTGTTATAAGCCTTTTATTAGAATTTGGACTTGTTGGATTTATTGTTATTTGCAGCTATACCCTCATTTTGTACCTTCAATATATCATAAAAAAACAATCTAATCCTTTTTCTAATACTTTATTTTTTGCATTATTTCTTATAATAATCCTAAGCTTTTTCAATAATCCATTTTACAACTTAGCAGTAACCTTCAGCTTTTGGATTATTGGATTTCTTGCACTACGTTGGGCGCAGCTCATTTACAATAGAGCCGATGAAGTAGATACCCAGACAAAACTATTAGTATCTGATAAGCTTCGAAATGTCCCCTTTGTAACTAATCCAAAAAAAGAAGTCTTTAAATAAAGTTTCATCAACCTTAGCTATGATTCAACTGGAAGACACCTATCTAGATATAATAAAAAAGGCCTGTGTGGGGCACGGTCTAGGTGAAAAGAAAATAGCTCAATTAACCCAAATACCGCTCGCAAAAATAAGCGGTTTTTTCGACGGGGAATACTCTGAAAGCATACTTGAATCTGTGGCACAAGTGTTACGCTTAGACTACACTTCCCTTAAAAATCATGCGAAAAGTGTGACTCGCCCTCCCGAAATTCTTTTAGAAGGATTACAACACTATCAATCCACATTCACTTATCGCCCAGACCAAACTCTCTCGGTAAATCATTATTTATCAGTCGATTTCATCAGTAAAACCGCCCTACTTTTTGATACAGGAACGGATGCCTCAGCAAGTTTAGAATACCTTAAAGATAAGGCACTTAATCTCAGTGCTATCTTTGTCACCCACCAACATAAAGACCATATTTGGGCATTAGGTCAGTATACCGAACACTTTCCCAAAGCGCCGATATATTCAGCCAAACAATCTATTGATTCCACATATTTATTCAGTCTCCTAGAAATTGGCAAAAGACTCACTTACGGACCTTTTGAAATTGAAGCCCTTAGAACCCCAGGGCATACCGCTGACGGAATGAGTTTCAAAGTCACAGGTCTAAGCCAGACCGTAATGTTTGTTGGTGATGCACTATTTGCCCATTCTCAAGGAGGCATCCATAGCCAAGAGAATTATCAGCGAGCTCTAAAAATAAATCGCTCAAATATTTTGTCCCAAGCAAATGAAACGATTTTAGCACCAGGACATGGCCCACTAACAACCGTTGCGCATGAAAAAAATAACAACCCATTTTATGCGAGTGATGTGTGCCAAACAATAGAGCAATAAGATAAAATTAAGCCCTACCTTATTTAAACTCATTCGCTAAAAAAGCTTCTGGGAAAATAATATCACTCACTTTCCAATCTATACCGCTCCGTTTAAATTGGATACGAGTTCCCGCAAACATGGCAAGCGATATTGGTTTGTTTATACTTTCCTTTAAGGAAATCTCAAACTCACCCCATGAACGGTATGCAAAGTCACACAGTGCTAAATATTCACGGGCTAAGCCAAACCAATTCTGTTTCCCCTTTTTTGTTTTAAGCTCTCCAGTATGATTAGCTAGATCTGATACTTCATCATTCGAAGGCTGAGAAATTTGAAACAATGACTGCATTGTTTCTGGTTTTAAATATTCATCCACCATGCTATCCATAAGGCTATAGGATAAACTAGAATACAAGGTTTTCATAAGAGGACTCTCTGATTCAAAAAAGTTTTGTTGATCTATTTGATCACGCACCTGTTGCTTCAAACTAATCCGAACAGCTTCAAAATCAATCGAGTCATTCAATGATTCAATATCTCCAACATGAAAGGATTTCTGGATATTCATAACCGTGCGCACGGGCCCCAACTGCACATAGGCAAAAACCGAGCCCAAAAGCACAAAAAGTATAAAGAAAATGGATAAAGTACGTTTCATTTTTTTAACAACCAACTAATAGCCTCAAGCGTTTCATCCGAAAAGTCTAAATATTTTCGAGAGCCGCTAGCACCATAAGGCATTAGCAGATGGTAGCGGACAATAATTGGAGAACAACAAAGCATAAGCCCAAATATAAAAGACAAGCCATCCACTGTTCAATCTAGAAAACTTCAAGCTTAAATATGACCCCCAAAATCAAGCTAGGTCCTTAATTTCAGCAGCAAATCAAAGCACCTATTACAAATTACTTCACAGAATTCTCCGTGGTAAAATGATGAACTCGTTGGCGTTTTTAAATTCACAGATTAGTATGATGCTTAAGTCGATGATCGCCTGAGTAGCTTAAGGAAACATCTAAACACAATTATAAGGTTTTATTCTTTTCGTTTTTTTGTTTTTGGATTATTCATAGGCTATGAAATACCTTTTGCTCTTTTTGATTTCGTCACTTGCCATTATAGCAAGTCCAAGAGTGGTTAACTGGATGGAGTTCCCTTCACATCCTTCAAGCCCACACAAACAATTTTACTTAGAATTGGAATTCCATAACCCATCCATATGGGTCTCTGACTGGGGAACGATTAACGAGGACGGTCGAATCGATATCACCACGACAAGTGACCCCAATGCCATTGTGATCCAGGCTCTCTACAACGCAGGTTACGCCTATACATCAGCAATGGACGCAAATTTTGGAATTGGAAATCTTTCCATTTTCATCGACGGCATAGAATTGGTTGATTTCGAAAACAGCAGAAAAGTTGAATTTGAATACAGCAAAAACCTCAACGAATGGAAAACGGTGACTGTTCCCGTAGATTCGGGAAATTACTTTTTGCGGATTAAAAATAGCGATTAGGACGACTTATTCGCTCACTTAAGTGCGTCCGCATTTTTAATATAAATATCTCTTTGTGGGAAAGGAATCGTTATATTATGCTCTTTGAATTTCTTCCAAATACTAAGCATCACATCACTCTTCGCTCGGTATCTACCTTTTGATACATCCGCCACCCAAAAAAAGAGCATAAAGTTAACTGAGCTATCGGCAAATTCTTTGAGGTAGCACGTTGGCTCTGGATCATCAATGCAACGTGGATGCTCTTTAGCCGCTTCAAGGATGAGTTCCATCGCTTTCTCCATATCCGACTCATAGGCAATACCTACATTGATTTCTAAACGCCCTCTGCGATTGTTAAAGGTCCAATTTGTAACTCGATTAATAATAAAATCCTCATTAGGAATCATCATCTCTCGCCCTTCAAAGGTTTCAAGCAATGTGTAGCGAGCACTGGTTTTACGGATTAGGCCATAAGTGCCGTCTGACAGTTCAACCATATCTCCATTCTCAATGGATTTCTCAAAGAGTAAGATTAAACCACTGATGAAATTAGAAGTGATTTTTTGTAGGCCAAAACCAATACCAATACCAATCGCACCGCCAAAGATAGCGAATGCAGTTAAATCGATGCCCAATACATTCAGTCCAATCAGAAAGCCTAAGAAATAGACGAAGATATGAAATGCCTTATTGATCAGTGCTTTATTACTCGAATGGATGCCCTTAATTGACTTGATACGCTTTTTTCCAAAATCAGATACAATACCTGTCAGCAAAAAGAACATGATGATCGTAATAATCGCCTTGATCATCAAATAGATGGAGAAGCGAGTCTCCCCGATATGGATAGAAAGATCCTCCGAATCTAAAAATGCTTTGATTGGTTGAAGGGTCTCTAAAAAATCCAATGACAAAAAGCCAAGCACAAGCAGGAGCAACAAAGCTTTCGCCATCCATGTACTAGGTTTCAGTAATAAGGACCAAAATTTATTCATGATTTCTTTATACCCTCTATAGAATTATTTTCCAGCCATAAAATCCTTTAACTAAACTTATGTTCGAAAATTCATAATAGATAAAAAATGCCTAAAAATCATAATGTTTTCTATTAAAACAATAAAAAGATTTACATTAAACTGTTAATTATTAATAAATTAAATTCGCGGAATTAGTAATCCTAATTTGATAATAATTTGCATATAAAAATAGTGCTAGTCCGATTTGTGGTTACTCAAACAGTCCCCTTGTTTTCTGAATAAGGAGAATTAGTTAAAACTAATTTAGACTTATTTTACTTATTTTTATCGTGACATTCATGAAGCTTTTAAATGTAGAAAACCTAATGGCAGAGAGAGAGCCCTTTCTTTAAAAAAGATACCGCTTAAACAGTGAGTTCTAGCGGATCACAAAAATCTGAACACATTTTTCCAAACATAAACACACATATCCACACTTCAAATGGGGGTGTTTTCGGGGTGTTTAGATTTAATTAAAAGCCAAGCTTTTTTCTTTTAATTATATTTTTAATCTCTATACAAAATATATGCTCTCATATAAACAGCTTATGGAGAAAGAAAATCCCTATCCCCCTATACGAAAGAAAACTGTGCTTAGTGAATTCTTCTTCATTTATTCTCTAGCTGCTATTCTTTTATCTAATTTTTACTGGTTTGATTTTATGAATATTTGTGGTTCTGACCACAAGCTAATAGCAATTTACACTGGTATTTGGGTACCTACTACAATGTGCCTATCTCATTTGTTTAAGAGAAAACCCAAAAAACAATCTTCTAAATTAACGTACAAATAACTTAAGAAATGGGCTTTAAGAAAAAAATATACAGTAGGTTTAATATCTTTTTGACACTAGCTTTTTTATCAATGCTTTTCTCGAATCTTATTTTTTTTGATCTACTTCCATTTATTAAAGAATCTGAAAGAACTTTAACAACCATTTACGTAGGTTTATGGGCGCCAACTTTTGTAGGATTGGCCTTAAGGTATTTAAGGGTTTGATTTCGGGTATGTAGTCGGAGTTTTTTATATAACTCAGCAATTATCGAAGCCCTAATTAAAGAACATAAATGGCTGAGAGAGGGATTCGAACCCTTAGTACTACATTTTTTTAGGCTAGTAATTATCAATATTAGGCTATAAATGCCTTAAATATGGTACTTGTAATTACCATACAATCATAAGTGAATGAATCATACTGCACAGAAAGTGTCACAAATGTGTCACAAAAGTATGGGGAGGGGGTTCGGTTTTCCTATGGTATTCAGCTATGTATATATATTATCTGCCTCCTAAAAAAATATATATCCCATAGAGGCTTATAAGCCCCCTCTTAATGTTGGGTATCTGCAGTAAACCTACTCCATTCTGTCCCCCTAAAGCACCCTAAATGCTACCCCCTAAATATATTCAGGGGAGAAAGAAATTATTCTGTATCTTCAACAGCTCTGACTCTAAAGAATCTTTCATTAGTAGAAGCTCCATAAGTACCCGGGTTAGCTGAGTTCCAATTCACCATATCTTCAGAGGATTCTAAAATGATTTGTACTGGCCCAGAGGAATCTGATGGGATGACAACTGCATTTGAGGGGATTGTGGAGACTGATGAATGAGTTGAATTATCATCCGAATTTAATTTATATAATTTTAAATTATTGTTACTATCTACAAAAGTGAAATAATTGGTAAATCTAGATGACCTCTCTGGAGCTACTTTGATATTACTAAAGACCGTAGAATTATTAGGCTCAATAATAAATAAATCATATGAACCCGTCATAAAACCATCTGTAGAGTACACAATGAAATTTTCTGATAGAATTACCAACTGGTAAATATCGCCATTAAAAGACTTTATCAAATTTCCCTGTTTATCATACCAATAATTTGTGCCATTAGAATATTCATTTATAAGACTAGAGCCGTCATAACCAGTTTGAGCTCTAGTTCCATCTGAAAAAGATATACTTAATTGCTTTGAATTCACCTCTTCAACTGCAAACAAGTAAATAGCTTTAAAAAATAAAATTATTAGTAAGGGATAATTCATTGAAGAAAAATTTATAAAACCCACTCATCTTATCAATACTATAATGTTGGGTATCTAAAGTAAACCTACTCCATTATGTCCCCCTAAAAGCACCCCAAATGCTACCCCCTAAATACATTTAGAGGACTAAGAAATTATTCAGAGGTTGATATCCGAGTCCTTACATAAATTTGCTCACTTGAGCCAGTAAGACCAGAGCTATGAACTGGTGTCCAATTTTCTAAGTCTGTAGATGTTTCTACGACTACATTGTGAGTAGAGCTTGAGTCTCCGATTACAGAAAAGACATTTGAGTTTTGGTATTCTGAAGCTCGGATAATTTTATATGAGATATAATTTTTTGAATTATTACTTCTACCTCTATATCTAATGGAGCAAGGACCAGCTACTAATTCTGGAATTTTATAATAAAAATTTAAGAGTAAATCTTCAGCTCCATTGGACTGAAAATCAATAATTAAGTTCATACCATTTCGGTCATTTGATGGAAATGGATAACACTCTATTATTTCAAAAGTATCACCTTCATTTAAAACAATGTCTTCGGATATAGAGTTACCCGAAACCATAAAATAACCATATTCAACAGCAGACAAAGAAGTGCTTAAAAGCACTGAAAATATAAGGAGTAGATTTTTCATAAAATTATTTTCTTCTTAATGCTACGAATCCAAGTACTAGGCCTCCGAGGATTAGAGCATAGGTTGAAGGCTCTGGGACTGTAATCGGCTCTTCAACTAAAATAGCTTCCCATCCTCCATTAAAATTAATTGGATGAAAATATGAATCAATACCAGTCCAATTTGTTACCAAATATGTGCCCAAAATTCCACTATAACTTTGCTGTAGATGCTCCACATAACCAGTATCGATGATTGGCTGTGATGTACCGGTTCCCCAACTAGTCCAGAACCAATTTGAAAAATCCCACTCTTCACCATTAGACCAAGCAAATGTTCTACTACCATAAGGATTTTGATATGCACCAATAACCGGCTCTCTCCAGTTTAAACTATTGTCCTGTATGTCATTTTGAACATTATACATAAATTGGTTTATACTGTCTAATTCTTCTCTTGAAGTAATTGAGACTAAATGGGCATCAACTGAAAAATTATTTTCAACAAAATTTTCAGCATCTTCAAATGAGCTAGGAGCATATTGCACATATGTATATAGCGAATCATCAAATTGTTCAGAGAAATTATATACAGTTATTGCAGATAATGATGTTTTTATGGCAATGAAAGCGATTACAAAGAAATACTTCATTATAACTTCCTCCTATATGCTACAAATCCTAATACTAGTGCTCCAAGGATTAAAGCATAGGTTGAAGGCTCGGGGATAATTGAGGAAGTGACAGATAATGAAATGTTTCCGGCTTGGCTTGATGGTCCGCCTTGTCCATATGCCGGAACCACCCATGTTACACCGTATGTACCACTTCCAATAGATAACTCTCCATTGGAAAATGTTATAGATGGAGAGTTACTAAGGTCACCCCAAACTCCATTTGACCAAACTATATCAAAAGTGTCTGATAGTAACTCATCAAGAGGAGCTGCCGTATAGATTCCAAAATCGGTACTCCCACTAGGGCCGGAAATATTTATTGAGTCTACTTTGTATCCCTCTGCCACATCGAAGGATAACGATTTTAAACCGCTAAATGCTCTGCCCCACATTATTTGGTCATTTAAAGAGCTATTGCCTTCAGATTGAATTGTTCCGATATTTTGAAATTCATTTCCGAGACTGTTACCAGTATAGCTTGCGAAGTCAAAGTCACCGGATACTGAAATGGTAGCAGACAAATTAGTACTCGACACAAATGCACCAAATATGCTTAGAAATATGATGAAGCAGATTTTCAAGGGGATACGGAGTTTAGAATGTAATTTTAATACCTTTATGCAAGTCTAATTTTGCTTAATACATTAACAGCTTACCAAGTTAATGATGAGTACTCTCAAAGTGTGTAAAACCCGCTAGGTAAAACACTTCGGGGGAGATACCCACTATAATCCCATCTGAATTAGAAGGCAATTGTATGTTGGGTAGAATTCAATAGCAGCGAGCTGACGAAATGCCTTAGGTCATTTATATTGTCTGACCATATTCGCTCTCCATCTGAGGCTACCTTTACTTTATTCTTTTCGCATTCTCTGACTACATCATCGATAGTATTTTGCACGAAGACTATATACTCTCTGTGAAGGTCATCGTACTCATTCAATATATCTTTGTATGCTTTTGTCTTTCTTTGATTGGGGTCTTTAAGACCATTCCCAATCTTTTTTATTTCGGCCATAAGCATATTGTTTTCGAGGTCTTGCTCTTTGCTTTTCATAGAAGATAGATTAAGGTTCTTCCATTTGTTAACTAGCTTCTGATACAAGAATACAGATACAATATCTGAATGCGGGATGTCATACCAGCCTTGGGGTATCTCCTCTAAGGCAAAGTAGAGTCCGCCAGAGGCGGTATGCTTCAATGATTTATTCATCCACTCCAGAGTCTTGTTTCTTTTTGGGGCAGAAAGGATAGCTATAGCTCTATTGATTCTATCTTTATCCTCATCCGAAATATCAATGCATTGATTGATAGATTTGGGTACTACTTTGTAGTGATTGCATCTTATACCTTTTTTATAATTCATAGTTTTCTTAAGTAATTTAGACTTCTCCAAGAGTCTTATATAGTTAATTGGTTTATCTTCTGTTTTGATTTTAATTTTAGGTGCAATAGCCCTAAAGAATTCACAGTGCTTCCCGCCACTTGTATTCTTGATGCAGTCCAAGCACAGCAGAGTGCGAGGTGTGTATCTTTCAATCTGGGATTGATTAAGTCCCACATTAGCCAATGCACTCCTCACAATCTCTATGTCTGGTGCTTTTATTTTAACACTTTGCATTTGCCTTCGGGGCAACCTTCTTGTGTTTCTCAGCTTCAGCAAATGACTCATAGAAGAATTTTCCTATCATATAAGCCATTGGATTTATTTTGACTGTCCAAGTCTTGAAGGCGGGTGCTTCAAATCCTTTGTAAGTCTTCACAAAGCTATCTACTGGTGCTACTTGAGCTAACTCGAAGTCCTCTCTAAATTGCACATAGAATGAATTGTATCCATCCCTACAGTACTTTTTAGGGTCTTTCCTATGATGTACTAGCATCATATCGAAAGGGAACTCACCGCTAGTCCAACTACCTACATTATGCATTAATTCATACTCATCAGTATCTGAGTAAAGGTCACAGACCTTGCCCTCATCTTTGAGTAATCCATTCAATAATACCTTGTCCTCAAGTACAGTATGAATCCACCAAGCGGCCTTAGCGGACCTATCATTCTGTATATAATGTTGGGTAGAATATTTTTTTCTATTATACCACTTAGACATTTAGCATTCCTCCCAAAGAATCGGTTGAGTCGAGTAATTGTATTAGTCGCTTCTTCTGGAAGACAATTCTTCCTCCGAGTCTCGAGAAGGGTATAGACCTTCTTTCCATTAGATTGTCTAGATGTCTTTTAGATACCCCTAAGAATATAGAAGCCTCTTTTTTATTTAGTACTGGCTTATGGTATAATATACTTAACTCAGTAGATTTTATGGTTTCTTCTGTATTAATATCTTTCATAAGTATTAATTAATTTCCTCTTGCGAAAAACTCCGAAGAACCAATACTACCAAGCATAGACTTTGTATAAGAGAGGCTCGGGTGTAGCGAAAGCTCCCCGGGTTTTTCTTTTGTTAATGCGAAAAGAACAGAATGTTCCTTCCTATACATATATAATAACACGGCTTACAACCCCTTGCGAGATAGTAATATTTGTTACTATTATTTGCAGTATAATATAGGGTGTCGTGAATTAATTTCCTTGAGAAAGGCACAAATAAAATGCATAAAAATAGTATGAAATTTCTAATCATTTACATAGCGCTGACCTTATTTTCTATTAGTATATCTTTTGGATACTCAAGTTCATCGAAATTGATTGATGATATTAATGATTGGATATATATTAGTGATGACGAAAAGGATTGGGAAGAAGTCGTTTCAATGGCTTCGGCTGTTTCGTATTTAAGAGCTTATGATGTAAGTAGAAAATATACTCTTAGAAAGGCTGGAATTGCGATGACTAAGTTACTTTTAGAAACTAATAATAAAAATGATTCAGATAAAAATGTGTTAGATACCTTGAATGCTCTTAATCCTTTAGGAGATACTGAACAATTACAGCTTAGAGTATTTGGCTTTGTGATACCAAAGAATGCCACATATAATATTAAGGCGAAAGTAATATTAAGATTTGCAGAAAATAACCCAGCATTACTTACATATTCACCCCAGTTGTTTATAAACTCAGCATATGAAGATGCTTGGGGTAGTAATTAAATCAACTTTATGAAAAATATAAATACCATACAGAAAATTGTTATTTTAATATTACTCTTTTTGGGAGTTTTACTTTTTAGTTCTGATGGATATTATTATCTGTCCTCTTTTGGCTCTTATGTTTTTCCAATTATTGCGGTATGCCTAGCAACATTCTTTCTGTTTAAATCAAAGAACTGAAATACATTTCAAACTTCAAATGAAGTACATTTTAAATTATCCTAATTGGGGAAAAAGAAAAAGAATGTAGGCTATAAAAAAAAGAATGCTTATTAATGATAATACC
>JBJLEY010000023.1:0-77059 GCA_045565635.1 Coraliomargaritaceae bacterium
GTATGCCCTGGGGTTGTGTAGGCCTTAATTTGAAAGGGTCCGTAGCCGATTGGTTTATTGGGTTCGATAAGGTTGAATGCATAGTTTGGATCAACCGATGGTTGTGCAGCATAAATCTGGGCGACTGGATGACAATCGGTGAACTGATTTAATGCCCAAATATGGTCTTTGTGTTGATGGGTTATAAAAATAGCACTGAGCTTAAGGGAATGATTTTTTAGGTATTCTAAACAGTCGGTGGCATTGGTGCCTGTATCAAAAAGGAGTGCTGTTTTTGTGCTATCATCCGTTAAGAGATAATGATTTACAGAAAGAGTCTGATTAGGCTGATAGGTAAATGTTGATTGATAGGAATATAAGCCATCTAAATGAATTTTGGGAGGGTGAGAACTATTATCTGCGTGATTTTTTAGAGAGGGAAAGTCTAGGTCTAGAATTTGGGCAATTGTTTTGAGAGTCGATTCACAGTAACTTCCGTTGAAAAAATCATTTATTTTAGTGATGGGTAACTGGCATAATTGGGCTATTTTCTTTTCGCCTAGCCCGTGCCCTACAGAGGCCTTTTTTATAATATCTAAATAGGTGTCTTCTAGTGGGATCATAGAAACGTTGGATTAGGTGCTTTTTATTTAAAGACGTCTTTTTTCGGATTAGTCACAAATGGGACATTCCTTATATGATCGGACGCGACTATATTTTTACTAGTATCTACTTCGTCCGCCTGATTATAAATAAGTTGTGCCCACCGTATAGCAAGAAAAGCAATAATCCAAAAACTGAATGCTACTGGAATAGAGTAAAAAGGGTTATCAAAAAAACTTAATAAGATAATTAAGAATAGTCCAAAAAATAAAGTGTCAGAAATGGTGTTGTTCTGTTTATTTTTATGGTATTGAAAGTATAAAATAACAAGGTAGAGACAAATGATTGCCATTCCGATAATGCCAAATTCACAAAGTAGATTAATGATACTTGAGGGAATTGTTTCATAATATTGATTGAGTAGAGAGGCATCGTTATAGAAGGGAGATAATTTTTGAAAACTATTGATTCCCCATCCAAACAGGGGGCTATCCGCTATCATTTCTAAGCCCGACTTTTTGAGGTTTTCTGTAACTGGATTGTGTGTGATTATTTGAGTGAAAGAGTGACATCCTTTAACTGCACTACCAATGCCAAGAGCCAAAATATAAGGGCCAATTAATTTCAAAACAGGTTCTTTCTGCTTTTTTGAGTATCGATAGCTGAGAAAGCAAATATGTACAAAGGCAAAAGATAGAAAAAGAGAAGAAACGCTTTGTTCGATAAGCAAGGTTGTTGATGCAAGTGCCGTGCAAAGTGCTAAATAAAAAGGAGCATTGGTTTTGGTAAATTCTCGGTCATCTTTTTTACATTCAATTATTGAAACAGCATAACTCGCATATATCCAAATTATGGCAAAAGCTGCCCAATCACCATCATAGGGAAAATAAAAAAAGTAATTAGTGAGCTCAGTGCCACTACTGAATAGAGGCTTAGCCAAATCAGTAGCTTTGAAGATGGCACCTATTAAAAACATAAAAGAGATACTGGTGCAGCACCAAGCTAAGAATTTATGTAAAAAATAAAATGATTTTGGAATGAGTAATAACTGGGTACTTAGAGTGAATAGGCTTACAGTGGATAAAAATAATATCCAATTATCTTTAAATGTGACATTTGTGCTGAATATATTTTCGGGTTTTTTCAGCTCTAAATAGGAGAAACCATCAATGGAAATTGATTCCATACAGTTTCCAAGTGCGGATAGAAAATAAATTACCAGTAGAAAAATTGCAGGCAGATTGTAGCAGAGTAATTTTGTCCATAGTCTATCAATAATGAATGGGTGAACAGTCTCATGAATTTTAATATTAATCAGCGAACTAGTGCCCATAATCAAGACAAAGCAAGAAGTCCAAATAGAGCGATTATCTAGATTCCAAGTAAGTGTAATGAATAAGACAAACAGAGCAATGAAGTTTAATTTTTCAGAGGCGGTGAAATTGTCTCTGAGAGCTATATCCCGAATATTTAATATTAATTTACGGTCTGTTTTCATAATCTCTTAATCGCTTATATGCAGATCGCATCTGCAATATTTTGAGCAATTTCCTTGTTTAGTAAATATTCGATTATGGCTAGAGCAAATGGGACTGCAGTTCCTGCTCCTTTTGAAGTAATAATATGCTTATCTCTTACCGTAGCTTCAGGATGAAGTGCTGGAAATTCTGCTTGAACCGAAGGATGGCAAGTCATGGCAAATGTTTGGTTGAGTCCCTGATCTAATAATAACAGTGGTGCTGCACATATACAGGCAATGCATTTTTTTAGTTTATGGAATTCACGAATCTTTTTTTGGATCGTGCTATGATCACTGATCTTGAAGATTCCAGGTCCACCTGGTATGACTAAAGCATCATAAATAGCGTGTTCGTGGTCGCTTAACAGGCTATCGGCTTTTATTTGAATACCACCTTTACTTTGTACTTCGAGATCATTGCTTGTGGATGCTATATGAACAATTAAGCCGGCCCTTCGTAATATATCAATAGGTGTTACCGCTTCAATTTCCTCAAAATCAGGATGCAGTATAATTAATACTTCTTTTTTCATGAATAGGCTTACTTATTCTTGGATTCTGCATAAATTGAAACATTAGGTTCTACTTCACCAAGGTGTTCTTTAGCTCGTTTAAGTGCTCTAGCTGTTGAAAGTGTAGGATTCGAGGTATCATAATGAAAAATATTTCGGTGTTCTATATATTGGGCGACTCCTGACTTGATAAGAATGTTTAAAAGGTCCTTCTTGACTTCACTTACGATTAAATAGCGTCCAAGTTTATTCATATGCCTAACTAATTCTTCAAGAGCCATGACACTGGAGGCATCCATATTATATGCATTTCGCATTTTTAAAATGACGATTTTAAGTTGTGGGTCTTCGTAAATGCGCCGCATTTGTTCTTGAAATAAATCCGCTGCACCAAAAAATAATTCCCCCTCAACGTGAACAATCGAAACTTCTGGTATATTTCTATTGGAATTTTCGGATTCCAATAAGTCACCTTCTTGATTGAAGGAATATTCTTTTAATTTTGGCTTAGCGACCTTTTTTAAGAATAGCAGAATAGAGACACCAACTCCAAAATATATAGCACTATCTAGAGAGATGTAGAGTCCAGAGACAAGAGTGGCTAAGAAAACAACGGCATCTGAGCCAGTTGTTTGAGTGACAATTCGGATGGCGTGCCTATTCAATAATGACAAGCCTACAATGACGACTAAAACCGACAAAGCACAGACAGGAATATATTGAGTGAGAGACCCAACTGCGAATATTCCGATCAAAATAATAATACCAGAAAACAGATTAGAAAATACAGTTTTACTACCACTTTCATAATTTAAGCTGGATCGGGTTAGGGAACCAGAAGCGGGCATTCCTGCAAAAAGCGAACATGCGATATTAGTCATACCAATAGAATACATGGCTTGATCATTATTTAAGCGCACCCCTTTTTTAATGGCCAATGATTTACCAATAGAAATGCCTTCAAGAATACAAAGTAGCGCAATGGCGATTGCCGTACTGGTGAGTAATTTGATGGAAGCAAAGCTTACCTGAGGAAGTGAAAAAGATAAAAAAGATTGATCGATGGGAGGGAGAAAAAGTATTTCAAATTGCTTGCCATCAATAAAAAAAGTGAGAGCGGATATGGCAATTAGGACAATTGCTATGTTGGGTAATTTTCGAAAATTAAAGTTTAGCAAAGCATAGAGTAAGACAGTGGCTAGGCTGATGACTAAAGTCGGTAAATGTATGAAGGGTATATTTTGAAAGATCCCTCCCACCAAAGTAAAAAAACTATCTTTATGTATGCTCGTGAGATTGAGTTGAAGAATATTGGGTATTTGATTGAGGATAATGAACAGCGCAGCGGCTGTAATATAACCAGTTATCACTGAGCGAGAGACATATTTGATTAAATCAGCCGTTCGGAAATAAGATCCAATTACGATGAATATTCCAGTAAGGAAAACTAAAATGCTAATATATGGGAGTTTATCCTCTTCAGGAAGCCCTAAGCTAGCAAAAGTAGTGAAGAGCATTACAGCTGTTGCGTTGGTAGGACCAAATGTAATGAGATTTGATTTAGCAAAGAAAACACAGGATATAGATGCTATTGCAGAACCAATGATTCCATAATGAATAGGCAGGCCTGCGATCAGTGCGTATGCCATGCCTTGAGGAAAGGCGAGTAAGGCAACATTAATAGCGCTTTTTAAATCATCTTGGAGAAATTTTAATCGGTATTCTTGGATCGATTTTGTGAGTGGCAAGAATTCTAAGGCATGAGTCCTGTGTGCGGACTTAACTATGTTTTTTAAAAGCTGTAGTAAATGAGTCACCGAAAACTTAGTTATTTGGATATAAGGTCTCCATTACTGTTTTATGTAATGGTGCTTTTGCGGCAATGATACTTCTTTGCTCAAAAGCATCTTCTCCATTCCACCCAGTGTAAGTAAATCCAGCCCCCTCAAGACAAGGTAAAATAGCGGCACAATCCCAAATTTCCATCATTGGGTCGCACATAATATCGGTGAAACCTGAACAGAGTAAGATATAGCCTCCAGCATCACCCCAGGAACGATATAAGGCTGTTTTTTGGGGCAAATCATCCCACTTGGCATTATTTTGCCATAAAGTTTTTCGAATAGGGTCGGTCGTGCAAAGAGTTGCTTGTTCAATGGGGCGGGCGGCGCGTCCGTTGACAGGAACTCCATTAAGTGTGGTGGTTTGGCAATCTCCAATGAGTAATTGCTTGAGAATCGGTTGATTAATTGCACCGAGCACCGGTCGTCCGTTATGGAGAAGGGCAATTAAAGTTGCAAATAGTGGCACCCCTGAAATGAAGGATTTTGTTCCATCAATAGGGTCTAAGACCCAAACAAATTCGTTGTTTTCATTTTCGGCTCCATACTCTTCTCCAATAATACCGTGGTCAGGGAATTCTGCATTGATGAGTTCACGGATCTTTTTTTCTGCATTTTTATCAGCAAGGGTCACTGGTGTGTTGTCCGATTTGTGTTCTACGTCCACATTGACGCCATAATGAGGAATAATTTCTTCAGTGGCTACGTCACACAAACGTGTAATAAATTTTTTGAATAGTTGATTTTGCTCCGGATTAAGTGCACACATGATGAATTGAAAACTTTAAATTTCAGATTGATGAACATTATCCAAGTTGCAATCGTTTAGTCGGAAATTATCTTAAGATTTTTCATATACACTAATGGATCAAATTATTCATATAATTGACTTTGAAGGAAGTGCTAAGACAGGGGTTTTGGAATGGGGTATCGTTTCAATACAAGGGAACACTCTATTAGAGGCAAAGACACGTTTGTGCGGAACAGAAAGTACAATTGATGCGGTTGAAAGGCAGCAACATGGGATCACTTCAGAGCTTGTAGTTGAATGTCCGAATTTTGAGCAAGATTTTGATCTATTTGCTAAGTTACGAAAATCAGGACCCCTTTGTGCTCATAATGCCTCAGTAGAGGATCGTTTCCTCAAAAATACATGGTCCTACACTCGTCAATCACCTGATTTTGCGAGTCCTAAGAAGAATCAATTACTCGCAAGTTGGGGTCCATGGTTGGATACACTGCCAATTTATCGTCGCTTATATCCAGATTTAGATAGCTACCAATTAAATACTTTGATTCGTTTGTTTGGCTTAGAGGATAAATTGACTCAGTTAGCTCGCTTACATTGCCCTAAGGAACGCATTCGCTACCATTGTGCATTATACGATGCCCTTGCAAGTGCATTACTTTTACAGAGACTCTTCTCACTTGAGGAATTAAACGATCTTTCTTTATATCAGTTATTTACATTAAGCGCGAGTTCGGCTTCAGTATTTAATCAAAGAAGGCAGCAAGAATTATTTTAATAGAGTCAGCTATATTTTGAAAAATAAGAGACAGAAGATAGTATTTTTTGGTTCAGACTCGATTTGTTTACCATCTCTTGAATGGTTATTCTTAAAAGGTGAGGAACAATGGGAATTATTAGCGGTAGTTTCCCAACCCGATCGAAAGCAAGGAAGAGGACAAAAGCTTAAATCAAATCCAGTTGCTGAGTATGCTAAAGATAAAGGAATTCAATTACTTCAACCCGATAAACCAGGTGAGGGTTTGGTACAATTTTTTGAAGATCATAAGGTAGATATCTCTTTTGTTATGGCTTATGGGCATTTTTTGGGGCGAGGAATTCGTAAGGCATCTAGACTAGGGATGGTTAATTTTCATGGGTCTATTTTACCTAAATATAGAGGTGCTTCTCCTGTAGAAACAGCTATTGCATCTGGTGAAAAAGAAACAGGAGTTTCGTTAATGCAAATTGATCGAGAAATGGATGCAGGTGCAGTTGCCGATATCGAACGAATCGCAATTGAAAAAGAGGATTGTGCTTCAAGTGTCCGAAAAAAAATTGGTCAAGCAACCATTCCAATATTGGAGCGTTCTATGACTAGCTTATTAAAAAGTGAACTGGAATTCAAACCGCAGGATGAAACACTTAAGAGTCACTGTCGTAAGTTGACCAAAGAAGATGGTTTGATCGATTTTGGATTAAGTGCACAGGGAATTCACAATCGGTGGCGTGCATTTAAGACTTGGCCAAACAGCTTTTGTTTTCATGGGGAAACCCGAATAAAAGTGGGACAATTAGAAATCTGCGAACATTCTTTGGCAGGACATGAATTGAGTCTTCCTAGTGGTTCGGTCATTCTTGAAAAAGACAGTCTCAAGGTAGTTACTTCAAATGGATTAATTAGAATATTAGAGCTACAAAAAGCGGGTGGAAAAATGTTAGCAGTCCCTGATTTTTTGAGAGGCTATACAATAAAAGATGGCGATTTATTAAAAGGTCAGAAGAGCATTCCGCTTTTGTTGTGACTTAATCTAAATGACAATCCTCATCCATTGCATTTTTTTTGCGAAAGAAAACGGATTTACACAAGACTGCATTGAGGAAATAGGCTAATAAAAGACTCGCAGAAATATGATTCCAAATACTTAAATGTGCATGGTGTTCTTTGAAGTCGCTCATTTTAATATCTAATAATAAATTTGTCAAAAAGCCTGCACTCCAAGCGATTACTACAAGTGTTACAATGTAAATGATGGTAGCTTGTTTTCCTATGATTTTTAAGGTCGCTAAAATGGTGGCTGAATTAGTAGCAGGGCCAACGATGAGAAATACAAGAACTGCGCCTGGTGAAATACCCGCGCTTAGGAAGGCAAAAGCTAAAGGCAGAGACTCAACTGCACATACATAGAGTGGTAGGCTGATCAAAGTAATTCCAATAAAGGCGACTAAGCCTGAACTAAAAGTTCCGGTGAAGAAATCACCTGGTAAAAAGTTGTTTATAAGTCCCGCAATGAATATTCCAATGAGAAGTGGCTTATATAAATCAAGTGGTAACTCTACAAAAAAGTAGCGAAGCGAAGCAGAGATTGATTTGTTACTTGTCGGTGCATGATGCGATTCATGATTTTCTAAATCCGGTACTGAAGCTTCGTTGTTTTTACAAAAAATATCGACTAATATGCCAGAGACGAGCCCGCAAAGCAAAGCGACAAACAGCTTAATCACAGTAAATGCACCGCCAAATAAGCCATAAGTTGCCAAAATACTATCAACTCCTGTCTGAGGAGTAGAGCTTAGAAATGATATGGTAGCACCACGACTGGCACCAATTTTTCTTATCGAAGAAGCAACTGGAATCACTGAGCAGGAGCACAGTGGTAGTGGGATTCCTAAAATAGCGGCTTTAAAAACAGACGAAATGCTGGACTTTCCTAATTGATTGATAATGAGCTTAGGAGGGATACAGTAATGCAACAACCCAGCAATTGAAAAACCAATCAGTAAATAAGGTGCAAATTCAGCTAATATATTCCAAGATGTTTTCGCTAATTCTATTAACATGATACCTTAAATTCTAATCAACGAATCCAGTTTTAGCTTTGTGGTATTTGATTGTTACAACTGACAGCTAAGACCGGTATTTTTGTTTTTACCCATACTTCATTCTCTTTGAAGATTTTAGCACTGACCGATTCAAGTGTTTCGCCCATTGATTTGACTGGAAAACGGCTCCCTTTAGGGGAGGCATTATAGGTGTAGGCAGATTGATGGATTTTATCAATTACGGCTTGTGGATTTGCCTCTTCTGGGATTTGCAGAACCCAACTAGCAAAATCTTTATCGACTAACACGCCATCATTATCTGCAATCAAAGTAATGAATTGTTTTTTGACTAGGGGTGGGCGTGCTTCTTTTTCAGCTTGTTCGATCTGAAGCTCCGTATCTATATCGTTCAAGATATCGTTAATTTTTTGAATATCGCTTTCGTTTCGATGTAAAATGTGTTTCAGTTTTTCAACGTCTATTTTAGCCATTAGAGAAATTTTTTATTAAATTTGATGGGTTTAGCTTTGTCTATTGTTGAACTAATATCGTCCTTACTATTAATGAAAGCTATGTTATTGGTTTTGGAATGCCAACTCCATTTTTCACCAATAACATAATACTTAATAGGCTTATTTGGATTCTGAACTTTTGCCGCTACTGTATCTGAAATTTTTGTGATGACTTGACTCGTTATTGAGGTTTTTGAATTAACCTTAGCAATAACCAATATTGTTTCCTCATCTTCATAAAGATCAGAAATTTGAATGGTCCAAGCTGGGTTGGGCACTTCTAACTCTATGCCTATGTCCGTTAGTATTCGATTATCTTCATAGAACGTTCCTGAGGTAACGGTTACAATAGAATCAGGATTAAAATATTTTTCGATGATATTATTCACTTGGTTTTTGGAAACCATATTTAATAATTTTGGATAGATATCTATGTAAAAAGGAGAAAACCCTCTAAGCATAAAACTATGGATTTGCCTAGCAACTGTACTTGTTTGGGATAAGCCAACAAGGTATTTCCCCTTGATCGTTTCTACAGCTTGAACGACTTCTTCTTCAGTAACTCCCAGTTGATTCCAATTGTATATTACTTTTTTAGTTGCTTCAATTCCTTGCTCTAAGAGTTCAGGAGAGAAGCTAGCTTCTAAGGCCCAATTACCTGTATCAAAAATATCTCCTTCATGAAATGAATGAATGCTGTAGGTAAGTCCTTGTTCTTGGCGAATAGATTTCATTAAACGAGAATTAAAACTTCCGCCTAAAATATAATTAGCAACACTGAAAGAAACATAATCAGGGTTGTCTCTTTTAAGAAAAGTTCGAGCACCCATATAGACTGAAATGCTTGTTTTATCAGGAATGAAATAATCAATTCTTTCCGGACCCGCTACAGTTGATTCAGAGTGTTTTAGAGCATCATCTTCCTTAGAATTCCAAATACTAAAATAATTTCTTACACTTCGCTGTATTAGAGATGAATTAATATCCCCAGCAAAAACAATCTTCATTTGTTTGTTACCGTAATGCTTCTTGTGAAATGCTTTTAAATCTTCAACAGTGACTGCTTCTAAGCTTTCTTGAAGTTCCGCTAAACTATGTTGATAATTAGGATGATCTTTAGGGTATAAACTTTGAGATAGAAGAGTATCTGCCTTAAATTCGGTACTTGTTTCTAAGTCTAAAAAATAAGCATGGTATTGTGTCTTTAAGTTATTAAATACTTCTTTGTCGAATCTGGGGTTTTTTAAGAGATCCGCTAAAATCTTCATAAAGGCTTCCGTGTCCTTTTTTAAGAATTTACCGCTAAATGTCAGTGCATTACTTTTTGAATCGAATTGGATCTTTATGCCGAGCGAATTAAGCAACTTTGTTATTTCGAAGCGATCCAAGCTTAGTGTCCCCTTATCTAGCATACTCGCTGTTAGATCAGCAATGATAGGGTTGCCTTCTAAGGATTTTTGGTCACCTGCTGAAATACTTCCTGAAAAGGATACGACTTGATCTATCGGAATGTCAACGGTGACTAAATGGATTTTAGAAATATAAACTTCTTTTATATTGGGAGTGAAATTAATTTCTGACTTATATTCATTTTCCCAAACATCAAGTTTTTCATAGGGTTCTTTGAAATAATAGGGAGCGGTCAAGTTTTCCGGCCTTGAGTTTTGTCCTAGGTGTGTAGAGGTAGGGATAAACCAACCAATAGTTTGTTGCTCTTTTTTTAAGTAAGTGAGGGCAACTCGATTTAAATCTTCTGAAGTCGTTTGATCTATTGATTTTGAAAAATTTATATAGTCTTTCCAATCACCTATAGCTATTCCATCATTAATTAAGTCAGCTATTTGAAATGATCCATCTTTGGAATAAATAAGATTCGTCAAATAAACTAATTTTGCCTGTGTGAGCTCTTCATCGCTCACACCGTTTTCTGCGATTTTTTCAATTTCATCAGATAGAATTTTCTGTATCTGCTCGTGGGTCGTCTCCGCGGTTAATGTTGCCCCAAAGAAAATTAAGCCCGGATCTTTTAAGCGTCTAGGGAATACGTAAGACGCACTGGCCAAACCTTTATCATCAAGGGCTTTGTAAAGTCGACCAATTTTATCGGCTCCTAAGATTTCACATAGTAAAAGTAGAGCTGGCCAGTCGTCATTTGTTCCTTCAGGTGCTTTATTGGCAATCATGACTGCCCCAACTTGTCCGCTGCGATGCGCTTCAACAAAACGAGATTCTTTTTGTTCGGGCTCCACAATTTCAACGGATGGAAATGAATGTGGTGATCTTGGAATGGCTCCAAAATAATGCTTTATCGCTTCAAGCGTACTTGCTTTGTCAAAGCCTCCTATGACTGTTAAGACCGCGTTGTTTGGCCAGTAGTAGGTGTCGTAAAAGGCTTGCAGCTTTTTAACGGTAATGGATTCGATATCTCTCTTCCACCCAATGATTGGATGATGGTAGGGATGCTTTTCGTAAGCAGAGGAAAAAATCTTTTTTTGTAGAGTAGCATATGGATTATTTTCTCTTCGCTCATATTCATTTCGCACAACAACCATCTCTGAAGCCAAGGATTTTTCGTCCAATTGTAAGTTGCGCATGCGATCGGCTTCCAATTGAATTGCCAGTGGTACGTGCTTTTTTCCTAAAGTCGCATAATAATTTGTGCGATCAAACGATGTGGTTGCATTAGAGCGTGCGCCTATACGCTCCATTTGATTTGAATAATCTAAATCCAAATCAAGTGGGAAGTTTTTTGTACCCTTAAACATCATGTGCTCTAGAATATGAGTTGCTCCAGTCACTCCATCTTTTTCGTTCCGAGAGCCCACGTTGTAAGTAAGCATTACTGTGGCGACTGGCATACTTGGATTATGATGGAGTAAAACTTTTAAGCCATTGTTCTCTAATTCGTATTCTTCGATTGCTTCGTATTTTTGAATGAATTGTAAGCTTGTATTATTGTTTAGTTTGTCCGCAAAAGTCATAAAATAAAATCCGTAAAGAAGCGTTAATATATAAAAAATTCGGTACATTTTAGAAGAGTTTGTCTTGCGTATATGCTTAGTCGTAAAATAGATTAATGTTACACTGATAATTACTAAACTATATTAAATTTTGACATCCTAAATATATGCCAACGGAAAATTTTGTTAAATTTGCTTTCAATTAGGTTGTTAGTAATATGTGTTATTTTAAATGAGAAATTTATAACTAATTTCAGAATGATAGCCTTAAATAGATTTATTGTAAACTTTACTAATATCAAGCTTCGAATGGAAAGAGCCTGTCAGGAAAGTGGGAGAAATGTTTCAGAGGTCCAATTATTGCCGGTAACAAAGACACATCCAATAGATGCAGTTGAACATGCACTTCATGTAGGGTTGGCTAGCGTTGGAGAAAACAGAGTTCAAGAGGTTAAAGAAAAAAAACCACTCTGTTCAGAAAACTGTTATTGGGAATTAATTGGACACCTTCAATCGAACAAAGTAAACGATGCCGTAGAGTTGTTTGACCGAATTCAATCAGTGGATTCTTTAAAACTCATTCGTAAATTGAATTCAGCATGCGAAGCATCAGGGAAAGTGCTACCAATTTTTTTACAGTGTAATGCCGGTGAAGATCCTAATAAATATGGCTTCAGTGAAGTGTCGATGAAAGAAGCATTAGAAGCCGTGTTAGAGGCATCCTTTTTGAAATGTGAAGGATTGATGACGATTGCTCCTTTGGATGAGGATCCCTCTAGCGCAAAAGATTGTTTTGAAAAGCTCCGAACTATCCGAGATTCTTTAGTCAGCGAATATAAAATTGAGCTGAATGAATTGTCGATGGGTATGACGCAGGATTTAGAAGAAGCTATTGCCGCAGGTTCAACGATGATTCGCGTCGGTTCAGCATTGTATGGAAGCCGTTCTTAAAGGTTGATTAATCAATGGCTTTGTTTTCAATTATCTTAGCTAAAATTATCAATGAACACAGAAGAAACATATACCCTTGCTGACCTAAAAGTATGGGATTATCCTGGGACAGCTTTAGCTGTAATTGGTAAACCGATAAAACATTCGCTCAGTCCAATCATGCAAAATGCGGCTCTTGAGCAATTATCACTAAATGACAATCGATTCAAAGAATGGTCTTATTTCCGTTTTGAGATTGATCCTGAGGATTTGTCAGAAGCATTGGAATTTTTTTATCAGAAGCGTTTTCTCGGATTAAATCTGACCGTGCCGCATAAAGTCATGGCCTTAGGTCTACTGAAGACAATTTCTAATTCTGCAAAAGCAATTGGTGCAGTGAATACTTTGAAATGGACAGCTTCTGGCTACGAAGGATTTAATACAGATGGCTATGGGATGTCCAAAGGTATTGAGCAGGGTCTGGGAAAAGGTTTAAATGGAAATCACGTACTAATATTAGGAGCAGGTGGTGCAGCAAGAGCTGCGGTTGTTGAATGTCTCAGTCAGAAAGCTGCTTCCATTCGAATTCTCAATCGATCGAAAGACCGACTGGATGCAATGCTTTCAAGTTTATCCGAGTTAAAGGGCTACGAAAGCATTATTCCAATAGAAGCGAAAGAAGACCTGGCTGATTTACCTGAAATGGGCATTTGTATTAATGCAACCTCGCTTGGATTGAATCAAAATGATCCTTTGCCTTTAGATATGGCATTTTTGACCCCCCAATGGGCGGTCTATGATATGGTTTATAATCCACAGAAGACTCAATTGTTTATAGAAGCGAAAAAACTAGGGTGTGCGGCTAAGACAGGATTGGGTATGTTAGTCCATCAAGGGGCTCAAGCATTAGAAATTTGGACCGAGCAAAAAATTGATGCTCAAATAATGCATAATGCTGGTGAAAATACACTTTATAATCAGGCGAACTAGTAAGACTTAAGGCATATGGAATTGATTGATAGCATAGAGGCGACAATGCCATTTTTTATCCCACTCGGTGTGTTTATTTTTGGGGCAATCTGGGGGAGTTTTCTCAATGTCTGTATTTATCGAATACCTCAAGGACATTCAATATTATGGCCGCCTTCGAGTTGCCAATGCGGTAAACGAATTCCTTTTTATTTCAACATACCTGTCATTGCTTGGTTTATGCTCAAAGGTAAAGCTGCTTGTTGTGAAGAGAAATTGAGTTTTCGCTACCCCTTAGTTGAAGCCTTAACCGGTACTTTATTTGTGTTTTCATGGCTTAACCATCAGTCCATAGTTGCTATGGTTGGAATGCTCTTTATCGCCAATTTAATTGCGGCTACTTTTATTGATTTAGATCATATGATCATTCCTGATATTTTCTCAATTGGAGGTATGCTGCTCGGAGTGATGGTATCGATTTTTATCCCACAACTGCACGGATTTTCCCAAGGTGGGATGGAAGCACATTGGTACTCATGGATCGAGTCGATGCTAGGTATATTTGTTGGCACAAGTATGATTTATTGGATTGCGACTATTGGAGAGATCATTCTGAAAAAACCAGCAATGGGTGAGGGTGATGTTAAATTTTTAGCCGCCATCGGTGCCTTTACCGGGTGGCAAGGGGCACTATTTTCGCTTTTTGGAGGAGCCTTTATTGGCACAATAATCATTTTGCCTTATTTGCTAATTCAGCAATTAAAGCAACCGAAAGAGCCAAAGCTTCAAGAGCTTCCTTTTGGCCCATTTCTTGCCATAGGTGCGATTGTTTATTTCCTTTGGCTTAATAATTTTGTGGATGCTTATTTCAGCCAAATTGTCGATATTTTCACGCTTTAAAATACGCTTACTGTAAATTAAGTAAAAAAAAGATTGGCAAACCAACTCAGAGCAGTACTCATATTTAATTCACAAATTTAGGTGGGATATGCAAGTGGCTAAAGCACGCAGACTGTAAATCTGTTCTCGTATGAGTTCGCTGGTTCGAATCCGGCTCCCACCACCATTTGTAACAGGACAAAAAAATTTTGATGAGTATATTAGTAACAGGTGGCGCAGGATTTATTGGTTCACACGCCATAGTTGAGTTATTAAACCAAGGACATCAAGTCGTGGCATTAGATAATTTTTGTAATAGTAAGGCCTTAGTCTTGGAGCGAATTCAAGAGATTACGAATAAGGAACTCGTATTTATTGAAGGTGACATACGGGATGCACAATTATTAAAGGACCTTTTTTCTACGCATTCGATTGATTCGGTTATCCATTTTGCCGGCTTGAAAGCAGTAGGAGAAAGCGTGGTTGACCCACTTACTTATTATGACAATAATATTTTTGGTAGCCTGATGCTTTATAAGGCTATGGCTGAGGCTCAAGTTTTCAACCTAGTTTTCAGTTCATCGGCAACGGTCTATGGTGACCCTCAACAAATACCAATTGATGAAAATCATCTGACAGGAGCAGTAACCAATCCCTATGGACAAACAAAACACATGAATGAGCTTATTTGTGCCGATTTAGTGCGTAGTAATCCCAAGTGGAATATCGGCATATTGAGGTATTTTAATCCAATTGGTGCACATGCATCAGGGCAGATCGGAGAAGACCCCAATGATATTCCAAATAATTTGATGCCCTATATTTTACAGGTTGCCTCAGGAAAACTCAAAGAACTTTCAGTCTTTGGAGACGACTGGCCAACTCATGATGGTACAGGTATCAGAGACTATATTCATGTGGTTGATTTAGCTAAGGCACACCTCAGTTGCTTGAAAAAATTAAATTCAGAATTTAAGGGATGGAATACATGGAATATCGGTACTGGTAAGGGCTATTCCGTATTAGACATTATAAACGCCTTTGAAGCGATTACAGAAGTTAGGATTCCTAACAAGATCACCCCGAGGAGAGATGGAGACATCGCTGAATCTTGGGCTGATACGACAAAGGCTTCTCGAGATCTGAATTGGCAGGCCGAATTAGACCTCAAGCAAATGATTCAAGACGCTTGGAATTGGCAGACAAAAAATCCTCATGGATACGTTTGATGGCATTGTTTGTAATTGGATATGAATCTTACTGTTATTAATAGAGTTGTATACAATGCTCACGGAGGTATGCACAATATGGTAATTCGGTATGCTGAAGTGTTACGGACTTTAAATAACAAGGTAATTAATGTAGGTATTGGTTCAGGTCATGCGAAAGGTACATTTGATAAATATTTTTCTGAATCGGTGATGAGAAATTTGCTTAAGAATCAATTGAAAAAATGGAATTAGAGAAGCTGAATGCAGGCACAGAAATATAATATTTTATTACTAATTGATTCCCTTTTTGGCCGGCGGAGCTGAGAAAGTCCTTTTAACTTTATCGAGAGAGTTCTTTAAAAGGGGACATACGGTGACGCTATTAAATCTTTCTAGTAAAGTAGCCTTAGAAATTCCTGAAGAAATTAACGTTATTAACTGTAATTTCGCTCATGTAAAACCTAGAAAAGCTGCAAAATACGTTAAAGATTTTTTAAAACTTTTGTAGTGGCTACAAAAACTCTTGGAGCTATTGAAACCCTTAAAGACTACATGAGTGATTCTTTATGTGAGATAGAAAATACTATACAATTCGGTGCCTTAATTCGCAAATTCTACTTTAATGAAATGAAAATAGACTATTCTAAAATTTATAACAGATTCAGTGCAGATAAAATAGCTCTTGAATATGAAACTTTTATCGATTCAATGAAATATCTTGAGAGAAATTAGTATAGTTATATTTGGATCTGGCTTTTTCGGATCAACTATCGCAAGAGTATTAGCTCAATTTGGGCTAAAGGTTCTAATCCTTGAACGCAGAAATCATATTGGTGGGAACGCTTGGTCTGAGCAGTACGCAGAAACAGGTATTGATGTTGATAAATATGGCTCACATATTTTTCATACAGATAATGAAAAGGTATGGAAATTCATTAACCAATTTACCGAATTTAATGAGTATCGTCATAGTGTTTGGACAACTTATGAAGATCAGGTATATTCTATGCCAATTAATCTTAATACGATTAATTCATTTTACAATAGATCGGTTTGTGGGAAATCATAAGAATATTGTTAACAGAATTTAGTTTTAGATGGAGTCATTATCTGTATTTTATATCGTAAAAGATGAAGAGCAAAGACTAGCCGAATCTCTAGAAAAAGCCGTTCAAGTAGCGGATGAGATTATCGTCCTTGATTCAGGCAGTACTGATAGAACTATTGAAATCGCCGAATCTTTTGGAGCCAAAGTATTTTTCAAAGAGTGGCAAGGATTTGCCAAGCAAAAAGCCGATGCGTCAGAATTATGTAAAAATAAATGGCTTTTGAATTTAGATGCGGATGAAATTCTCAGTGATGAACTTATTGAAAATATCAAGAAAACATTAAAAAGAGAAGACTTATTAGAATACGCCGGCTTTATGATTAATTGGAGGTATGTTCCTCCTGTTTCAGGTCATCCTTTACGTTATATTCCTGATAATTTTTATTTTAGATTTTACCATAAAGAAAAGGTAGTGTTTGTTACTGAATCTAATAGCAACGATGATCGTCCATCAATTTCCAATGGGAAAGAAGGTAAGTTGTCCGGAAATATGTTCCACAAGGCAGTGATTAATTTTAATCAATTAGAGAAGAAGTATTCTCTTTTGACTTCAGACCAGGCTAAATATTTTTTTGACTCTGAAAGAAAAATTTCAAATCTTCGACTCTATTTAGAGTTCCCTTTAAAATTTTTAAAATATTTTTTTGTCGTAGGACTTTGTCGTAATGGCTGGTATGGCTTTAGTCTATCTATTGTCGCAGCCTATCGAAATTTTATGCGTTTTGCGAAAGCTCGTGAATTGCAGATTAATCACTTATTGGAAAATAAAATAAAAAAGGATTAGCGATTATTAGTTACTAAATTCAACAATTTATGATAGTTTGATTCATAAGTATCAATCGATTTAGAAAATAGAAAGCTCGTTTTCTTTTGCTGTCTTATTTGATTAAACATTTGCTGATAATGCTCATATACTTTGTGTATGGTTTCAATTTTTTCAGCGAGTCTATCTGGTTCAAAAATAAAATTTTCATCTAGTATCTCATCGGAACCTCCAACATCTGTACTAATCAAAACTTTTGCGTAATAAAGTGCTTCAATCGCAACAATAGTAAAGCCTTCAGACAATGAATTAATGATGACAATGTCGGATTCAGCCATTTTTTGAGGTATATTCTTTTGATAGCCAAGTAATCTGACTTTTCCTTCGAGTTTCAACACTTTGATTAATGCTTCTAGCTCTTCTTTTTGTGGACCATCTCCCACAATATCAAGCTGGTAATCGAATTGTAATTTAGAGACTTCTCGAATTAATCGATCAAAACCCTTGATAGGATCAAGCCGACCTACGGATAGCAATTTGAAGACGGAGTTACTGTTTTTTTCTGGAGAAATTGATTGGGGTTGGATACCGTTAGAAATAATTGTCGAAGGATGTAATATCGATTTTGCCACTCTTTTTGAAACGGCAGTTACATGTTTTATTTTATTAAAGATTTTGCCTTTTCTTGAATTGTGCTTGGTCGCTAAGTGTGGAATTTGGAGTAATTTATTTAGGTAATAGATGTAAAAAGAAGCTTTTGCACTATGCGTATGGATAATGTCAAATTGACCCTTTTTCAATAACTGATAAAGTTTAAGGTATGATGGTAAATGGTAACGGCTATTTTGTTTAATTATGTAAATTTGCACAGTATTACTCAGATTCTTGAGAATATAAGGATTATCATAAATATAAGCAGTTACTGAATGTCTCTTAGATTGTTCATTACATAAATCAATGAAGACTTTTTCTGCCCCACCAAATCCTTTAGAAGCGATGAATTGAGCGACCTTTAATTTTTTTTTATACATTTTTACAAGAAATACATAACACTAATCTCTATCTATTATTTCCATTTAAAATGGCAATAGCATTTGTATTTTATTAAAATGTATATCGTGTCATTATTTAAAGAATAGGCTAAATCTTTTTATTTTTTAGTAAAGATACCTCCAAAACATAGAAGGCCATCCATATAAGACCCAAAATAACTTAGAATTAAATACGCCGTCGCGTTTTGATTTTTTCGGATTAAAAACTACTTCATCCTTCGCCAATATTCGATTGCCTCGGAATGCCATACGCTTTGAAGGGTAAATAGGTTTTGTATTTTTGATACCATCTTTTGTTTTTGAAAATGACGCTGAACAAAAAGCTTCTAAACGTCTAGTTTTGGCAGGTAATATCGGTTCTCATTATTACTTTATTTTGCTATCACTCCATTCCTATTCGAATAGTATAGAAGCGTTTGTCTGAAGATTCGAGAGAAGCACCAGTTTCGAAACCGTTATCAATCCATTCGGCTATTGAACCATAGGAAATCGACGGCGAATTGATTGTCTTCCAGTCACCCAGTGTATCCGACCATTGTAGTTTGTATGGTTTTTTTGATTCTGCGTTTTGTGAAGGACGCCAACGTAGACGCACATCTTTATTCGGCAGCATAGTTATGCTAGGAGAGGTTTGCGCAAGAATAATTGAGTTGTAGGTATTCAATCGGCCCCATCCGTATCGATTATCAAAACCCGCCACATCCTTTATGTCACCCACCTGATCTTCAGCCCCTGCGACAAGGAGATCGGCAACTGAATCTTGATCGAGATCAGGATTGATGGAAAGTAGCAGTGCCGCAGTTCCAGTAACAAGAGGAGCAGCAAAAGAGGTGCCCAACCACCCAACTAGAGAGCCATTTTGATCTATGGTGTAAATGTTTCTACCGGGAGCAACAAGGTCAATTTCTGGCCCCCAGTTACTGAAAGAGCTTTTGATGTCACTGTCATCTGTTGCACCAACGGTTATCGCCTGTAATAAGGACCCCGGGTAACTGATTGATCCTGCACCATCATTTTGAGTGATCGTCACAAAAATAACACCAGCACTAATTGCACTGTTGATTGCACTAGTCAAACTTGAGCTTGATCCGGTTCCACCTGCCGACAAATTAATTACATGTGCACCATTGTTCTTCGCATAACTCACACCCGCCGCCCACCAAGAGTAGTAGCCCCAATTGTTGCTATTTAGGACTTTAACCGGCATCAACTTACACTTCCAATCGACTCCAGCGACTAATAATCCGTTGTTCGCGTTAGATGCGATTACCCCCGCAACTGCAGTGCCGTGCCCATGGTCGTCCGATGGATCTGAATCATTATTTGCGTAGTCATAACCATTAGTGATTCGGCCATTAAACTCTGTTAGATACAAACTAACGCCGGTGTCTAGAACTGCAACTATGATAGAGTCATCCCCTTCGGTAATATCCCACGAATCTTGAGAGCCGATTTTCTGGTGATGCCACTGTAGTGAATATGATGGATCAGATGGTTCTCCTCCTCCGCAACCTGCCCCATCCAGTTCAACGCTCGCAAAGCCTTTGAGCTTATTTGATAGTAACTCTAATGACTTAAGAAGGGATGACGGCGTTTCTGATTCCAAGTGGGCGTACACAAAAGCACTATCAGGAAAAGGCTTAGTAACCCTAAATCCATTCTGCTCAATAGATGCAGCTATTTCATTCTCATTTGTATTTTTAGCGATAGGCACGACCAAGTGTTCAGCGCTGAAAAATTCGCTCTTCATGATTTTATTTCCAGCGATGTGTTCCAGGACTAATACTTTTCCTAGGGTAGAATTAGTAGAAACTATAGTTCGTCTGACACGCCTTCCAAATTCACCTCCAATTTCATCGAAACTAAGAATCTCAAGAGGTTTCAATGCTCGAGGGAAGCGCTGAAGCATCCCGTTCCCATTTAATTCCAGACCCGTGCTTTTTTGGTCCTCGATTAAATCCGTGGGGGTTGAACTTAGAGCTTTCGATAGCGGGAACGATTCAATTAATTGGCTAGAGGACGCCGATCCAATTAGTTGCTTTTGTATCTTGGGTTCAACTGACCTCTGGTAATTAAAAAGTATAATGATACCAAGTACGCCGAGACCCAAAATGATGCAAAATAAAATAGTAATACGTTTCATTTTACTTCAAAATAGTTCTCTCGGTTAGGTTTAATGTATTTTGACTGTCTATAACTTTTTTTGTCTTACAGATAACGAGTCTAAGTTCATGTTACCTCTATCTATAACTAACCTTAAAATGTGATTTCCTTTTGGCAATGTAAGAGTTTTAGTAAGAGGTAGTAAAGTTATTGTTTCAGAGGATGTTTTGGGTAATAAAATTGATGAGGTGATAGGCTTGCTTCCGATCTCAAAATGTATGGCCCCTTCGCTGATTGCTGAATACTTTATTGTCATTGAAAATTCCCCTGCCTGTTTTGTCTTTACAGTATATTCGAGCCATTCACCTGTTTCAGTATTGGTGATAAAATGTTGTCCTCTTTTAGAAAGGATATCAACATCCTCTCTTCGCCAAAAGCCACCGCTAGAATTGCCCTTACTTAAATCATAATAAGTTATGTTTGGCATACCTAGATCATAGGCTTCAAATTCTAGCACTCCAGGCAATTGTATAGCTTGGCTATTGTTATAAGGTATTCGCTCGGGACGTAAGCTCAGATAGTAGTCCATTTGATTCCTAAATTTGGTTTTAAGTTTCTTTTGTTCCTCAAGCATCTCGGAATCATTAATGGGCTTGAGTTCAAAACGATCGGTTAATTTATCAATAAAGCGCCCGTCGCTGTGTAGTTTGCAGTCCTTGTTTTGGATAAAACTCTTTATATCTGTCATATCAGTGCGTTGCATGTACCAACAAAAGCTATGATCTCTAATCTCTTGTTTCTCTCCCGTCAGAAGTGGTAAAAAGCTATGTCCATCTCTTTCATTATTTTCTGGATGGCTTGCATCGTCTATACCAGCGACGTCCATAAGCGTAGTATAAATATCACTGAAATCGATTAAGCCATTGATTTGTGTGTTTTTCTCAACGACAGCCGGCCATCTTACTAAGAAGGGAACATGAGTAGCATCAACAGTCATTTTGCCCTTTGCGCCAGGGATACTTAAGCCATTTTGTTGCGATCGAATTCTATGGTCTGTTCCATTGTCTGAGGTGAAGATAAGCATGGTATTTTCATCGATGCCTTCCTCAATCAGTAAATCAATCAGTTCTCCAACCAGCTTATCTAGATAACTTACCATATCTTTAAAATACAGAGTCTCGTTGAAGCGAGGGTTCCGTTTTGGGTTCCAATCATCCGAATCAGGTGTCGGCTGGAAAGGGTAGTGCGGAAGGGTCATCGGGTAATAAACAAAAAAAGGTTTCGATTTATTTCGCTGAATAAAAGAAGCAACAAATTCTTGTTGAAGACGAGGCCCATAGAGACCTGGAAAGGCTTCGCTTTTACCATTCGTCAATAAGGTTGGGCTGACGTAGCGTTCATCATTTGCGCCATTGATCCGCCATAGGCAATGTTCATCAAAGCCGAGACTTTTGATAGTTTGAGCATTGCCACCCAATTGCCATTTACCCGAAATACAGGTTGCATAGCCCGCATCTTGTAAGGCATTTCCAAAGGTATATTCACTGTGATCTAGATTAGCGAAACGTGTATAATTCCTTACATTATATTTGCCTGTCATGACCTGAACACGTGAAGGCGTGCAGATATTTTGAGAGTGGGCATGATTAAATTGCGCACCTTCATTAGCCATACGGGTCAGTTGAGGGGTGGTATAGCTTTCGCCTCTATAGCTTTCGACACATTCATGGCCAAAATCATCCACCATGACCAAAATAATATTTGGCCTAACATCAGATGAAAGTAATGGATGGCAAAGAAATAAAGTTCCTAAAAGTGCTAGCAAATATTTTTGCCTAAAAATCATTTTTATAATCTTTTTATTCCACCGTAATAAATAGTGTCACATTTACGGGTTGATTGAAAATTGAAAATTTATAATCATATAAACAGGTTAGGAGTCTGAATTTGATTTACTCCAATCAAATAGTTTCTTTATTCCGAAAAAGAGAAAAATTAAACATATCGTAGGTATAAAACCTAATAGTATTTGAGATGTAACTAAGGAGACTATCATTAGATAATCTCTCTTGGTAAGTTTTCTTTTTTGTTTGGTCATTTATTATAAAGTTAAATTTTTTGTCCCAACTAATTTTTCGGTAAGTATAATATTTTTCTGTCTGATATGATCTATTTTTTTTTCAAGTGTTTTTATTCTATTGGAAAAATAAAGTCCCATACAAATAAGTATAAATCCGAGTCCAAATAAAAATATGGTTAGTAACCCGATAAAATATAATGAAAATTTTAACTTTTGAAGGTTATCAACCCTATTCTCTAATGAAAGAGTTAAAGATTCTAACTTTTTCTGTTCGTTAGAAATTATTTTTATTGTATCATACATTTAGTATAATTTGATATATCTACCAATTGGATTTTCAACAAAATTAAATTATCACATTATTAGGTTTTCCGGTAGTCTTTCCCATTTAAGTACTTCTTCAATTCTCACTAAATCAACATACTCATATGAGTGGAAATGATTATTTAACCGTTCTAACCTCTTTCGGTATTTCTTAACCGTTTCATAAACAAGGGAAGGATAGTAGGGTTTCTTTGAACGAAGTGTAGTTCGATACTTTCCATTCATCCAATCAGTAATTTCACGAGTGGATTTTCCTTCTTTATGAAGTTTCCAAGTCTCCTCTAATCTAACTTTCTTTTCTCCTTTAATTTCTACTAAAGAAAGGAATCCTGTTCGGATTCTTTTGTGTATCTGGAGGAGGTATGGATTAGTTATGGAGTCAACGAAATTTATTCCACTGTGATGGAATAAATTTGATGTAATACTTTTATTTAAATATGTCGTCCTAGAATTTACTAACTCCAATTGAAATTCTATCTATTAGGTTGTATAATTCTCTTTTCATAGTGATTTTCCCATCAAATACACGTCTCATATCCCATAATTCCATTTTAAGTGTTTTAGTATCTAATACTAAGTTATCCTTATCATAAAAGTATAAAGTTAGAGCTTTTATCTTGTCCACATCATTTGACTCAGAGTTTGTATTTTTGAATGAACATTCGTAGTAAAGGTGGTTATCTATGAACTTAATTTTGGTTTTCCAATTTACTTTTAGTCCGGTCCATTCGAAATTTCCTGAACTAGTTTTTAATGAAGAAGAAAATCCTGTCTTTTTATTTTTTTCTAAAACCCATTTGGTGACATTTTTTAAGTCTTCTCTGACTTTTTCCATTTCGTTATTCAGTTGGTTTATTTGACCAAATAATATTAAAAATAAAACTGAGGTAACCCCCCCCAATGAAATTAAAGGAGAAATTTTTTTTGTTTTTGATTCCATAAATTAGTAGAAATTATTACATCAAATTTATTCCACCGTAACGGATTTTGCCAAGTTACGAGGCTTATCTACGTCGCAACCACGTTCTAAGGCAATATAGTAGCTAAAGAGCTGAACTGGTATACTCATCAAAATAGGTTGGATAATTTCATGGCCTTCGGGCACTTGAATTAGATCATCAATAGCGTCTTCAGGTAAGTCACAACCTTCAGAAGCGATACATACGACTTTTCCTTTTCGAGCTTTGATTTCTTTTATGTTGGCCATGCTCTTTTGGAACATTTCGCCATTGGTGGTTAAGAAAACAGTAGGGCATGCTTCGCTGATTAGGGCAATAGGACCATGCTTCATTTCGGCAGCTGGATAGCCTTCGGCATGGATATAAGAAATTTCTTTAAGCTTGAGCGCTCCTTCGAGGGCAATGGGGAACATGAGTTGTCGACCCAAGAATAGACAGTCTTCGTAATGTGCGTATTTTTTTGCTACTTTTTGGATGGCTTCTTTAGATTTTAAAGTTTGTTCAACAAGCTTGGGTAATCCTTTGAGTGCTTTGACGATATTACAGCCATCAGTGAAGCTTAGATTTCTCAAGCGTCCTAAGTACAAAGCGAGCATCGCACAGAGCATGACTTGAGAGGTGAAGGCTTTAGTGGAAGCGACTCCTATTTCAGGGCCGGCGTGTTGATAAATTCCTCCGTCACATTCGCGTGCAATACTTGAACCGACACTGTTGTTGATGGAAAGGATTTTGTAGCCTTTGCGTTTGGCTTCTTTCAGTGCAGAAAGTGAATCAATGGTTTCTCCAGATTGACTGATGGCAATAACGAGAGAATTTTTATCGAGTGGGGCATTTCGATAGCGAAATTCAGATGCGTATTCTACTTCTACAGGGATGCGGGCAAAGCGCTCGATCATATATTCTGCGATTAAGCAAGCATGCCATGCGGTACCACAGGCAATGAAAATTATCCGATCAATTTGACTGAGTTCTTCTGGCTGAATGTTCAGTCCGCCAAAAAATGCCGTACTACCATCATCAGAAAAACGTCCGCGCATTCCATTTTCTAGAGCAGTGGGCTGTTCAAAAATCTCCTTCTCCATGAAGTGTTGGAAGCTACCGAGTTCGGCGTCACTGGTATCCCAATCAACGGTTTGGATAATTGCGTCTACGGATACCTTGGCAATGGTGGAGATAGAAAAATCGTCTGCGGTTAAATGTGCAACTTCGTCATCGTTTAGATAAACAACATTTTGAGTGCAGTGGGTGAGTGCATTAACATCTGAAGCGATGAGATGTTCGTTTTTTCCCTACTCCTATAATGAGGGGGGAGCCACGACGTGCACAGATCATTTCATCAGGATAATCTTTTGAGATGACAGCGATACCAAAAGTGCCTTCAAGGTGTAGAAGTGCCTTGCGAACGGATTCAAGGAATTTATTGGCGTCGGGCTTATCCGTTTCTTTTTCAAAATGGTAGGCGATTAAATTAACAATGGCTTCTGAGTCGGTGTCTGAAGCAAAGGTGTAATTCTTGGTTTCAAGGAATTGCTTTATCTGAAGATAATTTTCGATAACACCGTTATGAACGAGGGCAAATTTTTCATCGCTACTGATGTGAGGGTGTGCGTTTTTCTCGGTGACATCTCCATGGGTAGCCCAACGGGTGTGGCAAATGCCTGTTTTTGCTTTGAGGATATTTTTGGGTAGGGATTCTTCGAGTATTTTTACACGTCCGACTCGCTTGATATATTCGAGTTTGTCTCCCTCAACAACCGATAAGCCAGAGGAGTCATAACCTCTGTACTCTAAGCGCTTAAGACCTTCTATGAGTCGGTTTCCAATTTCTTTAGAACCTATATATCCTACGATTCCACACATTTTGGGTATTTATTTATTTTTGATTGATCAACAGTAATTGACAATAGCTTCTTATTAATTCTCAATTTCACATGTGAGCAAGCGTAAAGTCATTTGTATAATCATGGGAGGTGGCCGAGGAACTCGACTAAATCCACTGACCCAAGTGCGTTGTAAGCCAGCGGTTCCCTTAGCGGGAAAGTATCGATTGGCAGATATTCCAATCAGTAACTGTTTGAATGCGGGCTACAATCAGATTTTTGTGCTGACCCAATTTAATACAGCTTCTTTACACCGACATATTCAAGAGTCGTATAAATTTGATCCTTTTGGAGGAGGCTTTGTCGATATTTTATCCGCAGAACAGACGGAAAAAAGTGACAATTGGTATCAAGGCACAGCCGATGCAGTTCGCCAAAACATGCATCATTTTGGTGTCGAAGGAGAAGATGATTTATGTATCATTTTATCTGGAGATCAACTCTTCCGAATGAATTTGGGTGATTTTGTTCAGGAGCATATTGAGAACAATTCGGATGTCAGTATTGCGGCTAAGCCTTTGCCTTTAGATCAAGCGGAGGGTTTGGGCTTAATGCGAGTGAATGAAGCCTTGGAGATCAATGAATTTGTGGAAAAGCCGACAGATCCGAAAGTGATTGCTGGTTTAGCAGTAGGTTCTGGAGTGAAATCAAAAATGCAGGAACCGGGTTCGGGTGAATATTGCCTAGCTTCAATGGGGATTTATGTATTTAATGCGAGAGCATTATCGGAAGCCTTAGATTCAGAAATGAAAGATTTTGGTAAGGAAGTTATTCCTAGTCTTTTAGGTAAAAAAAAATTGCACAGTTATATTTTTGACGACTATTGGGAAGACATTGGAACAGTTAAAGCGTTCTTTGAATGCAATCTACAATTAACCGATATCAAACCGCCTTTTAACTTTTATAATGAAACAGAAAGAATTTACACACGTGCTCGATATTTGCCTGCGGTTAAAATAAATGGCGCGAATATCCAACATGCGGTGATTGCAGACGGGTCGATTATCAATAACGCTTCATTAGACCGAGTTATGCTTGGTGTTCGTTCAGTGATTTCTCAAGATTCTGAATTGAAAAATGTAGTGATGATGGGGGCAGATGATTTTGAAAATGATGCTGATTTTGAGGAAAATAAAGAACTAGGTCGTCCCAATATTGGGGTGGGCAAAAACTGTTCGATTAAAAATGCTATTTTAGACAAAAATGTTCGGATTGGTGATAACGTAGTATTGGACCCAACTGGCTTGGAAGATAATTTTGAATCTGGGGCCGATGTGGTTATTCGTGATGGTATTTTAATCGTGACGAAAGACTCTGTTTTACTAGATGGGTTTCAGATGAAAGCCTAATTTTCTAAGAATCACTTAGAATCGCTTGGTGTAACTTTTCCGTTTAAAATATATTATTAAGCCTAAGCCTAAAAGAAATAGAGAGTAGAATTGCCCTCGGCTAATCCCCATAATTAAGGATGCATCGGCTGCTCGAAAGAGTTCATTAAATATTCTTAATGTGCTGTAAAGAATAAGGAATTCCCCGATAAGTTGTCCTGCGGAATATTGAGTGAACCAAAAGCGATATTGTAAATACATTAAGGGAATAAATCCTTCGCTAAATGATGCGTATATTTGAGAGGGGTGTCTTGGTTGAATCCCGTAATAGCCTGTTAATTCACTGTAGCTTGTAGGACTATTCGGGAAGAGTACTGCCCAAGGTGCATTAGTTATTTTTCCCCACAGTTCGCCGTTAATAAAGTTGGCTATACGCCCGAGCATAATGCCTAGCGGGGCAATGCTTACAAGACAATCTCCAAGGGACCATGGGTTGTAATTCCTTAGTTTAGCAAAAAGAAAGGTTACGAGTAACACGCCAATTATGCCTCCGTGACTGGCCATGCCTCCTTGGTCAATTCGGAAAAAGAGAAGTGGATTTGCAATAAAATCATTCAAATCATAAAAAAGCATATAGCCGAGACGACCTCCAATAAGTACTCCTAATATAGTGTAGGTCATAAAGTCAGACCGTTCTTTAGCCTGCATTGGGAATTTACTTTTTTTATCGCTATAGTAGAGAAATAACCAAGTGAATAAAAATCCAAGTAAATAGGAGAGCCCGTAAAAACGTATGCCATCTAGCCCAAGGGGATTTTCTGGGAATTCTAGGAGAAATGGACTCAAGTCGTGTACCCAATAATCTAAATTTTTTTCTGACATAAGTTGATTTGAAATTTGTCTGGGAGATTCTTTTTTGCCGTTATTGAAAATTTTTACTTTTAAAACAGAACATTAAAATTTATACAAGGATATGCAATTGGTTTTTCCCGTATCATTATTACTCTGTTTTATCTTCAGCAGTGTTTGTATGAATGGAAATTTGTCGGCACAAAATCAAGAAGCACGCGCATTGGTTGCGGACTTATCTCAAGATATTGCTTTGATGGATAGACAGATTCGTGGACTAAAATTGGATATTGAAATTTTAAAAGATAATCAACTAGAGACCCTTAATAAATCATCTGTTCGTAGCTTAGAATTAAAACTGAATCAAATGAGTAATGATTTGAATGCTTTGAAGGATGCGGTATCAGCACAGGAGAAGCGAATTAAGCAAGCGGTTTTAGATGATGTAGCAAAGCAAATGAATGCATATGTATCCCAAATTAATACACAGATTGGTTTTACAGAGAATCAGGCAAGTAATGGGGATGTGAAGAAAGTTTTTTCAGATACTTATCCTAAATCAGGAGTGAGTTACGAAGTTCAATCTGGGGATACACTTAGCCAAATAGCGGTGCAATTTGGCTCGAAGGTTCAGTACATACAAGATGCTAATCAAATTAATGACCCGGCCAGAGATTTACGAGTTGGCGATATTATTTTTATACCATTAACTGAAGATTAATTATTATGGCACAATCAAAGAATAGACTAGGAAGAGGTTTAGGTGGATTAATTAGTGGGGGCGGAGTCGCTCAAGCTAAAAAGGCTCAAGAAACCGTTTCTCCCGCAACTAAAGCAAAAGCTACTAGGGGAAAGAGTACCAGCGCTTCTAAAGATTCAGTTTCAGGTGTGGTTTTGGGTTTAGGCTATCAGGAGATTACTCTAGGCAAGATTAAAGCAAATCCCTACCAGCCAAGACGGAATATTGCCGAAAAGCAAGTGGAAGAATTGGCACGGAGTATAAAATCAGAAGGCTTGCTTCAGCCTATTGTTGTACGCTCAATTGGCAAAGGGTATGAACTGATCGCTGGGGAGCGTCGTCTCAGAGCCTTTAAGTTTTTAAAATCAAAAACTATACCTTGTCGGGTGATTGAAGCGAGTGATGCTTCCTCTGCTTCCTTGGCTTTGATTGAGAATTTACAAAGAGAGAATCTGAATCCAATTGATGAAGCTCTGGGCTACGCAAGTTTGGTTCGGGATTTTGATTTAACTCAAGAAGCGGCTGCCGATCGAGTGGGCAAAGGTAGAGCGACTGTAGCCAATGCACTAAGGTTGCTTTCATTAAGTGACGAAATACAGGGATTCTTGAGTCGTCGTTTGCTTTCTACTGGTCATGCGAAAGCTTTATTAGGGGTAAAGGATGATGCACAGAAACACTTATTAGCACGTCGAATTATTGAATCCAATTTGAGTGTACGTGAAGCTGAGAAAATCGTTAAACGATTGAACGAAGGACTAGAGCCATTTGATGGGTCTGGCTCAGGTAAGGAAGCTGGGGGCAAAGCTAATGGTAAGCAGGCGGAAAATACAGCGATAGCTGACCTAGAGAAACGAATTGAAAAACATTTTAATACCAATGTGAGTATTCAGCATGGGAAGAAAAAAGGTAAATTAGTTATCGAATATTTCGGTAACGAAGACCTGGATAGGCTTTTGGAATTATTGGGTATCAACCAGCGCTAATTAGGAAACATTAAATAATGAGTCAGCAATATTGGTTAATGAAGTCAGAGCCGGATACATTTTCGCTGCAAGATTTAAAAGAGCGTCCAGAGCAAAGAGAACCTTGGGACGGTGTGCGAAATTATCAGGCACGAAATTTTATGCGGGATAAGATGGCCGTAGGTGACGGAGTCTTGTTTTATCATTCAAATACTAAGCCTCCTGGAATTGTCGGCTTGGCTGAAGTTGTCAGTGAAGCGTATCCCGATCCTACTGCCTTTGACAAAAAGTCTAAATATTATGACGAAAAAAGTGACCCGAATAATCCACGGTGGTTTTTAGTGGATGTCGCTTTTAAGGAAGACTTCAAACGGCAAGTCAGCCTGGAAGCAATGAAGTCTATGCCCGAACTAGCTGAGATGAAGGTTTTGCAAAAAGGGAATCGCCTGTCGATCACACCTGTGAGTGAAAGCGAATACAAGGCAATCTGTGCGGCTGGCTTATAGGTGAAGTCCGATTAAGGTTCTAGTGATTGATTTTTGATCTCCGCCTGTTGTTCTTTTTCGTATAACTTAAATATCGTGAGTGTAGATACGATGGTTAAGATAAGTAATACCGCTCCTAAGAGTAATCCTTTTATGGTCATATGCTTTGCTTTATTAATTAAGATAAACGATCACGATAATCTTCATAAGTGAAAGAACGGATAACCTTCATTCCATTGCTTTCATCAAAAAGACATATAGCAGGAAGGGGCACTCCGTTAAAGGTTGAAGTCTTTACCATCGTGTAATGCGACATATCTAAAAACTGAAGTGTATCGTTGATTTTTAAAGGTTTTTCAAAGGAGTAATCGCCAATAATATCCCCAGCTAGGCAAGATAAGCCGCCGAGTTTATAGGTGTGGGCTTTTTCATTGGCCGGATAGCCATCTAAGATATTCGGTCGATAGGGCATTTCAAGCACATCGGGCATATGGCAGGTTGCGGATATGTTCAGTATGGCACTCTGTGTATTTTCAGTTTTTAAAATATCTAAAACTTTCGCATTCAGTATTCCAGTATGTAATGCGACAGCTTCTCCTGGCTCTAAGTAAATTGTGAGGGCATACTTATTTTGAAAATATTCAATAATTTCGCAGAGACGATTGATATTATAACCGGGTCGTGTGATGTGGTGCCCGCCTCCAAAATTCAGCCATTTGCAATTTTTGATGATGTCTTTGAAATTGGCTTCAAAGGCTAAGGCTGTTTTTTCCAAAGCATCTGAATCTTCTTCGCATAAAGTGTGGAAATGTAATCCAGAAATTGAGTTTAATGATGTATTTGGGTAGTCATTTAAATTCTTATCTAGAGTAGAGCGAATAGTTCCTAGGCGAGAGTCAGCGGTACATGGATCATATAAGTCATGATTTCCTGTTGAGAATTGTGGATTAATTCTAAGTCCAAATTCAGGGCATTTTTGCCCTTTAGTGGCGGTAACTCCCATGGCAAGTTGTTGCATGGAATTAAAAATTATTGTGTGACTGAAAGAGGCAATTTGGCGAACTTCAGAAGAGGTGAAGGCGGGGGAGTAAACATGAATCTCTTTACCAAAGTGTTCTTTTGCTAAGAGTGCTTCATTAATTCCACTAGAGCTTGTACCGTCTAAATACTCGCTTAGAATGGGATAAGTGCTGAAGCAAGAATAGCCTTTTTGCGCGAGTAAAATTTTAGCTCCTGTTTTTGTGCTAATGCTTTTGAGGATTTCCCCATTCGCTTTTAATAAGTCTGTGTGTACAATGAAGGCTGGATTGGGTGCCTCTTGAAAGGGTATTTTTCTAAATTGTGCGATTCTCGCTTCCGTAATTTCTGGAGTAGGATTTTGCATATTTAAATTTAAGAAAAAAATTACGGAGTCGTTAATACAGACGTATAATAAATAAAAAGTTTAGTTTGCATTCAAGTTTCAAAACACTAAATGTCTTTAGAACGATACAGTTTAAATCTAAATCTTATTTATTATGCAAAAATACACATTAAATGTGAAAACCCGAATTCCTTCGAATAAAGGAGCGCTAAAGCAACTTCGAAAAAGCGGGGAAATACCTGGAAATATTTACAGTAAAGGCAATGCGAAATCTATCTCAGTATCTACAACTGCTTTTAGAAATGTGAATAAGGAAATTGGCGGCGGAGCAGGTTTGATTGAGCTTAAAGATGAAAATGGAGACTTGGCTTTGACTCACGTTAAAGGTGTACAAGTGAATCCGATTTCTCGAATTATTGAGCATATTGACTTTCATGAAGTAGCCCGTGGCGAAACTTTTGATTCTAAAATACCGGTTGTATTAACAGGAGTGAACGATTGCTTAGGTGTGAAGAACGAAGGCGGAATGTTGGATCATAAGACATTAGAGCTAGAGATTCGTTGCCGTCCTTCAAAGTTACCAGATAATATTACAGTGGATGTTTCAGGCTTAAATGTTGGTGATGCCGTTCATGTGGATGATTTAGTTGCAATTGAAGATGTTGAATTCTTAAACACTGGGATTCAGGTGATTGTTTCTTGTCAACCTCCAACAGTTGCTGTTGAAGCTGATGAAGCTGAATCCACTGAAAGCGTTGAAGAAGCTACAGAAGGTGAAGAAGCTAAGGAGGAAGAAGATAGCTCAGATAGTTAGAGTTAAAGTTAATGCTTTAGCGCCTTAGTCCTCGACACTTTTTAATCTCAATTGCATATTATGGCTGTGAAAGTCATTGTTGGCCTCGGAAACCCAGGAGACGATTATAAAAATAGTCGTCATAACCTTGGCTTTGCCTTGGTGGATCGTCTAGCTGAGCATTTCTCGTTTAATTGGAAATTTGATAAGAAATTTAATGCAGAGATTGCCGAAGGTATTTATGAAAACGAGAAGTTAAGTCTAATTAAACCGCAGACATTTATGAATCTTAGCGGTTATTCGGTGCAAAAATTCAAGGAATATTATAAGCTTTCTAATGATGCCTTTCTTGTCGCTTATGATGATTATAACCTAAATCTAGGCCAATCTAAGTTAAAAATTGGTGGTGCTGACGGGGGACATAATGGTATTTCTAGTATAATTCTTCAAATTGGTGTAGATTTTCCTCGATTTCGCTTAGGAATTCATCCTAAATGTAATGTTTCTCTAAATTTGTCAGATTTTGTTTTAGGCCGTTTTGATCTTTCAGAACAGCAAGTCTTAGATCTAATGTTCACCCAATGGATTGAAGACGTAAGACTTATTCTTGGCGAAGGTATTGAAAAAGCAATGAATCAAACTAACAAACGAAACACAGTCGAACATGAACAACATAGTGAATAGAGAGTATAAAACTACATTTATCTTGGATTTAAGAGAAACAGAAGATGATGTCGCAAAAGTATCAGCGGATATAACGGAGATATTAAGTTCATTAGGTGCCTCTGTCAGTGAGAGCGAAGATCTTGGTATTAAAGAATTTGCAAGAGCAGCGGATCCGAATTTCAAACAAGCGCATTATTTAGAAGTTTACTTTTCTGGAAATGCCTCTGTTCCTAAAAGTTTAAAAGAAAAATTGCATTTGGACAAACGTGTGAATCGCATTTTTGTCGAATCTAACGATTAATCAAACCATGGCATCCTTTAATAAAGTTATCTTAGTTGGAAATTTGACCCGTGATCCTGAATTAAGGGTGACTGGCTCAGGGCTTTCTATTTGTAAATTAGGCTTAGCGGTCAACCGTACTTATACCAGTAAAGATGGTGAATCCAAAGATGAAACAACCTATGTGGATGTGGACTCATTCGGTAAACAGGCTGAGATTTTAGGCAAGTATATGCAAAAAGGTCGCCCGTTAATGATCGAAGGCCGACTTAAATTAGATCAATGGGAGTCTAATGATGGGCAGAAGCGTAGTAAATTAGGCGTAATCTTAGAATCGTTTCAATTTATTGGTGGTCGTGACGATAATGCAACGCGCAGCACAAGTGCTAGTGACTCTAATTCAAGCTCTCAAGACACAAGTAATAACACGCAAGAAGAAGAATCTTTTGATGGAGATGTTCCATTTTAATCTATTAAGGAAAAATTTAAGGTAAAAAATTATGGCAAACAGTGATATATTATTATTAGAGGCAATTAATGGCCTAGGCTCTGAAGGAGATACAGTTTCAGTACGTGCAGGATACGCTCGTAACTTCTTGTTTCCTCGTAAACTAGCAATTCCAGTAAATCAAGGGAATCGTAAGCAAATTGAATCTTTGAGGGTCGCAAAAGAAAAGCGTATCGCCGAAGAATTAGAAGCTTCAAAATCTTTAGCTGAGAAAATTGAGCAAATCAATATTTCCATCGCAGTGAAAACTGGAGACAATGGAAAAATGTTTGGATCAGTTACAAGTGCGGATATTTTAACTCGTCTAGAAGAAGAAGGCATCAAGCTTGAGAAAAAACAATTGAATGTTACTCAACCGATCAAAGACCTCGGTTCACATAAGTTGCAGGTGAAATTGAGTTCTGAAATCGAAGCGGCATTTAATTTAGAAATTGTATCTGAAAATCCAATCATTGCTGAAAGCGAAGTTGCTGAAGCTACAGAGGACGATTCTCAGGGCGATTCATAAAATTCACTAATCGAGTCTACCTAGAAAAATGCCTATTGAATCGAAATCTAATAATAGAGATTCAAGATCGTTTTCGAATTCAAAATCTGAACTGGATATCAATCGAGTTCAGCCCCATAGTTTAGAGGCCGAAGAAGGTCTTTTAGCAGCTTGCTTGATTGACGGCGGTAGAGATGTTTTGACGGACTGCATTGAGCGTAAGATCACACCTCAATGCTTTATTAAACCTGCACATGAAACACTCTTTAAGGCTTTATTGGATCTGTATCAAGAAGGTAACCCCATTGATGAAATTCTTCTTTTTGAATATTTAAAGAAGACCGGAAAAGATGAGGAAATCGGGGGCATTTCTGCGATCTATGCGATTAAAGATCGTATCCAAACGGCGGTTCATTCACGATACTTTGCTAAAATTGTTCATGAAAAGTATTTGCTTCGAAGAATGATTCGCACCTCCCGTGAAACAATAGATGCTTGTTATGAGCAACAAGAAGACATCGAAGTCTTTATTGAAAAAATCGAACAATCAATTTTTGAGATCAGTCAAGATCGAGTCACCGATGGCGCTAAGACGATTAAGCAAGCGGTGGAAAAGGCGGAAATTAATATTCAGTCAATTTTAAGCAATAAGCAGGACCACGGAGTGGATTCAGGGTTTAAAGACTTGGACGGATTGACTTACGGATTTCATGCAGGAGAGATGGTGGTTTTAGCAGCACGTCCTTCAGTCGGTAAAACTAGTTTGGCTATGAATTTTGCAGAAAATGCAATCTTGCCGATGGGAAGTCGCAAACCGGTAGGCGTTTTAGTGTTCAGTTTAGAAATGACTTCAACTCAATTGGCGACTCGTCTGATGTGTGGCCGTGCTCGAGTCGATTTCAAACGAATCAGGGACAAAGTTGCTTCTAAAAAGGACACAGGTGATCTAGTACAAGCGGCAATGGAACTAAAGAAAGCACCTTTATTTATCGATGATGCCTCAAATTCTAGTATTTTGGATATTCGAGCTAAAGCTCGAAGGATTCACTCCAAAGACCCGCTTGGATTAATTATTATTGACTACCTACAGTTGATTCGTGGTACAGATGCGAGAGTTCAGAGAGAGCAACAAATTGCGGAAATTTCCCGTGGTGTCAAAGGCATGGCCAAAGAATTAGATATCCCTGTGGTGGTTTTAAGTCAGTTGAATCGTGATTCAGAAAGAGAAAATCGAAGCCCAAGGCTTTCCGATTTAAGAGAATCTGGATCGATTGAGCAAGATGCTGATGTAGTGATGATGTTGCACCGACCTAAGAAACGTGAAGATGAAGACGGTGACGGATCCACTTTTGGGGATGTTGAGCATATTAAATTAATTTTGGCTAAACAGAGAAATGGACCTGTTGGAGAGATTGACTTAGCATTTATTCGCCGTTACACAAGATACGAGAATTTTCACCATCAACATTAATTCTACCGCATGAAAAAAAATATATTTCCGTTTCAGCTTTTTCTTTTTCTCGTTGCGTTAATTCATCTGCCTCTGGCCGCCCAAGAAAATACAGACAAAACATTGGAACTAGGCAAAATATATATTGTCTACGAAAATTTCAAAACAGTCGATCGTGCTTTTGTCTTATCGCACATTCGCTTGAGTGAAGGGGATTTATATAATCGTCGTTTATCTGACCAGTCACTTCGTTCTTTATATAATACAAATTATTTTGAATTCGTAGATTTTAGAGTCGCGGATGTGAATGGTGTCGCTGAATTGAGCATACATTTGACTGCTAAATACAAATTGAAGCAATTTGTATTTTCTGGAAATAAGGAATTTTCTTCCGGGCGCTTACTTGAGGAAGGCCAGATAAAAGATGTCCTTATTTTAGATGAATATCAAATAGACTCTGCAGCAGAAAAAATAACGGATTTGTATTTAAACAAAGGATTTAAAGACACAGATGTGAGCTTTGTGATTGATCGTGACCAAGTAAAGGGAGAAGCCATTGTATCTTTTGAGATTAAAGAATCAGAAAAAATTGCTTTAAAGTCTATAAATTTTACAGGAGTGACTGCCTTTAAACCAAAAGTTTTAAATAGTGTGATGGAAACCAAGAATAAAGATTTGTTTTCTTGGTTATCGGGTTCAGGGAAGTTTGACCAATCGATTTTAGAAAGTGACCTAGATCAATTGCGTTTGTTTTATCGAAATGCAGGTTACTTAGATGTGGCAATCGATCCCGAGCTAATTAGCTATGATTTCTCTAAGCCTAAAAAAGGAAAGATTACTATTTCTATTGATGAGGGAGAGCAGTATTTTTTGGGTGCGGTCGATATTGAGGGCGCATCTATCTATACAAATAAAGAGTTGCTCATGCTCTTAAATTTAAGAAAAAAAGACGGTCTTGTTTATTCGCCTCAACTAGTGGATTCATGGGCCAGTATAATTGAAGATTATTATTCAGCACGAGGCTACCTAGAAACTAGAGTTTTTGCAGTCAAAAAGTCTAATTTAGAAAATCGCCAAATTGATGTTACGTTTAAGATCAAAGAAAGTGAAAAATATTATCTTGAGAGTATTTCTATCGAAGGAAACACCAAGACTAAACAAAAAGTTATTATCCGTGAATTAGCCTTAAACCCAGGTGATGTTTTTGATTACAGGCGTATGGAATCTAGTGAAAAGCGATTAAAGAATACCGCTTTCTTTGATGAAGTTCGTTTACGACCTGAATCTACTAATATCCCTGGGCGGAAGAATTTAAATGTTCTTGTTTCAGAATCTAGAACCGGTTCGTTTAGTTTCGGTGCGGGGTTTGGATCAGTTAGAAGTACTCAGTTTTTCTTTGAAATGAAACAGAGTAATTTTGATTTTGGGGACTGGGAATCTGGCTTTCAAGGAGCCGGGCAAAAATTCAGAGCACGTATTTCAATTGGAAGTTTAAGTAGCCAGGCCTTGATTGGATTTGAAGAGCCGTGGTTATTTGAGCAACGACTCACCTTCGGAACAAACCTTTATGCGACAGAGTCCGAATACAACAGTTCTGATTATAATGAGAAGAGGACCGGACTTGAGCTCTATGTCCGTCGCCGACTATTTGAATTAGTCGAAGCAAAATTATCGTACAAATATGAGTTAGTGGATATTTTTGATGTATTTCTTCCTGAAGATTTAAATGAGCCTGACACTATTGCTGATATCTTTCAAGAAGCGGTTGGCGAACAAACTGTTTCAAAGCTTGGTCTCACCTTATTGCGAGATAATCGTGACAGCTTCCTCTTTACGCGTTCAGGTAATAGAACGTCTATTGATACAGAATTAGCCGGATTAGGTGGTAATGTGAATTATTTTAAAATTGATTTTCGTACGGCTCAATTTATTCCGACTATTGATTTATGGAAGCAAAGTTTATCTATTGTTGGACGCTTAGGAGCTATTATACCTCTAAAAGATGATGAAGAAGCACCTTTTTATGATCGATTTTTCCTCGGTGGACCCGAAACATTACGTGGCTATGATTATCGTGATGTAGGACCACGTTCTAAGGATGGAATGAAGGATGGAGCCGATAACTTTATTGATAAAACCTCGGGCGGTCATTCTTATGGATTGATTTCTACCGAATATTTATTCCACGTTTCTGATGGTTTTGGTTTGGTTGTATTTTATGATGGAGGATTTGTTAATGACAAAGAGAAAGACTTTAGCTTTGATGATTATACTGACAATTATGGCTTTGGTGCTAGGCTACTTATGATGGGATCACCATTGAAATTGGATTATGGTATTCCCTTAAATTCTGCGGATCATCTGTCAAATTCACCTCAATTTCATTTTTCATTTGGCACACGCTATTAAATCTATCATTTTTTCAATTATCTTACTATTAAACAAAATTTTATTATATGAATACATTACTTAAAAACCTACTTATACTTACTTTTACGGTATTAACGATTAATGCTGGCTCAATTGCTACGGTAGATGAGCAAAAAGTTCTTTCTGAATACGTTGCCTTTAATCAAGCACGAGAAAAAGTGCTTGCTTCAGTAGCTCCAATCCAAGAAGAAATTCAAAAGATGCAGGAAGAAATTACTGGCATTATCGCAAATGCTAGAGAAGCAGATGCGACTTCAAATAACCCAGCATTAGATGACGATGCACGCAATGAAGCTCGTTCTAAGTTGGTAGAATACCAAACTACACTTCAGAATAAACAAGTACAACTTCAACAGTTCTCCCAGCAAGCACAAGAGCTTGGTCAAAATGGACAGCAACAAGAGTTGATTCCTTTACAGCAAAAAGCTCAAGATGCGGTTAAGAAAATTGCTGAAGATGATGGTATCGATATTGTTTTATCCACGAATAGTGTTATCTATGTAAAAGATTCATTAGACATTTCGAATAAAGTTATTTCTGAATTAAATAAGTAATTTTCATCTATAGCTAGATTACCAAAGTCTAAAATATGAAATATTCCTATTCATTGGAATTTATTTTAGAAACTATCGGTTCCGATATAACGGTTAAGGGTGATTTTAGTGGAAACGTAGAGGGGTTTGCTTCATTAGCTGATGCTATTGAAGGGGATCTCTCTTTTTTTTACCTAGAAAAGTATAAAGAAGAGTTATTAAAAACAAAAGCATCGGTCGTTTTTGTTCCTAGTGATTCAGAATTTTCCCCTCAGAATGGGCAGACATTTCTTTACGTAAAAAATCCTTCCCTTGATTTAGCAAAACTTTGCCGAGCTATTGAGATGGATTTAATCCCTAAGCCAAAACCAGGGATTCATCCATCAGCCTATGTACATCCATCAGCAAAGATTTCTCCTGACGCTTATATTGGCCCATTATGCTGCATCGAAGAGGATGCACAAATTGGAGCGGCCTCGTTAGCGAGTCAAATTACTGTAGGGCGAAGAGCAAAAATTGGAGATGGAACAATGATCTTTCCTCAAGTTACCATTGGTCCTGATTGCATAATTGGAGAAAGAAATCGATTGCATGAAGGCTGTGTCGTTGGCTCAGATGGATTTGGCTACATTAAAGATGAAGGCAAGCATCAACGATTACCTCAGATTGGCATTGTTCAAACTGCAGCAGAAGTAGACATTGGCGCCAATTCGACAATTGATCGTGCAAGAATGGGACGAACTTATATTGGGGAAGGTACAAAAATTGATAACTTAGTGCAAATCGCGCATAATGTTCAAATTGGTAAATATTGTTTATTAGTAAGCCAATCAGGAATTGCTGGTAGTGCGACGCTTGAAGATAATGTAATTATTGCAGGAAAAGCGGGTATAGTTGGGCATATTACGATTGGAGAAAATTCAATAGTTGGAGTTATGTCGACTGTGACAAATTCTTTAGAAGCAGATAGTAATGTTATTGGTTTTCCTGCCTTGCCTAAAGCCACATTCTGGCGTTTGGTGTCCTTAAAACGAAAATTGCCAGATCTATTTAAACGCTTTAAAAATCTTTAAATTTACTTTTAACATACTTTATTCATACATCTTTTAACTAATGAACAATTCTTTCAAAATCTTTTGTGGTAATTCTAATCCAGTATTGGCTCAGGAAATCTGTGATTATTTAGGGGTACCTTTAGGGGATGCTACGGTAAATAGTTTTCCAGATGGAGAAAGTTTTGTTCGTATTGAAGAAAATATACGAGGCATGGATGTTTTTATCATTCAATCAACAAGTAATCCTGCGAATCAAAATTTAATGGAATTATTTATTATGATTGATGCGGCTAAGCGTGCATCAGCCAGTCGGATAACGGCAGTGATTCCTTTTTATGGCTATGCTAGACAAGACCGTAAAGATCAGCCCAGAGTGCCGATTACCTCAAAATTAGTCGCAAATTTGCTCGTATCTGCAGGAGCCTCTAGAATTTTGACGGTTGATTTGCATGCACAACAAATTCAAGGATTTTTTGACATACCAGTAGATCATTTATACGCTTCACCTGTCATGTTTGAATATCTGAAAAACATCGATTGTGAAAATCTTACTCTATTTTCACCAGATGTCGGTGGAATGAAGATGGCTTCAGCTTATGCACACTTTCTCAAAGTACCTTTGGGCTTTATTGCAAAACGAAGAACTGATGCAGAAACCGTAGAAGCAATATCACTTGTCGGCGATACAGAGGGACGTGATATTTTAATTGTTGATGATATGACAGAAACAGCGGGTACTTTATGTGCAGCGGCGGAGTTATTGAAAAAAAATGGAGCTCGAAAAGTTTTTGCAGCGGTCAGTCACGGAGTTTTAAATGATAAAGGTTATCAGCGATTAGCGGACGGGCATTTAGATGAATTAATTACAACAAACACAACACCCGTTTTACAGCAGGAAGGGATTCCAATTACGGTATTGAGTGTCTCTAAATTACTTGGTGAGGCCATCAACCGAATCAATAAAAACGAAAGTGTTACAGGATTGTTTGAAATAAAAGGGTTTTAATTTTATCTTATTATCATCTTAGATTTTTAATTTATTATTATAATATTATGAACTTACTAATTCGGATCTTATGGATCGTTTTAACTCCTTTTGGGCTATATTTTTCTGCCTGTGCAGGAGACAATGATAAAAAAAGTAATGATAATATAGAAAAAATTATCATTAGAGAATCGGTTATTGATACAATCGATACAGAAAATGGAATGACATTTTCTTATGCAGATGTGCTTGAAAAAGCCACACCTTCAGTTGTTAGTGTTTATACCTCTAAGTATGCCTCCGTGTATTCAAATCGCATGCCGAATGGCATTCCTGATATTTTTCGCCAATTTGGATTCCCTATGCCTGAAATGTATTCGGAGCCAAATGATAGAGAAGAGGGAAGTGAAGAGTTAAAGCCTTATGGAGCAGGCTCTGGAGTGATCATGACGGAAGATGGTTATATTGTAACCAATCACCATGTTGTGCACGACAGAAGCGGAAAACCTGTAGATGAAATAAAGATTCGCCTCAATGATATGCGCGAATATGTAGCTGAATTAATTGGCTCGGACAAAAAGACCGATATTGCTGTTTTGAAAATAGAAGTGACTTCAGCCATCACTCCATTGAATGTAGCTGATAGCGACCAGATTAGAATGGGGGATGTCGTTTTTGCTATCGGTAATCCATTAGAGGTGGGGATAACGTCTACACAAGGAATCGTATCTGCTACTGGTCGTCATTCACTAGGCATACTTGGTCAAGGTGCTTATGAGGATTTTATTCAAACAGATGCCTCTATCAATTTAGGAAACTCGGGGGGTGCTTTAATCGATATTTATGGCCGCCTCATCGGTATTAATACCGCTATTTTTTCCAGATCGGGTGGTAGTATTGGTATTGGTTTTGCGATTCCTGTAAATATGGCACTAGATGTCATGAAAAAATTAGTGGAAGTCGGTGAGGTTCCAAGAGGGCTTTTAGGAATTTATTCGCAAAATGTGACCTTAGATATAGCCGAAGCCTTTAACTTAGAATCAACACAAGGAGCATTAGTAGATCAAGTGCAAGTAGGATCTCCTGCGGATGTTGCTGGTATTTCTCATGGCGATATAATCATTAATATCGATGATCAAATTATAAAGTCCTCTCAAGATTTGCGATTAAAAGTATCACAAATGGATCCTGGTTCAGAAGTAGTTGTTTACTTGTATCGGGATGGGGAACTTCTACAGATACCTGTAATTTTAGGAGATATAGAAGATGATTTCTCAATAAATGGCGATGAAGTTATTTTAGAAGGGGTTACCTTAAAGTATCTAGATCAAGAAATTCGCGCAAAATTATCTGTTCCAGAAAAGATTTCTGGCGTGCTTGTTGAAGATGTTTCAGCCAAATCTCCTTTTGCCAGAAGCTTGCGACCCAATACTATCATTATGGAAGTCAACGGAGAGCCAGTAGCTAAGCCCAAAGATATCGGTGATTATATAAATAAAGAGAAAGTTAACCGCTTCTATATTTGGTATAAAGGTCGTATTCGCTATTTAGTGGTTAGATTCTAGACTAGTCAACTGCACCTACTTTTTTCCAGAGGGTATTGATGGTTAATTCATCAATACCTTCTTTAGTTTGTGCATTACCTAAAGTTTCCATGAGCACGAAACGAATACCGCTTGCTCGGTTCTTTTTGTCTCTAGAGATGGCTTGATTAAGAGTATTAATCGCAAGTGGTTTATTCAGTGAAATCGGCAATCCATTTTGGACGAGTAACTGAATCGTTTGCTCTGTATCAGCACTGTTAAATGTAGGGTAGGTTATTTCTGAAAGCATGCAGGCTAAGTGAAGTCCTATTGCTATAGCTTCACCATGAAGATAATCACCATAGCCTGCTACATTTTCAATGGCATGACCAAAAGTATGACCAAGATTTAGTAATGCTCGCCCATTTGCATTGGCTAACTCTTTTTCATCATTTGCAACAACCTCAGCTTTGATCTCACAGCATCGGCGTATAATTGAGGGTAGAGTCGGTTCATCAAAATTAAGTGATTGAATTTGTAGGAGTTCCTTGAAAAAAGATCTGTCTGCGATTAAGCCATATTTGATAACTTCTGCGGTGCCTGAAGCAAACTGGTTTTTCGGTAAGGTCTCCAGGAATTTTTGATTGATAAATACTGCCTGAGGTTGCCAAAAAGCACCTACTAAATTTTTGCCTTCGGGTAAATTGATGCCTGTTTTTCCACCTACAGAACTGTCAACCATAGCAAGTAGGCTTGTTGGTACTTGATAGAAATCAATACCTCTCAAGTAAGAAGCAGCGACAAAGCCAGCAAGGTCTCCGATCACACCTCCACCAAAAGCGAAAATGACTGCATCTCGATTTGCTGAATGAGATGCTAAGAAAGAAAGAATCTTTTCATATTGTTCAATCGATTTTGAAGGCTCACCTTCAGGGACAATATAAACATGTGCTTGAGGAATGCCTAGGCTTTCAATATTAGCTTGGTATAAGCTATGTAATTTTGAATCTGTTATAAGGAAGCAAGTCTGATTTGCTTGATGTAAGTCATGGATGGTAGCTTTTAAAGTACTATCATCCTGATCAAAATAGATCGGATAGGATCTTTCACCTAATTGAACATTTAATGTTTCAGTCATGATTCAAATTTTTCAAATAATGCTTTCGTATATTTTTCTATATTGAAGGGATGAAAATCATCCGGTTCTTCTCCTGTACCAATAAAATAAATAGGGATTTTAAGGGATTTGTAAATACCAACAAGTGAACCACCTCGGCTAGTGCCATCCAATTTTGTTATGACTAGTCCATGAATAGGGATTACCTCATTAAAGGCATTAGCTTGGTCAATTGAATTTGAGCCGAGGCTACCATCGATGACTAACCAATTTTCAATAGAGATGGCTTCATCTTGTTTTTTTAAAACACGATCCAATTTTTCCAACTCATTCATTAAATTCTTTTTGGTATGTAAGCGTCCAGCCGTATCAATAATTAACAAATCATGATTTCGCTTTTTCGCGGCCAATAAGCTGTCATAAGCAACGGCGGCAGAGTCGGCACCGTGGTGGCTTGAAATGAGTTCAATATTTAATCGATCAGACCAAGACTTTATCTGTTCATTTGCCGCTGCTCTAAAGGTATCACAGGCACTGAGTAAGACCGATCCACCCTGTTTTTGTATTCCATAAGCAAGCTTAGCGGCGGAGGTTGTTTTTCCCGCACCATTGACGCCAATAAGCATAATGACTTTGGGTTTGTCCTTAAAGGGAGGTACTAAAGATCTTTCTGAGCCATCCAGCTGCTCACGAATAATTTTCTCTGCAATTTCAAGTGCTTTAGTGTTTCCATCTTTTGCCTGTTTTTTTAAATCATTCTCAATTTCATTGATAATTTTCTGAACCGTCTCTGTCCCAAAATCAGCGGTATACAATATAGACTCGAGTTCTTCAATACTCTCTGCATCTAAAGCCTTAGACTTAAAAATGCTATTTAGGTTATTAGCAAATTTTTTAAAAACCCCAATCATAAGGCATTAATCATTAGCTTTTCTCAAAGGTCTTTTAATGCTATTCTTTACCTGATCCAGTATACCATTGATAAAGCGCTTGGATTCTAGGTTAGAAAAGATTTTCCCTAGATCAATCGCCTCATTGATGGATACAATTGGGGGAATATCATCACGAAAAAGTAATTCATACATAGCGAGTCTCAAAACAGCTAAATCAACTTTGGCAATCCGATCAAATGTCCAATTGCTAGCGTATTTTGAAATCTCTTCATCAATGGCCGAAATATTTTCGATAGCTCCTAAAATCAGAGATTCACTAAAGGCATAAAAATCTCTGTTTTGTACTTGGTCTGCAAAAAACGTACTCAAGGAATCCAATAATTCTTCTGGCTTATTGGCTTCCCATTGATAGAGAAATTGAACCGTAGCCATGCGATTGGCTCTTCTTGGATTGGGTTTTTTTATCGATTTTTCTTCGTCCATTTTTCTTTGAGTTGTGCCATTTCTATGGCGGCTAATGCAAATTCTTTACCTCTATTTATTTTTGAGCCGCAACGATCTTCCGCTTCTTGTTGTGAATTAGTTACGATAATCCCATTGATAATGGGAATATTTTTTTCTAAGGAGATTTGATTTATGGCTTGGGCACTTGAATAAGCAATCACCGAATGGTGATCAGTTGCGCCCGCAATAACGACCCCTAAAATAATAATCGCATCCACCGCATGATTTTTTTCGATCAAGCTGGCTGCGTAAGGTAATTCCGCTGAGCCTGGGACACGGTCTAAATTAATAGCCTCAATGCCAGACGCTTTTAATTCCTTTACGGTATGCTCTATGAGTGCATTTACTAATACTGTATTGTAGCGAGCCGCAACAATTGCAATGGACAAGCCTTCAGCGGGCTTTGTGGAATTATAGACTGGAGGGTCAAAACTCATGATTTAATTTAGATCTCTAGCTATTGATCTTGCAAGGCTGAAGCATTTTTTATTTTTTTAAATTTGAATTCTTTGGTAATTCAATCATTCACAAAGAGTTGTGTTTTCACTTATTTCAAAATCAAACAATGCGCGCCTAGGTCGTTTCAGCACCTTACATGGGGATATTCAAACGCCGATTTTTATGCCAGTGGGTACACAGGCCACAGTCAAAGGAGTGACGCCAAGGCAGTTAGATGAAATAGAGGCACAGATTATTTTAGGGAATACCTACCATTTGAATTTAAGGCCGGGTTCCAAATTAATTGAAGACTTAGGAGGGCTCCATAAATTCATGAATTGGGATAAGCCGATTTTGACCGACAGTGGAGGATTTCAAGTATTCAGCTTATCGGCTCTAAGAAAAATTACAGAAGAAGGAATTCATTTCAAATCACACTTAGATGGGCAGAAACTTTTTTTAAGCCCTCAATCTTGTTATCAAATACAAGCAGAATTAGGAACCGACATTGCGATGGTCTTAGATGAGTGCCCGCCATTTCCGTGTGAAAAAGACGCTTGTGAATTGGCGGTTGAACGAACAATTCGTTGGGCAAAAGAGTTTCTTACGCGTGCAGGAGATGATGGATTTATCGAAAAAGGGCACCATGTTTTCGGAATCATTCAAGGGTCAACTTATTCGGATTTAAGAGTGTCTTGTAGCCAAGCCTTGGCTGAAATGCCTTTTTCTGGATATGCAATTGGCGGAGTGAGTGTTGGTGAGCCAGAAGAAGAAATGATTAAGCAAGTTTCTTATTGTTTGCCTCATATGCCTTCTGATAAACCGCGTTATGTAATGGGAGTAGGGACACCTGTACAGCTCTTGAAGATGATCGGCTTGGGTGCGGATATGTTCGACTGTGTAATGCCGACTCGATTAGCTCGTCATGCAAATGTTTTCACTCCAACTGGAATAATGAACTTGCGAAATGAGAAATTTAAAACAGATGGTCGCCCAATTATGGAAGCAGATAACTATACCTGCAAAAATTTCAGTAGGGCATACCTAAGGCATTTATTAATGTCTAATGAATTATTGGCTTCGACTTTGCTCTCAATCCACAACCTGCATTTCTTTTTAAATCTCATGCGAGAGGCAAGAGAGCATATTGCTCGTAATGAATACGATGCTTGGAGTGTTCAGTGGATCAAAAATTATTTAAAGTTTTAATCGCTTAGATTAACGATTGAGCAGTGATAAAAACTCAGTATTAGTTTTTGTACTGCTGATGCGATCAATCATAGTTTCTGTTGCATCTTCAACTTTTTGTCCAGAGAGTGCGCGTCTTAAGAATTGAGCACCTTCTAATTCTTTGCCTGAGAGTAAGAGCTCTTCTTTTCGAGTCCCAGAAGAATTTAGATTAATCGCTGGCCACAGTCTTAATTCAGCAGCTTTACGATCAAGTACGATTTCCATATTACCCGTACCTTTAAATTCTTGGAAAATTAAATCGTCCATTTTACTTCCAGTTTCGACTAAGGCAGTGCCAATAATGGTTAAACTCGCTCCATCTTCACAATTTCTTGCAGCGGAAAATAGTTGTCTTGGCTTTTCTAAAGCTCGTGAATCAAGTCCACCAGTCATGGTTCTGCCACCTTTGCCTGAGGCAGAGTTATACGCTCGAGACAGTCGTGTTATAGAATCCAATAAAAGAACGACATCTTTGCCTGCTTCAACTAGTCTCTTGCAACGTTCGATTGCAATTTCCGCAATGCGTAGATGGTTTTCTAATTCTTCATCATTCGAGGAAGCATAAATTTCTGCATCCACACTTCGTTTAAAATCAGTCACTTCTTCAGGTCGTTCATCAATGAGCAAAACAATTAAATGGCATTCGGGATGGTTTTCGATCACACCGTGCGCGATATCATGAAGTAAAGTTGTCTTTCCTGTTCTTGGTGGGGCAACAATCAAGCCACGTGTACCTTTACCAATTGGGCAGAATAAATCGATTATCCGTGTCGTTATACGTCCGTCTTTGCTCTCTAGGCGTAGATGCTCATCAGGGGCAATAGTCGTCATTTGTTGAAAGCTGTATTGTCCTTTTCTTGAATCAAGGGCTTTTGAATCAATCGTATCGATAAATCTAACCTTGGGGTTTGGGAAACGCCCATTCTTTTGAGCCTTTCCTTCTATAAAGCTTCCTTTTTTTATTTTAAATCGCTTGATCAGTTCTTTGGGCACAAAAGGATCACATGGCTGTGTCTTGCCATTACGACTTGGATCAAGCAATTGCCCAGTTTGGTTTTTTAAAATTTCCAAAACACCTGAAACAGTTATCTGATCTGTAGGACTTTCTTCTTCAGTGGATTCGCTCATAAATAAAAGTAATGTATATGGGATATACCTTAGGATTAACCAACTTGGTGTAGGGGTCTCAGATTTTTCTAATTACTTTTAAAAGTAAGAGAAATGTGAGTGTTTGCACTAATTGTACACCAGTAAGTTACTATTAGTAGATAGGCTTGAAAATTTATGTCAATTCAAGAAAATGCTTTCTTGGAGGCGAAAGGCTAGTCCTTTTCTAGGAGTTTTGGTGTAGTTTTTTCTCTGAAATCAAAGATTTTTTTCAATTGATTTTTAACATAGACCCAGTGTGCGATTTCACCAAAGATTCCAAAAGGAATGGAATAAGTGATATGGTCAATAAACTCGATGCCTCCAGGACATTCATTGATCTCATGATAATGATACCAAAGTGAGTAAGGGCCAATTCTCTGATCGTCGACAAATGAATGTTTTTCTTTGATATGCTTGAGTTCACTGACCCAATTTTGAGCTCCGATCAATGGAATCTCAATTTTATATCGGATAATCTGCCCCTCGTACATAAATTCAGGGAGATCATTAAGGATAGTAAAAGTCATATCAGGCGGAGTGATCTTATTCAGATTAGCTGGAGAGCGCATAAAATTCCATGCGGTGTCTAAATCTGTTTTGATCACTTGTTTTCGTCTGAATTGGTATACTTTAGGCATTTCTATTCATCGAAAGAAAAAAAAATAACTTACTTATTACTCATTATTACCTAATAAATTACTATATTTGACTTTTTATTTGGGACTTTTTGTATATGTTCTCCTTAGTGAAATGGTTGAAAAAAATTCTTAAACATACTTTAGAAGAGGAAGAAAATCGATTGCTACTCATCTCTTCGCCTTTAGTCTTTATGCACCTAGCCTGTATAGGCATTTTTTTTACAGGATTTAGTTGGATCGCTGTTTATGCACTGCTTATCACCTATTTTTTCAGAGTTTTTGCCCTGACCGCAGGCTTCCATCGTTATTTTTCACATCGGTCGTTTAAGACGAGTCGTGTTTTTCAGTTTATTCTAGCTTGGGCAGGCACATCAGCCGCTCAAATGGGTCCGATGTGGTGGGCGGCTCACCATCGCCACCATCATCAACATTCAGATACAGAAGAAGATGTTCATTCGCCAGTGGTTAAAGATGTCTTTTGGGCTCATGTAGGTTGGGTCCTATGCCGTACCTATGGAGGTACTAACAATGAAAAAGTAAAAGATTTGTATAAATTTCCAGAGCTTAGATTTATTGATCGATGGCACGCATTACCGGCAATTTCCTTAGGCTTAGTTTTATTCTACATCGGTAATCGTTTAAATTTCTATTACCCCGATCTTGGTACTAGTGGCTGGCAACTAGTCATGTGGGGGTTTTTCTTAAGTACAGCTTTGGTTTATCATGTCACTTTTTGTGTCAATTCAGTCACTCATATCATTGGCAATAAGCGTTTCAAAAACGACGATGAGAGCCGAAATAATTGGTGGGTAGCTTTGCTGACTTTTGGTGAAGGTTGGCATAATAACCATCATCGTTACCCTCATTCAGCGAGACAAGGTATGTATTGGTGGGAATTTGACCTGTCGTTTTTAATCTTAAGGGGTTTGGAAAAGCTGGGATTAATATGGGACCTCAAAGTGTATCCTAAAGCAATTTACGAGGAAGCATCGCTTCTAGAATTAGAAGGGAAATAAGTGCTAAGTTTAAATATATGGATAGGGTATGTTCTCTATGCGGTATTAATGTATGGCATTGCCCTTATTATTAAAAAAATGTCCTTAATGGATATGGTTTGGTCTTTGGGCCTAGGTGCTGGGGCCATACTTCTTTTTACTGAGGCAGATACTTCATCATCGATACCATGGCTATCACTCGGTTTAATTTTTTTATGGTCCATGCGAATGGGAACGCATTTATGGTTTAATCGAATTCTAAGTGATAGAGAAGATTCACGATACCAAAGATTAATGGATTTTTCTGGTGATGCTTGGAGGTGGGTGTTTCTTTTATTTTTTCTCATCCAAGTTTTCTTTATTTTTATTTTCTTATTTCCTATCTCTGCCGCTATCGGATCAAGTTATGCAAGTTTTGGACCTTTTCACATGATAGGTTTTGTCATTGGTATTTTGGCATTAATTGGAGAAACGATTTCCGATTTACAGCTAAAACGATTCTCCGCACATCCTGAAAATAAGCAAAGGGTCTGTAAGGAAGGGTTTTGGCGATATTCTCGTCATCCCAATTATTTTTTTGAATGGCTTTTTTGGTGTAGTTTCGTTGGCTTAGCTTACGGAAGTGATAGCTTTTATTTGTCTTTAATTGGCCCGATTGTAATGTACCTTTTTTTACGGTATATTACAGGAGTACCTTTTGCTGAAATGTCTTCCTTGGAAAGTCGTGGAGATGCCTACAAGTTATACCAAAAAGAAACGAATGTTTTTTTTCTGTGGTTTACCAAATTATAATAGTACCGTAATTATGTCAAAAATATCTAATAATAATATGCCATCAAAAAAAACTTGGTGGCTTCATTTATGGCAAAGAGTTTGGCAGTCAATTTTAAGTACGATTACGATTGGTTATTTGAAGGTAACCCATTCTGATGGCTCAATATGCTTTTATGGGAAACCTTCAGACTCTTATGCGGAATTGGTTATACTTGATGCTTCGTTTTATTCTCGTGTTATTTTTGGCGGTAGTGTTGGACTCGGTGAAGCCTATGTTGATGGTATTTGGTCGAGTTCTGATTTATCTGAAGTGTTAATATTATTAGGAGCGAATGTTCAAAAATTTGGGAATTATCAAAAAGGGCTTTCACTAATCAGCCATTGGATTAACTGTGCCTATCATTTACTTAGAAATAACAACAAGAAAAATAGTGTTTCCAATATTCAAGCGCACTACGATTTGAGTAATGATTTTTATAAAATATTTTTAGATACAAGTATGAGTTACTCCTCGGCTTATTTTGAGGGCAAATCACTGAATTTAGAAGAAGCTCAATTAAACAAAATACATCGTATTTTAGATCTTTCAGAACTAAAGCAAGGAAGTCGTATTTTAGAGATAGGCTCGGGTTGGGGTGCCTTAGCCTTTGAGGCAACAAATAGGCAATGCTTTGTGAAAACAATCACTTTGTCTCAAGCACAACATGACTATGTCGAATCTAAACTGGCAGATAAAGGATTGGAGGATTCTATGGAAGTTTGTTTGCAAGATTATCGAGACGAAACAGCACTTTATGATAATGTGGTTTCCTGTGAAATGATCGAAGCTGTTGGCAAAGAATATTTAGAATGCTATTTTAGGAAAATTAAAGAAGTTCTTAAGAAAAATGGGCACGCAGTAATACAAGCAATTACCATACGTGATTCTGATTACAAAGAATATTCAAGAAGCTGTGACTGGATTCAAAAACATATTTTTCCTGGCGGACATTTGCCTTCTTTAGGGATAATAAAAAAGCATATTAAGGAAATCGGAGGAATTGAAATTAAAAATGTTTATTCTTTTGGGAAAGATTATACGAAGACTTTAAATTACTGGGATAAAAACTTTGCCAAGTCTTCCAAACAAGTAGAGACATTAGGCTTTAATAAAAATTTTCAGCGTAAATGGCGCTATTACTTTAGTTACTGTATTGCAGGGTTTGCTAACGATTTAATAGATGTACGACACATCGTTCTTCAGCGAACAGATTAAATGGCTAAATATTTAGCTCTGTTGGCAGGACTGGGCGAAGTGTTGAATGAATTCAACAATTTTACTCAGGCCATTTCTTCGATTAGGCGAAAGATGTTGGCTTATTCCTACATCGCCAAGAAAGCTTGCATCATTCTGGATGATTTCTTCAGGAGGTTGATCGCTATAAAAATCACAGAGTAGTCCTGCAATTCCATGGACAATAGCTGAGTCCGACTCGGATTGAAATGTACACATTCCGGATTCGAATTTCGGAACTATCCATAATTGAGATAAACAACCTTCTATCATGAATTGATCTATTTTCAACGAAGCCTCTAATTTGCTTAATTTTTTGCCATACTCAACTAGATAGGCTAAACGTTCATAGGCATCGGGAATGAGACTTAGTTCTTCAACCAAAGATTGTTGTTTTTCCGCTAAAAGCATATTTCAAACTTATGTGAAGTTTATAATTATTCAATTAAGAAGGCACTTTTTTGAATAAAGTATTTACTCAGATACAGTGAGCTCACTAGCTTTTATTTTGCGAGACCAAAGCTCTATACCTGCTAAACTGAATACCTGAATCCCCAAGAAGCGATCACTTTCATCGCCTTTCATCTCGAGTATTACGTACTGTTTTTCAAAGGTATTGGTACCTGGAATTCGGTAAAAGTTCAATTCTTCATCTTTTGAAATTGGCATAGCAGTACTAGGGCCAACGGTGAGGTCAAAAAAACTATAATGGCTTGAATGTACTAATCGAGTGAGTTCTCCTTTATGAGACCCGCCGCTAACAAAAAATAAACCTGAAATTTTATAACTCTTGAGTAAATCTATTAGATTTCGCTTTTCATTTTGAGCAAAGGAAAGATTTTTTTCTGATTTAGACGGGTTGAGTATCGGGGCACCTGAAACAATTATCTTAAATTTTGCAGTACTTGAAAGTAGGGCATTTTTCAGCCATTCAATTTGTTCTTTTCCTAGGATTGTGGGCTCCTCATAAGCTGAGGTGTATGTTTTTCTTTGTGATTGTACATCGAGAAAAAAGAATTCTGTATCAGAGATTTTATGAGTGTAGCAAAAGGTATTTTGGTGGTCTACAGATGCAGTTTTTGGCCAAAATTTAGAGAACGCTTTTTGGGCAGTATGTTTTAATGGCATTTCTTTTCCAGAGTTGACTGTCCCATAATCATTATAGCTCCATATGCCTAAGTTCGGAATTTCAGCAATGAGTTCTTTGGGTTGAATGAGTGAACGAGCAAAGGAGAAGCGTTTGAAATATCCGCTTAAAGAATCTATATCGCTTTTTCTAAGATGAGCTGTATTGCCCGCCCATAAGACTAGGTCGGGTTGCGTTTCGTATACTTTTTTAAATATACTGTATCCGTCACCTAGCTTTCTGTATGGAGGCTCGAATCCTTGCTCGACTGCATAATGCGCTCCTAAAATGGCGACCTTTATATCGGGTGCTGGTTCTCTTTCATAATAATAATTTAAGCTATCAAAAGTATATTCTTTAGAACTAATTGAACCATCGATTTCAATACCGTAGGTATAGTTTTTATTAGGCTCAATCTTTCCTAAAACAAAATTGACAATGCATGCATTCGCTTCCTCTGTTTTAATCTTTGGTGTGACAAATTTTTTATCGGGATTCTCCGTCTCGAAATAATGAACAGCAACTACTGAAGGGCTTTCGGTTTGTGTCCAAATTTGTGCCTCCCTGTAGGTTAAATCAGACAGCATAGGCCCGTTCAGTAAGGGGGTTGCCATCAATTGAGAGATAGACAAGGGCAATAATAGAAAGCTCGAAATAAACGAAATAAAAGGTAAGGCAGTTCTATTCATAACAACAGATCAATTAGGCAAATAGTTGTGTGATGCGAGAAAATGGAATTTATTCCGGATCTTTATCGCTCCTTCTTTGAGACTCATAACGACAATCATTCATGACTCTAATCCACAACTCCCTTAGATCAAATATTCGAATGCGTAATTCTTGAGTAAATGCTTTGAGGAATTCTTCATCGTCATGCGACAGATTGTTGAGTAAGCGTAATGATTGATTCAATTCGGCTAAACTATTTTTTAAGTGACATATGGCTAAGCCATAATCACCGAGATCTAAAGCTTGTATGGCCAGTAGTACGTTGAACTCTCCTATATGAAGCGTTTGCGCAAAATCCCAACATAGTTTAGGTGAAATGGATGGATTGTTATTTTTGAGAAAATGACTCCAACTTTGATTGAGGTATTTGTATAAAGCCTTTGTGACAATGAATACCGGATGCTTATGAAGGGTGTAGGGAAGATTTGAAGCATCGTTTATATTTGTATTTTCATCTGCTTCCTCAGAATTTATAGCTTCGTCAATCAAAGAAATATCTTCACCGTCCCAGCCCATTAAAGAAGCAGCTTCATCAAGATGATTGGATTTATCTTTGATGCTGTTATAAATAGATAGAAAGCGAACTGAATCTTTTTCAGTCATGCGAAGATAGTTTCGCCATTGCGCCTCATTCCAATTAGATTCATTAGAAAAATGATCCCAATTACTTTCTTCTGAATCAAAATTATAATCAGTCATTAAATTATTATTACCATTATAATTATATGCTTCTAATTCCCTAAAAATCAACTCCCTTTTTTTGATTTAGTGATTTATTTTACCACTTTTCATGTTTAACTATTAGCTTATATGGATTCGCAGTTTTATTTTACTAAGTGTTATTTTTCAGGCCATGTTCAAGGTGTGGGATTTCGTTATCAGGCTGTTTCTATTGCTAAAGGTTTTGAGCTCACTGGCTATGTTAAAAATATGAGTGATGGGCGAGTAGAGCTTCGTGCAGAAGGCGAAGAAGCTGAAGTGATAAATTTTTTAGAGGTAATTGAATCTGAATTAGATGCATTTATAAAAAATACAGAGAAAGAAACTGGGTCGAGGCCAAAGCAATATACTAATTTTTCAATTATTGCTTAAACTCTGAAAACTCTAAGGCTCACTTATATTCTCGAATCCACATTAAGTATTTTTAATACAATCAAATGAAGAATAAAACATTAAGTCGCCAAGCAAAACTTAAACTAGAAACGGAAATCCGTCATAGGGTTAATGCAGGAAGGGTGGCAATTAAGGGTCAAATTTCATTTTTTAGGCGACATTTCGGGCAAGTAACCAGTGATTGGAAAGCAGATGCCTCACGAGTGACTTTTGCCGATATTGCAATTTCAGAAAATTTATTTTCTAGCTTGAATCAAGATTTCGCTAAAGATGATTTTTGCAGTGAAGAAATGAGTTCGGATGATTCCCCAATGCATTTAGAGAGCGAGTTTGCCTGGGTTTTGGATCCCATTGATGGAACCAATAATTTTGCTTTAGGGTTTCCTTTATGTGGTATTTCTTTGGCATTACTCCATGAAGGATTTCCGGTTTATGGTTTTGTCTATGATTTTAGTGTAAATGCGCTTTTTGAAGGCGGTCCTGGCTTTGGACTTTTAAGAGACCAACAAAAGTTTGCTAGACTTGGAAACGATAGGGAATCACGTCAAATGATAGGGGTGCAATTTCCAATGGAGCCAAGCCTTTGCCAAAAATTGTTCCCTATTTTTAGTGATTTTAAGATAAGAGCTTTAGGCACTAGTACCTTACTCAGTTCATTCGTCGCCCAAGCATATTTAGTTGGGGCATTGGATGTGAGAGCAAAAGTTTGGGATATTTCGGCTACTTATGCTTTTGCTGAAGCAGTTGGAAATAAGTTTCATTTCTTAAATGAATCACCTTTCCCATTGAGAGAATTTCATCCATCTATGCCTCAATGTCCTTACTTTACAGGTAACAAAGCATTTTGTGCAAAAATTGAATCGCTGCTCTCTTAATTAAGTATTTGGCGACTCTTCTTTGCTGTCATTAATTGAACAAGCATTTGGATCTGTTTTTTCTTCAGATGCCGCTTTGTCTTCTGTAATATTTTCTGTGTCTAAAGCAGAGCGGACTTCTTCTTCTACTTCTGAGGTCGCTTTTTTAAATCGCCTAAGTGATTTTCCTAAAGATTCAGATAATTCTGGCAGGCGTTTAGCTCCAAAAAATAAGAGAATTACAGCAAAGATCAGAATGAGTTCCCAACCGCTAAGATTTGAAAGAAATGCTGAGTGTAAATATGACATGATTAAAAATTATAAGATGAAAAAGATTAGTCAATAGTTGCCTCAGTGTAGTTGAGATCTAATTCTGCCGCTCTTTCATCGCTAACTAAGAAGATTGAGTCGCTGATTTTAGGCAAGCCTTCAAGGATATCTGCAATAAAAACTGATTCATAAGAAGTGTCGTAAAGTTTTAATATAGAGCTTTCCATTTTATTTTGGCGAGTAGCGGTCTGGTAATAGCCCTTTTTTAACGGAAGTTTGCTGCGTATCGTAACGATTCTTTGCTTTTTATCGATATGTACAATACTAGCACCTTCTACCTTTTTATATATTTCTAAAGTAGAGAATTTCTCCTCTTCAGGTGAAGAGGTATCTTTAAGGTTTATTGAGTTCGCACTTGTGCAAGACGTTAATGAAAGGACTGCAATTAAGCAGATATTTAATAAAGTAAAATTCATTGAATTATTTTTTCGAGTTATCTCGTGTTATACTATCCATTCCAGGTTTGTCTAAATTGATGTCTCCTTCAAAAAAGCCGTGTAACTGTCGAATACGAGTTGGGTGTCTCATTTTTCGCAAAGCTTTAGCTTCAATTTGTCGAATACGTTCACGTGTTACCTTAAATTGCTTACCGACTTCTTCAAGTGTTCTGGAATAACCATCAATCAAACCAAACCTCAACGAGAGTACACGCCTTTCTCGTTCTGTCAAACTGTCTAGAACATCAGTAATTTTTTCCCTCAATAAGCTATAAGCAGTCATATCGTAAGGGTTTTCAGCACCTTTATCTTCAATAAAGTCACCGAAATTAGTGTCATCTGAATCACCGACAGGGCTTTGTAATGAAATAGGTTGTTGTGCCATCTTCATGATAGACTGAACACGGTCAATAGGTAGGTGCATTTCTTCTGCAACTTCCTCTGCGGTTGGTTCATGTCCCAATTCTTGTAAAAGTTGTTTCTGAACCTGCATGACCTTATTCAGAGTTTCAATCATATGAACTGGGATTCGAATAGTTCTTGCTTGATCAGCAATGGAGCGAGTGATCGCTTGTCGAATCCACCATGTAGCATAAGTTGAAAATTTGTAGCCCCTACGATATTCAAATTTTTCTACCGCTTTCATTAATCCCATATTACCTTCTTGAATAAGATCTAGGAACGAAAGTCCTCTGTTGGTATATTTTTTAGCAATTGAAATTACTAAGCGGAGGTTAGCTTCAACCATTTCTGTTTTAGCTTTGTGAGCTTCTCTTAATCCTTGGCGCACCTCGCTGATTATATTTGCTAGGATTTCTGGGTCGATTTTAAATTCATCCCTCAATTGTAAGAGTCGTTTTTTCGCTGCCTTTGTATCTACTTTCTTTTTGCGTCGAGTAGAGATTTTTTTAACTAAAGATAAATCTTCTAATATATCGTTAATTTCTCGATAGACTGGAAGTAGGTTTTTGATGAATTCTTCAAATATTTTTAATTTCAAGCAGTATTTCTTAAGAATACTTGCAAGCTCTGCTTCATACTTTTTCATACGAGTTTCCGCTCGTTTTTTATTGGATGGATTGGTGCTTGTCTTTATAGAATCCCATGCAGAGTAAATCTTAGTTCCTAGCTTTTCAGCTTCTTCTAAAGATTTTGGAAGCCCTTGGAAATAAGCCTCCCGGCTATCAATTTTCTTATCTAAGATCACTCGATCAAAACGTTCTTCACGGTTGATCAATTTTTGAATAATGCTGTTTTGAAATTCTAAAGTCAGTGCAGTAGAGAATAATGAATTTTGCGTTTTTAGTTCGGCTTTCTCAATACGTTTAGAAATGGCAACTTCTTCTTCCCGAGTCAAAAGAGGGACTTGTCCCATTTGCTTTAAATACATTCTTACCGGATCATCCAAAATATCATTTTGGGATGTTCGAACTTCTTTTTCTTCGGTTTCTTCTTGTCGTGCTTTAAAGGCTTCGACTTCGGTATCATTTAATATATCAATTTCTAAATTCTGTAAAATAGAGATTACGTTTTCAATATCCTCGGGATTATTGATGCTATTCGGTAAAGATTTATTGATATCTTTATAAGTAAGAAATCCTTGCTCTTTTGATTGGCGAATGAGTTCACGAATACGAGCGTTTAATTTATCTTGTGACTTTGCTGATAATTTACGCTTTTTCTTCGGCTTGGCTGCTTTCTCAGCAGTTTCAGTATTGGCCGTTTTTTCTTTAATGCTCTTTTTAGCCGTAGCTTTTTTAGCCACTACTTTTTTTACTGATTTTTTGACCGTAGCCTTTTTAGCTACTTTTTTGGTTGCTGCTTTTTTAGCTGGTGCTTTCTTCACTACTTTTTTGGTCGCTGTCTTTTTGGCGGGAGCTTTTTTAGCTGGTGTTTTCTTCACTGCTTTTTTGGTCGCGGTCTTTTTGACGAGAGCTTTTTTAGCTGGTGTTTTCTTCACTGCTTTTTTGGTCGCGGTCTTTTTGACGGGAGCTTTTTTAGCTGGTGTTTTCTTCACTGCTTTTTTGGTCGCGGTCTTTTTGGCGGGAGCTTTTTTAGCTGGTGCTTTCTTTGCGACTTTCTTGGATTGTTTTTGTGCCATAATATAGAGGAATTTACTGTATCGCTAAATTCTGAGTTTCAATCAACTCTTGATTAATCTGCTTAACTTTTTTCATCAATTCAATGAATTTCACATCATTTGAGTCAGTTTGTTGAATTTTTTGTGTTAATAAGGTTTTCTTTTGGTTTAGTGTATACTTTTTAAGGGTTCTGAGGCATTCATTAATAAGTTTAATGGGGTCATCGATATGAAGCTCTTTAGTATGAATATCAGCTAACAACTGTCGCTCTTCATTTGTTTCGATAAGTCTTTCGGTGTCAATAGTATCAATGTTTTTTGTTTTGTAAAATTCAGCGAGCAATTTAGATAAAAATTTACCAGTTGGACTCAATTTGTCTAATGAATTAGAATCAATAGTATAAGCAATTTGTTTTCCATATTCAGGAAAATTTAAGGTAAGATATAAAAGTTCCCAATTTATTTGTGTCATGGCTGAGTCCTCAATTTTTTTAGCAGGGATTTCGGCTACAGCCTCTGGCTTGTTTTTTTGGTAACTTGTCTGCCGTGCCTTAAGTTTTTTAAATTCAGAAAAATCTTTGATCAAACTTTGCATGCTTATTTGAGCATTCTTGCTGACTTCTTGAAGGTAATCTTCCTGTGCTATTTCTGATTTTAAATGATTGAGTAATTCAAAGATATGCTTGGACGCTTTTATTTTTTCTTGAGTGGAAGCGGCTGAGCCTTTGGGAAGCAAGGTTTCTAGTAATAGTCGGATAGGGCCAAAGGCATGTGAGCGTAATTCTTCAAGTGCCTCAATGCCTTTTGTGCAAAGTAAATCATCGGGATCACTTTTCTCTGGAAGTGTTAAGTAGCTAAATTCAAGTCCCACTTTAAAGGTTAAGGGTAAGGTACGTAGAGCCGCTTTTTTTCCTGCTGAATCTCCATCAAGCAGGCACTCGATTTTTGAAGGCTCATAGCGCCTCAACAATAGCAATTGTTCTTCGGTAATAGCGGTACCTTGTGGTGCAATAGCGGTATTCAGTCCAAGTGACCAACAACGAATAGCATCAAGTTGTCCTTCCACCAGTATGAAGTAAGGTGTTGCTTTTAAATGTTTCCGAGCATGCTCCATACCGAATAGTATTTTGCTTTTGTGAAAGAGTAAGGTTTCTGGAGAATTTACATATTTTGCTTTTTGTGAGGGGTCGTCATCCGGTGTCTGCTCTAGCTGCCTTGCAGTAAAGGCGATGACTCTGGCGTTGATATCTCTTATTGGAATCATCAATCGTCCACGGAACCGAGGCTTTAGTTGATCAATTTGACTTGCTCTTTCATTAACAAAAAAGAGACCAGATGCTTTTAAAGCATCAATTGTAAATTGTTTCTTTTCAAGAGCTAGGCTGAGAGCTTTAAGGTTAGTTGGAGCGTATCCAATCTTATATTCTTTTGCAATATCGAGAGAAAATCGCCTTTGATTTTGCCAATACAATCGAACCGGTTCAGCTTCTTCGCTTTGCATGAAATATTTATGAAACCATTCAGAAGCAAAGGAATGAATTTCTAGGGCTTGCTTACGAAGTGAAAGTTCTTTGGGGCTTTGATTTCCTTTATCGTATTGGAGGGGAATGTTGAACTTTTGTGATAAGAATTCGACGGCTTCATAAAATTCTAGGTTTTCTACCTTCATAATAAAGGAGTAACAGTCGCCGCCTTCTCCGGTGCTGAAGCATTTAAAAAATCCTTTATCGGGGTGTACGTAAAAAGAGGGCGTTTTTTCCTGAGTGAATGGGCTTAATCCGCTCCATGATCGGCCAGATTGCTTCAGCTGCACATAAGGCATTACTACATCAACAAGATTCAGTTGTGCTTTTAAAGTTTCAATGGATTGCTTAGATATCGACGGCACTTTAAAGTGTATACAAGGGGGGAATGACTTTAAGGTTAAGGTAGCCTTAAAATGGCTGCTTCAGCTTCAGAACGCTGGGGGTGATTAGGCGCAAGTGTAATAAATTTGGTATAGTAATCTTTTGCTTTGAACCGGTAGCGACTATTACGATCGTAGGCTCGGGCTAATGAAAGGGTAATTTCTGGGCTGTTAGTAAATTGTTTTGAAGCACTTAAAAGCTCAGATAAAAAGCGTATTTCAGATTTTGTTCTCTTAGCAATGTTTAGGTAATTGATAGTGTACGCAATGTTACTTGGCTGATAGCGAATGGCTTTGAGGGCGGCTGATTCTGAGCTGTTGTATTCTTCATTGGCAAAGTAAACTTGTGCAATGCGATCCCAAATCTCATGACGCTGGGGGCTATTATCGAGAACCTCCCGGTATAAAGTAGCGGCAGTGTCTAGATCATTGCTTAAAACAGAACGATTTGCTTCTAAAATTAAGGCTTCAATCTCTTGAGAAGTTAGTTTGGGTTGGTTGATTGTGGCCTCGGTAGTCGAGGTCGGATCAAAGGCTTCGCCTAATTCAGCCGAATCAAAATTACTTAAATAAGGGTCAGCAGGCTCGATTTCTATTTCTGGATTAAATTCAGTAGGAGAAGCATTATTTGCTTCGGCTTCTTCAAGATCTGATTTAGCCACTTGGTTTGCTAAGGCTTCTAGGTCTTCTATATTTTGAATGGACCCCGCTTTGCCTGATGCTGTTGGATTCTTTGATTGGAACATGCTCGCTTGTTTCTCGGCTTCAAGTTTTTCTGCAACAATATTTGGCAAGTCAGAAAATGAAGTAGAGTCTAGTGCCTTAGGAAATTGTTTTTCAATGCGCTCAATTTGTTTCATAAGTGCCGACCAATCTTTTTCCTGAAGTTTAATAGTAATTAATTTAAGTTGTGCGGGGAGTGCTTCAATGGAATCAGAATTTGCTGAGATGGATAACCAAGCTTCAGCTTCTTTAGGTTGTTTTAATTCAAGATAATATTCACCTATTTTCAAAGCGGCTTCGGGTGAAGTTGATTTGGAGGCTTTTTTAGTGCCTAAGTACTCAAAATAGGCGTTTAAGGCCTTTTCGAAGTCGGCTTGTTCTGCAAATAGATTGGATGCTTGTTGCCATTCGTCTTTGTTCAGAGAGGCGGGGGATCTTTCAGCAACTTCCAATAAAATATCAGTGATATCCATATTTGCCGCTTTTAAACTTTTCAGGTATAGATCTAAGGTGTCGCTATTTTTAGGCTCGAGTTCGTAAGCATTGAGCAAAATAACTGTGGCGGTGAATGGGTCATTGCTTTCTATGTACGATTGGGCAAGCAATTGAAGGATATCAATATCTTGCCCGTATATTTCTATCTGCGTCTCCAATAGATCAATCGCTGCTTGAGAATTTCCTTCTTCAAGAAATTCTGTAGTTTCGTCTACTAATGCCTTTTTGCTCATGTCTGTGGGCTGGCAGGCAGTGAAGAAAGAAAGTATGATCGAGAAATATAATACTGTAAAAATCTGAATTATTTGTTTAAGCATAGATTATATAAGCGAAAGAATGATGATATATTGGGAAAATTTATTGAAGGCAATACTGTGTCGAAGTTTTAATCGAATTAGCAATAGACCAGTTTTTAGAGCAAAATATCTTTTATTATTTTTGTTAGTTTTTTTAGAGTCAATGCTTCTTATCGCAGCAGAGGAAAAAAAATCTGTAGTTTGGGAATTTTCATTGGATAATTTTGAGGCGTCGTACTCTGAAGCGGTGGATGAATTACTTTCAAAATACGAAGAAACTAGCGGAATAAACTTATTTCCTAAAAGTAAGGGAAAAGTAGCCTTAAAGGTGAATACCAGAGCGGGCGAGGGCTTATCTACACCTTTAAATTTAGTTCGTGCAACGATTAAGTCATTAGAGTCCAGGGGCTTTGATCGGCAATCTATTTTAATTATTGATTTCTCAAGTTTTAATTTAAAGGCTTCAGGCTTTTATAAAGAAGAAAAAGGGGGAACGATTTACTTTGAAGGCTGTCCTGTATTAGCGCTCAATTCTCTTAAGTTTTTCGAATCAGATTGGTTTTATGATAGTCCTATTCCTCCTTTATTGAAAGATCGACCTTATCATATAGGCCATATAGGCTCTGGCTCTTTGTCTTCTGATAATGTAACTCCCATATATAGGCAGAGTTTTTTGCCGATACCTTTATTGTTCGAAGTAGATTTTTGGATCAATTTAGTCGTAGGAATTGATGATCCAGTTTTAGGGGTAGATGGAGTTTTAGCGAATGCTTCTTTATGGAATGTAAGCAATCATCTTCGTTTCTTAGCTAATGAATCAACGGCTGCAGTTGCAGTTGCTGAGATATTAGGAATACCTGAATTGAATCAGCACCTTCAGTTGCATTTTGTCGCTTTAGAGAAATTCCAATTTATTGGAGGGCCAAGCTATAATTCACTCTATTCGAGAGTTGAGCCCGTGCTCTGGATGTCAACAGACCCAGTGGCTATGGATCGCTTGTTGGTAGACTTGATAAATCGAGAGCGAAGAGAAAATGGTTTTGAAGAAGTTCCGATGCCTAATTTACAGCTTTCATACGCTTCAGAAATAGGTCTCGGGGAAGACTCGATTGATGCGATTTCTCTCAAAAGTATCAATGATGCAAAATGATTTTTAGCTAAAGATACTGCCAATCATACTTTATTCTCATATTCCTCTTGAAATTTCTGCTTCAAAGGTTTCTTTCTAGTACATGGAATTGAGCGATTACTATCCAATTTTAGTACAAGTAACCTTAGCGTTTAGTATGGGGATCATTATTTTAGTGGCCTCTCATATTTTTGGTCAGCGTAGTCGGTCCACGGAAATCAAGAATTCGCCCTATGAATGTGGGATGCTAACAGAGGGTAGCGGTCATGCTCAGTTTGCGGTAAAGTTTTATGTTACGGCTATGCTCTTCATTCTTTTCGATTTAGAAGTCGTTTTTTTAGTGCCTTGGATATTAGTCTTTCGTGATTTTATGGTCGCAAATATCAGTATTTTAACACCGATGTTGTTTTTCATTTTCGTACTGACCTTCGGCTTAGTTTACGAATTGAAAAAAGGGGCCCTAGAATGGGAAAAGTAATTCGCCTGAATTGAGGTAACTCGCTGCAAGTTTTAGCCACCCATTTTATTTTTCATTTCATTGAGCATTCTTTTGCCTTTGCTCCCTTTCATCATACGCATCATTTTTTGCATTTGAGAAAATTGTTTCAATAGGGCGTTAACATCACGAACTTGTGTTCCTGACCCTTTGGCAATGCGAGTTAAGCGACTGCCTCTTAGGAGTCGAGGTTTGGCACGTTCTTTGGCTGTCATTGATAGTATAATGGCTTCGGTATGGGACATTTTCTTTTCTTCTTTGTCGCCAATTTCTACATTGCTCATGCCTGGCATCATAGAAGCGATAGAGCCAAGTGAGCCCATCTTTTTAACTTGCTGCATTTGTTTGAGAAAATCATCGAGATTAAATTCTGATTTCTCCATGCGTTTCGCCAATCGTTCGGCTTCATTTTGGTCAATAGTTTCTTGTGCTTTTTCAACAAGAGAAACCACATCGCCCATGCCTAAAATTCTTGAAGCAATACGATTGGGATGAAAGTATTCAAAGGCATCGGACTTTTCTCCAGTTCCCATAAATTTTATGGGGATACCAGTAATCGCTTTCATCGATAAGGCGGCACCGCCACGGGCATCACCGTCTAATTTAGTCAGAACAATGCCCGTACATGTAACGGCTTCGTGAAAGGTTTGAGCAATATTGACTGCTTCTTGGCCTAAGGCAGCATCCGCAACGAGTAAGATTTCGTCGGGCATGATAGTGTTTTTTAGGCGTTTGATTTCAGAGACTAAGTCGGTGTCAATTTGCAAACGACCAGCAGTATCAAAAATAAAGCAATTTGCACCCTTGGCTTTTGCTTCAGCCATTCCTTTTTGGGCGATTTTAGAAACATCATTTTCCAAACGATCTGAGTAAAAGATAGCATCCTCACTATCGGCTAAAGTTTTCAACTGATCAATCGCGGCGGGACGATAAATATCACAGGCAATCAGAGCAGGTGTATAATTGTCTTTCTTTTTCAGGAGGCGTGCCAATTTTCCAGATGTCGTTGTTTTCCCTGAACCATGGAGCCCGATCATCATTATTTTCAGAGGGCGTTTATTTTCTAAACTTGAAGATTCCGCTCCTAATAGTTCTACGAGCGCGTCATTGATAATCTTAATCACTTGTTCTCTTGCGCCTACCGTTTGAGTGATGGTTTGCCCTACACATTTTGCTTCAACATCCTGAACAAATTGTTTGGCCACTTTAAAATGCACATCGGCTGAAAGCAATGCCTGCCGGACTTCTTTTAAGGCATCTGAGATATTGGATTCGGTTAATTTTTTCTCACCTTTGAGATTTTGTAGGGCTTGACCTATTTTCTGTGTTAAATTTTCGAGCATGATTTATGGATCGTATTCTAAGAATTAGTCATATAGATTTCATGGGTCAACGCCAGAAAAGAGATGCTTTACAATTGATTTAATCACGTACATCGTTTCACAGTATTTCTCTTAATTACACAGTCCTATTTTCCTATATCATATGAAGCAAAGAACCCTTTTACGCGAAGTTTCTATAAAAGGTAAGGCTCTTCACACCGGTGAAGAAGTTAATCTGACTATCAAGCCTGCTCCTGAAAATCATGGCATCGTTTTCAAGCGATTAGATCTATACGGGAAACCTGTGATCAAGCCATTGATTGATTATGTTGAGGATTTAGTCCGAAGCACAACAATTGCAGATGGGCATACTAAAGTGCATACAGTGGAACATGTTTTGAGCGCCTTGAGTGGTTGTTCTGTAGACAATGTTTTAATTGAAATGGATGCAAGTGAGCCGCCAATTATGGATGGTTCTGCAAAGCATTTTGTTAATTTAATCCAAAAAGGCGAACCCGTGGAACAAGAAGCAGACAGGGAATCCTACACATTGGATAAACCAATTTCTGTGACGAAAGGAAATAGCTCCATTATCGCCTTACCACATGATGGCTTTAAAATCACCTGTACTTCATCGGACGATCGAGGTGTTCACACTCAACACTTGAGCATCGATATAGACATCGATTCTTACATCACTCATATTTCGGCAGCACGTACATTTACTGTTTACGAAGATATAGAGGAATTAATCAAGCTTGGTAAAATCAAGGGTGGTACCCTTGATAGTGCGATTGTAATTAAGGGCGACAAGATTTTAACTAAGGAACCACTGCGTTATAAAGATGAGTTTGTTCGCCATAAGATTTTAGATATCATTGGTGATATTGTTTTGTTAGGCATGCCAATCAAAGCTCATATTATTGCGGTACGTCCTGGCCATGCGCTTAATGCACAACTGACTCAAAAAATTCGTGAAGCTCACTTGGGAAATAAAAAGGCTAAGAAAAAACCTAAAGGAGCTTTGCAAAAAGAATCGGAAACAAGCGAAGTTTTAGCACCAACTGAGACAGCTTTAGATATAAGAGCAGTTATGGATATTTTGCCACATCGTTACCCTTTTTTAATGGTCGATCGAGTGGTTGAGATTATTAATGAGAATGAATTAATTGCGATTAAGAATCTTTCAATGAACGAGCCCTTTTTTCAGGGGCATTACCCAGGAATGCCGGTGATGCCTGGTGTGCTTCAAATAGAAGCCATGGCTCAAGCAGTTGGAATATTGCTTTTGAAATTATGCCCAATCGATGAATCCAAAGTCGCATTGTTTATGAGTGCGAACAATGTGAAGTTTAGGCAGGCTGTTGTTCCAGGAGACACCTTAGAGATTCGTGCTAAAATTACTAAGATAAAGGCAAAAAAACTCGCTCAAGCAGAATGTAAATGCTTAGTTTCAGGAAAGCCTGTATCACAGGCAGAACTCATGTTTTCCATTGTGGATGCATAACAGTTTAAACGGAAGCTTATGGAAACAAAGATTCATCCAACAGCAATCATCGAGAGTGGTGCAGAATTAGAAGAAGGCGTTAGTGTCGGGGCTTTTGCTTATGTCGGAGCTCATGTACGAATCGCTTCGGGCACCGAGATCATGCACCATGCCACAGTTGATGGGAATACCACTTTAGGAAATGATAATGAAGTGCATCCCTATGCTTATATCGGAGGAAAAACCCACGACTTAAAATATAAAGACGGTATTCATAGCTTAAAGATTGGTAATCATAATGTCTTTCGTGAATACACCACCGTTCATTGTGCCACTGCAGAAGGTTTGCTGACTGAAATGGGCGACCATAATGTCATCTTGGCTTACAGTCATGTTGCCCATGAATGCAAAGTGGGAAATCATTTAGTGATGAGTAGTCATTCCGCACTTGGTGGCCATGTCGAGGTAGCTGACTATGTGAATGTTGGTTGGGGTGTAGGGATTCATCAATTCTGTCGCTTAGGCGATCACAGTATGGCTGCGGCTACGGCCACTGTTCTTCAAGACATCCCGCCTTTTTTCACCGCATCAGGTAACCCAGCCGAAGTTCGTGGGATTAACAAAGTCGGACTCCAAAGAGCTGGATTCTCTGAAGAGGCTATCAGCGGAGTACGTAAGGCCTACAAGCAACTTTATAAAAAAGGACTCAATCGCTCACAGGCTATCGAAAGCATTGCTAAGTCAGAGCTCTCTCAAATCAAAGAGGTGCAAGAATTAGTTGCCTTTATTGAAGCCAGCGAACGAGGTATCGCTTAAAGCAAATTAAACAAAAAAAACGACTGCAAGTGCAGTCGTTTGAAAGAGTTTGAATTAAACTGTGGTTAAGAACTAAGCCTCGTCTTCGGAATCAGATGCTTCAGCACCATCATTCGCTTCCTCACTTTGCTCTAATGCAGCTTTACGAGAAAGCTTCACTTTGCCTTTATCGAGACCGATACATTTTACGACCATCTCATCACCTAATTTGCAAATATCCTCGGTTTTATTGACGCGGAAATCAGCAAGTTCTGAAATGTGGACGAGTCCTTCTTTACCTGGTAAGCATTCGACGAAAGCACCGAAGTCCTTAATGCCTCTAACAATACCACGGTAAGTTTTACCAATTTGAATTTCAGCTGTGCAAAGATCAACTTCTTGAATCGCACGATCCATAGCTGTTTTACTTGTCGCAAAAATAAGTACTTTACCGCTATTGTCTTCATTGATGTCGATTTGTGCACCAGAGATTTCTGTGATACGGCGGATGTTTTTACCACCCGGGCCAATCAAAGCACCGATCTTATCTGGATCAATTTGTAAACTATGAATACGAGGTGCGTGCTCTCTGAGTTCAGATCTTGGAGCACTTAAATGCTCAGACATGATACCCAGGATTTTATTACGTGCCTCTTTATTTTGCTTCAAAGATTCAAGTGCAATATCAAACGGTAATCCAGGAATCTTGAGGTCGAGTTGGAATCCTGTGATACCTTCGACAGTTCCCGCGATCTTCAAGTCCATATCACCAAAGTGATCTTCTGCTCCAAGGATATCCGTCAAAACAACATGTTTAACGATTTTACCAGAATCATCTTTTTCAGTGACAAGACCACATGAGATACCCGCACAAGGATTAGAAACAGGAACACCTGCATCCATAAGTGCGATAGAACCACCACAGATACTTGCCATTGAGGTTGAACCATTAGAGCTCATTACTTCAGACACAAGACGAATTGCATAAGGGAATTCATCTTCTGGTGGAAGTGTTGGTAATAATGATCTTTCTGCTAAAGCACCGTGGCCAATTTCGCGACGTCCAGTAAATCCAAAGCGTCCTGCTTCACCTACCGAGAAAGGAGGGAAGTTATAATGAAGGATAAAGGACTTGCTAGTGGCACCACCAGTTAAACCATCGATATCTTGAACATCTTTACTGGTTCCTAGTGTTGCGATAACAAGTGCTTGTGTTTCACCACGATTGAATACCGCTGATCCGTGTACTCTTGGTACGAGTCCGCTGTCCGCAGAGATGGTTCTCAAATCTTGAGCGCCACGTCCATCAACACGTTTTCCAGTGTCTAGGATATTCTTACGATAGAGCTTCTCTTGTAATTCATCAAATGCACGAGCTACGTCGTTACTGTCTACATTGCCTTCACCGAATTTTGCATCCAATGATTCTTTTGTTTCATCAATGATCTTTTCAATCGCAATTTTTCTTTCGGTATAACTATCAAAAGCCAATGCTTCGATAATTTTGTCTTTTGCTTGTTCTTCACAAAAGTCAGTCACTTCCTTTGGTGTGACCACCAATGGAAATTCTTTTTTCGCTTTACCAGCGATTTTGGCGAGTTCTTTTTGTGCAGCAATCAATGGCTGGATAGATTTTTGTGCAAATTCTAAAGCTTCATAGAAACGCTCATCAGAAATAAATTCTGCAGAACCTTCGATCATGAGCATTTCGTTTTCAGTACCGACATAAATTAAGTCTAATTCTGAATCGAGCATTTCATCATTTGTTGGATTAACGATGAATTCGTTGTCAATTTGTCCGATACGAACACAAGCGACAGGGCCGTTCCACGGTACATCTGAAATCATCAATGCAGCAGAAGCAGCATTCACCATCAAAATATCAGGTTCATTAACTCCGTCTGTGGATAAAAGAATACCAATCACTTGAACTTCATTCATGAAGCCTTTAGGGAATAGGGGTCTCAATGGACGGTCACAGAGACGTGAAGTAAGGATTTCTTTTTCTGAAGGTTTGCCTTCTCGTTTGAAATAACCGCCTGGGAATTTTCCTGCTGCGGAAAATTTTTCTTTGTAATCTACGGTTAATGGGAAGAAATCTTGTCCTGGTCTAAGAGCGGAAGCGGCAGTAGCCGATACGAATAGACTGGTTTCGCCTGAGCGAATAGTTACGGCACCGCTGGCTAATCCTGCAAGTGTACCGGTTGAGATTTCTATATCTAAGTTGTCAACAATGACATTGTGTTTTTGTTTCATATTTCTTTTTTCATATTTGCGACCTAGTGGGGGTAGGACCCGTTTCTCGAATTGAGCTAAGTCAATTTACTTTTTTAATAAATAAAAAAGCCGGACCTAATGTTTTAATAGATCCGGCTGGTAAAGTGTTTTATCGACGCAAATTCAGCTTTTCTAATATACTAGTATAGCGAGTGAATGCAGTGCGTTTTAGATAATCGAGTAGTTTTCTACGTCTTGCAGTAAGGGCAATAAGACCTCTGCGAGAGTGAAAATCTTTTCTGTGCTCACGTAAGTGCTCAGTAAGATGTTTAATGCGAGCACTTAGAAGTGCGATCTGAACTTCGGACGAGCCAGTGTCTGATTCGTTTGTTCCGAATTCTTTGATAATGGATGCTTTATCTACAATTGTATTTTCTGACATATTTTATATTGATTGCACGACTGTGGATTTCGAGTGTTCGAAACCGATGGGCAGCGAATGCCACACCAACCGCTATACCTATTAGGCAGTCGAGAAATTGACCCTATATGAAAGGATGAACTTTAGCGCTAATGTTCACAAAATGAATTTCTTTATCTTTCTGCAAGTAAAAAATCAGTTTTATAAGCCTTTTAATTGCCAGTCTGCACAAAGGAATTCAGGAGAATTTTTCTGTGCACGCTCTAAAGTAACTTTGAGTAATCGTTTTTCGATTAGCAAATCCTTCTTTGCTCTGGCTGATTGTGCCATAAAAAAAGTCAGACTAGCACTCGTGGTATTAGCTAAGATATAGTCAGTTGTATTTCTTCCGTATACATAGTTTTCAAATAAGACCCAATCCAAAGATTGTGGCTTAGTTAAACTTTCTATTGTATCATTTTCTTTAAGCAGAAGCGAAATGTAATAGGCATTAATGTGGCTGTCATTTTTCTTAAGTTGGAAATACTGACCAAGCGCTCGCTTCGAAAATTGAAGATCATTGACGGTGTAGGCTAATTGAGCTGAGAGAATTAAAAAATCGCTATTCTTTTGGAAGTAGGGATAGCTATTCCTGAAAGCAGTATTTGCCGCTTCAAGCTTACCCATTTCAAAATTAATTAAGCCGAGAATATAATTCAGTTCGATTAGATCGGGTGCTAGGGTGATCGCCGCCTTAATATCGGCTAAGCCTGCTGTATAATTACGAGTTAAACGGTAGGCATTCGCCCGCAAAGCAAGAGTGGATGCTTGTCTAGGATCAAGTGTGAGCGATTCACTGAACGATTTGATTGCCAGAAAATGTAAATCTTTCTTTAGGTAGGCCCGGCCCAGAATTGCTCCGACTCGAGCATCTTCTTTAACTAAGGATTCAGGATACGAATTAAGATAAGTGATCGTGGTTTGTGCATTGGCGAATAGGGCGTGAAATTGTGATAAGTAAATAATTTCCTCAAGAGATTCTGCGGTGAAGTTATTTTCCAACGCTTTGTCATAAGCATCGGCTGCTCGATCAATTTGCTTTAGTTTTTTAAAGCAGACTGCTTGATAGAAATAAAGATGTCCCTGAATAAATTGAGTGCTTGAAGGTCGTTCTTTTGCTGCCTGTTCAAAGGCTCTACGAGCGGACCCCAAGCGATTATTGGCAAGTGCAATTCGTCCAGAAAAGTAATAGGATAGATCACTTAAGAAGGGAATGTCCTTCATATCCTTGATTATAGTTTCAAGTTTTTGCCAGTCAGCTGTATTACAATAAATTGATGCTAACATAACCAAGGCGTGCGGGTTGATTTGTAAATCTAGGCTTTCAAGTATTGCGACCGAAGCATCGACAGAACCTTCTATGAAGAGTGCTTCGGCTTCTTCAATTTTACTTAAATCCGTGGCATTTAATAAAAGTAAGGAGACTAATCCCAGACTCATTATGGCCAAAAGCTTTAGCTTTTGAACTCGTAAGCATGAATAAAAAAAGAAAAAGGACATAAAAATGTATCTATTTATTGGAAAAATTAAAAAAACTATCTAGCGTATAGAATTATGGGACAACAAAAATTTTCTTTAGCCGATGCAATCTACGGTTTTTTAGGGCACATCTTTCCTAGCTGCAGAGATGCATTGAACCTTGTGGAGAAGGGGCAAAGCACCCCACTGAATTGGCATGAGAAATTTGCGCTTAAGTATAACTCACCTCTCTGCATACACTGTAACTGCAACCGTGAGAAATTTGACAAAGAGTACGAAAAATTGAAAGCAATTGAAAAAAGTCGTTCAAATGACTAAGTTTTATTTTTCTTCTTCTGTTTCAATCTCTGCGTAACGCATGACTTCTTCAATGGTGGTTAAGCCATTCTTCACGTGATTCCATCCGCTTTCAGTAAGTGATCGCATCCCTTGCCCAATGGCCGTCTGACGAATCGTCCGAGCTGAAGCCTTTTGAACAATTTGTTCGTGGATTTCTTCACTCACCGATAAACATTCAAAAATGCCAATTCGTCCCTTGAATCCAATATTTCGACAATTGTCACAGCCCGCCGCCGTATAAATAGGGTGGTTTAAATTTTCTTCGGTCAAAGGAATGTTTAAGAGTCTGAGACAGTTTTCCAAATAGCCCGCTTCGTATTTGGCGGGTTGAGCACAATCAGGGCAAAGCTTACGAACCAATCGTTGAGCGACAATTAATTCCACGGATGAAGCGATTAAGAAAGGCTCAATGTCCATATCGATAAGACGAGTCAAGGCACCAGGAGCATCATTAGTGTGTAAGGTACTCAATACTAAGTGACCCGTCAAAGAGGCTCGGATGCCAATATCAGCAGTTTCCCGATCTCGAATTTCCCCCACCATAATTACATCGGGGTCTTGTCGTAATACAGAGCGAAGCGATTGGGCGAAAGTGAGTCCAATTTCCGGGTGTACCTGAGTTTGGTTCACACCAGGTACTTCATATTCTACGGGATCTTCTACTGTGATGATTCTGCGTTCAGGACGATTGATCAGACGAATAAAAGCAGTCAGTGAAGTAGACTTACCTGAACCAGTTGGCCCCGTAACTAAAATAATACCATGCGGTGAGCCCAAAACTTTTTCCAAAATTCGCTCCTCGTGAAGGGACAAGCCCAATTCTTTCATGGTTAAAGGTTTGGATTTTTGATTGAGCAGACGAAGACTGATACTCTCCCCATACATAGTGGGAAAAGTGGAAATACGAATGTCTAATTCCGATTCACCGGAAGAAAAAGTAATACGACCATCTTGAGGGCGACGCTTCTCAGAAATGTTTAATTTCGCCATGATCTTCAGGCGAGAAATAATAGCGTCTTGGAATCGGATCAAATTATCCGGCATACGAATTGAGATCAACTCACCATCAATACGATAACGAATCTGAAGAGAATCCCGCAAAGGTTCAAAATGAATATCTGTCGCACGGTCATTCACCGCTTTGAAAATCACCTCATTCACAAAACGAATGATCGCCGCATCTTCGTCTTCCATCGCATCCTCTTCCGAGACGTCTTCAATTAAGTTCGACTCATCTAAACTGTCTGCCCCCACACCAAAGTGCTGAGTGATGGTATCTTGTATCTTTTCTGGATCACCTAAATACCACTTCGGCGTTTTTCCGCAGGTGGCAAAAATCCAACGATCCATTTGGGTGTCTGGTGGCCACAGAGTGACTAAAGCAATGGTGTCTTCATCTTCATTAGTATTGGAACTATCCTCAATCGGCACGCAGTGGTATTCATGAATCAATTTCACAGGAAGGTGCTGAGAAGGGTTGTCAATCAAGCTAAAAGAATCGAGCAAAGGCATCTTAACCGCTTCAGCGATTTCCCTTAAGGCATCCTTCGTGGGTAGATTCTTTAAGAGAGCGAGGTGTTCCATTTTTTCATCACGAGGTAAGAGATCGATTTTATCAATCTCCTCATTGCTAACATCGGAATAGAGTGTCTCTAAATTCATTCGCTTAGTTTTTTAATTCAATACATATTAAATGTGGTATTCAGTTTAGATCAAGTGTTTGTAGATATTCTGTGATCCATCGTCGATGCGGACCTGATAATAGGATGGAATTTATTTCGCTAAGATCAATCCAATTCAATGCATCCTCTCCGTCTAGAGATAGCCCCTTAGTTGCCACCCGGTAGAGATGTTCTTCAATCGATTGATTTGAAATCGCTCGTTTCCGAATCGACACCGCTTCCACTTTCTTTGAATCATGCGAAATTTTTAAAGCTTCTAGGCTCGGAATTTCATAATGTCCCTTTAAGCGTTTCGCCTCCGAACTGATCTTATGCAGTAAAATTTTCTTTTGATCAATGACTAGCCCTCTATGCAGAAGCACCTTCTCTCGCTTTACCCTATGAATTTTTGGCAAGTCGGCCACCGTGCCTTGTCCTTGTCTTTCTCCTTCACTTTGTGCTTGTGCAAAGCCAAGACAAAAAGTCTGAAGTGGGCAGAGTTCACACTTTGGGTTTCCCTTTATGCAAACAGTCGCCCCGATTTCCATCATCGCTTGATTAGCATCTCCTGGAGACCCTAGGTCGAGTAATTCATTTGCGAGGTCCTTGAAAAAATCCACCGCCTTGCCATTATTCGGGAAGGCCGTTTGTTCATTGCTTAAGCGAGCCAAGACCCGCACCACATTGCCATCGACCACTGCCGCAGGCACGCCTTGAGCGATCGAAGCAATCGCCGCTGCTGTATAATCGCCAATCCCCGGCAAAGCCTTCCAAGCTTCCACTGTATCGGGCACCGCCTCTGAGTCACGCATCCACTGGGCCACCTTATGAAGATTTCTCGCTCGATTATAATAACCCAAGCCCTCCCAATGTTTTAAAACCACTTCGCTATCCGCATCAGCCAAAGTTTTAAAATCAGGGAAGCGTTGCATCCATCGCTCAAAATAAGGCAGAGCTGTTTTGATTTGGGTTTGTTGCAACATAAATTCGGAGACCACCGTTCTATAAAGACTCGGTTTAGTTCGCCAAGGGAGCACCCGTTGGTGTTCCCCATACCAAGTCAAAAGAGCGGAGCGAAAAGCTGTGCGGTTTTTAATCAAGAGCTGTAGATGATTAATTATCAAATTTTATTAAATTCCATTAAATTTTTTTAAGTTTTATATGACTTAGAGATTGCCTATAGAATGATAAATTTAAAAGATGGCAAACATGGATGATAAAGAAAAAAAGCGTTCGATGTATACCCTTGAATTGACGCCTGAGCAGATGGATAAACTGCAAGACTTAATCGAAAGCGGGCAACTTGGACAATGGGATCATTATAGTGTAAACTATGCACTTTTCGCCTATAAAGGAGAGAAGCTGAATGTGGTCGCTTACAAGAGCGGTAAGCTTGTCATCTCCGGTAAGCGTACCGAAGAATTTGTACAAATGACCATTGAACCTGAGATCACAGGAGAAGTACGACTAGGCTATGATGAAGTCAACCACCCCGAGTGGTTTGAGCTCCACGCTGGTTCTGATGAAAGCGGCAAGGGCGATGTCTTCGGCCCACTCATTGTTGCCTGTGTGATTGCCGATGGTGACATGGTCCGTGAATGGCTCAAAGCAGGTATCGCAGACAGTAAAAAAATTACCGATAGCAAAATTTTAAAACTGGATAAATTGATACGAGAAACTAAAGGCGTGGTCGTAAAAACTGTCTTTGCTCGTATGTTTAAATACAATCAGCTCTACGGAAAATTTGGACAAAACTTAAACAAGCTCTTAGCCTGGTATCATGGACGAGCCTTGAATGAAGCTCTGAAAGTTCGCCCTGCACCCTGGGGCATCCTCGACCAATTCTCCAAACAACCCTTGGTTGACCCCTATGTGAAAAAAGAGCACCCGAAATTTAATCTCATTTCCCGAACCAAAGCCGAGTCCGATCCCGTGGTCGCCGCCGCCTCCATCGTCGCACGTGCCACCTACGTCCGCGAAATGAAAGCCCTCTCTATTCAAGCGGAAATGGAATTAGGTAAAGGAGCGGGTAAAGAAGTGCTCAAACAAGCCACCCAAATCTTTGAAAACGAAGGCGTCGATGGCCTTGAACAAACCGCCAAAATGCACTTCAAAACCGTTTACGAAGCCCAAGGCCTCAAACCTCCTGAGAAGGCAAAGTTTGTTAAGAAGTAGGATTCAGTTCTTAAATTTTAGGTATTTTTTAAATGTTATGCCAATCTTATCTAATTGTGTACCGAACCAACTAGTGAGTTCACCATTCTCATAAGCAGCTTGGTTTCGTTTATCTTCAGGCAACCTAGGATTATCTTGATTTTTATATGTTCTATTTAAATCTATTGTTTTATCCTTAATCTTATCAAGATTTTCTTCAAAACGGTCATCGAATAAAAAATAAGCATCATGAGCTTTTAACCAAAATTTTTTAATTTCTTCATCTTTTACATTAGTTTCTCTTGTTATAATTAAAAAATATTTTCTAAGTTCATTATATATTCTATAGCGTTTTTAGAATAGATTTAATTTTATTTGAAGATGATTTATTTTGTTTTTTTGGACAAGTACATAAGCTACAAATCCAGCGATCAAGATGTTTATAGAGGTAAAAAATATTTCTAAGTAAGACATGGTAAAGAAAGTTTGAAATTTAATTTTCTCAGGTGTTTCTAATTTCATCTTCTTATAATTATCTATACGAGGCCTACCTCAAAAAAATATTCCAATTAATCCTCTAGAAGCACTAGTGTATCAGACGAAAAGGGTGGTCTGATGAGGGGGTTGCTTCGCAGGAGAATATCAGCTCAAGAGGGCTTTATTCAGTGACTCTGAGGCGATAGAAGCTTTGGCTTTGCTCAGACGAGACGTCGGCAGTGGCTCTGATGGGAGTGCCATCTCCGTTATAGTTCAATTGGGTTTGCCATTCATTTCCCAGTGAATCGGAGCTTTGAATTTGATATTGGTAACCAGGGTAGGTGACGAAATCGAACTTTAGGTTGCTATCGGTGATTTGAAGGTTGTTAAGGTCGATTTGGTTTTTGAAATTAGGGGTATCGGAGGCGAGTTGGGGGTGGGTCTGGCTGAAAAATTCTTCTCGGTTGGTGTAGCCGTCGTTGTCACTGTCTTGGGTGTCGGTGATGTCGAGTGTGTTGAAGTGATCGGTTTCCCACCAGTCGGGTAGGTTGTCTTCGTCGGTGTCGACAATTTTGCGTAGGTTGACAACGCCTCCGGTGGCGACTTTATCACCGAGGACAGCTAGCTTGGCCACATTGTTGAGGATACGATCACGTCTTTGGATCATGGTTTCGTCAGGGAAGTTGTGGGCAGCGAAGGCGACTGCGGCGGTGACGTATGGGCTAGCCATAGAGGTACCAGACAGGTATGCGTATAGGTTGCTATCTGGATTAAGGAATTCAAGGTAGGGTCTGAGAGTAGCCGTTACAAGACGTGCTTCAAGTAATCTGATGCCATCGGCTCGGCTGATACTGAATGTGGGTATCCATGGAGAAGCAGCAATGACATCTAGAACCCAATCTCTCACTCTACTCTCGTTTTCTGCGATATTATTGTAGATGATGGTGGCTATGGCTCCTGAATTCATAGCGTTTAGGACTTTTTCATAAAAAAAAAGTTCACCACGTTCGATAAGTGCGATGTTGCCATTGACTGCAGCGGGGAATTCGCCCTCTTCACCGATTCCACAAGGAACAATAATGCCAGAGAGGGAGTCGCCTGAAATATTTGAACCGCCATCAATCCATTGATTCTCTAGCGAAGTGCCATCACTGAGGGTGATGTTTTGTATTACTTTAGTATAATCGTAGTTGACGGTGGAAAAGACAAAATCTCCCGGTGCGGCAATATCCACTTCGATTTGTCCATAGTTTGAACTGGATGCAAGTTGCTGATTTCTGTTGATTGAGGCCACACTGATAATGTTGGGCAGATCGTAGCTATTGGGATAGGAGGTTTCTAGGATACCGTTACCATTGAGGTCTTCGCCTTCGTCAATTTCCCCGTTTAGGTTGAGGTCTTTTTCTAAATCAAGATTCCAGCCTTCATTGCCTGATGCGGCGCAAAAAAGTATATCATTATCGGCTAGCCTTTGGATTCCATCGTATTCAGCTTGGCTATAAGTAGTGCCTCCATAGGAGGCATTGACAGCGACGATATTGTAGCCTCTGTTTTTTATTTGTATGAGATATTCTTTGGCTCGAATAGCACCAAGTGTACTGACGTGGGAACCTCCTAAAGAACAAGCTAGGGCTATAAATTTCACATCAGGGACGGCTCCAGAAATGCCGATTTGATTATTATTTTCAGCGACACAGATACCAGCGACATGGCTACCGTGGTCATCTCTGCCAATGACATCGGAATCTAGGTTTACGAAATCAAATCCATGGAT